>NZ_JAUORD010000001.1:0-703391 GCF_030547345.1 Anaerobacillus sp. 1_MG-2023 | reverse complement strand
ATGCCGAACACGGAAGTTAAGCTCTTCAGCGCCGATGGTAGTTGGGGGATCTCCCCCTGCAAGAGTAGGACGTCGCTGGGCAATGAAGAAAAGCGAGAGACCAAATGGTTTCTCGCTTTTTTGTATGTTTTTTATTCACGTTCGCGGAATTATTTTGTTAATAATTAAAGTGTTACATATAGCTTTTAAGAGATTCGAACAAATTATTCATTTGTCTTATAGGTAGATCACTTATTTAGTAGCTACAGTATCGTTAGTTCGTATCTATAGCACATTCAAACTGTAAACCATCTCTTCTTCGAACTAAAATGATGGTAGAGGTGAATGTGATGAGTGAAATCGTTATCGTTTGGTTTAGACGGGATTTTCGTTTCAACGACCAAACTGCTCTTGAAAAGGCTATCGCCTATTGTGAAGAAAATGATGCTAACTGGGTAGGGCTTTTCCAGCTTGATCCCCATTTTACGAATACAATCAATCTCCACCACGATTATTTCTTTCAGACGGTGGCTGAATTTCAAGAACGCTGTAAAAATGAGAAACTTCCCTTTCAAATTAGCTATGGCACTCCAAAAGACGTATTTGATAAGGTAACGGCTCGTTTAAAGGTAACGGCCATTTTCTTTAATGAAGATGAAGCAGGATATGGAGCGAGGCGCGATAGTGAAGTGAGTGACTTGCTGAAAGAGAAGGGTATTAAAGTATTTTCTTATAAAGATTACTACCTTCATGGTTCCAAAGAAGTTAGGAAACATGATGATACGATGTATAAGATATTTACGCCCTATTATAAGCAATGGCGCACGCTAAGAAAGCCACCAGTCATTCAGAATGATTTTAAGAAGATTAAGAAGTATGCTCATTCGTTAGATCTTACACTTGACCCTGAATCTGAAGCCGAATTTGCAAACATTTTAAATAAGTGTGAAGCAAATTGGCAAGCGATTGGTGAAAAGAGTGCAACTCAACGGGCGAAGCGTTTTGTAAAGGAAAGAATCAAGGATTATGACAATCATCGAGATGTTCCTTCACTTGTGGGGACAAGTAAGTTATCACCGTATTTAAAAACAGGTGCTCTCTCTGTCCGTACCCTTTTTCATATGGTAGCGGAATATGATCATAAAGGGGCAGAAACGTTTATTCAGGAACTTTCCTGGCGTGATTTTTATGGAATGGTTCATTCGGAGTTTCCTGAATTTCGAGAACGTGAATTTCAGTCCAAATATCGAGGCATTCCGTGGAATGACGATGAAGAAAAATTGCAGAAGTGGAAAGAGGGTAAAACCGGCTTTCCAATCGTTGATGCTGGAATGAGGCAACTAAATCAGGAAGGCTGGATGCATAATCGACTTCGTATGATTACAGCTTCATTTCTTACAAAAGATTACCTTATCGATTGGAGACTTGGTGAGCGTTACTTTGAGGAAAAGCTGATTGATTATGATGAGTCTTCCAATACTGGAGGGTGGCAGTGGGCATCTTCAACTGGTACAGATGCTGTCCCTTATTTCCGTATCTTTAATCCGACGACTCAGGCAGAACGATTTGATCCGGACGGTGTTTATATTAAGAAGTACGTTGAAGAGTTAAAAGATGTGCCTAAGAAGTATATCCATCAACCATCAAAAATGACTGAAGAAGAGCAAAAGGAAAATAACTGTGTCATTGGGAAAGATTACCCACTTCCAACGGTGGATCATAAAGTACAGCGCCAAAAGGTGCTAAGTGTTTATAAAGAAAGAACGTGATAAAAAGGTCTGGTGCTATATATGCGCCTGATCTTTTTTTGATGGATAAGAGGACAAGAAATGCGCATGCTAATTGGAAGAGAATGCTAAGTGCGGAGCTGATTCATGTGAAATGGTTTAAGAAAGGCGCTTCTGAAAAGCCATCTACGTTAGAGAAAATGATAAAAGACCTTAAACAATCGATCGATTTTGTGGCATATGAAAATAAAGCGAGCGATCAGCCTTATCGGTTAATCTATTTTGCGTCGCTTGTTGATTCTGAACAGCTACACCGTGACATATTGCCAGTGATTAAAGAATGTAAGTCAAAATCACTTGAAGACTTAAAAGGCATTCTTCCAATCGAGAATATTGAGATTTCATCAGAGCTATCAGTCATCCAAGAACGGTTGTTAGAAGGTTATCTTGCCATCCAACTTTCACGAGGTCAAAAGGTTCTCCTTGTAAACATTAGTCTTCGCAAATCAAGAGATTTATCTGCTCCTGAAATTGAATTTAGTGTGATGGGACCGAAAGAAGGTCTAGTCGAAGATCTTCATACAAATATGAATTTAATTCGTAGAAGAATCCCGCATCCAAGATTGAGAATGAAAGAGATTACCGTTGGAACGATAAGTAAAACGAAAGTTGTCGTTGCCTTTATTGAGGGTGTGGCTAGTGAACAGAATATTAATACGGTTATGCAGCGTCTCGAAGATCTTGATTTTGACATCATTTCCGATTCTTCTTTTATTGGTCAGATGTTAGAAGACAATTCTCTGTCTGTTTTTCCGCAAATGATTGATACGGAACGAACGGATCGTATTACAGGACATATGAATTTTGGTGCATTTGCAATCTTAACAGAAGGCTCTTCTAATGCTTTAATTGGCCCCATCAATTTTGGTCAATTGTTAGTTTCCTTTGAAGATTACTATCTTGGATGGAATATTGCTTCCTTTTTTCGTGTCGTCCGTATGATTGCCATTCTAGCGTCGATTATCGCTACTCCTTTGTACGTTGCAGTTTTAACGTATCATTATGAATTATTTCCTTCTAAGTTATTAGCAACGTTAATTTCATCAAGGAGTGACATCCCTTTCTCTCCTGTCATTGAAGTGTTTTTTCTTGAAGTGACAATCGATTTGTTACGAGAGGCGGGGGCAAGGATGCCGACGAAGGTTGGGCAAACACTCGGTATTGTAGGAGGTATTGTAATTGGAACGGCTGCCGTTGAGGCTTCATTAACTAGTAATATTCTGTTGATTTTGGTTGCCTTATCAGCTCTTGCTTCTTTTACAACACCAGTATATCGCATGACTAATACGATTCGTTTTTTACGCTATCCTTTAATTGTGTTCGCACAATTTCTTGGCTTAATCGGTGTAGCGCTGTTTGGACTATTTATTCTAACGCATATGATCAGGTTAACGTCATTTGGAAACCCATATCTCGCACCGCTTTATCCTCCGAGGGTAAAAGATTGGTACGATTCTTTCTTTCGTTTACCTTATGTCATGCAAAAAAACAGATTTCAATTTTTTCGAGGGAAACAGACGAAACGATTTGAGGATAAGAAAAAACGCCAAAAGCATCATCTGGATTTCGATGAGCAGTAGAGGGTGAGTTGCATGGAACAGAGCAAGCGAAATGATCTTCTTATATCTCCCTTCCTGATCATGTTTATTATTCACAGTAATCAGGTGGGAGTTGGGATACTAGGCTTTCCTAGATATATCGCGGCTTATGCAGGAAATGATGCCTGGATTGTCGTTATTATTACGGGTGTTGTTTTTCATGTGTTCATATGGATGATGTATCGAATTCTTAGTGATGGTTCTTACGACATTATTGACCTTCATAATAAGTGGTTTGGGAAGTGGATTGGATCGTTTTTTAACATTGCACTAATGATGTATTTACTGTTAGGGACGATTGTTATTCTTCGTACGTTTATAGAAGTCATTCAGGCCTGGATGTTTCCTGAACTAGCCACTTGGATACCTGTAGGAATGTATTTGTTGTTAACGTATTATGTGCTTGCTGGGGGATTTCGAACGGTAGCAGGAATCTGTTTCTTTGGAGTGATCATCCCAATTTGGTTAGTATTTACGGCAACGGCTCCTCTGAAATTCTCTACATTTAGCAATTTGTTTCCCATTATGGATCATACATTACAGGAATTTGCTCTTGGAACAAGGCAGATGACGCTAAGCTATGTTGGAATAGATATCTTACTTCTCGCTTATCCATTCTTGAAAAATCCGAAAAGCTCTCGCATATGGGCGCACATGGGCGTTTTATTAACAACATTGATTTATACAATGGTTATGGTAGTTTCGCTTGCATTTTATAGTGAGGGGCAACTTCAGCAGTCTATATGGTCTACGTTGATTGCGTGGAAAGTTGTAGAGTTACCATTTGTAGAGCGGTTTGAGTATATTGGAATTACATTCTGGTGTTTCGTTGTTTTTCCTAATATATGCTTAACGATGTGGGGAGCAAGTCGAGTTGGAAAAAAGGTGTTACATATAAAACAAAAGTACTTTGTTTTCATTTTGATTGCGTTTGTTTTTACAGCATGTGTGATGGTTACGAATCGTGACCAGGTGGACTATCTTAATACGATAACTTCTATAATAGGAACCTACGTGTATTACTTTTATATTCCATTTATTTTCCTATACAGCATGATTTGGAGGAGAGTGAAAAGGCGAACATGAAATATTGCAGCTTAATGCTCCTTTGTATGCTTCTGACAGGATGTGTAGCAGAAGAAATAATTGATGAAGTGCCTATCCTATTTATCGTTGGCTATGACAAGGGAGAAGAAGAAAAAATCAAAGGAACGATCTCTCTCCAAACGTTTGATCCAAATCAAGAAGTTGAGACAAGATCATTTGAAGCTGAGGCATATACGAGTAAAGGACTTCGCAATCAATTAAGCGGTTTACCTAAGCCCATTTCGATAGGGAAGATGGCGGTATTGTTATTTAGTGAAGATATGGCTGAAGAGGGAATCATAGATGTGCTAGATAGTTTTCTAAGAGACCCAGCAGCCGGTCGTCTTATTTATGTTGGTGTAGTAGAAGGGAGTGCAGGCGAACTCATCAAAAATGAGTTTCAATATTTACAGGGAATCGGTCCATTTCTACAGAATCTTATTAAACAATCGATTGAGTATGGAAATATGCCACAAAATAATATTCACTTGTTTGATTATAAATATTATGGCGATGGGATGGATCCAGTCGTTCCTATACTTAAGAAGGAAAAGACTGAAGTAAAAATAACTGGTTTAGCTTTGTTTGAAGATGAGAAAATGGTTGGAAAACTGAACTTGGACGAAATGTTTATGTTCGCATTGATTAATAAAAGTTTTAGCGCAGGTTTATATGAGTTAGAACTTCCAGATGGAGAGTATGCCAATCTACAAAAGATCAAATCAAAAGTAAAGTATAAGGTGAAAAATGGGAATACCAATCCTTCAGTAAACATATCAATTAAGTTAAATGGAAATATTGTAGAGTACACAGGGGATAAGTTGAGTAAAGAGACAAAACAAGAAATTGCAAAAGCGCTTGAACGTAAAGTGAAAGCGCATGGTGATGAGATGGTTAAGAAATTTCAAGAATTAGGGATAGATCCTTTCTCAATCGGTGATCATGCTCGTAGTCAGACTAGAAATTTTGATTTTAAAAAATGGTATGACCGATATCCTGATGTTCCTGTAACGATTGATGTTAAAGTGAATATTGGAGAATCAGGAATCATTGATTGAGGAAAGGTGTGAAGGGCTCATGAGCAATTACACACAATATAGGAATAAAAAAACTCGTTTTAAAAATCGATTCGATTTTTAAAACGAGTTTTTTATGTACCTTTACTTAAATAATATGGTAGAGGAGTGGTAGTAAATGATTTTACTCGATGGTTATCAGTTATCATTAAATAATCTTAGAAAGCTTTTATTTAACGGTGCGCGTGCTAGCTGTTCGAAAGAGAGTCTAAAGCGTGTTGATCAAAACAGAAAAGCAGTGGAAACGATTGTTGCAAACGGGGAGACAGTGTACGGTATTACAACAGGATTTGGCAAGTTAAGTGATGTCCATATTCAAACTTCAGATGTTGATCAGCTTCAGTTGAACCTTATTTATTCCCATGCATGTGGTATCGGTGAACCCTTTCCACCTCTTGTATCAAAAGCTATGCTTTTGCTTCGAGCGAATGCTTTACTGAAAGGATTTTCAGGGATTAGGCGTGAAGTGATTGAAAGACTATTGCTTTATGCCAACGAAGAAATTCTACCAGTTGTACCTCAGCAAGGATCACTTGGAGCAAGCGGTGACCTGGCCCCTTTAGCTCATCTTGTTCTTCCGTTATTAGGTGAAGGAGAGGTATTCTACCGGGGAAAGCGAGAAAACGCGACTGTTCCAATGAAAGAGAAAGGAATCGAACCGATTAAATTAACCGCTAAGGAAGGTCTTGCGCTTATTAATGGCACACAGGCAATGACGGCGATGGGCGCTGTCACTTATCTTGAAGCAGAAAAACTCGCCTATGAAGCGGATGGTATCTCATCTCTTACATTAGAAGCCTTGAGAGCTATTACAGACGCCTTCGATGAGGACATTCATATGGTTAGAGGTTACCCAGAACAAGTGGATGTGGCTAGAAGGTTAAGGAAGCTATTAAAAGGGAGTCAGTTAACAACGAGGCAAGGAGAGATAAGGGTTCAGGATGCTTATTCCCTCAGATGTATTCCTCAAGTTCATGGTGCTTCCTGGCAAGCCCTTGCTTATGTAAAAGAAAAACTTGAAATTGAAATGAACGCGGCCACGGACAACCCACTTATTTTTGATGGGGGCGCGAAAGTACTATCTGGAGGGAATTTTCATGGACAGCCCATTGCCCTAGCAATGGATTTTCTTTCGATTGCGATGGCTGAATTTGGGAGTATTGCAGAACGTCGTATTGAACGACTCGTGAACCCGCAATTGAATGATCTTCCTGCATTCTTAAGTCCCAAACCAGGGTTACAATCAGGCGCAATGATTATGCAATACGCAGCAGCATCTCTTGTCTCAGAAAACAAAACCCTTGCCCATCCGGCTTCAGTTGATTCTATTCCATCCTCAGCCAATCAGGAGGATCACGTTAGTATGGGAACGATTGGTTCTCGTCACGCTGCCCAAATCACAACAAATGTGAGAAGAATTCTAGCAATTGAAGCGATTTGTGCAATGCAAGGAATTACCTATCGAGATCCCACGAAGCTTGCACCAAAAACGAAAAAAATATATGAAGCAGGAAGAGGCATTGTTCGAGAAATAGACTGCGATCGGATTTTTTCATATGATATCGAACGATTGACCGATTGGTTAAAGGAAAATGGGGATATCGAGAAAATTGTGGTAGGTGTGTAGGAATACCCTTCAGTGCAAATAACAAAATGAAATAAAAGTAGAAGAATGATATAGTAAATGAAATAGATGGAAAGCAGGGGGCATTACAGTGAATGAAAAAGAAATCGAAATCCTAGAAATTTTAGAGGATAATGCACGTGTACCAATGGATGTTTTAGCTGATATGGTTGAATTATCAGTTGAAGAAGTAGAGAAAATCATTAAGAAACTTGAAGAACAGGATATTATTTTAAGCTATTCATCCGTTATTAATTGGGATAAAACTTCTGGCAAAGACGGTGTTGCAGCCATGATTGATGTGAAGGTAACCCCAAAAAGAGATGTTGGCTTTGATGAGATTGCTGAGCGTATTTATCGTTTTCCGGAAGTGAAAGCAGTGTACTTAATGTCAGGAGCGTTTGATTTGTCTGTTCAGATCGAAGGGAAAACAATGAAGGAAGTTGCTTTCTTTGTTTCTAACAAGCTTTCAACACTTGATTCAGTTTTGTCGACAACAACGCATTTCTTACTTAAAAAATATAAACACGACGGTGTGATTTTTGAACCGGAACAGAAGGATAAGCGGATTGTGGTGTCACCATGAAGGAAGTTCAACAGCAGTATATTTCTAAAACAGCTTCTCAATTAAAACCTTCAGGTATCCGAAAATTCTTTGATCTTGCTTCCCAAATGGATAATGTTATTTCACTTGGTGTTGGTGAGCCAGATTTTGTTACACCGTGGAATGTATGTGAAGCGGGCTACGCTTCACTTGAAAGCGGCTATACTGCTTATACGGCAAATGCAGGTCTGCTAGAGCTAAGGGAAGAAATTTCGTCTTACTTAGATGAACAATTTTCACTGAGCTATTCAGCTGAATCACAAATCATATTAACTGTTGGAGCGAGTCAGGCGATTGATCTGGCTTTTCGAGCGGTGATTGATCCGGGTGATGAGGTTATTATTGTCGAACCAGGCTTTGTTGCTTATTCACCAGCTGTAACGCTCGCAGGTGGGAAACCTGTCTCTTTGGAAACAAAGGCAGAGGACGAGTTTAAAATAACGCGTGAGTCGCTTGAAAAAGTGATTACGAAGCGAACAAAAGCGATCCTTCTGTGTTTCCCGAGTAACCCTACTGGTGCCACAATGTCTGAAGCGGAATTGAAAAACGTTACAGACATCATTGAAGAACATGACCTACTCGTACTTTCGGATGAGATCTATGCGGAATTAACGTATGATGAGACGCATTATAGCATTGCCCGAGCTGATGGCATGAAAGAGCGTACAATTCTTATTTCAGGTTTCTCGAAGGCATTTGCTATGACAGGTTGGAGACTTGGTTACGTGACGGGTCCTGAAGAAATCATTGCGGCGATGTTGAAAATCCATCAATATACAATGATGTGTGCGCCGACAATCGCTCAGCACGGGGCACTCGAAGCTTTGAAAAGTGGAAGAGACGATCTTGAGAGAATGAAGAAAAGCTATCGTCAGCGAAGAAACTTTCTTGTTAAAGCATTTAACAACATCGGACTTTCCTGTCATATGCCAGGTGGTGCATTCTACGCATTTCCATCCGTACAGGCAACTGGGATGACATCAGATGAATTTGCTGAAAAGTTATTAGAAGAAGAGCAGGTCGCTGTTGTGCCAGGGCATGTCTTTGGTGCTGGTGGAGAAGGCTATGTGCGCTGTTCTTACGCAACGTCAATCGATTCTTTGCAGGAAGCTGTTAAGCGAATCGAACGGTTTGTTAACCGTCACAATTCAAAGGGATAATTAGGAACGCCGTCCTCGCTGAGGACGGCGTTATGTATTAATAGGAAGTGGGATCCTCTTTGTTTGTTGAAATACTTGAAGACGTTTGTTTGGAAAGTAACTGTCTGAGCAATTCATTCTGCTCTTGATCAGAAGCGTTCTTTCTTTTCATATAGCTCATCGCTTTAAATAAGAATACGATCGTTAATACAACGATAAATAAAATAATGACCATATATAGAAAACCAAATAATCCAAAAAGCATGCCAAATCCATCCATGCCACCACTATTAGACATCATCAAATCACCTCCTCATCTGATGTTAATTTTACCACTATTTCCTAAATTCAAAACGCGGTATTTTCCTTCAATAGAAGAGCTTAAGCATACGTCTCCTTTTCTAATATGACGTGTTATGATATTATTATCAAGTTGGAGAGTTCGTAATTCCCTCCTCTCGTAAAACAAAACTAGGGACCGTGAAAAGTGTAGCCCAGTTCTCTGATTGGAGATGGGGTTTTTCATGCGTCTCCCTTACTGAATAAAGAAGGGGGCTTTTTTTATGTCTTTTATGATTCCAAAGAAAGTTGAAGTACTTGGAGAAGATATTCAGAAAAGCGAATTAAAGTATCATCATAAACGAGTAGCGGTAACAAAGGAATTTACATTTGATGCTGCGCATCATTTGCACTGCTACGAAGGTAAGTGCAAAAGCATGCATGGTCATACGTATAAAGTGGTCATCACAATTAGCGGATTTGTGAATGAAATCGGCATTTCAGTTGATTTTGGTGAAATTAAAACCCTGTTTAAAGAAGTGATTGATTCGAAATTGGATCATCATTATTTAAATGAAGTGCTTCCGAACATGAACACGACAGCTGAAAATATGATTGTTTGGATGTGGGAGCAGTTAGATCAAGCTCTGACTGAGCGCAATATGAAAGATCTTGGTCAGCGCATCGAAGAACTAGTTCTCTATGAAACACCAACAAGCTACGCAACGCTGAAGCGGGAATGGATGGAAGAAAATGAGTAAATGGGTGCTACCGGAACAATCCGAATATATGAAGTGGGAATTACCGATGGTGGAGGTATTTGAGACAGTAGAAGGAGAGGGAACGCGCGCTGGTTTTCCAACAGTATTCGTACGCGTCTTTCACTGTAACTTGCGCTGTAGCTGGTGTGACACGCCTTATAGCTATGCACCGGATAAAGCAGAATACACAGGTTCAATTGCCTCAATTATTGATCAAATTCAACAATATAATAGCCGTCACATCTGTTTTACAGGTGGGGAGCCGTTAATTCATCGTGAGAAATCAATGGCGCTTATTCAAGCGATGGTAGATCTTCCGCATATTGAAGACATTCATATCGAAACGAACGGAGCGATTGATCTTACGCCATATGAAGCGGTTCGAAAAGGCGATGAAGCCTGGCAGGAGAAAGTTCGTTTTGTGATGGACTATAAGCTGCCTGATTCTGGTGAACAGCATCGCATGCTTCACGAGAACTTTAAACTTCTTGATACACAAGATGAAATTAAGTTCGTGATCGGCTCTGATGAAGATTTCACAGTAGCGACTGAAGTTGTCTCAGAAAATCATCAAAAAGGTCAGGTATTGTATAGTCCAGTGTGGGAAACGATGCCTCCACACAAACTTGTTGAAAAAATTCTAGAAGCAGGACTAAGCAAAGTGAAGCTAAGTATGCAGCTTCATAAGATTATTTGGGATCCTAATAGAAGAGGTGTGTAACGTGAATAAAAAAGCAGTGATTGTATTGAGCGGTGGTTTAGATAGTACAACATGCATGGGAATCGCGAAGGAAAAAGGCTATGAGCTTTATCCGATTACATTCCACTACGGCCAAAAGCATAACCGAGAAGTAGAGCAGGCGAAGAAAGTAGCGGAATATTACAATGCGCCCGATCATCGCATTGTGAACATTAGTTTTCTAAATCAAATTGGGGGCAGTGCCCTTACGGATGATTCCATTGATGTACCAACAGATATGGATGAAGATGAAATTCCAGTTACTTACGTGCCAGCTCGTAATATGATCTTTCTTTCTCTTGCCTCTGCATATGCAGAAGTGATTGGAGCTGAAGCGATCTACATCGGTGTATCTGCCGTTGACTACAGTGGATACCCGGATTGCCGACCAGAGTTTATTGAAAGCATGAATGAAACGGTTAATCTAGCTACAAAAGCTGGAGCAACAGGTAGTGAAATGAAGATTGATACGCCGTTAATTAACTTGACGAAAGCAGATACGGTTAGTGAAGGCTTACGTTTAAGCGTTCCTTATGAACTAACGACATCTTGCTACAATGGTGAAGTAGAAGCATGCGGCGAGTGTGATAGCTGTCGTCTGCGTCTGAAAGGCTTTGAAGAAGCTGGAGCGGTAGATCCGATACCTTATAAAGTATAATGAAAAGCTGCCGGAGGATACTCCGACAGCTTTTTTGGTTTGGCCAATAAACTTCCAGCGGAGGAGTGGTTCGACATATAGCGCGGGTGACAGGCACCTGCGCCGACCGCAGAACCCGCACCCCCGCTTACTCAGGCATTTCTCCGCTATAAACAGAAGATGGGCGGATGATTCGGTTATTGTCATTTTGCTCGTACACGTGTGCGATCCAACCTGCCGTTCTGGCTGCTGTAAATGTTGGGGTAAACAGTTCTGTTGGTAGCTCGATTGCTCTTAAGATGGCCGCTGCATAGTACTCCACATTCGCATAAAGTTTTCGGTCAGGTTTGTACTCCTGGAGAAGGCGTACGGCCGTGTCTTCTACTTCATGTGCAAGTTTAAACTCAGCATCGTCATAGAAATTTGATGTAATCTCGCTTAAAGCGGCGGCACGGGGATCGCGCGTTTTATAAACCCGATGTCCAAAGCCCATTAACTTCTCACGATTTTCAAGTTTACGTCGCAATACTTTTTCAGCATCGCCGTCACGCTTAATTTCTTCTAATAAATCAATAACCCCAGTTGGCGCCCCACCATGAAGAGGTCCTTTCATAGCGCCAATAGCTCCTGTAATAGCTGATGCGAGATCACTTTCAGTTGATGAAATCACCCTAGCTGTAAAGGTAGAAGCGTTTAATCCATGCTCCATCGTTAAAATGAAGTAGGCAGTTAACGCTTTAATGTGATTTTCCTGAGGACGTTCTCCTGTCAACATATATAAATAGTTCCCAACGTGAGACAACGTTACGTCTGGCTCGATCTGAGATAATCCATTTTGAGTGCGGTAGCGATAGGCAATAATAGTTGGAACGATACTCAGTAGGTGAATTCCCTGTTCCTGTGTCGCTGGGAACTGATATGAGTGATCTCCCATGGAAGATAAGACCGTTCGAATAACGCTCATCATCTCCATTTTTTCAGGTAAACGATTTATGATTTCCTTCTGGTTTGGTGATAAGTGTCTTGCTTCACCAAGTGCGGAGGTGAAAGCAGTTAGCTGTTTTTCAGTAGGAAATGAACCATTCCATAGGAAGTAGGCGGCTTCTTCGAATGATTTTTCTTTCGCAATTTCTTTTGCCCAGTGTCCTCGATAGACAAGCAAACCGTTCTCTCCGTCTACAAGGCTGATATTGGAATCAGCCGCAATGATTCCTTCTAATCCGGCATGAATCATAAACTCAACTCCATTTCATTCGTCTTGTATCTAGTGTATCGATTCGATATGATTATGACTAATAAATAATTACTAAATAATTAATAGAGAAACGCTATCAATAAGGGTGATAAGAATGAATCTAAACTGGTTGAAAACATTTGTCACAGCTGCTTCGTATGAAAATTTCAGGGAAACATCGGAAAAACTCTATCTTGCTCAACCTACTGTTACGGTTCACATTCAACAACTTGAAAAGCAGATTGGCAGTAAGCTATTTATGAAGAGCGGTAGAAGAGTGATGCTCTCTGAAGCAGGAAGACAATTCCTTCCGCATGCGAGGGAGTTAGTTGAACAGTATGAGACAAGCTTACGTCATATGAACGGGTGGAGGCAGGGGTACCATCGAAAGTTGTCGATTGCTGTATCCCCTTTAATTGCTGCTACGGTTCTACCTAACGTCCTTCAGCAATTTATGAAAGCTTATCCATCGATTGAGGTCGTTGTAAAAGTAAGTGAGTCTAATGAAATTGGAGAGATGATCACCAAGAATGATGCAGATTTCGGTCTTTCAAGAATGAAATCTTTGCAGGCATATGTGAAAAATGAACAAATTGGAGCCGATCCGATTGTTTTAGTTGTGCCACACGATGGGGGAGATGCGGAAACGAGTCTGCCTTTATCTTTAAGTGAGTTTTGTTTGAGATCAACGTTACTCACGCATAATCATCCTGATTATTGGGAAGATCTTTTAGTTGAGCTACGTTCTAAATATGAAGGTGTTCGAACGATGGTGGTATCGCAAGTACACATTACAAAGCGATTTATTGAGGAAGGGCTTGGGTTCTCTTTTTTACCATGGTCATCTGTTCGGCGTGAGGTATTTGAAGGGAGAATTCTTCAAGTGGATACTGTAGAAATCAAACTGCCTGAGGTTCACACATACATGGTCTATCAACATCTTTCGGAGGAAACAGAAATATTTAAACAATTTATTGAGAAAAGCATGAATTAAGCCCGATCAGCGTCCTGATCGGGCTATACTCTTATTTTCCGAGTGTGAAATAAGAGTGTGGGATGGTAGCGTGTCATAGATCCTGACGGCTAGCTTACACGCTTGAGTAGTATGTGCGATGTAAAAGAAAATATACACATTTAGTAAGTAGTTAGTCCCCAAACTTTCCAACCCTTTTCCTCTTTAGAAGCAAAAAGGTGCATGCGTACGGGGAGCTGAGAAGATTTCTTTGTTACGAGGACATCAATGAGGTAAGTGTGGTTTGCGACTTTTTTTTCACAGGTTTTAACGGCTGGCGCGTAATAGGGTGACTTCTTTTTTAAAGGTGACATGCTAATGATCTGCCATGAATTTGTACCCGGAGTGTTGGCCATTAACCCTGAAAGAATCGTTGTAGCTTTCATTGTAAGGCCTTTTTTTGATGCCGATTGATCTAGTGAAGTTGGACACTTTCCTTGAATGAGCTGAATCGGACCAGCTGCATAAGTATGAATTGGTAAAAGAAGAAGTAAGAAAAGGAGACAGCTTACAGTACGCTTCATCAATTTATACCACCTTTCACCTTTACCGTGCCCGCTTAGTGAAAAATTATTCGTAATAATCGAATGTATGTTCGGTTTGTGGTACACTAATGGAAGAAGGAGGGATAGCCATTGCAGCCTTCAATTAAGAAGCGAACATCTCGGTCTATTTTAACAAAAGGTAGTGGATTTCTTAATGGATATAGTCACACTCTGAACCCTTACGCTGGATGTGCCTTCGGTTGTTCGTATTGCTATGTCAGAAGAATGCCGATTGCCCTTTTTAGGGAAGAGGATTGGGGAGAATGGGTAGATATTAAAGAAAATGCTGTGGATCTTGTGAAAAAAGAGATCCCGAAAGCTCGGAAAAAAGGAGAAGTATCGATTTTTATGTCTTCTTCGACAGATCCTTATCAGCCTATTGAATTTAAGACTAATTTAACAAGAAGATTACTTGAAGCTATGGTAGAAGAAATGCCTGATTTTCTATTTCTTCAAACCCGCTCTCCACTCGTCACTAGAGATATTGATTTGTTAAAAAAATTCGGCAAAAAGGTTCTGGTCAGTATGACAGTAGAAACAGACCTTGATTCAGTGCGCAAAATTTTTGCGCCATCAGCACCGCCAATTGCAGCAAGGTTAAAGGCGCTACAAACGTTACGAGCAAACGGTATTCCTGTACAAGCGGCAGTGGCGCCACTTCTCCCGTGTTCTGAACATTTCCCTAAGAAGTTAGCTGAAGTAACGGATCGCCTCACGCTAGATGACTTTTTCATGGGTGATGGGAGCGGTGGAAAAAGAACAGAGCAGCTTGGCATTCGTAAGCTCTTTGAAGACGCGGGCCTAGAAGATTGGTATCAACGTAAAGCCTATTTGAAAATAAAGAAGAGATTACAGGCCTTTTTTCCTGAAAGCGCCATTTATATTTCTCAAGAAGGTTTTTCACCTCCAGACGAGGGATAGTATAAATAATAAACGACAAAAAGGCTAGAGAATGTATCTCTAGCCTTATGTTGCCTATTTTACTTTAATTTTTCAGCCTTACCACTTAGAATTTTCAATTGGTCATTTTCATAGCCAACCTGGTAAGTGACGTTGTATAGAGAAGTTGTTGTCTTCTTATCCTCGGTTCGTTCTTGTGCTTTAATAGTAGCTGTTACCTTTACTTGATCATTCGTTTGATTTAAACTTCCGGTCATATTTGAAACTTCCACGTCAAGGGTATGGATATAGCCACTTCGAAAATCTTCATACAGCATTTCACTCTGCCAGCGACTGCCAAGTAAGGAGTAGCCAGTGACATAGTCTTGAGTAGACAAGCTTTCATAGAAATATCCAATAAGATAGGTAGCATTATTCTTAAAGTCTTCTCCTGTGAGTCCTTGTGGTGTTGATACTTCTTCCTTACTTTCATCATCTACCGTTATTTCTACTGGGTCATCAGACCAATTTTTAATTTGCTCAATAACGTTGGGGAGCGGAATGCTAAAGCCGATTGCCCCTGAGTCTGTTCCTGCGGAATTAATGGCGATCGCCTCTCCAGTATTAGCATCAATAAGGGGACCTCCGCTGTTCCCTTTTGTAATGGGGGCAGAGATTTGATAGATATGCTCATAGCGATAGGGCTCTAAGATGAATTCTCGATCGAGACCACTGACAATCCCTGTTGTAACGGTATTCTGAAGTCCGAGTGGGCTACCAAGAGCAATGATATTGTCCCCAACTTCCGCCATGCGCTCTTCTGCAACAGGGAGGGGATCATTTCCCTCTAATCCTGGAACGCGAATCACCGCAACATCTATCGTATCACCCATACCAATGATTTGAGCTTCGAATTGTTTAGCATCAGAGGTTTTAACGGTAATTTTTTGTGCACCTTCGATAACATGAGCGTTCGTAATGACGTCTCCGTTCGTATTATAGAGGAAGCCTGATCCAGAAGAAGTGCCATCTTTTAAGGCGACTTCAATTTGCACAACGCTTTTTTGTGTCTCATGAATGACGGATTTTAAGTCTGAATCATTCTTTTGGTTCTCTGGAGCATTTGTTTTCTCTCCTAGAGAAGATGTTGCTTCAACGGTTGTATTTGAATAGTAATCATGTAAAAAATAAAAACCTGCGCCGCCCCCAATCAGAATAAAGAGGGAGCTTGCAAGGGATAGTAGCAAAGCCAATTTCTTAGACATCCGTCTTGAATACTCCTTTCTGCTAATCCAAGTACCATGTGAAATGATCAATTTCGACTGTGAATTGATCAAGATCCTTCACGTCTTCACCTACATCGTAGATTATAAAGTCAAATTTACCTGTATCGTCAGGATAAAGTTTGTCGGGGTTAATATAAACCTCCCCTTTATCAAACTCTTTTCCATCTCCGTCCAATACTTTATAAGAAGCCCCGATCGAATTGACGGGAACAGTGGCTTTGCTTGTGACCGTACCTGTTATTTTTAATTCATTGTAATCTGTCACCTTTGTTTCTAATTCATTGAGCTCAATCGCGCTTGTACGATTCATCTCTTCTTCTTTTGCTGCAGCAACCATAGCATGTTCAATTCGCTTCTGTTGCTCCTCCTCAAACGAATTTCGTCTCTTTTCGATTACGGTTTGAAGGTTTGATAGCTTTTCGTTACCTTTATTGATTTCTAAGCCTTCTTCTACTGAGTTTAATGCTTCCGTAAAGTGGTTCTCTTCCAAATAACCATTTGCTTCATTAATTGAAAAGTCGACAATTTGATTACGAATTTGTCCGGCTATGTCTTGGGCTTCATCCACTTGTAAACTTTCAGCCCTTGTTAACACAGGTTTCAATTCATCAATGGATTTTTTTCCTTTCATATCATACTTTAATTCGGCAACCATCACAGTTGTCCGAACCATTCCGATGTCTTCTTGTAAAGTAGAGAATAGATCTCCTTTATAGGATGCTGAGGTTTGCTCAGCTTCTTTAATCAAATCTAAGGCTTTACTGTAGTTATCTTTTTTTCTTGCGGTTTCCGCCTGTTTTAAAGTCTTTTCAACGTTTAATGCGATCGTTACAATATTCTCGTTTTTTTGGGCAGCTGGGAAACGAGGTCGTTTTTGTTGAGCCTCATTAAATTCTTTTTGTGCTGCTTCGAGCTTGCCGTTGTTAGCTAATTCCTCTCCCTTTTCAAATGAGCGAATCGCTGCCTTTGACGTTGATTCTTCATAAAAATAATAGCCGGCAAGTGTGCTAGAAAGAAGAAAAAACACGATCACTGGTAACCAACGCCACAGAATGGAAAGGCTATGCTTAGATTTATTTTGAGTGACTAGTTCTTTTCCACAAGAGAAGCAAAATTGCTCATCATCGCCTCTTTTTTTTCCACAATGTGGACAGTACATCCTTATTCCACCTGCTTTCAATCTCAATTGCTAGTTATATTTTGACACATTTCCCTTGTAAGGGAAATATTTTTCAGTAGGTTGTTGGGGAATTGAAATATAAAGCAATTTTCGCTCAAATCGAGTAAGAGCTTACTTATAAAATAGCCTATAAAGTGGGGGGGGATTGATTCAAAAGACATATTTTTTCTTGCTATGATTAAAAGTGAATAGATTGTACTAGTTCAAAGGACATTAAATGATAAAAAAGAAGTTACCTCGTTCGATTGTACCGGTATTGAAGGACCTGTTCACACCTATACCCCTTTGATAAGATGATCCTAAGACCCCCTTTCAAATATTCCGTTACCAGGAAGACCGGCATTTGCCGGTCCTTTTTTTTGCCTCGATATCTGTGTAGCATTCATTTTAACTATAATCAATCAATGACTAATCACTCTCTTTTTTGTCGATAAACCTAGAATAAGAATGAAATGAAAAAAACTTCTTTTTTTGAAACCTCATGAGGTAGTTGCTCGTCTAATTAGTTGAAAACCCTTATTCCCTTAGATGTAGCCACTACGATATTTACCTAGTGGCTGCTTTTTTTGTGATAGTTGCATATGATAGGTAATGTTGATATAATAACTAACGAGTGGTAGGCAAATGCCTGCGTTTTTTATTTATCAATAACTAACGATCGGTAGGTAATGATATATGAAAAAAGAATCGACACAGGATCGAATTAAAGAGGTTGCCCTCATTCTATTTGCACGTAATGGATTTGAAGGGACTTCCCTTTCAGATATTGCTAAAGGAGTAGGCATAAAAAAACCTTCCTTATATGCGCATTATAAAAGTAAAGAAGATTTATTTTTAGGTGTGATTCATAAAGTATCAGTTGATTACAATGCGTTTTTTGTAAAGACGGCTGAACGATTAAGCAATCAATCACCTGAGAAACAATTATATGACCTTCTTCGTGAAAATACAGAGTATCTACGGAATGATGAAATGGGTCTTATTTTCAAAAGAATGATGCTATTTCCACCAGAGTCGTTACGGAAGGAAATCGCTCAAATGTTTGAAAAAACGGAGAATGTGATGAAGAGAGTGATTAAGTCTATTCTCGAGCAGATGCTCCCAAATGAGGAATGGGAACGAGTTTTTGATGCTTATTTATGTTTACTTGACGGCATGTTTGAACAAATTTTCTACTATTCACCTGAAGAACATAATAAACGGTTAGAAAATTCCTGGTCACTATTTATTAGAGGCGTTCATAGTAAGGAGGAGAAATAAGATGGCATGGATCTATCTTGTGATCGGTGGTCTGATGGAAGTATTATGGGCTATTGGATTAAAATATTCAGATGGCTTTACGAAACCACTTATAAGCTTGTTAACGATCGTAGGTATTGCAACAAGCTTTTACTTTTTCGCTAGGGCATTAAAATATTTACCTGTAGGTACAGCATACGCCATATTTACAGGATTAGGCGCAGCGGGGACAGCTGTGGTTGGAATGATGTTCTTAAATGAATCGATTAGTTTCATAAAACTATTTTTTATCTTATTGCTTATTTCTTCTATTATCGGTTTGAAGTTAAATGCAAAGGAAGCTTAGGAGGGAAGCAAAATGGCATGGATTGCATTGTTAATCGCTGGTCTAGGTGAAATTGGCGGTGTTATTAGCTTGAAGTTATCAGAAGGATTTACAAAATTAAAGCCTTCTATTTTTACAATTCTTTTCGGAAGCATGAGCTTTTTTATGTTGTCTTTATCATTAAAAGCTCTACCGGTAGGTACAGCCTATGCGATATGGACTGGCATAGGGTCAGCGGGCAGTGTATTGATCGGTATGTATTGGTTTAAAGAACCCAAAAATAGAATGCAATTAGTGTTAATATCTTGTGTGGTCATTTCTGTCATTGGTCTTCGCGTAGCTGAAGGTTGATTTTGTCAGAGCATTCAGATAGAATGGAAGTATTAATTTAAGGAGGTGAGGAAGGGATGTCTAACGCTTTTGTACGTACGGAATTTATGGATTATGTATCAATTTGCCGTGCGATTTTTCATGAAGTAGCTGCCGAGGGGACAGGTGTGTCCAAAAACAGCAACTTCATAGGAAACAAAGCGTAAGGCTCTCTTACCCTGCTTCAGGCGGAATGTATAAATTTACTGGAAAGAGAGCGGCAAATTTGTCGCTCTTTTTTATTTGCTTTAAGTATCTTAAGGTTTTAGTAGACTTAAAGTGAAATGATGCCAGATTCAACCACAGGTGAGGTGTATCCTTATCTGTGGTTTTTTGTATGCTTATCTGAATGAAAGGACTGATTATAATGATCGTTACAGCACAATCAATTAGTAAGATGCTTGGTGGAACTCTTATTTTTGAAGATATATCTTTTGAGATAAATGCGAAGGAACGTGTAGGTATTGTTGGAAGGAATGGTTGTGGAAAGACGACTCTTTTTCAATTGTTAGCAGGTGTTGAGCAGGTAGATGATGGAATGATTTACTATAAAAAAGGGACAGAGATCGGATACTTAGCCCAAATTCCAAACTATCCAGGGGTACTGGTAGAAGATGTCTTAAGAAAAGCTTTTAGTGATCTTGTAGAAATGCAAGAACGAATGAACGTACTTGAATCTCAAATGGCGATTGGACAAGAAACCGAACGTGAACTCAAAGAATATGGGCAATTGCTTGAGAGTTTTACTCGTATGGGAGGATATGAAATAGATTCATCTATTCAAAGTGTAGCGAATGGACTTGGTATTGCGCATTTGTTGAATGCATCATTCGATCGTTTGAGTGGAGGAGAAAAGACAAAGATAAGTCTAGGGTTACTGTTATTAAAAGAACCAGATTTGCTCTTACTTGATGAGCCAACAAATCATCTTGATGTGGAAGCGGTTGAGTGGCTTGAAAGCTTTTTGAAGCAATATAGTGGAACGGTCTTAATGATCTCACATGATCGGTATTTTCTTGATGAAGTGGTTACGAAAATCATGGATCTTGAAGATGGTGCGTTAACTGTCTATCACGGATCTTATAGTGAGTTTGTAAAGAAAAAAGAAGAGCTGTTGCTCACAGAGTTTGCTGCCTATCAGGAACAGCAAAAGAAAATCAAAAAAATGAGAGAAGCGATCAAACGTTTAAGAGAGTGGGCTAATCAAGCTAATCCTCCGAATGCCGCACTTCATAAGCGTGCAAGAAATATGGAGCGTGCTTTAGAGCGTATGGTCAAATTGAGACGTCCGGTTTTAGATCGGAAGAAAATTGGCCTGGACTTTGACGTGAAGGAGCGCAGTGAAGAAGATGTTCTCACTTTCGAAAATGTTACAGCGGGTTATAAACAAAACGTATTATTTACTGAAGTTGATTTGCACGTAAGGTACGGTGAGCGGGTCGCTATTGTAGGGAGAAACGGAAGTGGAAAGACAACGCTTCTCAATGTTTTGCTCGGAAATGTAGATCCTTCTATTGGACAAGTAAAGGTAGGCGGAAGTGTGAAAATTGGTTACCTTTCTCAACATGTCCTAGAAGATCGTGGAGAAGAACGTGTCATTGATGTTTATCGTGAATCAGCGAAAGTATCAGAAGGAGATGCTCGACATGAATTAGCTCGATTTTTATTTTACGGATATGACGTTTTTGCTAAGATTTCTTTCTTAAGTGGCGGCGAGAAGATGCGTTTACGTCTTGCTGAATTGATGAGTAAGGATCTAAATTTATTAGTTCTTGATGAGCCAACAAATCATCTCGATATTGACTCCAGAGAGGTATTAGAGGATGCCATTGAGCGTTTCCCTGGGACGATCGTTTGTGTCTCGCATGATCGCTATTTTCTGAATAAGTGTTTTCCAGTGACATATTGGATTGAAAATCAACACCTTTACCAGCATTTATATAGCTATTCAGAAGCTAAGATAAAGCACGAGGAAATGATTGATGGTTGGAGGTCATGGAAGAGTATAGTCCCGTCACCTCCCATTAAGAAGGTGGAAAATAAACCGAAATCGAATTCAATAGAATGGGAGCTTGAGGAAATTGAATCCCAGATTGATCAAATCGATCAGAAGCTTAATGAAATGAAGGATCTTACAGAGCTTCAAACCTTATTTGATGAAAAAGAGAAGCTGAGCATCAAACGAGAATTATACTATGATATTTTACTGGAGGAAGAATCATGACAGAGAGAAATGTAATGAATAAGGTATGTTTTCCCCTTACAATCGATAGTCTTGAAAAAGATTTGAAAGAGCTTGGGGTAAAGGACGGAATGACATTAATCGTTCATACATCTTTAAGCTCGTTAGGATGGGTATGCGGGGGTGCAGAAGCTCTTATATTAGCATTGATAAGAGCTGTTGGAGAAGATGGAACGCTTGTCATGCCAGCGCAGTCAGCGAGTAATTCAGAGCCAGCAGAGTGGATGAATCCGCCAGTTCCAGAAGAGTGGTGGCCTATTATTCGAGAGAATATGCCAGCATTTTGCTGTGATACCACTCCTACGCGCGGCATGGGAGCGGTAGCGGAGTTGTTTAGAACATTCCCAGGTGTCGTGCGCAGTTATCATCCGATGTACTCATTTGCTGCCTGGGGCAAACATAAATACTTCATTACAAAGGACCAATCAATTGAGGATGGTTTTGGAGAGAACTCACCTCTTGGAAAGATATATAAGCTTGATGGAAAAATTCTTATGCTTGGAGTAGGTCATGATAGTAACACTTCATTTCACCTTTCTGAACACGCTTCAACCAAGAAGGAACGCTCAGAAAAGTCTGCAGCATTAATCGAAAATGATAAACGAGTATGGAAAACATATACGGAGATTGATTATGATTCAGATTGCTTTGATCAAATTGGGTTTCAATTTGAAAATAATGAACACTTTAGAAGAATGAAGATAGGTGCTGCTATATGCAAGCTTTTTAATCAACGAGATCTCGTTGATTTTGGACGTAGGTGGTACGAAGAACGTTCTAATTGAATAAAGGAGGAGAAGATAACGTCATTTGTTATCTTCTTTTTTGGAATTAAAGAATAGTTGCAGGAAAACGACTATTTTTAAAGAAGATATGTAAGTATTCATATCCCTCAAAAGACCCGCTGCACGAATATCATATTTTAGAAGGAGAAGCTATGAATCATAACGAGAATACAGCTATCTATAGACGTTCGGGCCCTCCTCCTGAGAATGAAACTAAGGAACCGAGGGATGATAAATTAGCAGGATTAGTTAAGTACTACGAAAGTTCTACTACAGCACTAGTGGTTCAAAAAGAAGAAAAGTGGCTCTATTTAAATGATGCGGCCGTTCATCTTCTCGGGTTTGATCACTTTAGTGAACTCGAAGGTAAGTCAATTTGGGAGACGGTTCATCCAGAAAATAGAGAGGTTGTTTCAAAACGGATCGAAGCTTCTATTAATGGTGTTAATCCTGGAGTTCTCGTTCAAAGGTGGTTGAAAAAGGACGGATCCTATATCCCTGTTGAAGTTACTGGGATTCCTGTGGAGAATTTTCTTGGGCAAACGACAGCCATTATTAAAATGGTTGATTATGATCGTGCCAATGTACAAAATACTCTTGAAAACTATCAACTCATTACAGAGAATATGAATGAAATTATAAGCTTACTTGACCCTAAAGGAAATCTACTATACGTTTCACCTTCATATAGAGCCTACGCAAGAGAAGGAATTGAAGATGAAATTGGACGTAGTTCAATTCGATATGTGCATGAAGAAGACAAGGAACGTGTTAGAAAAGAATTTTTTAAATTAGTCAAATATCGACAGCCACTTATCATTCAATACCGCATGCAGCGTAAGGATGGGGTATATCGTTACATTGAATCACAGGGGACATGTATTTCTAATGAAAATAAGCGATCTTATGTTGTCGTTTCAAGAGATGTTACGGAGAGACATGAGGCCGAAATGTTGCTTCATTGGAATGAAAAAAAGCATCGTATGATTCTAGAACATAGCAATGATTTAATTTGTATGATGAATAATGAAGGAACATCTGTTTATGCATCACCTTCTTATAAGGAAGTATTAGGATATGAACAAAATGAAGTTGTAGGAAAAGATATTTTAACATTTATCCATCCTGATGATTTTGAAAAGTGTCAGAGATCTATTCAGAAATTAACTGAAACCAAACAGCCTATTACGACTATTTATCGTAAACTGCATGCTTCTGGACATGATATTATACTTGAAGCAAAAGGAATGGCCGTTATTGATGAAGAGGGAAACGTCAATCATTTCGTGTTTATTTCAAGAGATATCACTGAAAAGATTCAGCTTCAACAATACCGTGAAAATATTGAGAAGCTTGCATTGATAGGGGATGTAGCAGCAGGATTTGCCCATGAAATTCGGAATCCTCTTACTTCCATAAAGGGGTTCGTAAAGCTTCTAGCAAGGCAGGAGGAAAGTGATCGTACGTATCACCAAATCATTGAAGATGAGCTTACCAATATCGAAGAAGTTGTGAATGGCTTTATTTCTCTTGGTAAGCCTGAGGCTTCTGAAGTAGCTGAAGTAAGTTTGCTGAAGCTAATAAAAAACGCGATTACAGTCCTTACACCACAAGCTTCATCAAAAAACATAAGAATTAATATAAGTAGTCAGCTCAAGTCAATTGTTATTCGATGTCAGAGAAACCAAATGAAACAAGTATTTATCAATATTCTTAAAAATTCGGTTGAAGCCATTGAGCAAGATGGACAAATTGATGTGATTCTTGAAGAAAATCAGAACGGCGTTATCATTGAGATTCATGACAATGGCATGGGAATTGACGAAGAACGTCTCGAGCGGATCGGGGTCCCTTTCTATACCAATAAAGAAAAAGGAATTGGGCTTGGAATGACCGTTAGTAACAAAATCATAACCGAGCATAGAGGACGACTTAAAATTGAGAGTAAGCCAGGACAGGGTACTAAGGTATTAATTCAACTACCGAAAGAGTGACCATTCATTCGTGCAAAGCCCCTCTATCCTTTCAAAGGATAGAGGGGCTTTGATTCTGGCTGACTATGTTTTACTTGTTCAAACGAACTGGGATAGAATAAAACTATCTCATTAAAATAGGGAAAGAAGGGGTGAGTATGGCAAACAAAATAGGCATCGATGCTGGTGGGACATTAATTAAAACGGTGCACCTTAAGAATGAAAAATACTGCTATCAGACTTTTGCAACGAGTGATATAAATGATGTTGCGTCATGGGTGAAAAACCATGGGGAAGCAAAGTTAATGATTACTGGTGGGAAGCAAATGGCTCTTGCTAAGCTTGTGGAAAATGATGTCGAAATGGTTCCGGAATTTGAAGCGACTACATCAGGCATCCGAGCGCTAGTGGATCGAGCAAAGCTTCCTTTACCTGATAACTATTTAGTAGTGAACGTTGGCACAGGTACATCAATTCACTCTGTTAATGGCCAGAGTGCTGAAAGACTTGGAGGAACTGGAGTAGGGGGTGGGATGCTCATGGGACTTGCTTACTTATTGACAGGACGAACAGATTTTCAAGAGATTACCCGACTAGCAGAAAAAGGCGATCGAAATGGTATCGATTTAAAGGTGAAGGATATTTATGGAGAGGCCTCCCCCATTGGCGGTGATTTAACTGCCAGTAATTTTGGTTTCATTGATCGGATTAAGAAGCAAGAAGTAAAGGATGAAGATGTGTTAGCATGCTTAATTGGAATGATTTCTGAATCGATTTTAATGATGGCTATCCCATTTGCGAAAACCATTTCTACGTCAAACATAGTATTTATCGGTTCTACTTTTCAATCGAATCCATTAATTAGAGAGCAGCTTGAACGTTATGAAGAATTATTTGATATCAAAGCTTACTTTCCACATCGGGGGCAGTTTAGTGGAGCAGTCGGAGCATTGTTGTATCGTTAAACGGGGTTCATACAGAATAATAAGATTGGAATTTGAAGAAGGGGCAGGAAGCCCCTTTTTTTAATACTCATAGACTTTCATTGTTTGTTCGTTTGAACAGATGCGATTCCGTCCACTTCGCTTTGCGTGATAAAGGGCTTCATCTGCTTCTCGATAAAGCTGAGCAGGAGATGAAACAGTTTCGGGAAAAGTACTTGCACCGAGTGAAGCAGTGATATGAATACTTATATCCTTATTGATTGCAAAAGAATTTTCCTCAATCATGGATCGGACCCGTTCTCCAATCTCCAAAGCCTCTCTATTAGTGCAATCCCCTAATAAGATGGTGAATTCTTCTCCACCGTTTCGAGATACAATATCGTTCAATCTGGCGGCACTTCTTAGCGTCTTACCAAACTGTGTCAAAACGGTATCCCCAGATGCATGGCCGTATGTATCGTTCACATTTTTGAAATGATCGATATCAATCACTAGCAGTGATAAGGGCTTTTCATCGTTCGTAGATGTTTCCTGTATGGCGCGATTTAATGCTTCATCAAAACTTCTTACGTTGTTTAACCCGGTAAGGGGATCGATAGTAGCACTCTTTTTGTATTCTTTAAACAGATGATTTATTTTTCGTAAATGCTCTGTTGTGTAAAGCGCCATTACTCCTGTCACAGTGGATGTAAGCCAGAAGAGAACGTTGATTTCACTAAATAAGCTTTTTATATCAAGTAGCAAGTAGACGATTAAGATACTGAAGACGAGATTGGAATAAAGGAGCATCCAGAGAGCTTTGATGAAAATCCCAATCTTCCATTCTCTAAAGAGAAGGTAACCGATATAAAGAGAAGTTAGCAAACCAAGTGAAACAAAGGAAGAAAGATTCATTCCAATGATAAATCGCGTTATTTGGATCACAATAAGAGCAATAACTCCAGGAACAGGACCTCCATATAAGGTGACTAGTAAAAGAGGGATATGTCTTAGATCGACAATGGTCGTTGCATCAACTTGAATGCTATAAATCATCAGGAAAACCCCGATTATTCCTGCATACAAACCACTAAGGAATTTTCTTTTCAAAGAAGATGTCGGCGCTAGATTTTCTTCTTTAAAAAATTGATAATAAATAAACAGTAGAGCTAGTATAATCATCATATTTACAAAAAAGTCATGTATTAACTGCATTCGACTACACCTCGAATTTCTGGTGATTTCTTTTGCCTTTATTTTACCATTTTCAATAAATAATCGGGTCAAGATTTCCTCAAGATCTTTTACGTAATGATCGGAAAGTATCGTCGAATAAAAAAGAAACGTTTTAAAGCTGGCTCGCCCCATTGTGTTTCTTAGCACAGTGTTTTTTTATACATATCAGAACTATTTGTTATGATAAAGAATGGATCAAGAAAGGATGATAGAAAATGCCATGGATTAAACCGGCCAAACAGTCAGATTTAAAGGAGCTTGAAATCTACAAAGATCTTGAACACCCTGTTCCTGTTTTTAATCGACTTATTGCAAAAAGTCCGGACATTTTTTCAGCGTTTATGCCTTTAGCAGCTTCTGTTAAAGCAGGCGTATTGAATGAATTTGAAACGGAAGCAGTTGTCGTTTTTGTGTCTCATTTGAATGGGTGTGATTATTGTTATACAGGACATGGAAGCTTATTAAAAGAAATCAGTGGAGATGACTCTATTCTTGAGAAGCTTGAAGGATATGAAAGTTCAGATGCTTTTGAAGATCATTTAAAAAGTATTCTTAGCTATGCTGAGAAACTTGTCAGAAGCCCAAAGAGTCTAGAGAAAGCGGATTTAGAGAAATTAAAAGAACATGACTATAGTGAAAAGGAAATTGTGGAGATTAACCAACTTATTGCATATACGTCCTATACTAATCAAACGTCGATCGGTTTAGGATTATAGATTTGCTAACGCTCATCACTTCAGATGAGCGTTTTGCTTGGCAAGAATAATTAAGTGGTGTTATATTGTTTCTGTACCAACTGGTTGGTTTTAAATATGGGTTCAGAGGTGAGATTGTGCAGGAACAGAAATTAGTTGTTTATTCAGATTTTATTTGTCCTTTTTGCTACATTGGGAAAGTAAATGCTGAGAGACTCCAACAAGAAATTCCTGGATTAGAGCTTGAGTGGAAGGAGTTTGAGCTTCATCCAGAGGGACAACCTGATGCAAAAGGTCCGTATATGAAACAGGCCCTTGAGAACGTGAAATACCTTGCTAAGGAGTATGGTATTGAGATGAGACCAGAAGTCCTAACTGAGGTGACGAGTGATTCTCGCAAAGCTTTGCTCGGTTTCGAATTTGCAAAAGAACATGGCGCTGAAGGGTCATATCGAGATGCTGTTTTCCATGCTTATTGGGTAGAAGGAAAAGATATCGCTGAAGATCATGTGCTCCGTGAAGTGGCTAAACAAGTAAATCTTGATCCAGTCAAATTATTAGAAGCCATTGAAAATCCTGTATATCATAATAAATTGCGTGCATCGATTCATGAGGCTCACGCAAACGGCATCACGGGAGTACCAACATATAGGTACGGAGACATGGAAACGGTAGGTGCCCAGCCACTAGAGAACTTGAAAAAGATGGTGGAGATTCAAAACGATAAAGAACAGTTGAATAACCAAATGGGCTTGACTTGCGGTCCTGAAGGCTGTTAATTTCTTGAGTTACGTTTTTGAAATGTGTTATCTTATAACTGTACCAACTGGTCGGTTATAAATAGCGGAAGGTGATAACATGGCAAATCGAAAGCGTGAAATTATAAAAACGACTGCAGGGGTTATTCATGCTAAGGGATATGAGAGCACGAAGTTAAGCGACATATTGTCAGAAGCGCAGATCGGAAAAGGACAGTTTTATCATTATTTCTCTTCTAAAAGAGATCTTGGTATTGCAGTTGTTGATCACTTTGTAGAAAAATGGGAGCGAGATCTTATACAGAATATCTTAAGTACGAATGAGTCTCCTGAAGTGAAGTTAAACAAAATGCTGTCATGGGCAATTCACTATCATGAAACTGAGGCTAATATGCATGGGTGTCCTTTCGGGAACCTTGCACTAGAGATGAGTGAACATGATGAGGTTTTCCGTGAAAAAATTAATGGGCTTTTGGATCAATGGATTGCTCGACTTTCAGATGTTTTAGAGGATCTTATGGTAGAAGAACCTTACAAACATGCGCAAACGATCGTAGCACAACTTGAAGGTGGAATTCTGTTAATGAAAAATTATCAGGATATCATGATTTTAAAAAACATTACAGATACAATACGATTTCATTATTTAAATAACAAAGGAGGACATTACAATGTCTAAAATGATTGAAAAAATTACAGCAGTATCAAAAGGAATGAATACAACAGGTGATTCTAAAGGGCACAAGGTAATCATTGATGAGCCAGCTCAAATGGGTGGTACAGACGAAGGAGCTAATCCACTAGCTACTCTACTAATCTCTCTAGCAGGTTGTGAAAATGCCATTGCCAACATGGTAGCTAAAGAAATTAATTTTGATCTTCAGGGTATTGAGTTTGATGTTCGTGGTGAACTAGATCCGAGCGGAATGATGGGAGCAGACGGAGTGCGTCCTTATTTCCAAAAAGTTACTGTTAATGCCCAAGTGAATACTTCTGAGACGGAAGAGCGTGTTCAAGAATTGAAAGAAATTGTTGATGCCCGTTGCCCAGTATTTACAACGTTAAAAGCAGCTGATGTTGAAATGGTTCCAAATTGGATAAAAGCATAACACAAGAAAGGGAGTTCTCGTAAAGAAGAACTCCCTTTCTTAAAATCTAATTTGTTTTATAGTAATCTAAAACGCCTTGGTAAATCCCATCAGCAAGCTCTTCACGATAAGACTGTGTCAGAAGGAGTTGGTATTCTTCATTGTTTGTTAAGAAACCAACTTCAACAAGTACACTTGCCATCCTAGATTCGCGAATAACAGAGAAGCTTTGATTTTTGACACCGCGATCTCTTGCTTCCGTTACTTCAATCAAACGTTTTTGGATGCTTTCTGCTAAGGCCTTGCTTTCTGCAGAACTGTATTTGTCGTACCAATATGTTTCAATGCCATGAGCTGCTTCTGTGGCAGAATTCGTATGCACACTAATAAAAGCATCTGCATTCAAATTGTTTGCGATATTTGATCGTTCTCTAAGCTCAAGGAATGAATCATCTCTTCGCGTCATGACAACATTAGCCCCTGCTGATTTAAGCTGCTTCTCGAGATAAAGAGATACATCAAGATTGATGTCTTTCTCAAGGAGTTTTCCATTACTTGCGCCTGGATCATGATCTCCATGTCCTGCATCGACTACGATCGTTAAGTTGTTTAAAAGGTTACTGCTTTTAAGGATTAAGTAACCACTATGTACGTAAGCTACTTGACCTTGATATTTAATTTTAGCCCAATCACCTGAATAGCCATAAATGTCAACTTCAGCGTTACGTGGCAATGCACCGATTCTAGTTCCATTCATTTCTGGTGAAGTTCGAACATTCAAGCTTGAAGCTGTAACAATGCCAGTTTCTAGAACAACTTCTTCAACTTTGTCTTTTATTTTATAAGAATCTACAATACTAGAAGGAATAGCTGCTTCTCCACCTAACACCATCAAGGAAGAAGCGTTTTGATAGAGATAAGTTTGAACGTCTGGAATTGGTCTCGTATTGTGAGCTAATACAACTGGTGCTTTAAATTTCTCTGCTAAGGAAGCGGCAGCTACAGCATCTGGATAATCTTCTTTATCTTGTTGCACCGAAGTTCCTCTTGCTAAAATATAAGAAGAGTTTGATGTGAAGAAGGCTTTATTAACTGCAATGTTTGTTAGGAAGCGATCGTCACCAGCAAGGCGAACAACCTTCTTACCTTGTTGTTCTAAATTCTTTATAACAGCGTCTGAGAGAACAGCATTTCCTCCAATTACATAAACAGTCTTAATATTTGTAGGAAGCGATGGCGCTTTTGTCTCTGTTGTTAAATAGATTGGATAATTTTTCATAGCAGCTACGCTGGATGCTGAAAGGGAGTCTGCTACTTGATTTCCATTTACCACAATAGCTGTAGATGAGTGATCAAGGCCTGATGCTTTATTAATAGCGTTGGCCGTCTCGTAACGGTTTGATCCCTCAACTCTCGCTACTGTATATGTCCTTTTTAATTCATTTTCAATCCCCTGACTGATGGCAGTTGTTCCTCCAAGGATATAAACCTTTTTCGCGCCAAGACGGGCGAGTTCATCCGATACTTTGTCATCAAGTTTAGATGAGCCTGTTAATAATATCGGTGCTTGTTTTACTCCTGCAAGACCAGAACTTGCTAAAGCATCGAATGGCATATCTGAACGAGTGAGGATAACAGACTTCTCAGCTGTTGCAAGCTTACCTGGTGATACCTTCTTAGAAATTTCAAGAGCAGTATCAATTCTGTTTGCACCACTAATACGTTCGATTTCACCACTTGCTGATGTTTTTTCTGGAAAACTCATTCCTGTAAAAATTAAAATAACGATCATCATAAACGCAAGAATTTTACTCCGCACGATGTGTATTCCCCCATATTCTAAGTTTCTATTTTTCTTATGTACGCAGTGACGTCACAACAACAGACGAAACGGCCTCCCTTCAAAATTAGTCTCAAATGGAAAGTATTTCTTAACTATTTCTAATATCGGTCTGGAATAACAGACATTATAGGGTCCTTTTGTACTAAAAAAGGATAAAAATCGACTAATTTTCCAAAAGTACTCTACAAAATTCGATTTTTTAAAGAGGATTCATTATAAAAATGGCTAAAAAAGAATTTGACATCGCTTACATAATTCTTTAAAATAATGGCAACTAAAGACGAAGGGAATGGTTAAGAAGCAATGAAGAACTAATCTTATTTATTCAGATCTAATTTCAAATTGTGAAATGGATTTTCTGGAGAATAGGATTAGTCTGCCCTTTTTAATCACTTGTGCTAGCGAAAATGTGCTTCTTTGTGATGCACTTTTTTCGGTAGTATAGGAAATTGGAATGACAGGCCTCTCCAGGTGATGGGGAGGTTTTTTTCTCCTCAAAGCAATGAACTGAAAATTTGGGGGAGATACCGTGAACGTTATATCGATAAGAGGATTGAAAAAAAGTTATCATGAGAACACGTTATTTAATCAAGTGAACCTTGATATTCATAAGGGAGAGCGCATTGGAATTGTTGGACCTAACGGTGCTGGTAAAACAACTTTAGCAAGAATAATCGTAAAAGAGATAGAGCCAGATGAAGGGGGAATTACACTCAAAGGTGATATCGGCTATCTGAAGCAGTCGATTGACCAGACAGGGGTGGTTGAGCAATATGGGATGGAAGTCGATTCTTCTGATTTAAAAAGGAAAAAGGAATTAGGGATACGCCCTATTCTAACTAATGAAGGAGCAGAATATTTAAGCGGTGGAGAAAAGTTGAAACTAGCGCTCACAGAGATTTGGTCGACTCATCCGGATTTATTAATACTAGATGAACCAACAAATCACTTAGATAGAAAAGGGGTAAGTTGGTTAATTCGAGAGCTTCACTCTTTTAAGGGAGCTGTTCTTGTTATATCTCATGACCGTTACTTTCTCGATCAGACGGTTGATAGAATCCTTGAAGTTGAAAATAGTATCATTAGTAATTATCAAGGAAACTACACGGCATACCGAGCCGAAAAGCAAAGAAGATACGAAGACCAGCTCCATCATTATGGCGCGCAGCAAAAAGAAATAAAGCGAATAGAAGGTCAGCTTGCAGGATTAACGAATTGGTCTGAAAAGGCACACGGTGAGTCAACAAAACAGGAAGGATATAAGGAACATTACCGCATGAAAGCAAAGAAAATGGATCGTCAGGTGAAGTCGAAACAGAAGAGACTCGAGAAGGAACTGCAGAAAAATAAAGTGGAAGAACCTGATCAGGAGAAAGAAGTGCGTTTTCAATTTCAGGCGAATGATACACGAGGTAAACGCGTATTAGAAGCGAATAATGCCGGAAAACGTTTTGAAGAACGATGGTTATTTCAAAAAAGTTCTTTCTACATGAAGTCTGGGGAACGAGTGGGGATTGTTGGTGAAAATGGTTGTGGGAAAACCACCTTATTGCGAATGCTGCTTGGAATGGAGGCGCTTAGCGAGGGAGAACTGTGGAAAAGTCCAACGCTTCAGATTGGCTATCTGTCACAGGATGTGCACGATCTTCCTGAAGAAAAAACGCCGCTTGAAGTTTTAAACGTAGCAACGAAGAAAGAGATCTTTCGGGCAAAATCGATTTTTGCTTCGATGGGGATGGGGAGAGATCGAATCCATTCCACCATTAATCAACTCAGTCTTGGGGAGAGAACAAAACTGAAACTGACGCGTATGTTGATGAATAAATATGATCTTTTGATACTCGATGAGCCGACTAACCATTTAGATTTGCCTTCACGAGAGCAATTGGAAGATACACTGCAAGAGTTTACGGGAACTCTTCTCATTGTTTCGCATGATGTCTATTTTATGGAGAAAATGTGTGATCAGCTTCTTGTATTTGAAGATCAACAAATTAAAAGGGTGGAGAGGAATTTAGCAGAATATCGAACAAGAATGCAAGAAAAAAGCTCTTCTGTTTCTTCAAAAAAGAAAGAAGAACAAAAGATGCTTCTTGATAACGAAATATCTGCGCTAATTAGTAAGATTAGTCTATTATTACCTGGTGATCCTAAAATAGCTGAGTTTGATCAAAAACTGGCCCTTTTACTTGAAAAGAAAAGGTCTCTTTAGACGTCTTCTACTGCAAAAAAACGTTCTACCGAATATAAGTCTGCTTTCGGATGATTGCGAAGAAGAACATATCCTTCACGCTGTGCCTCTTCGAAATTATCATATTCATCTTCTGAATGAAAGATCGCTCTTCGCCTTTCATTATAGAGGGTAATGGAGTAGTATTCTTTTATTTCCATTCGGATCTCTCCTTTTTTCCTTTGTTTCTACTAGTTTTATGCAAATCTCTTATTGTTTATACTAGACTTATAGGAAAAAATGAGATTCTTTCTCTTTGGATATACTAAGGAGGAAGAAGGGAGCTGATGATCATTCAAATTGGAATAATTAGTGAGATGATGCGTCATCCTGTGAAGTCGATGACAGGAGAACGCGTTACTCAGACAATGGTGATGAACTATGGTCTTTATGGCGATCGAAGTCATGTGATTTTAGATGAGAAAGAATCGTTTTTTACGATTACACAATTTCCACCACTCGTGCGTTATCAAGCATCGTTCAGTGCACCGGAATCACTTGATGCATATCCTGAACCGATCATCACGACACCAGAAGGAGATACCTATAAATGGTCTGATTCGACCTGGCTACGTGAAATAGAAGAAGAATCTTCAAAGCAGCTAACAAAAAAAGTTTATCATCCGGAAAATGTTCCAATAGGACCGATTGAAGAAGAGCATCTTTTAATTGTGACGGATGCTTCTCTTGATGCGTTATCATCATCCTGGGGGAAAATAACAGATGAAAGACGTTTTCGACCAAACCTGCAGATCTCTTTATTGGAGAAAACGCCATTTGTAGAAGAAACGTGGGAAGGAAAAGTTCTACAAATCGGAAAAGAAGTGATGGTTGAAGTCGTAAAACCTTGTGAGCGATGTATGATTATTACCGTTGATCCTGAGACTGGAGCGAAACATCCGGACCTCTTGAAAAAGGTTGCCATAGAACGGCGTAATTTATTTGGGATGTATGCGAAAGTGATTCAAGCTGGAAAAATCAGTGCGAATGATGAAGTGTGGATAGTCGATCAGAAAGAAGGATAATATTTCAATCAATGAATTGGCGTTTTTACGTTATAGATCATAATGATACGGGTACAAGCATGAATGAAGCCCCGTCCTTGGATGGGATGCTTCGTTTTCCACACAGGAGGGGTCCCATCCACGGGGTGGGGTCCCATTTTTGTGTCTTCTGGTTTAAGCCTTTCATAAATGTGGATACATGAGAAAGGATATGACATATCCTGTCAGAAAATTCTGTGGTAAACTATGAAATGGTACATAAAAGCATCTTAAGGGGGAAGCTGATGAGTACGTTTTATGTTGAAAAGTATGATTTTAAAAATCCTTCTATTCTTGAAGAAGAGTTTAAATCGCTCCTCAATCAGTCGATTCATTCTGCTGATGAATTAGAAAAATGGGTGATGAGCTTATCTTCATTAATGGATGGTGTGGCAGAAGGACTTGCCGGACATTATATTGATTTCCAGTGTCATAGCAGCAGTGAAGAAGCAAAAAAGACAATCGAGCACGATCAAGAATACATAGAACCTATGGTAAAGCGATATGAGGGGCTTTTTGATGAAAAGTTTCAGGAGTCGCCTTACAAGTCGCAGCTGAACCAAGAGTATTATAAACAATTTCTTCTTCGGAAAGAAAATGCAATGACGCTTTTTAATGAGGAAAATATTAACTTAGAAGTTGAAGAAGATCGCATCGTTAATCGTTATTTTGAGCATACAGGTAGTCTCTCATTTCATTGGGATGGCGAAGAAAAAACACTTAGTGAAATGTTTTTAATGATGCAAGACGGGGATCGGGAAGTTCGCAAAAGCGCTATGGAAGAAATCTTCACGACGCTCTTAACGAAAAAAGACGACTTACAGGAAATTATGGACGAGCTGATCCAGCTCCGTCAGAAAAAAGCTGAGAATGTGAATCTCGATAATTACAGAGATTATATGTTTAAGAAATACGAGCGGTTCGATTACACACCAGAGGATTGTAAATCTCTAGCTGAGGCAGTTCGAAAGCACGTTGTTCCTCTAAAAGAAAAGCTGCAGAAAAAGCATCAGCAAGAGCTTGGTGTTGAAGAGTATAAACCATGGGATACGAGGGCTGTCCCGAAAGATAAGCAGCCGCTTCGTCCATTTAATAAAATCGAAGAGCTAATCAAAGGCACATCTGATATTTTCGATAAGCTTTCTCCGCGCTTCTCTTATCTTTTAAACGAGATGAATGAGAAAGGTGCACTTGATCTCGAAAGTCGGAAAGGAAAAGCGCAGGGAGGTTTTTGTGAGTATCTTCCGGTTTCTGAGCTTTCCTTTATCTTTATGAATAGTACAAAGTCACATGACGATTTTATTACGCTTCTTCATGAGATGGGTCACTGCATTCATAACGATTTCAAGCGTAATCAAATGCTATCAGCTTATCAAGATACGCCTATGGAGTCAGCTGAGCTAGCAAGCATGTCGATGGAACTCTTAACGATGGACTACTGGAATCTGATGTATCAGGATGAAAAGGAATTGCTAAGAGCTAAGAAAGATCAGCTTGAAGGGTTAATCCTCTTCCTTCCTAGTGGTATTGTAGTGGATCAGTTTCAGCACTGGATGTATGAGAATCCAAATCATACGAGCAAAGAACGTAGCGAGAAATATATGGAGCTATCGCGCACATATGATTCCTCCTATGTAGATTGGACAGGGCAGGAAGAATGGATTCAGAATAACTGGCAGTTGATTCTGCATATTTTTGAAGTACCGTTCTACTATATTGAATATGTTATCGCCCAACTTGGTGCGATCCAAATGTATCGCCAGTATAGAGAAAATCCAGAACAGGCTCTAGAGAATTACAACCGTGCCTTATCACTTGGAAGCTCTGTGTCGTTATCCGAAGTGTATGAAGCGGCAGGTATCCATTTTGATTTCTCTGAAACGATGATCAAAGGATTGATGGATTTTATTTCAACTGAATTAGATGCACTATCGTAATAAATAAGGAAGCCCTTCTCTATGTTAGAGAAGGGCTTTTCGCTATCGTCTACATTTATAAACGCTTCTTTACTTGTCATCAATCGTCCATACTTTGCAGCTTGGGCACTGGATGATTTCAAAACGATCTTTTTTCAGTTCATCCATCCACTCTTCCCAGGAGTTATGCTCAGGTGACATTTCAAGCGTTTTAACTGTTTGCAATTCGTCTCCATCGCTATTCGTACAGGTGCATTCCACAATCGCAAGCTGTGACTCTTGATAGTCATCTTCTTTCGTATTTTCAACTGACCAGTTGATTAATCGCTCATTCATTGGATTGCGTTCTTTGTAATGTGTGCGGGTTAACATGGTATCACTCCTTTTCCTAACTTGGGCGGTATGACTTACGCGATCATGCTTTCTATATTGGATGTTACCCTTTTTCTTAAAAATCATTCATCATAGTATAGTAGGTTCCTAACTCAGAATGATATATACTGTCATCATAGACGAAGATAGGATTGGCTGGAGGTGGAATGGATGACAACGATAAAAGCTACTTTACTATCCATGGTTATTTTACATAATAGAGAAAAAGATGAAATTCTCTTACTGAATCGACCTCCTGAAGCCGGGTTTCCTGGCTATATCGGTCCAGGCGGGAAGATTGAACTCTCAGAAAGCTTTGCCGAAGGTGCTGCAAGAGAACTTTATGAAGAAACGGGATTTATTGTTCATCCTTGCGATCTTACATATAAGGGAGTCGATGAATTTATTATTCCAGATGAAGAGTTTCGGTACATCGTGTTTAATTATGTAGCTACTTCCTACTCTGGTAGTAAGCACCCCGATCCACCAGAAGGTGAATTAATGTGGGTGAAGAGAAATTTAGTTCATACGCTTCCTATGCAAGATTGGTTTAAGCAGAGACTGCCAAAGTTCTTTGAGGAGGGAACGTTTGAAGTTTCCGTAGAATACGAGAGAGGAAGCGAGATTCCAGTTAAGGAAACAAGAAGAACGCTCGGATGAGGAGGATTTGAATGATACAAAGAAGAGATGAGTCACGAGATTTCATTCGAAAGAACGTTGTTGAATATAACAAACAGAAGCTTTCATCTGCAGTTAAAACTCCGCTTGAAGAAATCGCATTCGTTATGAAAGAAGAGGATGAAGTGATTGGCGGGATTTCGGCAACATTGTTCTGGCAGCACCTTCATATCGATTTTCTTTGGGTGACAGATGAGAAGAGAGGGAACGGTGTTGGAAGGAAACTTCTCCAACAAGTTGAAAGACTTGCAGAGGAAAAGGAATGTCGACTTATATTGCTTGATACATTCAGTTTTCAAGCACCTGGATTTTATCTAAAGGAAGGGTATGAAATTTGTGGTAAAGTAGAAAATCATCCTCAAGGTCATACCCAATATTTCTTGCAAAAAAAACTTAGCTAGTGCACTAAGTGCCTCATCATTAGTCGTAAGAGAATGGGATTAGGTGTATAGGTCAACATTGCTTGAACGATTGCTTAGTATACTTAGGGTGGGCAGTTTTTGTTAGAATTAGCGAATGCGTCGCCTCTTCATAATAAGTAGAAATATGTAACAGATAAGAAAGAATCCTGCTCCGAGACTAACTGGTAACGTATAAATTCTTGCAGCAGAATGAATCTGGGACCAGTTGTCACCGAGCTGTATTCCGATATATAGGAAGAGAATGGACCACGGAATCATAGCCAGGATCGTATAGAAGGTAAATCGCATGATCGACATTTTGGCAATACCTGCTGGAATAGAGATCGCGTGACGAACGACAGGAATAAAGCGAGCTGTAAAGATGACGCTCACTCCATTCCGATCGAACCAGGTTTCAGCAATGGCAAGATGCTTTTGAGAAATAAACAGGAATTTTCCATAGCGCTCTAAGAACGAACGTCCACCAAAACGGCCTAGCCAGTATAAAAAGAGCTGAGCGACTGTGCCACCGATCGTTCCAGCAATAACAGCACCAGTAAAACGAATCGTTCCTTCAGATACCATATATCCTCCATAAGCGAGTACGAGCTCACTCGGAATAATTTCAATCATTAAAGCAAGGGCGATGCCAGGGTAACCAAGCTGTAGCAGCCACTCTAAACATTGATGAATAAGGGTTTCTATAGTTAACAACTCCTTTCATGGACAAACGAATGACTTGTTTTCAAGTGTATTGTCCACATAGGATTGTTAGACCTTCGAAAATAGCTATCCTCGTAAAATAGAAGGTGCTTTCGAACAATTATAGAACCCGGAATGTAAGCAATCCGGGTAATGTTCGTTCTCAGAAGAGGATGACAATAGAGTAGAGAGGTGAAAAGTCAGGATGTTAACATCCATGAAGAAATTTCTTGCGACACTAGATCAGCCTATGCAAGCGAAAACGGGAAAAGAAAAAGTACTAACGGTTCTTTCCATTATTGGATTCATTTTATTATTATATCTTGTGGCGTTTTCCCCATTTATGTTCAGGTTGTTCTTAACGTGTCTTAGCGTCGGAGTTTCACTATATGTTATTAAAAAAATTCATGATTTTGATGCAAAGCTAAAGGGTGAGCAGGTAGAGGATACGGCCACTTCAACTACTACAGCAGATGATCAGCTTTCATTTTCACTTGAAAACACGGCTATCGAGGCAGAATCGATGGAGGAAGCTGAGAAAGAGCGTGAACTTGAGCAGATCAATAGTGATAAAACGATGCTTTTTGAAGAGCTTCTTTCTAAAGCGGATCTCGATGAAATAGAGAAAGAAAGCTATCGTAACAGAATGCAGCATAAGGAATCTGAAAGCAATCGGATCAAGCAAGAAGTGCTTCTGTTTAAAGATAAAATTCAAAAAGCAGTCATTGATAAGAAGGGACTTTTCATTAAAGAAACCCCTGATATGAAGCTGGTTGCTGAGTTAATTGGGATTGATTCTGTTGAATCTAGTTCATTTGTTGAGTTAAATGAAGAGCTTCGACTCATTTATAACGACATTCCAGAATCAAAGCGGAATACTTTAATCGAGTATGAGCTAGTGAACGATGAGTTTGAATTAACGAGACTCGGATATAAAGAACTTATGAAAGAAGTAAGAAAGCTAGAAAAGAAGACAAGGCCGGTTGTTGAGCAGTAAAACCAGGGAAAAACGCGTATAATCCTTTATACGCGTTTTTCTTATGGTAAGCTGTAAAGACCAGTTATAGGAAATGAGGACAAACAAATGAAAATTAGACAAATTAGCCCAGATGATGCCGAAGCATTTGTGAAGCTAATAAAAGGTGTGGAGAGCGACTCCCCATTTATGCTCTTTGAAGACGGCGAGAGAAAGACGACAATAGCTGAGCAGCGTGAACGTATTGAAAAAATGGAGAGTGATCGTCATTCTCGTATATTCGTAGCTGAGAATGCTGGTGAATTGATCGGCTATCTAATTGCGGTGGGCGGACAGGCGAAGCGCAATCAACATAGTGCCTATGTAGTGATAGGAATTGAAGAAGAGTATCGGGGACAGGGAGTGGGGGCCGAGTTATTTATTGAATTAGAGAAGTGGGCAGTGACTCAAAACCTACACCGTCTCGAATTAAATGTGGTCACACGAAATGAAGGTGGATTAGCTCTTTACCGGAAGGCAGGTTTTGAAGTGGAGGGCTTGAAACGTCACTCACTGTTCATAGCTGATGAATTTGTTGATGAATACTATATGTCGAAGCTGCTATAGAATTGCAACTAGATCTCATAATTAGATCGTTCTTCAACCATACTAGAAATGGAAGGAGACGATGAAATGTTTGATCATACAAAACATATCCCGCTAGAGGGTATACCAGGAGAAATGAACGTGAGTGAAGTCCCACAACAGAATGAGGAGATCGCTGAGATGAGTTTCCCTTTTGATTACAGTTTAATGATCCCGCTCGACCACTCGTTAAGGGATGAATAAAAAAGCGCAATGTGCGCTTTTTTTATTTTGGGGAAATGCTATTTCAGAGGCACGAACGAATAGTGTATTCTTTAGAAAGTCTTTGCAGCTTGTTTCGCTTCTTCCATCGCCTTTTTCTTGATTTCTTCAGCTTTCTCAGGCATTTGTGCCATTCCTTCAGCAATGACTGATTCAACAGAAGGGATGCCTAGGAATCCAAGTACGGCATGTAAGTACCGATCTCCGAATTCCATTTCTTTTGCAGGCCCTTCTGAATAGATGCCACCTCTCGCTTGGATGTGAAGGGCTTTCTTATCAGTTAGGAGACCAACTGGGCCTTCTTCTGTATATTTAAAAGTCTTACCAGCAATAGCCACTGTATCAATGTAAGCTTTTAATTTAGGGGGAAAGCTGAAATTCCAGAATGGCGTAACAAAGACATATTTATCTGCTGATATGAATTGATCTGTAAGGTCGTTAATTTTACTGACTTTAAGCTGTTCGTCTCCTGATAAATGATCAAATGCATTTCCCTGTTGCAGCTTTCCCCATCCGTTAAAAACGTCAGTATCAATATAAGGAAGATCGATATTATAAAGATCTAGCTTTACGACGTCATCATTCTGATGTTTTTCTTGGTAGGTTTCGAGGAAAACTTCCCCTATACTTAAACTGAAAGATTCTTTTACTGGTTTTGGATTCACGGTAATATAAAGCAATCTAGCCATCACGATCATCTCCTTTGTTATCGCCACTTAGTATGGCTAGCGTAGGAGAAAGTATTCAACTGGATTAGCGTTAAGAAATTGTAGGCAACTAGCCTTTATTGGAGGTAACATAATGAACCGTTGTGCATGGGTGAATGAAGAAGAAGTTTATAAGGAGTATCATGATCATGAGTGGGGAGTTCCTGTTTATGACGATCAAAAACTTTTTGAAATGCTTATTTTAGAAGGAGCGCAGGCGGGGTTAAGTTGGATTACGATTTTAAAAAGGCGAGAGAATTATCGAGCTGCTTTTGATCAATTTATTGTTGAGAAAGTAGCGGCTTATGATGAGGATAAAATACAAGAGCTACTCCATAATGAAGGCATTATACGTAATAAATTAAAGGTGCGCGGAACGGTAAAGAATGCGAAAGCATTTATGGAGATTCAAGAAGAGTTCGGAAGCTTTTCATCATACATATGGGGTTTTACTCAAGACACTCCGATCATTAACGACTGGAAATCGATAGAGGAAGTACCAGCAGAAACAGAACTTAGCAAGAAGATTAGTAAAGATATGAAAAAGCGCGGTTTTACGTTTGTAGGTCCTGTTATTATATATAGCTTCTTGCAAGCTGTTGGTTTAGTCAATGATCATACAACTGACTGCTTCAGACATCCTGATTTTAGTGAAAAGGCTCAACAGTGATGGTGATTAAAAAAATAGTTTGCAACGTGCGAGAAGGTCAGGAAGCAACTTTTTCTAGAGGGCAAGAACGTTGGATTGAATTGCGAAATGACGAAGGATTTATAGCTCAGTACGGCGGCTGGACAGAAGAGAACATGGCGATTATTATTGGTTTTTGGAAAAGTACCCAATCCTATAACCATTTCATGAATGATGATCATGATGCCATCTATCTAAAAACAAATCAACAGGGAAGTATTGAATCGATTGATGTTCAACTTGAGGAAACCGATGTGAGGGATATTGAACAATACGCAAAAAGCTGGATGTTAGAGCAGCATAGTAAGGTAAATGAGCGATGGACCATTACGACTGAGAACCTGGAGGAGCTTATATGAAGTGGTTGTTTATCGGGGATAGTATTACGGATTCAGGCAGAAACCAGGACACTGAAGGACTTGGTTATGGATATGTAAGGATGATTAAGGAAGAGATAATAAAGGAATTCCATGTGGAGATCATCAATAAAGGCGTTAGTGGTAATCGAATCACTGATCTTGAAAGTAGATGGAAACGGGAGGTTTTAGCATTGGAACCTGATCTGATTTCCATTTCCATTGGCATAAACGATGTGTGGAGACAATTGGATCATTCTGAGATGGAGCAGGTGTTGCCAAGTGAGTTTGAGGAGATATATGAACGACTTTTAATAGAAGTAAATGATGGTATCGTGCAAATTGTCTTAATGGAACCAACGATTATTGAAGAAAATATCTCTTCAAAAGGAAATCAGCTGCTTATGCCTTATGTTGAAATCGTTCGGAAGTTGGGAGCTAAGTTTGACGCAATTGTTGTTCCTACTCATGAAACTTTCCTACAAGCGCTAAGGGATAAGAAAGATACTCTCACAACGGATGGCGTTCATATGACTTCAGTAGGCAATCGTCTTATGGCTGATACATGGCTGAAATCATATAAAGACAATTTATTGCGCTAAATTGTAGCAAGATCTTATAAGATAAATCACCTCTTTCTTTTTATGATAAAGAGAGAGGTGATTCTATGTATATCAAATTAATGTTCAATCAAAACATAAGGTACTACTTGCTTGGAGGAGGGATTTCAAAGCTAGGCGATGTCCTTTCAGGTATGGCATTTCTTTTTCTTGCTTATGAGATAACCGAATCTAAGGTATTGACGACTGGAATGGCGATCGCGGAAACTCTCCCTTATTTACTCTTTGGGTTAATAGGAGGGGTGATCTCTGATTGGGTACAGAAGAAGAGAATGCTCATTATTTTAGATTTTGTCAGAATTCCATTAATTGGATCTATTGTTTTGTTCTATTACGCAGATTTGTTAGGATATGCTTATTTACTGCTTGTTAGTTTTCTTATTCAATCGATTGGTTGCTTCTTTAACCCAGCTCATCGTGCTTTGCTGCCGCTTATGACAGAAGAGAAAGAACGAACAATGGTTAATGGATTGAATGATACACTTCAAAGAGGCGTTACGGTCATAAGTCCTTTTCTTTCAATATGGATTCTTACAACGCATGGTGCTGTCCATTTTTTTACTATTGACGCCATAACTTATGGATTGAGTGCATTCTTTCTTATGAAATTACAAGTGAAAGAAACCACTTATAGTGGGGAAAAATCCTTGAGCGGAGTCTGGCGCTCAATCGGATCGTTTACTAAATGGGCTGGGGGGAATATCACCCTGAAGCATTTGTTTCTAAGTACTTTTGTAATTGTATTTCTTAATACCTGGGTTTGGGAAGTGGGGCTCCTACTTGCGCTTTCAGATATGACCTCAAGGAGTGAAGAGATTTATAGTTTGATACTAGGTTTGTTTGGTGCAGTTGTGATTGGAACGAATTTAGTCATTCCTTATATTGTAAAGGAAATGGATTTAAAAACATATATGATTGGTGCTTTCATTTGGGGAGCGGGCGTATTTTATTATGGCGTATTATACGAGTTAGAACATTTTTTTGTAGGTGCTATTCTAGTAGGAATAGGGATTCCGATAGCTGGACTTGCAAGAGTTTATCTCCTGCAAACCATCGTACCGAAAGAGCAGCTTGGAAGAGGGTTTAGCACGAACGCTGTTCTACTCTATCTTGCTAATACTCTTTCATTGGCTCTATTTGGTGCATTCGCTGTTCTTCTGCCAATTCAAGTTATAATGGTTGTTAGTGGAATGCTAATGATGATCATTAGTATCTTCTATCTTATAGGAACTACTACGGATTTGAGAAGGAGATTTTCCATACAACTTTTTAAATAGATGATTGTAAGAAGAAAGATTCTTGAATCCTGATGAAAAAGCAATTGATAGAATTGATTCACTAGAGTGAAGAAGCTTTTCCTGACTTTTCATAATGCGATAAAGTTGCAGGAATGAATAAGGCGAAATACCAAACGTTTCTTTAAAGGAGTGAGCGAATTGATATTTCGAGAGACCTGTCAGGTTTGCGAGCTGCTCAAGCGACCATTCTTCTTGAAACCCTTCTTTCATAGCTGTAATAGCAGTAGTTAGCGGGAATTTCGCTGAAGGGATAGGGAGCTCCTGTTGATGCAATCCTGGAGCATGTTTGAGCATAAGGATAACGAGTTGTACCGCACTGTGCTCAAGGAAGTAAGTACTTTCTTCGGATTGCAAACCGTTCCCCATACAATCTCGTACAAAAGAAGCCCACTGCTGAAGCTGTGGATGATGATAAGGAATAGACGCGAATTCAGGAAAACGTGCACTGAGATTAAGATCTTTTGCTACTTCTTGAAATATCGTTTCATCCAGTTCGATTAGAAATTTTTCATCCGTAACGTTAAGTTGGCGGTGGGTGTCACCTGGGTTAAGGACATAGAACTGTCCTTTATCAATTGTAATATCACCACGTGGTGTTTCGTAAAGCCCTGACCCCTGGTGAGAGAATATAAACTTATAACACTCATCACTTCTCCAGCTTCGTTCTTGTAATTTGTCCTTCCTCATAAGAAGAAGCCCATTGTTAAATGGTTTAATCATTGTGATAGCTCCTCATCTCACTTAATCAAAAACAGGTGGAAGGGTAACGTTGTTATGGAGATTATAAAGCATCCCAACCTGAGATTCAGTTATTCTGCCAGTCGACAAAGGGGGAAGCTCGTCTTGAGCGAAAAAACCACAGTCACTTGTTTCGATACTTTCGGCCGCAACTCCACCGACTAGCTCACACTCAATCATCACCTTATAAATATGATAAGGCGATGGTGGGTGAGGGTGTTTTTTGTGATCGAGCACGGCAAGAAGTCGCCGTGCTTCTACAATGTATCCTGCCTCTTCCTGAACTTCTTTTACCGCTACTTCTCCTGGTGTAAAGCCCACATCACCCCAGCCGCCGGGAAGAGACCACTTGCCATCCGCTTTTTCTTTAACGAAAAGCAATTTACCTTCATGAAAAACAGCTGCACGAACGTCTACTTTAGGCGTTTGATAACCAGTTTCATTCGTGAAAAGTTCGCTAATTGTTTTCATATCATATTCCGTGTAGGTTTCCATCATTTCTGCACTTAGCTGTCTCAGTTCAATATATCTTTCATAATCATAGTTATCCTGCGTATAAGTTAGCCCTGCTTGAGCAATGGATTGAATTTGTTTCGCCCAGGTAAGCCATTTTTCTTCCATATCAAAGCATCCTTCCAAACTAATTCTCTGACAAATAGTATTCTAGAAAAAAGTATTAACGCCTGCTTTTAAAAAAGTTATTCAAAACGGGGCTCTGAATAACGTCCAAACCAATCATAACGGTTTTTTGAAAACCATATATAGAATGGTGAACCAAGCTTATCCATAAAAGGTAAGTATAGTAGTAAAGAGAGAGGTACCGTTACAGGAAGTGCCATTAACAGTCGTCTTACCGTATAATAGCCTGCATGAAGGTTCCCAGATGTCGTGAGCATATGAATTTCATCATACATTCGTTTGTGGCGAAACTGCATATAGGGATAGTCTTCCGGGTGCTTCTCAACTTCTTGGACCGGTATCCATTCGATCTTATTAAACCAATCCAGTTTGCGAAGTGATTTCTTAACATAAAAACAAAAAGGACATTCAGCATCATAGAAAACGAGATGTTTCATCGCGATAGCCTCCAATATAAATAATTCATTCTTCTATCCTTTTCACTTATTATCCCGATTTTAAACTGGATGACAATAGTTGACAGAAAATTTTAATATTATTATAGTTTAATTAATCTTAAGAAATCGCTTACAGGAGTGAAGTTGAGTGAAACGACTTGAAGGTAGAGTGGCATACATAACTGGTGGGAGTAGAGGAATCGGTGCGAGCATTGCAGAAAAGTTTGCAGATGAAGGGGCTAAGGTATACCTTGCCGATGTGAACGAAGAAGCCCTTTCGATAACAAGAAAGAAATTAGAAGAGAAAGGCTTCTCGGTTATGATAGGAGTTGTGGACGTTACACAGCGAGAGCAGGTAGAGTCCAGTATGAAAGAAGCGGCAGAAGCATACGGGTCAATTGATATTCTTGTAAACAACGCTGGAGTTATTCGAGATAATCTATTATTTAAAATGAGCGATGAAGACTGGATGACGGTCATGCAGGTACATCTTACTGGGAGTTTTTATGCTTCAAGAGCGGCACAAAAGTATATGGTTGATCAAGGTTACGGTCGCATCATAAGTCTATCCTCTACTTCTGCACTTGGTAATCGTGGACAAACGAACTATGCAGCTGCCAAAGCGGGCATTCAGGGGTTAACCAAAACGCTCTCACTCGAGCTTGGTAAATATGGCATTACGGCCAATGCTATTGCGCCAGGATTTATTGAAAGTGATATGACAAAAGCAACGGCCGAACGACTCGGTGTTGAATTTAATCAGTTTATTGAATACAACAAAAAGCAGATTCCAGTTGCTAGAACAGGGAAACCTGAAGACATTGCGAATGCTGCACTCTTTTTTGCAGATGAAAACTCATCCTTTGTTAGTGGACAAGTTCTTTATGTTGCAGGTGGACCACGAACGTAATATCAATGAAAGCAGTCCAACTGGGCTGCTTTATTCTTTTCTCTGACGTTTCACTGACACTATAGAGGGGTACTTTCCCATTATGGATAAGGAAACGAAGGAGGAGTCATGATGTTTGATAAAAATGCTGGTGAGATTTTACTGAATACACTTTCTGAATGGGGAGTAGACCATGTGTATGGTTTACCAGGAGATTCGATTAACCATTTCGTGGAAAATTTGCGGAATGCTCAAGATCGTATGAAGTTCATTCAAGTGCGCCATGAAGAGGTAGGTGCCCTTGCAGCAGCATCGTACGCGAAAATAACAGGCAAAATAGGTGTCTGCCTTTCCATTGCAGGACCAGGAGCAGTTCATTTGATGAATGGTCTATATGATGCGAAGGCTGACGGTGCACCAGTCCTCGTTATTGCTGGACAAGTCGCAAGCGACCAACTTGGAACGGATCAATTCCAAGAAATTAACCTTGAACGAATGTTTGATGATGTATCTGTATTTAATCGCAGGGTGGAAACAGCGGCATCGTTACCTGACTTAACTCATCAAGCTATACGAACAGCTGTTGAGAAAAAGGGCGTAGCGATCCTTACAATTCCAGATGACCTTGCAGCAGAGAAAGTAAAACAAAAGGTGGAGAATACGTCCCTCATTCGCTCGAAAGCAGTCGTTCATCCACATGACTCCAATTTAAACGAAGCTGTCGCTATGTTAAATGAAGCGAAGCGACCGGTCATCTTAGCAGGAAAAGGTTCTAAACATGCGAGAGAAGAACTTTTAAGCTTTGCAGAAAAAGCAGGAGCCCCGGTTATTTTAAGTTTACCAGGAAAAGGAGCTATTCCAGACGTTCATCCTTATAACCTTGGTCAACTCGGTCAAATTGGAACGAAGCCTGCTTATGAAGCAATGGAAGAAACTGATTTACTCATCATGGTCGGTACGTCATTCCCGTATCGCGATTATTTACCTGATAAAGCAAGGGCGATCCAGGTTGATATTGACCCAACTCAAATCGGGAAACGTTATCCTGTAACGGTAGGATTAATAGGAGATGCCAAGTGGACGTTATCTTATTTAACCGAGCATACTACCTACCAGGAAGACCGTGAATTTATTGAAAAATGTCAGGACAACATGAAAAACTGGTGGGCTCATCTTGAAAAGATTGAATCGGAACAGTCTACACCAATTAAACCACAGCAAATCATGCCACAACTTCAAAAAGTTTTGGATGATGATGCCGTCTTGTCAATCGATGTAGGGAATGTGACAGTTTGGTCAGCAAGGCATTTACGCATCACGAATCAAAAATTCATCATTTCCTCATGGATGGCGACGATGGGATGTGGTCTTCCAGGAGCGATTGCAGGTAAGATAGCTCATCCAGATCGTCAGGCCGTAGCGATTTGCGGTGACGGTGGTTTTACGATGGTGATGCAAGATTTCTTAACAGCTGTGAAATATAAGCTACCTATGATGGTTGTCGTCTTTAACAACGAACGTCTTGGCATGATTAAATATGAACAGCAGGAAATAGGGAACATAGATTATGAAACGGAATTAAAAGACTTTAACTTTGCCGCATTTGCTGAAACAGCTGGTGGGGAAGGTTACCGCGTCGAAAAGTATGAAGAATTGCTTCCGGCTTTTGAACGAGCTGCGAAATCACCGAAGCCTGTTATTGTCGACATTGTGATTGAAGAGCAGCCGCCTCTTCCAGGCAAAATCACGTATGAACAGGCAGCAAGCTATTCGAAATACATGCTCAAAAAAGCATTTGAAGAACAGGAAATTGATATGCCACCGCTTAAAAAGGCATTGAAGCGAATTTTTTAATTAAGTTACTGGGGAGCCCGCTTATTGGCGGGCTTTTCGCTATAGCTATGGAGATAAAGGAGAGACAACCATGCATCTTGTATTTTGCTATGGAACGCTACGATTAGGAGAAAGCAATCATGGTGTCATAAAAGAAGCTGCTCTAAAAGAAAGCTTCTGTTGGACAAAGGGACAGCTTTATGACACACAGGATGGTTACCCTGCTTTAGTTCAAAGCGAGGAGCATAACGTATATGGAGAAGTCTACGAGGTGGATAATCAGTTACTAGAAAGAATTAATATTCTCGAAGGTTATCAGGAAGGGCGCGATCATAACTTGTATGACCGTGTCATGCAGGAAATCGAAAGTGAGCAAGGAAGTTATGAAGCCATTACTTATATTATGAAAAATCCAGAAAAGCGTTTTATCGAAATACCAGGTGGAGACTGGATAGCGTATCGGAAAGATAAAAGGTAACTAATCGAGACTAGCTCAATGAAAGAAAGCACACCTCCCAAAATGGAGCGTGTGCTTTTTGAATAATTAGTCTGTTAGAATCATATAATCTTCAGGAATGTGAAGGGTTGTTTCATAATAAGCCTCATCTGAGTAGTGATCTGAAATGTTTTTTTCAATCATTCTGTAAGTTAAATAGGGCTGTTGAATCGGTTCTTTTACAATCGTCGCTTCAACAATTTTTTCTTGTTTTACACCAGTATCGGTAGTGGTGACTAGCTCGATCCAAATTGGAGATATGTCTTCGTCTACATAATTTGATTTTATACCGTTATTAGGGTCTTTTAGTAATTGAGAAAAATCCTCTACTTGTTCGTTGTGCTCATGTAAAGACTGAAGATAAGGTGCGAGTGTATTTTCTTTCCATGATTTCTCGTCCATTGAAAAATCATAGCTGTTTAACGTGTACGATAAATACCCTATGATGAGTAAGATGATGAACAGGAAGGCTCCTCTAAATAGAAATTTTGATGGGGATAAGATGTTACGGTTACGGATCAGGTGCATAATGAAAATGAGTCCAACGATGATCCATAATACCTCGGATATGATGGTGAGTGGAGCATCTGAGAGCTTTTCCACTTCATTATAGCTTTCAATGACTTGATTGATTGTTGGCATGCTTACTTTCCTCCTGAATGTCAGAGAAACATTAATTGTTCCTTTTATTCAACTCTACTATCGTTTTAAGACGACTTGATCATTGTAACAGTAATTTAACTGTTTTATCCATATGGAGTGAATGTTTAGTAAAATAGATAGGTGATTGCTTTAGGTTTTTATCAAACTTATATAATTGGATCAAATTATGAGAAACTAGGTGACGGTACATGCTTCAATATACGATTTGTTTTATCAAAAGAAATCAAGATCTTCTCCTATTAAATCGACGCAAAGCCCCAACAATGGGTCTCTGGAACGGCGTTGGTGGGAAGCTACAACAGAATGAAACGCCGTTTGAGTGTATAATAAGAGAAACCTATGAAGAGACAGGGATTGAATTAGAGAGCGTTACATATGCAGGGAATGCTTTTTTTTATAGTGAGCAGGGCAACTCAGGTATGTACATTTTTATCGCGGATTTACCAGAAGGAATGGTTCTTACGACTCCTATAAATACGGCAGAAGGAATACTAGACTGGAAACGAATAGATTGGATTCTAGATGAAGATAATCAGGGTGTAGTAAGCAATCTGCAGAAGTTTTTGCCCGAAGTACTTGGAGGGAACTATTTACAGGAGCACAAATTTATCTATCACGATCATCAAATGCAATCTTATTCGGTCTCTTCACTAGTAGAGAATGAAGTCAAAACTGTTCACAAATAAATCTGTCATAGGAAAACAAAAAAAAGAAAGCCAAACTTAAATGGAAGTTTGGCGTTCTTTTAATTACGTGAATTAATGCGAGGGTTGAGGTTGTCTCTTCTCAACCTTTTTCGCTTCACGGTTGTTACGTATAAACATATAGAACGAAGCTGAGAAAATGATAATATAGCCAATAATACTCCAGGCATCAGGTATTTGACCGAATAGTACAATGCTGATTAAAGCAGAGTAAACGACGGTCGAGTAGAAGAAAATCGAGATTTCTCGAGCAGGTGCAAATTTATAGGCTACGGTGAGCCCAAATTGTCCAAGCGTTGCGAATACGCCTGCTAATAATAGATAGATCAGCTGTTTCGTTTCCATTGGTTCATAGAAGATAATCACGAATGGCAATAATACTACTGTTGAGAAGAAGGAGAAATAGAAAACAACTGTATAGAATTTTTCACGCTGTCCAAGAACTCTGAGTACCGTATAGGCACCTGCAGCAAAAATAGCAGAAAGCAGTCCGGAAATATACGGAACTGTCTCGACTGAGAACTGTGGCTTTATAATTAATAGTGTTCCGATGAAAGCGATGATGATCGCAATGATCTGGAACCGTTTCGCTTTTTCTTTTAAGAAAAGAGCGGAAAAAATAATTAATAAGAAAGGACTAAGCTTATTGAGCATGTCGGCATCAGAAAGGACAAGGTTGTCAATCGCGTAGAAATAGAAAATGATTCCTAGTGTTCCAAGCGCTGATCGCAGGAGCAAGAATTTCTGGTTCTCCTTTTTACCGAATAGTCTTTCTTTGTAGTACATCACAAAGCCAAATGAAATGATGGCAGAGACGGCATTTCGAAACATCGTTTTTTGAATCGTTGGCACGTCACCTGATAGCTTTACAAAAGCAGCCATCATCGCAAATCCAAATGATGATATTAGCAATAGGATAATTCCTTTATTTCGGTCACTCATCAAATTCCTCCAGTTTGTCAATCACTTCTATCACTTTACTGCAAAGGAATCCTCTTTTTCAACTACAGAGCTTAAAGTAAGAAATGTCACAAAATTGATTCATTCTTTCTAGAAGGGATTGTGGCATAGTAGAAGGGTGATTGAACCTTTTCGAAATCGCGTTGATAAAAATGTTCGGTTAATGAGAGGGTATATATGGGTAATGTAGGTACTAGACATAAAGCAAAAGGAGAAACGTGAACATGTTTGTGTGGCGTAATATTTATCGAGGATTATTAATGGGCGTAAGTGATTTAATCCCTGGCGTAAGTGGTGGTACGATTGCCATGGTGCTTGGCATTTATAGAAGACTGATTAGCGGTATTAATGGATTGATGAGTAAGAATTGGAAAAAAGAACTAGGGTTTTTTATTCCTCTTTTAATAGGAGTAGGACTTGCATTACTGCTCGTTAGTCAGCTTATGGAGAAATTGCTCGAGCATTATCCACAGCCTACGTTCTTTTTCTTTATTGGCTTAATTATTGGTGTTGTCCCGTTCTTATTAAAAAAAGTAGACTATAAGAAAACGTTCGAGCCTTTCCATTATGGATTGTTAATTGTAGCGGCAATCTTAATTGCTTCCACTTTGTTTCTAAAAGGGGATGGATCAGGAGAGGTGATGAAATCGTTAAGTATGGTTGATTACATCATTTTATTTTTCTCTGGGTGGTTAGCTAGTACAGCCATGATTCTCCCTGGTGTAAGCGGCTCTTTTGTCTTATTACTGCTTGGGTCATATCAGACTGTTATCCACGGTCTTTCATCGTTTCAAATTCCCCTTTTACTAACGGTAGGAGCAGGAATTATTATTGGATTAAGCTTAACAGGAAAGGTCATTGCTCACTTACTTTCAAAATATACGATTTCCACTTATGCCGTTATGATTGGGTTGGTGATCGGCTCAGTCGTTGTGTTGTATCCAGGATTTCAGTCAGATGTTGGACTTGCGGTAGCGAGCATCTTAACATTATTGGGTGGACTTGGCGCGGCTAGTGTACTTGGAAAAATTGAACATAAGGAAGAATAACAAAAACCGCAGGAAAGCCTGCGGTTTTTGTGTGTTTTATTGCTCTTCTTGCTTTGGTTTTGTACGAGGAAACACAAGATGTTTCATCATAAAGAAGCTTGAAGCAGAAGAGAGGAACATGGCAAGTCCTTTTGAAATATTACGTTCAATGTAGCGTGGCAGCGTAATCCATTCGAATATCAAAAGAGCGCCATAAAAGACAAGGTTGCTAATACCAAGTGCGATGATGGCCTGAACTAAAAATAACAGCACCTGTTTTTTGTCATGGATCGCTTTTGAAGGGAACGTGAGCTTGGCATTCCAGAAATAGCTGTTAATGATCGCCAGAACGTATGAAATTGTGTTGTAAATAATAAGCTGGATTCGATCATCTGTTGGGAATAACAGCATGAGCAGGTTTAATGCACCGATATCAACTAGTGCATTCATCACACCAATTACACTGAAACTCATCACCTGTTTAGAACCCTTGCCAATTCTCCGCTGCTTCATATACTCATCCTTCTATCTATTGGATCGCCTGCTGCTGTGCTTCTTGCCTTTGCTCAATGGCGGACTCATAGAAATCAAGTAGCTGCTGTGCTGGACCTCGCCAACCGTAATCTCTAGAATGCTCGTACGCTTCTTTTGACATTTTTTCTAATAGCCCTTTTTCCTGAAGGCGATTAATGACTTCAGTGAGGTTACCGTTCGTTCCTGAACGATAGAGTAAACCTGTTGAACCATCCTCAACCTGTTCATTCGTTGGGCCGGATTCTGCAGCAATAACAGGAAGGCCACTTGCCATTGCTTCGAGTATGACAAGTCCAAGCGTTTCGGTCGTTGAGGGAAACATAAACGCATCTGCAGAAGCATAAGCCCTTGCTAGCTCTTCACCGTGTAGAAAACCAGTAAAAGATACGTTGTCAAGATGACCGAAGTTCTTTTCAAGTTCATCTCGATAAGGGCCATCCCCAACAATCGCCAGGTGAGCATCTGGCTTTTCTTCAAGCATCGGAACGAGCGAATCGATTTCTTTCTCGAATGCAAGTCTTCCGACAAAGAGTAGAAGGGTTTTATCTGGATTGTCATTTGATAACCGTCGTCTCATGTCGCTGTCTCGAAGTTCAGGATTAAACCGTTCAGTATCAACACCGCGTTTCCATAAATGCATGTTATAGAAGTTTTGTTCATTTAACTCTTCTAATATGGCTTGTGATGTACAGAGGTTAATATCCGCTTTGTTGTGCATTCTTCTGAAGTGCCACCAGAGTAAAGGTTCCGACCATGACATATTGTAGTGATCAGCGTATTTAGGAACGTGAGTATGATAAGAAGCAATTAGCGGAACCCCTAGTTTCTTACCATACTTGATACCAGAATAGCCCATAAAAGCCGGATTAACGACATGTACAAGATCAGGATCAAACTCCTCTAAATAGGTTTTAATCACACGAGTTGGCATGCCGAATTTCCGATGTTTATATAGAAAGAATGTACGAGGCTGAACTCCATCAAAACGAATATTCCGATAGCTGCGCACTCCTAAATCTGGAGCAATGACCTGTATATCATGCCCTTGATCAATTAAATAATCGATCGATGCACGAAGTCTTGTCACCACGCCATCTGTTGAAGGAAGGAATGTCTCTGTTACGATGGATATTTTCATAAGAACACCTCAGTTAGTATTGTGCATCGCTTTACTTCCAGGTCACGTTAGGAAGAACGTTTTCTTTCAATACGCGGTCTTTGTATTTGAGAGCTGTATCAAGCGTTCTCGAAATGTGTTCATCTGTTAAAAGAGAAGGCTCAAGACCAAGATCAATTAGGCTCGTGTTTACAGCGTGATAGTAGTGCTCTTCTTTCTCAACACGAGGGTTCTCAAGGTGATCGATGTTCACATTGAGTCCTTTCGCTTCAGCTACACGCTGAACTTTCTCAGCCAGTTCAAGTACAGAAAACTCTTCAGTAAACTGATTGAACACGCGGAATTCACCTTTGTCGGCCGGGTTTTCCGCTGCAATTTCTACACAGCGAATCGTGTCCTTAATGTTTAAGAAAGCGCGCGTTTGTTTACCAGATCCGTATACTGTTAAGTTATGGCCAATTGCTGCTTGAATGATGAAACGGTTAAGGGCTGTACCAAATACACCATCGTAATCCAGGCGATTGATTAAACCTTCATCAAGTTCATCTTCATCTGTATGAAGTCCATAAACAATTCCTTGATTTAAGTCTGTTGCACGAATGCCCCAAATTTTGCAGGCAAACTGAATGTTATGGCTATCATGAACTTTTGATAAATGATAGAACGATCCTGGTTGTTTCGGGAATGGAAGAACGTCTTCACGTCCTTTATGTTCTATCTTTATGTATCCTTCTTCGATATCTATGTTAGGCTGTCCATACTCACCCATTGTGCCCAATTTAATTAAGTGACAATCAGGTGTAACTTCTTTAATTGCATAGAGCACGTTCAAGTTACCAACAACGTTATTCGTTTGTGTAAATACCGCATGCTCACGATCGATCATAGAATATGGTGCTGAGCGCTGTTCAGCAAAGTGAACAAATGCTTCAGGCTGTACTTGCTTGAAGATTTCTTTTAAGAAGTCATAGTGCATCAAATCACAATCATACGTTGCGATATGCTTACCTGATTTTTCTTCCCATAATTTCACGCGTTCTTCAAGGGGTAAGATGGGGGTTAGTGAGTTCGATCGAAGCTCATCATCCCATTTACGGCGTACCATGTTATCAATGATCGTAACCTCATGGCCCTGTTTTGATAAGTAAAGTGCGGTTGGCCATCCACAGAAACCATCTCCGCCTGCTACAATAATTCTCATAGATTTTACCTCCATCACAATGGTCGATTTAGTTGTAGAAATCCTTGCTTTAACAAATATTTACGATAGCATTCCTCAAGATGGCATTCAACTCGCAACAATCAATTTACGAAATCTTTAAACCAATCCGAAAATGTATCATTATTTCTTTCCCTAAAAAGAGTATCACTACACCTTTTAGTTTGCATGAAACGCTTCATAAAAACAATTAATTAATTTAGAAAATTCAAAACGATCGTTTTAGGTATATGGTAAAATGATAAAAAACGCTATTAAACGAATTACCTCATCATAACGCCTACTATTTTTTTCATTCGTACTAGCAACTGTTATCTGGACATTAAAAGACACTGAAGAATAGGAGTGATTTTCCCTATGTAAACTGACTACCCTTTAGTTCTTTTGTAAGACCAAAATAAAAAGGGGTAGTTATGATGAGATTACGTTCATTTCGTTTCTTGTGGATTGGGCAGGGGTTTGCCAACACGGGAGATGTTTTATATATTGTTGCGCTAATAGCTGTTCTTTATCAATCAACAGGTTCAGTACTTTATCTTTCCCTGTTACCATTTACTATAACGATCGCTCGATTTATGAGTGGAATGTGTGCACCGCTAGTTTTGAACCGCTTTTCGTTAAAAGGATTACTAGTCGGATCACAAAGTATAAAGACGGGGTTGTTGGGGATGCTTGGCTTGTCTTTATGGCTTTTTGATCCTTCAATACTGATTATTTTAGTTCTTGTTTTTATCATCGCGTTTCTTGATGGGTGGGCCGCTCCTGCTCGAAATGCCATGCTACCTCAACTCGTTACAGAGGATGAGCTTGCGAAAGCGAATAGTTTTGTAGCGGTTGTTGATCAGTCCATTCAATTCGGCGGTTGGGCACTTGGTGGTATTCTTGTAGCAGCAACGTCAGGCTCCTTCGTTATATGGGTTACCTTTGTGTTGTACGTGATATCCACACTGATGATGGGATTAATTGTTGTGAGGGATTACAGAGAAAGGAAGACGAAAATTCATATGATGAGCGGATGGAGGTTGATTTGGAAGCATCCTGTTCTGCGTATCTTTCACGTTATGATTTTTATTGAAGCGATAGCAAATGTCGTTTGGATTGCTGCTATCCTTTATATTTTTGTTGAAGAAGTTCTTATGAAATCAGAAGCGTGGTGGGGATATCTTAATGCGAGTTTTTTTATCGGCTTGATAGCAGGTGGAATGGCTGTATCCAAATACACGAATTGGTTTGAACGTTATATGAAAGAAACCCTTCTTGCCACGTGCTTCGCGATTAGTATCACAACGTTTGTTTTTGGGTTAATAAGTGTTCCTGTGATTGCACTTCTGTTAACTGTGCTCTCAGGAATGGTGGAACAAATAAAATCAATTGCGATGGTGACATTTATCCAAAAGAAATGCCCGAAAGATTCACTTCCTGAAGTTTTTAGCGCTCAAAGCGCTTTGATATCCATTACTTTTGGTCTTGGCTCTTTGCTATACGGTTTTCTTGCTGAGACGATTAGTGTTCCATTTGTTTTTGCTTTATCAGGAATTTTACTATTAGCATCGGCTTTTTACTTAATGAAGAGCATGCCCTTCTTAACAGAATAATAAGGTAGAGCCCCTTTGCTAGCAAAGGGGCAGTTTAAGTTGGTTATGGCTTTTTGTCCTTATTTCCCGTTACATTAATGGCGGGTGTATTGTTGCCAAGGTAACTTGTGGATTGAGCTGGCTCTTCGCCGTAGAAGTCTTCATTGATCTTTTCATCAACATTGACAGGTGCTTGTCCTTTGGAGAATGAATCGTTTATCTTGTTGTTTGTTTGGTCTCACGCTTCATTTTTTTTACATCCTGATTTCGTTAGGATCTTTCTATCAAGTGTTGTTACAAGAGGATTTTAATTCATCGTGATGTAAAGTGAGCTTTACGTAAAGTTCACTTCACCTTATAATGGAAGATGAGAAGTAAGGAGGCTTTTTAGTTGAAAAATGTACTCCGTGAGAAAAGAACAGAAAAGGGATATTCCCAGGATCGCCTAGCAGAAATACTTGGCGTATCAAGGCAAACGATTATTTCAATTGAGAAAGGTAAGTACAATCCATCTCTACCGCTCGCACTTGAAATGGCGAGGTTGTTTGGAACGATTGTGGAGGAGATTTTTTATTTGGATTCTGAGGAGGATTAGAAGTGGCAATGAATAAAACGTATATCGGATTCGGCGTCTTTTTTGCGTTGAATGCTTTATTACTGATTAGTGTTGGCCTTAGCACAGGAAATGAGCCTATTCCTGTCAGTTATATGATGGTTGGCATGTCTATTATGACCTTTTGCTTAAGCTATCTTCAGCCGCAGTTTAAGGCACGGGACGAGCGAAGTCGAATGATTCGAGAGAAGGGGATGTTTTATTCGTACTTTGCTGTACTAGGTTATATCATGGTGTTTCTTTTTCTTCTACAATTCAACATAGTGAACATTAGCTCAGTAACAGTGCTGAGTGCATTAGCCGCCATGCTGATTAGCACAGTCTTTGTTTCCATGGTGATCGTCGCTAAAAGACATTAATTTTTATCACAATGATTAAAGATGGCAAGAATCGGGAAACCCCTTTTGTGAGATCATAAAAAGGAGTTGGATTGACATGAGTAAATCATTACAAGCTTATTTTACAACAGAGAACGATGCAGAGAGTGCAAAAGCTGATTTGCAGGCTTATTCGGTAAGTCAATTGTCAGTTGAACATATTCCAGAAGATCAAAAGCTTAGTATCGATACACCAGTTCAGGGACAGGGAACAGCTACCCCGGCTGGAGCGAATAACGATTTGTTTTTCTCTAATGAAACGCCAACAGGCAAGCAAGAAGAAAATGCTGATCCATCTGAGCAGGCGGACAGAGAGTTTCGCTATGTGTTAGCTTTTAATACAGAAGAGCAAGACGATACGGATCTGCGTGAAGTTGTATCGAAGCATAATGGCGCAATGGAAAAATAGATAAATTGGAAAAAGCTGCGCAAAATGATGCGCAGCTTTTTTTATGGGTGAAGCGGGGGTAACGCACCTGCCACCCGCTTGATTACCGGGTTATTCAACCACAGTATGAAATCTGAAAATGGTGGATAGGATGAAATAGAAGTGGAGGAAGAGAAAGACAGAACGCTTAATGTTCGCTATACTGTGATAGGAAGCGCATCGGAAGTGGCAAAATACATAAAGGTTTGCTTCAATAGGACTGACACAAAACGTTACGAATTTATAGTCAGATTCCTTTGATTCAGGGGAGAAAAAAAGGTATACTGATACCTAGATGATAATGATTATAAAAAGATAGTTTATTTAATTAATCACTGTATGAGAGGGGAACACATTCATGGCTAAGAAGACAATGGGATTACTTGTAATGGCGTATGGAACGCCTTATAAAGAAGAGGATATTGAACGTTATTACACACATATTAGAAGAGGCCGCAAGCCATCTGACGAGCAGTTAAAAGATCTTCAGGACCGTTACAAAGCAATCGGTGGAATATCACCACTTGCCAAAATTACGGAAGATCAGGCGAGAGGGCTTGAAGCTCACCTTAATGAAATTCAAGATGAAATTGAGTTTAAGCTTTATATCGGATTAAAGCATATCGAACCTTTTGTAGAAGATGCGGTACAGCAAATGCACAATGATGATATTGAAGAAGCTGTTAGTATTGTGCTGGCGCCTCACTTCTCTACATTTAGTATCAAATCTTATAATGGACGAGCAAAAGAAGAAGCTGGAAAGCTAGGTGGTCCAGTTATTCATTCTGTTGAGAGCTGGTATGATGAGCCTAAATTTATCTCTTATTGGGCGAAGCGTATTAAAGAGATATTTGAGGGAATGGCAGACCAAGAACGCGAGAAATCAGTCCTAATCGTTTCCGCTCACAGTTTACCTGAAAAAATCATTGCTAATGGAGATCCTTATCCAGATCAATTGAAAGAAACGGCAGATCTTATCGTAGCAGAGTCAGGTGTGAAGAACGTGGCGATTGGTTGGCAAAGTGAAGGGAACACTCCAGATCCATGGATTGGTCCAGACGTACAGGATTTAACAAGAGATCTTTATGAAAAACAAGGTTTTACATCGTTTGTTTATGCTCCAGTTGGATTCGTAGCCGATCACTTGGAAGTATTATTTGATAACGACTATGAATGTAAAGTTGTAACAGATGAAATCGGTGCAAATTATTATCGACCAGAGATGCCAAACGCACAGGAAGAATTCATTGATATTCTTTCAACTGTCGTGTTAAAAGAATTGAATAAACAATAATGAAAAAGAACGCAGCCTTGCAAAGCTGCGTTCTTTTTTTGTGAGAAATTCCTAACTGCTCTTGAAGAAACAAATTGACAACTAGCGTAAAAGAAGATAAAGTAATGAGAAATTCATGCATCGTAAATAACAATAGGCTAGGAAGAGGAAGCAGTAGCGTGTTATGACGAGTAGTGTCAGAGAACCAGTGGTTGGTGTGAACTGGTACAGTCTAACCGTGAATTACCCCTCAGAGCCTTCTTGATGAACAGAGTGATCTAATTAGTCAGGAACGGGAAAACCGTTATCGTATTCGAGCCGGAAGAAGTTATTTCTTCAATCAGGGTGGTATCGCGTGTAAGCCACGTCCCTACTATATAGAGAGGGACGTGGCTTTTTATATGAAATTTAATAATTAGGAGGTCGACAGGAATGAACTCAATCATGGATCAATTAACAGATGAACAAAGAAAGGAAATGGAAAGGCAATATGCGGTTTATACACATGGAACGAGTCAAGTCATTCCTGGAGATGAACTTAAGCATAAAATAGCCACTTCGATTATTAAGAATCAGCCAATTAAAGTGAAATTGGGTCTTGATCCTTCTGCGCCAGATGTCCATATTGGTCACACCGTTGTGTTAAATAAGTTAAGGCAGTTTCAAGAAAATGGCCATATCATCCAACTCATTATTGGAGACTTTACAGGTAAAATTGGTGATCCTACTGGAAAATCAACAGCAAGAGTGCAGCTTACGGATGAAGAGGTGAAACGAAATGCTGGAACTTATCTTGAGCAGTTTGGTAAGGTTCTTGATCAAAGCAAAGTGGAGCTCCACTACAATGCGGCGTGGCTATCTGAACTAAAGTTTGAAGACGTTATTGAACTCGCTGGAAAAATAACGGTTGCTCGTTTACTTGAGCGCGATGATTTTGAAAACCGAATGAAGGCGAATAAGCCTGTTTCGCTTCATGAGTTCTTTTACCCTTTAATGCAGGGCTATGATTCTGTTCATCTTGAAAGTGATATTGAGCTCGGTGGAAATGATCAGTATTTCAACGTTTTAATGGGGCGTCACCTTCAAGAGCAGTTTGGAAAAGAGAAGCAAGTTGTCTTAATGATGCCTCTTCTAGAAGGATTAGACGGGGTTGAAAAAATGTCTAAATCCAAAGGGAATTACATTGGAATTACAGAGAAGCCATCAGAGATGTATGGAAAAGCGATGTCGATTCCTGATGAGCTGGTCGTCAAATATACCGAATTAATCACGGATCTATCTCTAGAGGAAAAGCTTGCGCTTCGAAAAGAAATTGAACAAGAAGAAATCCATCCAAGAACAGCTAAAATGAATCTAGCTAAGACGATCGTTCGCATGTTTCATGGACAAAATGCTTCTGAAAAAGCAGAAGTGGAGTTTCAACAAATCTTTCAGCAAAAGCAGCTTCCAACCGATATTGAGGAAGTCATATGGGATGGAGATCGAATGGTAACTGTGCCAACATTGATCGCTAAACTAGGCATGCTACCTTCAACAAGTGAAGCTAGACGAATGGTGAAGAATGGCGGTATTAAGCTAAATGAGGTAAAAGTAACAGAAGTGAATGAGGAAATTGAAGTGAAAAATGGATTGGTCATTCAAGTGGGCAAAAGAAAATTCAAGAAAATAAAACTAGCATAGTAAAAATCCTCCCCCTCGAATAGAGGGAGAGGATTTTATTATTCTGTAATGGTGACACTTTCTTCGGTATGTTCATGAAGACCTTCATCGTTCTCTACATGGATGGTAAAGGTGTAGTCACCAGCTTCTTTAAAAGAAGTCACTCCTTCGTATTCGCCATCCTTCATTTCTTCAGCGTCAACCCACTCAGCTTTTTCTTCATCTACTTTCGAAATTTCAAAGCGAACGTCAGCGCCAGTTAAAGCTTCTTCGTCTTTTTGAAGATGTACCATGAACGAAACATCTTCATTCGCTTTCATCTCTTCGGGCTTCATAAGATGGATGGATACGTCGCTTTCGTGTTCGTGCGCGTGTTCATCAGTTTCAGAAGCAGCTTCTTCTTCAGAACCGACCATAATTTCATTTTTCGGCATCGTATGTAGATCACGAGCTGTCACGTGAGATTGAACGAAGTATTTACCAGCATCGTCGAGTTCCTTTTCAGCAGTATAAACGCCTTCACCATCATGAGAAGCTTCGATCATTTCACTATCTTCTTTAGAGCCTTCTTTCCATACTTCAAACATAACTTCGTCAGCATCGTCTACCTTTTCATCACCCTGAGTAACAGTGGCGGAAAATGTAATTTCTTCCCCTTTTTCTGCTTTTTCAGGAGTATCTAGTGCAACATCAAGCGTTTCGACCTGAGATTCCTCTGCCGTCGAGGCGTTAGACTCATTAGCATTATCCTGTCCGCACGCTGCTAGCACCATAGAAATGCTAAGGATAGATACCCATGATCCGATTTTTTTCATAACATTTTTTCTTCCCTTCATTCCTTACGTCCATTTCTGAATAAACAGTATGGCCATTTCAGTAATCTTGTAAACCTTATTCCACACTTCAATAGTAAGAAAGTTCTGATCTAATCTCAAGGTTAATTCGCGAATAGTTGTGTCAAGCTGACGACAAAAGAGATTGATAGAGGTGTTATACGATTGAATTTAAAAGAGACAATAAAAAAACGATCCTTATTGAAGCAAGGATCGCAGAGATTAAACAAGAGCTTCTTTTGTTTCAAAATGAATCATCATCCATTTCTCAATATCTTGAAAGCCTATTCGCTTGTAAATGTTTCCGGCCTCTGGATTATCATAGAAAAGACATAGGACTTTTCCTTCTTTAAGGACATCATAACAAAGCTTACTTGTACATTTTGAAGCATAGCCTTTTCGTTTATAATTTGGCAATGTACAAACACCAACGATCATCGCTGATTGAGAATTTTCTGCTGCGGTAGAAGCTGCTGATACAGGCTTCCCATCTTCCTCAATAAAGTATGTTCTCGATACTCCTTTTTCCTGATTTCGTCGCTTTTCTTCTACGGTTTCTGATGAGTCAAACTCACCAATTTGTTCATGAAGAGAATGGATGTGACTTAGGTCAAGCGATGAAGCGACCTGTACATTGCTGTTGTTATCGAGGGCAAGTTCGTTAGTACTCTCGCATTTCGCATAGAACAATTCACGACTTGAACGAAAAGAATGGGAAACAAAGGGTTGTATTTGACTTGTGACCCGTTTAATTCCTGACATCATAAGGAAATCGCTGTCTTCTGAAATCACTTCTGCAAAACCTTTTGCGTCAAAATCCTCAGGTGCAAACGGAATATAGTTTTTTTCATATTTTAATAAAACAGCTCGCAATGTACCATTCTCTAAGAAATCACCCCACAGCTTCTGGAAAGGTTGATCATATCCATAAGCTTCGATATCTCCTAAAATGAACAAGTTCTCTGCGGCGTGTGGTGTTAATAAGGAGAGGCATTGAAGATGATCGTTTTCAGTTAATCTTCTAATCAATTGACATTTCCCCCTTTTCTAATTCTAACATCCAATTTTACATAAAATTTTACAAAAGTAAATAGATTATGAAAATTTATGCTAATCTAGAAATGATACAAAAATTGGAAAGGAAATGAGGCAATTGATAAAAGGCATTCTTTTTGATTTTGATGAAACCCTTATGAATAGAAAACACTCAGTGGATGCCTTTGTACATGACCAATATAAACGCTATCTCACATCTTTAGTAGACGTAGAGGAAGAACAGTTTTGCTCACGTTTCATTGCTTTAGATAACAATGGGTATACGTGGAAAGATCGCGTTTACGAACAGCTAGTAGATGAATATGAGCTAACGATATCTTCAGAAGCGCTTCTAGAGGATTATATTTGTTCTTTTCACCTTCATTGTAAACCTTTCAATGGTTTGATCGAAATGCTAGATAGCTTAAAAACCAGTGGATATTTACTAGGTTTAATCACTAATGGAAAAACAGAATTTCAGTATAGAAATATCGGCGCTCTGGGAATCAAAAACTATTTTGATGTCATCCTTATTTCAGAACAAGAGGGCGTCAAAAAACCTGAGAAAGTGATTTTCCGGCGTGCACTTGAGCGGCTTGATTTAAATGCTTCTCAAACCGTCTTTATTGGGGATCATGAGATAAATGATATAAAGGGGGCTAGTGACGCTGGAATGAAAACAATATGGAAGAAACGGTTTAATACATCCAAAGAGTTAGAAGACGCCTCGATTCAATCGTTACTAGAAATTCCACAAGTGATGAATGAGTGGAAGCGATTAGGTATGTAGAATTTCAGCGTAATCTATCAACAAATTGATCTGTTGAGATCGTATTTGCAAACCATTGAAGTGTCTGGTTATGATGCTGAATGATTTTTTTAGCGTTTAGTAGAGACGTATCCCAAGTACTGTGAGCATCTTCAATTAAACTGATAGAAAATCCTTTATTATAGGCGCTCCTACATGTTGAATCCACACATAATTCTGTTTGAATACCAGATATAACTAAATGATCGATGTTTTTGGAATAGAGTTTTTCTTCCAGGCGAGTGAGATGAAAGGCATCTGGTGTGGTTTTGTAAATTACTTCATCATCCCTTTCGATGGTGAAAAAGGGGTGAAGCTGCCAATCAACCGTGTTCCGCTTTAGGTGCTTTCCAATTGTTTCATGCTGAATATAGTAAACTGGTATGCGTTCTGATTTGGCGGAGGCGGTGATTTTCTTTAAGTTGTATAGTAGCCTGGCATCTTGGTAGACGGAAGACCCTCGGTGAAACATTCCATTTTGGACATCAATGAGAAGCAGAGCAGTAGAGTTCAATCATATTCCCCCTTAAATAAACGAACAAACGTTCTTGTGCTATCATACTCCGTATTTGAACGAAAATCAACCGAAATATGGAATGAAAGCATGCTTTTGTAAAAGTAGGACGTTTAAAAGGGAGGAGAAACGGGGACATTTTAGTTGTATGCAAATTAGAAGGAGCTGATATTCAATGAGTAATGTAATGTTTACTTCACAAGCAACTGCAGAAGGCGGACGTAATGGACAAGTGAAATCTTCGGACGGTTTAATTGACTTAAATCTTGTTATGCCAACAGAGAAATCAAGCGAAACCGGCTCAAACCCTGAGCAACTGTTTGCTGCTGCTTATGCGGCTTGTTATGATGGTGCATTAAATCTTGTGGCATCTAAGAAGAAGATGGATATTGATTCCAAAATCACAGCAGATGTTAGCTTATTGAAAGATGAAGCTGACAATGGCTTCAAAATCGGCGCAGCTTTAAATGTAGAAATTAAAGGTGTAAGCCAAGAAGATGCTGAAATGCTCGCAGAAGAAGCTCACAAAGTATGCCCTTACTCCAAGGCAACGCGAGGCAACATTGATGTAGAAATTAATGCAAAAGCTGTGTAATACATGAAAGCCGTTCTCCAACAGAGGAGAACGGCTTTTTTCTTATCTAAAATCTGTTTTTAAACTATAAGAGAAGTAAGTTATTTCTGGAATTCTATATCTTCTGGGAGTTCTGTTACATCAGCCCCGTTAAAGAACGTCTTTGATAGATCACGAATCGTTCCATCTTCAAGCATCTCTTCAATTACTTCATTCACTTCAGTAATAAGCTTTTCGTTTTCCTTATTCATCAAAAGCCCGCCTTCACTTGGCATATATTGAATATTAGGATGAATGGTAAGATCAAGTTCAGGAAATGCCGCTAGAGCCAATCGCTGCAAGTAAACATCATTTAAAATGACGTCGGTTCTTCCATTGTCAACATCGCGAAGGTATTGCTCATTTGTCGCATTATCATAGATTACTTCTTCAGCGCCTTTTTCCTTTGCGAGTTTCATGAAGTTCGTTGTAGCTGCACCGGCTGCTTTCTTTCCTTCTAAATCGTCAATTGATTTAATACCGGATAGATCATCCGCACGAACGATAGCTGTGCCGTAAGAATGTTTGTAAGGCGTAGAAAGAGCGAATTTTTCTTTGCGCTCTTCTGTAATGCCGATATCATTAGCAGCCATATCAACTTTCCCTGTTTGAACAGCTGTCAGCATTCCATCAAAGCCCATTTCAACAAATTCCACTTCCAAATCCAAACGGTTGGCCAGTTCTTTCACGATTTCTACATCAAATCCGGTTAAATCGTTTGTTTCTTGCTCGTGATAAGATGTTGGATAAAGTGTACCAGAAGTCGCTATTTTAATTGACTCAGCATCTTGGATCTCTTCCCAAGCTGTTTTCTTTTCTTCTTCAAAATGACTATTGTTGCACGCTGCTAAAACTGAAACGGCTATCAAAACGAGCAACAGTAAAAAACAATTCGATTTCATGAGCATGTCCCCCTTTTTTAAATCAGAACATTACCATAGCAAAGTATCTTCCGCTTAAGCAAACCATTTGTCCTAAATATTTCTAGTTATAAAACTGATGAGAGGCACTACCGTATAGGTTTGGATGAGGAGGATGATTCGGGTGAGACGTAATACCCAGTTTAGTTTATAGAATAGGGGGTAACTGAACCTTAATTAAATTTTTTTGGAAGTAATGTCTTAAATTCATTAACGGAAGGGGATTAGCTGTGAAACATTCTGTGGGGACTTTTACGCATCGGTATTCCGTTGTGCAACATCAAACACAGGTTGCGATTCAACATTCGAAACGATTATCTAAGAAGAAGATAGATATTCGGAAGCTTTCTCAAATGACTGGTTTTTCTGAAGAACAAATTCTAGAATCGATGGAGTTCAGTGACCCAAATGTAAAAGTTTCTCGTCCAACTCTTCCGAAGCAAACTCTTTATTTGGACGTTTAATAGAAGAGCGCATAAATGATGTTTGATTGAAATCGACTGCTCAAGTCGATTTTTTTGTTTGGTAAAAAATTGGTGGAAAAAGGATGAATCTGGTTAGTTTGAATTTTATAAGGGTAAATGATAATGTAGTCAGACTAGTGAAAAAATGATTGGAGTAAGTCGAATTTGATTTTGCTACCAATCTGAAAGGAGAGATCTATGAAAGAAAAGGAAAGTCAAAGAAAGAACCCGGTCTTTTGGGTGTCGGGGATAGTTGTATTGTTACTGGTGATTTGGGGAGCTGTGGTACCTAAGTCATTTGCATCCGTAGCAAGTTCCGTGTACTCGTTTACAACGAATGCATTTGGCTGGTTTTACTTAATAGCGGTTATTTTCTTCGTAGTTTTTTGTTTCTATTTAGCTATTAGTAAATACGGTAAAATTCGCTTAGGTCCTGATGATGAGAAACCTCAATATCCATTCTTCACCTGGATTGGTATGCTGTTTAGTGCTGGATTTGGAGTTGGTCTTGTTTTCTGGGGTGTCGCAGAGCCAATGACGCATTTCGCTAATCCACCAGCAGGTTTTGGTGTTGAAGGAGAGACAGAGCAGGCAGCAAAGCTTGCTATGCGCTATTCTTTTTTCCATTGGGGAATTCATCAGTGGTCGGTCTTTACAGTTGTCGGACTTGTGATGGCTTATTTTCAATATAGAAAAGGTCGTAAAAGCCTAATCAGTGAAACGATTTCAAGTAAGTCTAAATCAGGAAGTAATGCTTCGTGGAAGAAGATTATTAACATTCTTGCGGTCATTGCAACGGTGATGGGTGTAGCCACCTCACTTGGATTTGGTATTCTGCAAATCAATGGTGGGCTGGATTATATGTACGGACTTCCACAAAATGCGATTGTTCAAATTAGCATTACAGCCATTCTTTTCGTATTGTATATGGCATCTTCAACAACAGGATTAAACAAAGGTATCAAGTACTTAAGTAATTTAAATTTGGCTTTAGCTCTTATCTTAATGCTATTCGTTCTTTTTCTTGGACCAACTGTTTTTATACTTGAGAGCTTTACATTAGCATTAGGTGGGTATATTCAGAAGTTTATTGAGATGAGTTTCTTTATGACTCCTTATCAAGGTGGAACATGGGTGAAAGAATGGACCGTGTTTTATTGGGCATGGGTCATTGCGTGGTCGCCATTTATTGGAGCTTTCGTTGCTCGTGTCTCTAAAGGACGTTCCATTCGCGAAATGATTTTTGGGGTGCTGATTGTCCCCCCATTTATTGCTATGGTGTGGATAGCTGTATTTGGAGGAGCAGCTTTCCATCTCGATCTATTTCAAGGAACAGCGATTGCCGATGCTGTTAATGAGGATGTGACAAGTGCATTATTCGTGACGCTTGAACAATTTCCGTTAACTCAAGTGTTATCGACGCTATCTATCTTTTTGATTTGCGTCTTTCTTGTTACTTCTGCGGACTCGGCTACTTTTGTTCTCGGTATGATGACCTCTGACGGTGATTTGAATCCTTCTTTATTTTCAAAGCTTGTTTGGGGAACGCTAATTGCTGCTATTTCAGCAGTATTGATTATTAGTAGTGGTCTTCAGGGACTTCAAACAGCTTCGCTTGTTGCTGCGTTACCGTTTACAGTGATCTTGATTATCATGTGTGTTAATCTGTTTAAATCATTACGTAATGAAGCGAAAGAAGCAGAAGGAAAAAGAGAAAAAACGTTACTAAAAAAATTAGCCGAAGCTTCTAAAGAGAAAAAAGAAAATCGTCAAAAACAATCTTCTTAAACTCTGATTTCCTCAGAAAGTAAAAAGTAACTATATCCATGTTGCCTATGTTTCTTGTAGACTAAGGGTGTGTGTGCCTAGTTTCGAGGTAGACTAAGGCTCCTACGTCACGAACTTGTGAACGAAAGAGGATTGAGAATGTCGGATATTTTATGGATTTTGTATCTTGGAGTACTTGGAGCACCAGCGATCGGGTTTTTGTTAAAAGGAAAGTATAAGACCGCTTCAATGAAGATAGACTTTCTCGTGTCAGCAACAACTTGGACAGGGTTATTTGGATATGTTACTGAAATAAGCATAGGACCAGCGCTATTATGGAAATTTGTTTTTTTCCTTGGTTTACTTTGGGATCTTCTATTTGTACTCTACTTTGATCAAAGTGATGAAGCGATCGAGGGAATGAGTGAGAAAACAGTAAAGATGACAACCGTTATCTTTTCGATCATAATGCTTATTCCTCTCTATTATGGACTATTTCGCTACGCATTTTGAATTGCTATGCTAAAACCAGAAACATCTACTAAAGGTATTAGAAAAGGCGCGTCATCCTATTAAGGATGATGCGCCTTTCTTTCTTAACCTAGTGCTACGTCAAGGACCATCATGACTGAAAAACCAATCATTAATGAGATAGATGCGATCTGCACATTCCCTTTTTCTTGTGAGCCAGGGATGATTTCTTTTGCTACTACGAAAATCATTGCTCCAGCAGCAAAGCTTAGTGCATACGGTAGTAAAGGTTGAATGTAGATAACTGCTAAGGCGCCCACTACGGCAGCAATTGGCTCAACAATTCCTGATAGCTGTCCGTAGAAAAAGCTCTTGGCTCTGGACATGCCGTCACCTCGAAGTGGAACAGCAACAGCGGTTCCTTCAGGGATATTTTGTATCCCAATACCGATTGCAAGCGCAATGGCGCCAGCAAGTGTGGAGGTTGAAAATTCTGCAGCCACAGCTCCGAACGCTACACCAATAGCTAGACCTTCTGGAATATTGTGCATTGTAATGGAGAAAACAAGCATCGCTGTGCGGTGTTTTGCTTTTTTATCTTTAATTTCTTTAAAGTATAAATCCTCATTAATGTGAGGCAAGAGGCGATCTACGAGAAGAAGGAAAAAACCTCCTAATAGAAAACCAACAACTGCAGGAATATAGCCTGGTACTCCTTGTTGTTCAGCCATTTCAATTCCGGGACTGAGAAGGGACCAAAAACTTGCAGCGATCATAACTCCGCCTGCGAATGCGAGCATACCATCAAAGACTTTCTGATTGACGGTTCTAGTAAAGAATACAAAAGATGCCCCAAGTGCTGTGGCGCCCCATGTAAATAACGTAAATAAGAATGCCTGTGTTACAGGGCTTAATCCAACAATCCAATCACCCATGAGTAAACTCTCCTTCTAAGAATCTATCTATTATTTCCTATCGTCATATTTTTTGCCTTCAGGAAAAATCTATACCCTCAAGTCTAATGCGACTGGTGTCAACTGTCAACATTAGTGAATTGTATAGAGCATTTTGTAATGGCATGAAAAAAACCCGGCATTTGCCGGGCTTTAGAGTTATTATTTTGTGACAGTTACCGATTGACTCAGCATTGCGAGCATATCATCCTTTATATGTGTCCACATGTCATGATCAGTCGTAAAACGTTCAGTCGTTTCGCTTATAAATGAAAGAAAGGCCTTTTTAAAGTTCGGATCTCCTTTTGGAGGAAGGGCCTGTTTGGCTTGGTCCACATATGCTTGAACTTCAGGAGCACGTGGTCCCCATCTTCCAACTTCATTACCCTCTGAATTAATTAATACGATGATTGGAATCGATCTCGCTGTTCCATTCGTTAAATAGAGATCCATCAATTCAAGATAGTTATCGCGGATAAAATATTTGCATTCTATTAAGGCCTCATTAGCCATTCTCATGAAAATAGGAAGGTTTACCATCGCATCACCGCACCAGTCAGCTGTTATCACAAGGGCACGAAGTTTCTCAGATTGAAGAGAATGAAGAAATTCAAAATTGGATTTTTCGAGCTCGAAATGGTTGTAGATGGTTAATAGATCATCTTTGTGCTCGTCCATACTATGAATGTATTGTTGCATCGTCATACCCTGGTCAAACCAATTTGTTAGATTCATTGAGATCCCTCCTTTATTCCTACACAGTTATTATACTACGAAAGAGACACGAATTCCTTTTTTTACAGTGGAGCTTTCTTTAAAAGAAGCATATCAATAGTGACATAACCTATGCTGTGATACAATTGAGTCACATTAAAGGATGTGATAAGAGTGAATGCCGTCGAAGCTATTCAAAATACAAAACAGATCTATCATTTAAAAGAAGCGTTAATAAATCGATCAAAACGAGATTATTTGCTTTTCATACTCAGTATTAATACCGGTATTCGTTTAACACCTCTTTTACATCTCACTCTTCATGATGTTATGGACAATGAGTCTTTCAAAGATTATCTTGAATCCTCTATCACCGAAACAACAGACATTTATATTAATACTGAAGTGAAGCGGGCGCTTACACGCTACATGGATAATCAATCTCAAAAGACAAACTATTATCTATTTCATACGAAAAAAGACCCGACACACCCCATTACAAGACAGCAAGTTCATAGAATCTTATCTCAAGCTGGGAAAGAGGCGGGCTTAGATCAACCGATTAGCTTCCATAGTTTAAGGAAAACATTTGGTTATCATGCCTTTCAACAGGGAGTTGCTGTGTCATTAATTCAGAAGATATATGGCCATGCAACTAGAAGTGAAACATTAAAATATATTGGTATAAATTCTGCTCAGATTCCGAAACTGAAAATTGATGTTCATTTATAGAAGGGAGGGAAATCGATGGAGACGAATATAGTCATTTTATTTAGCGCCATCTTTTTAATTGGCGGAGTTTTCATGGCGAAGTTTTCTTCTCGCTTAGGCGTACCGGCACTCGTATTATTTATTATCGTTGGAATGATATTTGGTAGCGACGGACTGGGGTATATTTATTTTGATAACGCGTCACTCACGCAGTCACTTGGGATATTAGCACTCGTACTCATTCTATTTGATGGTGGTTTGCAAACCGAATGGCGTCGTACAAAGGCTGTTCTTCCCATTTCATTATCATTGGCAACAGTAGGGGTTCTTGTGACTTCAGGCTTATTTGGTGTAGCTGCCAAAATGATTCTGGATGTTAATTGGAATGAAGCGCTGCTGCTAGGTGCGATTGTAGGCTCAACAGATGCTGCCGCCGTTTTTGCCGTATTGAAGGGGAAAAACATTAAGCGGAAACTACAATCTACGCTCGAAGCTGAATCGGGTTCGAATGATCCGATGGCGATGTTTCTAACACTTGCTTTATTACAACTTGCCATCGGAGAGAAAACATTTGGTGCATCCGTGATTCTTTCATTTTTCTGGCAAATGGGAGCTGGACTCTTATTAGGCGTGCTGTTTGGATATTTAGCATCATGGGCAATGAAGAAAGTCGAGTTGGGATCGAACGGTTTATATCCTGTTCTTTCGATTGCCATTGCCTTAATTACATACAGTGCGACAGATTTGATTAACGCAAGCGGTCTGCTTGCCGTTTATGCTGCTGCCCTTGTACTTGGTAATACGAAAAGCCTTCCGTATGGGCAAGCGATTTTCCGGTTTCATGATGGGATCGCATGGATGATGCAAATATTGATGTTTATTATGCTAGGTCTCCTTGTAAATCCTTCTGAATTATTTTCAACTTGGATTGTATTAAAAGGATTAGCTCTTTCTCTCATCTTGATTTTTATTGCTCGTCCGATTGCCGTATTTCTTTCAAGTCTTCCGTTTAAATTTACAATTAAAGAAAAAAGCTTCCTTGCTTGGGCGGGATTAAGAGGGGCTGTACCCATTGTGTTAGCAACCTTCCCACTACTTGAAGGGTTAGAAAATAGCCAGCTTTTCTTTAATCTCATATTCTTTATTGTCCTTACATCAGCTCTTGTTCAAGGGGCAACCATTCCATTTGTGGGAAAAAAGTTAGGTTTAACAGGTCCTGAGGTACATGTGCCTTCTCATTCTCTAGAACTGGTTTCATCGACAACGGTAAATGCAGAAATGATTCCCTATACGATTACTTCTTCTTCTAAATTGATTGGAGAAGAACTATCAGATATATCCTTCCCGGATAAAGTGCTCGTTAGTGCGATTATTCGAAGAGATGAGCTGATTGCGCCATCTGGAGATACTAAAATCAAAGTCAACGATGTGCTTTATATTCTCGTGGAGAATCAAAAGAAATCAGAGTTAGAAAAAGTATTAGGGATCAGAAAGACCATTGGTGGATAAAAAAACTAAACGGCTGAAGGGGTTCTCCATTGGAGAGCCCCTTCAGCCGTTTAGTTTATAGAAGGAAGGGGAAAATTTTTATCATTGAAGGATTTTGTTCCTAAACCATCCCTCTTTAAATCAAATGAAAAAATCTACGAATTCAGAAAGAAGGTCATAGATTATGCCTGAAGGTCCAGAAATTAGAAGAGCTGCAGATCAGGTGGAAAAAGCATTAATGAAAGGACGCGTGATGGAGGTTTTCTTTGCATTCGAACAGCTGAAGGGCTATGAATCCTTATTAAGTGGAGCGGAAGTAAAGAGGGTCGATACGAAAGGAAAGGCAATGCTTATTCGTTTCGATAACGGCTATACAATATATTCCCATAACCAGCTATATGGAAAATGGGTGATCCGTAATGCCTACAACTATCCAAAAACAAATCGGCAGCTTCGCTTAGCGCTACATAATGAGAAGAAGTCAGCTTTGCTTTATAGTGCATCGGATATTGAAGTTCTACGCGATGAAGAAGTGCCTCTTCATCCATTTATAGCAAAAGTTGGACCGGATTTGCTTAGTGAGGAAGTAAGCGCTGAACAATTGAAGGAACGATTTGAATCAAAGGAGTTTCGTAGAAAAAAGTGGATATCGTTATTATTAGATCAATCATTTATAGGTGGAATTGGTAACTATTTAAGAAGTGAAATTCTCTTTCTTGCAGGAATTCATCCTGATTTACGTCCAATGGACTGCACAGATCAGCAATTAGAAAAAGCTGCTGAGGCAACGATCACTCTTGTTGAACGGTCATATAGGCATAACGGGATTACAAACGATATTGATCTTGCTATGAAGTTAAAAGAAAAAGGACAGACGCGTTCGAAATACAGGCACTGGGTCTTTAATCGTGAAGGAGAGCCGTGCCGAAATGATGGAACAGAGATTCAAAAAATCAAAGCGGGATCAAGAAGATTATACTTCTGTCCTACGTGTCAGTCGAAAATATAAGAAAAAAAACTTGCAAGCGGATTCATGCTTGTGGTAAATTATCTGTAACCGGTTACACAATGTTGAAGGAGTGAAGCAAATGGCTACAATTCGAGATGTAGCAGAGCAAGCAGGCGTATCTGTTGCTACCGTCTCTCGTGTATTAAACGATAATGGTTACGTTGGTGCAGATACGAGAAAACGCGTGATGGATGCAATCAAAAGCTTGAACTACAGTCCAAATGAAGTAGCGCGCTCACTCTTTAAACGAGAATCACGACTAATCGGACTGCTTCTACCAGATATTACGAATCCTTTTTTCCCTCAGCTAGCGCGGGGTATAGAGGATGAAGTTAATCGAGCAGGATTTAGGTTATTACTTGGAAATAGCGATGAAGAAGCAACGAAAGAGTTGGATTACATTCAAACCTTTTTACAAAATCAAGTTGTTGGCATGATTTCAGCAACAAACAATACAGACAATGAGAATTATACAAATCTTGATCTACCTGTCGTCTTTCTAGATCGTGTGTCAACACAACATCCATCTGTTTATGCTGATGGAATCGAAGGAGGGCGGCTTGCAGCGAGAGCACTAGTTGAGAGAGGCTCGAAAAGAATTACTCTTATTAAAGGGCCTGCACATGTAAAGCCTGCGATGGATCGTTTTCAAGGAGCACTTGCAGAATTAAGTGAAGCGGAAGTTGATTTCTCTGTTCTCTCGACAACGTCTTATGCATTTGATGATGCGGGCACATGGGCTGAAGAGCTTTTTGCAAAACATCCAGATACGGACGGAGTGATCGCAAGTAATGATATTGTTGCCATTGCGATTTTGCATGAAGCTCTTCGTCTCGGAAGAAGCATACCTGACGACTTACAATTGATTGGTTACGATGATATTCCATTCAGTAGCCTGTCCTATCCGTCATTATCAACGATCAGGCAGCCTGCATACGAAATGGGAAAAGAAGCAGCAAAGTTACTTTTGCGAATGATCCGCAAAGAAAAAGAAATTGATCAAACGATTCAATTACCAGTGACATTAATAGAACGAAATACGACAAGAAAGGTTGATCCAAATGCGTAAAGCTAAAATAGCCGTCATCGGAAGCTCATCTATGGATCTAGTAGTTACTTCTAAGAAACGTCCAGGAGCGGGAGAAACGGTATTAGGAGAATCATTCAAAACTGTTCCAGGTGGGAAAGGGGCTAACCAGGCCGTTGCTGCAGCACGTCTTGGTGCAGAAGTTTATATGATTGGCTGTGTAGGAGATGACCATTACGGTGAGGCAATCTTAAATAACTTTAAGAAGAATGGTGTTAAAACGGACTATGTGGAACCGGTTACAGGAGTCGAGAGTGGAACAGCTCATATCATTCTTGCAGAAGGTGATAACAGTATTGTTGTTGTCAAAGGAGCGAATGATCATATTACCCCTTCATATATCACTAAAGCAGCTAAGCTCATTGATAGCTGTGATCTAGTGATGATACAGCAAGAAATACCTGAAGAAACGGTGGAATATGTGGCAGAGCTATGTGAGGAAAAGCAAGTTCCGTTGCTACTTAATCCAGCACCTGCAAGGGAAATCTCACAAAAAGTGATTGACGGTGCAACCTATATCACACCTAACGAACATGAAGCGGACGTTCTTTTTAATGGTCAGCCTCTTAGTGAATCGTTACGTACTTATCCTGGAAAAGTGTTCATTACGGAAGGGGCAGCTGGCGTACGCTATTTCAATGGAAAAGAAGAGGTTCTAGTTCCTTCCTTTAAAGTGAAAGCTGTTGATACGACAGGGGCAGGGGATACGTTCAACGCAGCGTTTGGTACAGCGATCGCAGAAGGCAAGGATTTGACAGAAAGCATTACGTTTGGCAATCGTGCTGCTTCTCTATCAGTTACTAGTTTTGGAGCACAGGGTGGCATGCCTACCCGTGAAGAAGTTGAAAGGAAGCTATCAGAATGAAACGAAGAGGAATGTTAAATAGTCATATTTCGAAAGTACTTGCAGATCTTGGGCATACAGATCAGATTGTCATTGCAGATGCTGGTCTCCCGGTACCTGCCGGTGTGAAGAAAATCGATCTGGCCTTAAAACCAGGGATGCCTGCTTTTACTGACGTTGTGAACGAACTTCTTAATGAAATGGTTGTTGAACGTGTCACGCTTGCTAAAGAAATAGAAGGCAATCAGAAGGTATATCATTGGCTAAAAGGTAAGCTTCAAGATACAGAACAAGATTATGTGGATCATGAAGTATTTAAGGAGAAGACGAAGCAAGCAAAAGTTGTCATCCGAACAGGCGAGACAACGCCATATGCCAACTGTATTCTTCATTCAGGGGTAATCTTTTAAACGAGGTGAGCAGCATGCAAATTAGCATGAAGGAAATTCATAAAGCATTTGGCGCAAATAAAGTACTTGAAGGTGTGAACATTGACATCCAGGATGCCGAAGTTCATGCGCTCATGGGAGAGAATGGAGCAGGGAAGTCGACGCTCATGAACATTCTTACAGGACTTCATAAGAAAGACAGCGGAACAATCGTGATAGATGGACAAGAACGCGTTTTTGATAACCCGAAAGAAGCAGAAGAAAACGGTGTCGCTTTTATTCATCAAGAACTGAACATTTGGCCAGAGTTAACGGTGTTGGAGAACTTATTCATCAATAAGGAACCGGTTACATCTTTTGGACTCATTCATACGAAAAAAATGAAAGCGATTGCGAATGAGCAATTTAAGAAGTTAGCGATTTCGATTCCTCTTCAGCAGGAAGCTGGGAAATGCTCGGTTGGGCAACAGCAAATGATTGAAATTGCCAAAGCGTTAATGACAGATGCAAAAGTAATTATTATGGATGAGCCGACTGCAGCGTTAACAGAACGCGAAATACAAACGTTGTTCCAGGTTATTCGGTCTCTAAAGAAAAGCGGTGTTTCCATCGTCTACATTTCTCACAGAATGGAAGAGATTTTCACCATTTGTGACAGCATTACGGTTATGCGAGATGGAAAAACAGTCGATACAAAGCCTATTTCAGAAACGAGCTTTGACGAGGTAGTTCGCAAAATGGTAGGACGAGAATTAACGGATCGTTTCCCTGAACGGTCACCTAAGCTAGGAGAAACGATGTTGGAAGTAAAGGGTTTATCCAGAAAAGGTGTGTTTGAGAATGTTAGTTTCTCAGTAAGATCAGGGGAAATTGTTGGTGTATCTGGACTAATGGGTGCAGGAAGAACGGAAATCATGCGTACCATTTTTGGACTGGATGGGAAATACACTGGTGACATTCTACTGAATGGAAAACCAGTTGTTATTAAAAGTCCTCACCAGGCTGTTCAGTTGGGGCTAGGTTTTATTACGGAGGATCGGAAAGAAGAAGGTCTTGTGCTCGATTTCTCGCTAAAAGATAACATTGCTTTACCAAGCCTCTATAGCTTCGCACCAAAAGGGTTAATCAATGAGAAAAGTGAAGAAGATTTTGTTGAGCTGTTGATTAAACGACTAACGATTAAGACGGATTCAGCTAAAACAAGCGCCAAAAACCTTTCTGGAGGTAACCAGCAAAAAGTAGTTATTGCGAAATGGATTGGTATCGGTCCAAAAGTCCTCATTCTTGATGAACCAACACGAGGTGTTGACGTCGGGGCCAAACGAGAAATCTATCAGTTAATGAATGAGTTAACTGATAGAGGAGTAGCGATTATCATGGTTTCCTCAGAGTTACCTGAAGTGCTCGGAATGAGCGATCGCATTCTTGTTTTCCGTGAAGGTCATATGACAGGCGAAGTATCAAAAGAAGAAGCAACGCAAGAGAAAATAATGACGCTGGCAACAGGAGGTCAGGAAGATGAATAATGCGCTAAAAACAAACCATGTTGGGAATATCATGCAGAAACTTGGACCGCTATTAGGTTTACTCGTTTTAGTTGTAACCGTTTCCATCATGAACCCGAGTTTTTTAGAACCACTGAACCTATTGAATTTACTTAGACAAGTAGCGATCAATGCTTTAATTGCTTATGGTATGACGTTTGTTATTTTAACAGGTGGGATTGATTTATCTGTTGGTTCGATTCTAGCGCTATCAAGTGCGCTTATGGCAGGGATGATGGTATCCGGAATTGATCCGATTCTAGCTATTCTCATTGGTTCATTGCTTGGTGCTTTAATGGGTATGGTTAACGGACTATTGATTACAAAGGGAAAGATGGCACCATTTATTGCAACGCTTGCAACGATGACGATGTTCAGAGGGTTAACGCTAGTGTACACGGATGGAAATCCGATTACAGGTCTTGGCGATAGCTATGCTTTCCAACTTTTTGGAAGAGGTTATTTCCTCGGTATTCCGGTTCCAGCGATTACGATGCTGTTTTCTTTCGCCGTGCTTTGGATTATCCTTCATAAAACACCATTTGGAAGAAAAACTTATGCCATTGGTGGTAATGAGAAAGCTGCCCTTATTTCAGGCATTAAAGTCGATAAAATTAAAGTGATGATCTACTCACTTGCAGGTTTATTGTCAGCTCTTGCGGGGGCGATTCTAACGTCTAGATTGAATTCGGCACAACCGACGGCAGGTACATCTTATGAGCTTGATGCTATTGCGGCCGTAGTGCTAGGGGGGACAAGCCTTTCCGGAGGACGAGGATTAATTGTTGGTACGTTAATCGGTGCCTTAATTATCGGTACGTTAAACAATGGTTTAAATCTACTTGGAGTATCTTCATTCTTCCAGATGGTTGTTAAGGGTATTGTTATTATCATTGCTGTGCTAATTGATCGTAAAAAAGCAGCTTAGGAGGATTACTATGAAAAAGCTATTGCCACTTCTGCTTAGTTTGTCACTGCTTGTGCTTGGAGCGTGTTCGCTTCAGCCACCTGAATGGGCCAAACCGAGTCAGGAAACGGATATAGAAGATATTAAAATTGGTTTATCTGTTTCAACGTTAAATAATCCATTTTTCGTTTCGATGAAAGATGGTGTCGAAGCAGAAGCAAAGGAAAATGGAATGGATGTTGTTGTTGTCGATGCGCAAAATGATGCGGCAAAACAGATTAACGATGTAGAAGACCTTATTCAACAAGGAGTCGACGTTCTATTAATTAATCCAACTGACTCAGCTGCGATTTCAACAGCTGTACAATCAGCGAATAGCCTCGGTATTCCCGTCGTTACTCTTGATCGCTCAGCTGAAAAAGGTGATGTGGCGACTCTAGTATCCTCTGATAATGAAAAAGGAGGAGAGATGGCTGGAGAGTTTCTTGTTGAACAACTGGGTGAAGGCGCTAAAGTAGCTGAGCTTGAAGGTGTACCGGGTGCTTCCGCTACTCGTGAACGTGGTCAAGGATTCCATAATATTGCGGATGAAAAGCTTGATGTTGTGGCAAAACAAACAGCGAACTTCGATCGTACGGAAGGGTTAAATACGATGGAAAACTTGCTTCAGGGTAATCCGGATATTAAAGCCGTTTTTGCTCATAACGATGAGATGGCGTTAGGCGCTATTCAGGCAATTCAAAGTTCAGGTAAAGATGTTCTAGTTGTTGGATTTGATGGAAACGAAGATGCGATTAATAGCATTAAAGATGGGAAGCTATCTGCAACAGTGGCACAGCAACCTGAAGAGATCGGTTCCCTTGCTGTTCAGGCTGGCGTCGACGTACTAAAAGGAAACGAAGTAGACGAGACGAGACCAGTGCCTTTGAAACTTGTTACAGAAGAGACAGAATAACAGTTAACGCTCCCACTAGTGGGGGCGTTATTCTGTTTAAAAGGAAATGTGAGACGAGAGTCGAAATTGTTTATAGTAGAAAACAAGGAGGTTGTGGAGATGGAAGCGTGGATTGAAGCAATGTTCTCCCAAACGTTTGTCGATGAAGCGATTGATCGGTTTGGTATTCAGAAGATAGGTGTGAAAAAGCTAGGGGATTTCGAAAACTATGTCTTTGAAGTAGAAGAAAAAAACATCTCCTGGATCCTTCGCTTTACTCATAGCTCACATCGCACAATAGAAGAAGTGAAGTCGGAACTCGTATGGGTCAATCATTTATACGATGAAGGCGCTCATGTAGCGCGCGCTTATCCTTCAAAATATAATAAAATGATTGAGATCTTTTCGTCAGAAAATGGGCAGTTCTTTGCCTGTCTATTTAATAAAGTACCTGGAAGAGCGGTTAAAGTTGAGGATCCTATATTTGGATCTCCCTTGTTCGAAGCATGGGGAAAGGAAATTGGGAAACTGCACGACATTTCGATGAGAAATAAGGTTTCAGTTAAGAGACAGAGGTGGGATGCAGGTGACCTGCTTCAATTCGATCGGTATCTTTCAAAAACAGAGGATGCCCGAATCATTATAGAAGGTAAGAGATTAATCGAAGAGATACAAACCTTTCATGAAACGGGAAAAACGTTTGGTCTCATTCACTCAGATGTCCATCATGGCAATTTTCATTTTGATGGTAAGAGTATTCATCTATTCGATTTCGACGATAGTATGTATCACTACTATATTAGTGATATTGCGATCCCTGTTTATTATGCTGTCTGGCAAAAGTGTGGAACAGCTTCGCTTACGGAGCGTTCAACCTTTGCGACTGAATTTTTAAGTTCATTTTTGAGAGGATATCGAGAAGAAGTTCATGTCTCAGACGAGTGGCTCAAGACCATTCCTTACTTCCTGCGATTAAGAGACTTTGAGCTTTATACTGTGTTTCATAAAAAGTTTGATGTTGAACTGATGAGTGTAAAGGAGAAAGGGATGTTGGATGGGATTCGTTCGCGTTTGATGCGATCTGAATTAATAGCGAAACCAGCTTTTGAAGAATTAGAAAATCGTATTGAAAACACGTAGCGATGTTTTCCAATTAGTAAGAAGTGGTAATGTACTTTTGCGAAGCTTTTAATAGAAAGGATGAATGAAAGTGGCAAAAGTACAAATTGGAAAATCAGGTTTACAAGCAAATCCGATCGGATTAGGTACGAACGCGGTTGGTGGACATAACATTTATCCGAACTTAAATGAAGAAACTGGGAAAGATCTCGTAAGGGCAGCACTTGATAATGGCATTAACTTACTTGATACTGCCTATATATATGGACCAGAGCGATCAGAAGAGCTCGTTGGTCAAGTTATTAAAGAGCGAGGCAGTCGCGACGATATCGTCCTCGCTACGAAAGGGGCTCATGAATTTAAGGGTGAAGAGGTTATTTTAAATAATTCACCAGCCTTCTTGAAGCAATCCGTTGAGAATAGCTTGAATCGTCTCCAAACAGATTACATCGACTTATTTTACATTCATTTTCCTGACGAAGATACTCCGAAAGCCGAAGCAGTAGGAGCTCTAAAGGAGTTGAAAGATCAAGGCAAAATTAAATCAATTGGTGTATCTAACTTCAACTTGGAGCAGTTGAAAGAAGCGAATAAAGATGGATATGTTGACGTTCTTCAGAGTCACTATAACTTATTCCATCGCGAAGCTGAGAAGGATCTCCTTCCTTATACGGCAGAACAGGGCATTTCTTTCGTTCCATATTTCCCACTTGCCTCAGGACTTCTAGCTGGTAAGTATGATGAGAATACAACCTTCGATGATATTCGTGCTAAGGATCCTTTATTCCAGGGAGAGGCATTTAAAGAGAATCTTAGAAAGGTTGACCAGGTTCGCGAAATTGCAAACGCAAAAGGCGTTGAGGTTCCTCATATGGTGCTGGCATGGTACTTAACTCGTGATAGCATTGATGTCCTGATACCAGGAGCCAAACGTCAAGAGCAGGTCGTTGATAACTTGAAAACTCTTGATGTGAAGTTAACGAGTGAAGAAGTACAGCGAATCGATCAAATTTTTAAGTAAGAGAGGGATTAACCAGAGGATATAATGTCCTCTGGTTTTTCAGTGTCATTAAGGTGCTTTAAGTGGTAATGTTTATGTGAAAGTGGATTCTTTCTGCGGTCACCTTACTCACCTAAAAGGAGGACTTCGAATTGAAAAGAGGCGTGCTCTTTACTCTTACTCTTTCTCTCGTTCTCATTGCTATCCTGCTTATTTTCCTATTTGAAGATGATCGAGCGGCACGTCCTGGGATGATCATGTCTCTCGGTGCCCTTGCTGTGGTATTTCAGCGCGTCGTCTGGTTAGTGATGAAGAGGAAAAAGAAGAATCAAAAAAGGAGGTAACTCGATGTGATTAAAGTGAAAGCGCTCGGCCTTCTATTTAGAGAAGATAAGATCCTTGTTGAAGCATTTTATGGAAATCATTCAAATGGTTTAGGAGGTTACTTTCGTCCATTAGGTGGGAATATAGAATTAGGAGAGCCCTCCAATGAAACGGTTGTGAGAGAATTTAAAGAAGAGCTAGGTATCGATATAAAAGTGGAGAAATACATAACTTGTCTCGAAAATAGGTATCAAATCGATCAGAAATGGACTCATGAAGTGATTCAATTGTATACGGTATCGTTTATAGATGAGGCTCATTATATGAAAGAAAAATTCTCCTTTATCGAACAAGAAGCCGTGGCAGAGTGGCTAGCGGTCGAAGACATACTAAATGATAAAGAATACTGTTATCCTAATGGATTAGATCATGTGTTGAATCAGTTGAGATAGGAATTGTCTTTCGTCCACAACGCTTTGTCATCTAATTGAAATATCAAAATCAATCCATATTCTTTCATTGGTTAGGAAAGACTACTATAATGATTAATGGACGGGGAATAATATGTCTCTGTCTAAACAAAGGATGAACATTATGGAACGTAAATCAAATGAAGCTGAGATTGCAAGCTATGTTGGCAAACTGCTAAGAGATAATTTTGGTAAAGGGCCAGCGTCCGTATATGTGTCGATCCAAGAGCCATATATGACAATCTACTTTCGTGACTTTCTAGCACCAATGGAGCGTGTTCTAGTCGATCAGAAAGAAGATATGCGTGTTGAAGAAACAAGAGATCTTCTCATGCAGGGATTAATACCTGAGATTAAGGCGTCCATCCGGGTGATGGCAGATCTTGAAATCGAGTTATTCTACCATGATTGGTCGCTTCATAACCGATCAGGCATCATTATTGGTGTGATGAAAGACGTAAACTCATTTGAAGGACGCGAACTTGAAGGATATAAAGAAAAAGAACGAGTTCATGATGAGATCATTCGCGTTAGTAAGCTTGCAGAAAAAGCGCCTGAAAACGTAGACTCTTGTAAGCTGAATGATCGTACGTTAGTTGTTCTTCGTGAAGGTATTCTCGTCCGGATTGAAAAAGAGTTAATTCGCGACGGTTTTGAAGAGGAACTAAAGCTAACAAAAAGGCGGCTTGAAAAAGGGTTGCTTCATGATCACCAATTCGAATCAATTCTTTCCGCAAAAGTGGAGGATATCTTTGTAGACTGGGATTTTAATTTAGATAAAAGCTACATTACAATTATTATGAAACCAAATTAAGATTAGGTGGAAATAAACTGGGCGATAGAACCAGTGATAAGCCGAAAAGAACCAGGTCCCTGGTTCTTTTCGGCTTTTTTTATTTTCTTTCTAGTTTGTTAAGTACTCATCATCCGAAAATTATTCAAGGAGGAAAATGATGAAATATTTAATTGATCACTCAAAACGAGTGATTCACCGCACACCTTTCGCTGGAGATCAATGTGAATTCCATACTACTCCTGTTCAAGAAAGGGAGGGGACACATGACCCTTTGTATCTTCGAAAACTGGTTGAAAAAAAATCTTATGAAATATGCAGTTTTTGTAAGGGGAGTCTTCAATAAAGAAAGAAGGAGGTTCCCCCTTGAGTTACGAATGTTGTAAGTATGTTAAAGCAGTCGGATTAAGGGGGAACATTAGTGTTAAGAAAAAGAGCGGGAGTTATTCTTATCGAGAATAATCAGATCGCGTTAATAGAGCGAAAGCGAAATGGGAAAGTATATTATGTGATTCCAGGTGGCGGGATTGAGACTAACGAAACGCCTGAACAAGCTGCAAGAAGAGAAGCTGTTGAAGAGCTTGGGGTGGAGGTGCAGCTGTCAGAGCTATACTGTACCCTTCAGGATAGAGAAGATTATTACTATAAAGCTAGTATCATTCAGGGTGGTTTTGGAAGCGGAACAGGCGATGAATTTACGACGGGTGCTCATCATCGTGGAACGTATAAGGCTGTTTGGGTATCGTTAGATAAATTAAAGACTTTGAATGTATATCCGGAAGAACTGGTCCAATCTCTTGAGATCAATAAGGGTGAGACGGAGCAACTTGAGAAAAACAGGAGGGAAGGAAACCATTTACGATGGGTAGGAAGTGAGAAAGCATATCTAGACGAGCCATCGTGTTCTCAGGTTGGGTGCGTTCATGTAGGGCGATTTGGTGGAAGTTCATCAGCTGGACAAACGAAGAACGAAGATGGATGTCTTGTTTGGAGTGGCGGTGATTGGGAATTAGCCATGGTTTTAGATGCGCATAAAACCGCCAGTAGTGCAGTGCTTATTCTAGATGAGTTTGAGCGAAACCGTTCGATTATCTCAAGCATTATAGGCAAAGAAACGAGAGAAGCGATGAGTGAATTGCAGCCAGCAGTCTTAGCGCTTTTCCAAGATGAAGATTTTAAACAAAAATGCAGGGAAGTAGAAGGAGAAACGGCATGTTTACTCGTTGTTAGAAAAGGCAAGTATTTATGGTGGTTCTCAGTTGGTGATTGTTTGTTGTTTCTGATGCATGCAGATTTAGTGGGGCTTGGGGAAGCGGTTCAAAACCATCGCAGTTTCTATGAGTGGGTTGGTGAGGTGAACACTTTTGATACAATCGTTCCATGCTTTAGCACAGGAACAAAGGAGCTGAGAAAAGGTATAAATCGTATCTTTTTAACAACGGATGGACTACTTGAATGTCCGGAATCGAATTTTCATCAACCGGTGGAAGTGACCGATCGATTGAAGAGCGATTTGATTAAGGAGGATATCCATAGGTTATTACAGGAAATAAAGAAAAAGAATGTAAGAGATAGTACGACGATTTTAGCGTGGGACGTTACCATAGTTGAAGATGGTTTGATGCCAAGTGATTAATAAAGGCTATCATGGAAGTAACGATGGTTAATGAAAGAAGACGTCGCTATTGCGACGTCTTCTTTCATTAACTTATAAGCTGAATCACATAACCACCGAAAACTCCGATTAAAACTATCATCCATGCTGGGAGTTTCCAAATTGAAAGAAGTGCGAATAAAATCGCTGCAAGGGCAAAGTCTTCTCCTTTTATTATGGCACTTTTGAAAACGGGATCATAAAAGGCAGCCAATAGTATTCCAACAACGCTCGCGTTAACGCCGATTAATATTTTTTGAAAAGCAGCGCGTTTTCGTAACTCGTTTAGAAAAGGGAGTGCTGCCGTGATCAAAAGGAAAGACGGTAAGAAAATCGCCACTGTGACGACAATAGCACCTGTAAACCCTTCTAACATCGTACCTAGATAGCTAGCGAACGTAAATAGTGGACCTGGAACAGCCTGGGCCATTCCATAACCAGCTAGAAATTGATCAGCTAAGAGGAGTCCCTGGGGAACAATTTGGCGTTCGATCATCGGAAGCACAACATGGCCACCTCCGAATACAAGTGCTCCAACTCGAAAGAACATATCAAATAAATGAAGCAGGGCGTTATCAGTAAACTGGTTGAGTATAGGCAAAGCGATTAATAGCGTTACTAAAAGGACAAAAGCACATGCACCAACTTTTTTTGATAAAGAAACAGGAAACGGTTTTACGTTAGTTTCTGTCTTATCATTGAAAAGACGTAACCCAAGCAGTCCAGCGCCTCCGATAATAAGTAGTTGCATCCATGCTGAGGGATAGAGGAGCATAATAAGTGCTGCCGCTAATGCAATCGCGATTCTCGTTCGGTCAGGTGTGAGTTTCTTTCCTAGGCCAATGATGGCATGTAGAACGACAGCAGCCGCGACAATTTTTAAACTATGAATAAATGTCCCATCTCCGAGTGAGAAGGTCTGATAAAGCATGGCGAAAGTGACAAGAATAAGGATAGATGGCATCGTGAAGCCAAACCAGGATAGAAAGCCACCGAGCATACCTCCGCGCATCATTCCAATTGCTATTCCTACCTGACTACTAGCAGGTCCTGGCAAAAATTGACAAAGAGCTAGAATGTCAGCGTACATTTTATCATCAAGCCATTTTTTTCGATCGACATATTCATCTTTAAAATAGGCAAGGTGAGCAACTGGTCCTCCAAATGAAGTAAGACCAAGTCGCGATGATACAAGAAGTATTTCAATAAATGTTTTGAAGCTATGTTTACCAGGCATGTTGGTCCTCCGTTAGTCTTTAATTTCTTTAAATAGCTCATAGGCTTTTGCTTGAGCTTCTGCTAAGACTAGTTCACCTTTATCAGTCGTGCGATAGTATTTTCGAATTTTCCCATTTACGTTGCTTTCAGCTTTGGTCAGCAGTTCGTCCTTCTCCATACTGTGAAGGATCGGATATAAGGTCCCTGAGCTCATTTCATAGCCATGTTCACGCAGTTCTTCAAGCATCCACGTTCCATATATCGGTTCTTCCTTTGCATGATGGAGAATATGGATTTGAATGAAGCCTAGAAAAAGCTTTCGTAGAATTTTATTATTCAAAAGCAGCCACCTCTCTGATATCTAAAGTCGATATCGAATTACGATATTGATATCGGTATTATTGTATAGTGGAGTAGAAAGTTAAACAAGCACTTGCCGATCTTATTTACAAACCTTTAATATTTCGTTTTGATGAGAGTAGGAGTGATGGCGCAGTAAGGTGATGCAATGAATCCTAACCTTAAAGGAAAAAATAAGCTAATTTCTTTTATTACTTCTTCAGGTATAGTAAGATATGGACTGTTGTTTAGAAGACATTTGAACGGTAAATCCTAATAGAAATACAGCTTTTAGTACGCAACCGTCATAGAAAAAGGAGGGGAATAGATGGAGGAAAAACAAACATACGAATTTTTGGCTGACGATCCGAATTTCAACGTCAAACCAGTCATGATCTCTCTTATTATTGGAGCGTTTTTTGCCATCTTAAATGAAACACTTTTGAATATCGCATTAACCACTTTAATGGAGAAATTTAGTGTAACGCCTGCCACTGTTCAATGGATGGCTACTGGATTCTTGCTAGTGATGGGGATATTAACTCCGATCTCGGCTCTTCTTCTTCAGTCGTTTACAACGAGACAGATGTTTATCGGTACGATGACCGTATTTACAATAGGAACGCTCGTATGTGCGATCGCACCAACTTTCGGAGTTCTCTTAAGCGGACGACTTTTACAAGCAGTTGGTACTGGATTATTAATTCCAATTATTTTTAACACCTTTCTTCTTATATTCCCGCCAGAACGACGCGGTACTGTAATGGGGACAGTTGGGCTTGTTATTATGTTTGCTCCTGCAATTGGGCCAACTCTTTCAGGCATTATCGTCGATCAGCTCGGCTGGCGTTATCTCTTTATTACGGTTATTCCTTTTGCGTTATTTTCAATCGCATTTGGCTATAAATTCCTGAAGAATGTTGGAGAAGTAACAAAGCCAAAAGTAGATGTGCTTTCCATCCTTTTATCTACTATTGGATTTGGGGGAATTGTTCTAGCGTTTAGCTTTGCCGGAGAGGGAGAGGTTGGCTATTTAGCACCACAAGTCTTTTATCCTCTCGTTATTGGAGTTATCTCCCTCGTTATTTTTGTGATCAGGCAGCTGAAATTAGAAGAGCCGATGCTGGATGTGCGGGTTTTTAAATATCCGATGTTCACTGTAGCCGTATTATTGTTTATCATCATCATTATGGCCATGTTCTCATCTGAAATTATCCTTCCGATGTACATGCAAGGGCCGCTAGCATTATCTCCTCAAACAGCAGGGTTAATTCTTCTTCCCGGCGCACTGTTAAATGGGTTAATGTCACCGGTTATGGGGAAATTGTTTGATAAGTTTGGTCCAAGAAAACTCATCATTCCAGCAGCTTTTGTTTTGGTAGGAGTCATGTTTACATTTAGTAAAGTAGGGATCAATACATCGATTGCGTTAATCGTTGTAACATACATGTTATTAATGCTATCCATTTCAGCGATCATGATGCCAGCTCAAACGAATGGATTAAACGGTCTTCCGAAAAAACTTTATCCGCATGGCACAGCCATTATGAACACGCTCCAACCTGTTTCAGGAGCGATCGGTGTTTCTGTTTTCATTAGTATCATGACAACACGACAACAGACATATCTTAATAATGCTTCAAATCCAGCAAACGCACAGACGATTAGCGAATCTCTCGTATCAGGAGTTGAGCTTGTCTACCTTGTAGCATTTGGGTTTGCTATAGTTGGTTTTCTTGTGTCACTCTTTATTCGAAAAGCACTACCTGAAGATCAAACAGGTCGAGCTGTGAATGAATAAGAAAAAGCGTCTCTTTAATGGGACGCTTTTTTATTTGTCACAACTCTGTAACGAAATATCCTACTTTATGCTTTTTCGAGAAAAAGTTAAATGTAATATAATTGAAAAGATGTTGGTGAAAAAAATGGGAATAAGAAAGAGAGGGAAATTAATGGAGATATCTTTCATTTAAATTCCAAATAATGTATGTATTTTCCCTTATTTTCTCTAATCTTTAACAGTAGGGTTACGATTCGCAAGATAACTTTACTAATGTGTTAAAAGAACGTTTTCATAGAAAGACAATGATTTATGCTCTCCTGTAGTGGAAGTTGACATTAAATTTTCTAGGGAGTATTATACTCAAGTATTAGGATTTAAAAAGAATTTACAAATTTACAATTAAAATAGATAAAAAAGTTATTTGTATCACATATAAGGAGGTCTTCAACTGACATGCGAAATAAACTAAGCAGTCAGATTAATAAGCCATGGACATTGTTCTTTGGCGTGATTCTATTATTCTGGTTAAAAATGTACACTGTCTATCAGACTGAATTTGATCTTGGAATTCAAAATGGTATGCAATCGTTCCTATTAGTCTTAAACCCAATTAGTTCATTACTTCTATTCTTTGGATTTGCGCTGTTCTTTAAAGGACGTAAACGAGCATGGGCGATCCTCATTATTGATTTTGTACTTTCATTTATTCTTTATGCAAACGTTGTGTACTACCGATTCTTTAATGACTTTATTACACTACCGACTGTGATGCATACAAACGATGCAGGTGAATTAAAAGATAGTGCTTTTGCTTTAATGCAGTTCTCAGATGCTTTCTATTTTATTGATACATTGATTATCCTTAGCTTGATTTTGTTTAAAGTTATCAAACCACAAGTAGCAATGAAGAAGAAAAAAATCGCGCTTGTATTCGCGTCAGCAGCTGTGTTTTTTACAGTGAACCTTGGGCTTGCTGAAGCCGATCGTCCTGAACTTCTAACGCGTGCTTTTGACCGCACGTACATTGTAAAGTACCTTGGACAATTTAATTATCAAATATTTGACGTCGTTACGACTGTTAAATCAAGCTCTCAGAGTGCTTTCGCAAGTAGCGATGATTTAACAGATGTAAGAAACTTCGTAGAGGCAAACCGTACAGAACCAAACCCTGAGTATTTCGGTAAGGCTGAAGGGATGAATGTGATTTACATTTCATTAGAATCACTTCAAAACTTCGTGATCGGGAAAGAAATTGATGGTCAAGAAGTTACACCATTCTTAAATAGTCTTATTGAAGATCAGAATACGTTCTATTTTGATAATTTCTTCCACCAGGTTGGGCAGGGAAAAACGTCTGATGCAGAATTTATGATGGCGAATTCTCTTTATCCATTACCAAGTGGATCTGTAGCTATGGAAAAAGCGCGTAACACTTACCAGGCACAGCCTGCGATTCTTGAACAAAAAGGCTACTCAACAGCTTCCCTACACGGTAATGGGAAAACATTCTGGAACCGTGATGAAATGTATAAGTCATTTGGTATTCAGAAATTCTTTGATTCAAGTTATTACGATATGAATGAAGAAGATGTTCATAACTATGGTCTTAAAGATAAGCCGTTCTTTGAACAATCCATTCCATATCTTGAAAGTCTAGAACAACCGTTTGAAGCGAAAATGCTTACTTTATCAAACCACTTTCCGTTTACAATGGACGAAGGTGATGTGGATTTCCCAACACCTGAAACAAATGACTCAGTCGTAAATGGCTATTTCCAAACAGCAAAATATATGGATGAGTCGATTGAACAATTCTTTAATGATCTGAAAGAATCAGGTCTGTACGATAATACAATGATCGTCATGTATGGTGACCATTATGGTATTTCTAATAACCATAATACGGCAATGTCAGAAGTAATGGGAGAAGAGGTTGGCGCATATGAAAATGCTCAATTACAGCGAGTCCCTCTTTTCATTACGGCCCCTGGTGTAGAAGGAAAGCAAGTACATGAATATGGTGGTCATATGGACGTTCGTGATACCGTTCTTCACCTATTAGGTGTTGAAACAGATGATTTCATCTCATTTGGATCTGATCTTCTGTCAGAAGATCACCGTGAGATTGTACCTTTCCGAAATGGCGATTTTGTAACACCAGAAGTAACATCTGTCAACGAGAAGTGCTATGCGAATCCTACAGGAGAAAAAGTAGACGCAGAGGCATGTGAGCAGGCAGGACAGTTTGTCGAAGAGTCACTGGAACTATCAGACAAAGTCGTCTATGGTGACCTACTTCGTTTCTATGAACCTGAAGGCTTCACTCCTGTTGATCGTAACGATTACAACTATACTGTGGATCAAATGGAACCAGTACAAGAAGATCCAGCTCAAGAAAAAGAACAGAAATAATCGCAAAGCAACCTGCCTAATGTGGCGGGTTGCTTTTTTATATGCAAGATTAGTGCATGCTGGTGAATCACAATTTTGGCTTATTCAAGTTAAACATAGCCTATCTCCATCTAAAGTTGTAGATGAAAATAAGTAAATAGCTAGAGTTTTTGTTTCTTTAAGTAGGTTATCATTTCCATATAGATATCAATCTTTGGAAAGAGGGAGATAGGAATGAAGCGACCGATCTGTATCACTTGTGGGACGCAATATGAGCTGATGGAAAAGAATCCAGATACATGCCTCATATGTAAAGAAGAAAGGCAATACGTTAACCCTGAAGGGCAAGAGTGGACAACGCTGGAGGAAATGCAAGCAGCTCAATTCCAAAACCAGATCATTGAGGAAGAAAAAGGACTACATAGTGTGACGACAGCACCTACCTTTGGGATTGGACAAACAGCTTACCACATTCAGAGTAAAGATTTTAATCTGCTTTGGGATTGCATTTCTTACATTGATTCGGATACTATCCAAAAGATCAATGATATTGGTGGCTTAGATGCAATTGCTCTTTCGCATCCCCATTATTACTCTGCGCAAGTCGAATGGGCTGAAGCCTTTAACGTTCCCATTTACATTCATGAAGATGACTCTGAGTGGGTGATGAGAGAGTCTGAAATGATTCGTTTTTGGAGTGGGGAGGAATTAAAGCTAACGTCTAATTTAACAATTTATCGCCTTGGCGGCCATTTCCAAGGAGGAGCAGTTCTTCATGTACCAGAAGGTAATGAAGGAAGGGGCTTGCTATTAACAGGTGACATTATACAAGTTGTAGCTGATCAGGAGTGGGTAAGCTTTATGTATAGCTATCCAAATCTAATCCCATTGCCTGCATCAAAGGTGGAAGAGATGGCGCGAAAGGTGAATTTGCTAAAATATGATCGACTATACAATGCGTTTCATCGTAGTGTGAAATTCAATGCTGATCAATCTGTTCAGCTATCCGCGACTCGATATATAAAAGCGATTGAAGGTAAACTGTTTCATACGTGAAGAGAAACCCTCCTTATAAAGGAGGGTTTCTTTTGTGAAAACAAATTAGCAGGGAAATCCCATTATAAATCGAATACGGTTAGAAGAATGACTGATTGAGGAGGGAAATGAGTAATCTAAGAAGGTTTCGAAATAGGAATAAGTGGAAATGAAACATTACTATGGTAATATAGAACAATCCTTCAAAGCTACTGTAGAGAAAATGAAGGTGCTAGGTCTATATGAGGAGGTAGCGCATATGAAAATTTATCATTTTGGGAAATCGGCAGGAAAAGAAATAACGAAGTTCGGATCAAACTTCATTATGTCCCGAATTTCACAAACAGATGGAAGTGTACATATTGGAGTTATGTATTTAGACAAAGAAGGCATAATAGGGTTCCATCAAGCTGTGACGCCTCAATTATTGTTAATTATCAAAGGGGAAGGTATTGTGAGAGGAGAGGAGGATGAGTTAATAAAAGTACGAGAAGGAGATGCTGTTTTTTGGAATAAAGATGAATGGCATGAGACCACATCAGAGAACGGATTGACTGCCATTGCGATTGAAGGAGAAGTGGATCCAGAGTTATTTATGAAGGAGAAGGAGCAACCGGAAGCGTAAGGAAGAACAACAAAAAGATAATAAAAAAGCTCTTCCACCGGGGAAGAGCTTTTTCTATATGATTTACGCTTTAACTACGTTAGTAGCTTGTGGTCCGCGGTTACCTTGCTCAGTGTCGAAAGTAACTGTTTGACCTTCTTCAAGAGTTTTGAAACCTTCGCCTTGAATAGCTGAGAAATGTACGAATACGTCGTCTCCGCCTTCAACTTCGATGAAGCCAAAACCTTTTTCTGCGTTAAACCATTTTACTGTACCTTTGTTCATGTGTGTATCCTCCAAGTGCATTTTGCACAAATATTACTATTACTGCTCTACATAATCATTTGAGATGTAAGTACTTCCTAAAGTAGCCTGCTCTTTAATAATCAGTACCGAACAACAATAATTAACCTTAGTATAACACGTCTCCCAAAAAAAGCAAACCTCTTCTGAAAAATCGTTCTTTTTAACTTCCATACAAAGGTTCGTATCAATAAGTTTGAATACTTGTAGGTATTGAAAAACAGTGATCAAACAGGGGTTTAGTGTCGTTCTAGCATTGAAGATTTGATGGAAATCCCCATTTGAAAATTATTTGTGTGAAGCAATTAATTGTCACGGGTTTTAAAAGAAACTCCAATCAACTGTGAATATTGATCGTACCCTTAAATATTAATGAAGATGGAATGAAGTTTTTAATGTAAAATGAAATAGGTTCATCTATTATAAAGAAGAGATTCGATTTATTATCGGAGGTTAAAATATGCCAGTTCAAGAATCGATCATTGAACAGGAAGTTCAAATGATTGGGAAGCAGCTAGAAGCAAGAAAGTTAGATATTGCCAAAGGCTTACTTAAGCCAGGAGCTGATAACGCAGAAGCATTGCAATTACATACTGAGCTTGTTCAGCTTTGCGCTGATGCGATTCTAAGTGGTTTAGAAACAACAATGCCGCGTTTAACAAAGTGGGGAAGAGAAACAGGGGAGCTTGCCGTTCAATACGGCTCTGAGTTAGATCAGTCACTAAAAAATACTTCAGAAGTTCGACAGGCTATTTGGGCGGTGGTTGAACTTGTTACGATCGAAGCGAATCATACTGTCCAAAGTGTTTTTAGAGTAGGGAAAATCATAGATAGCTTGATTGATCATGCTGTTTATGCCTATAGCACAGCATACGTGGCATCATTTAAGAGTACGCTTAGCCATGCACAGGAAGTTTTTCTTGAGCTTTCTGTACCGGTTGTTCCGATTCTTGATGGTGTTGCAGTATTACCAATTGTTGGCGATATTGATACACATCGTGCGAGTCTTCTGATGGAAACAGCTCTAAGAGAATCAACGGAAAAACGATTAACGCATTTATTTATTGATCTTTCTGGCGTAACCATCGTGGATACAATGGTCGCAAATAACATCTTTAACATTATTTATTCACTTGAACTTCTAGGAGTCAAGGGGATTTTAGCAGGTATAAGACCAGAAGTCGCTCAAACAATGATCCATCTCGGAATCGATTTTTCTTCTATCCAAACTCACAGTACGTTAAAACAGGCTCTAGCCAAGCATATTTTTTAAGAATAGATGAGCAAGATCATACTAAAATAATCCATAATGTAATGCTGTCCAATACGGGCAGTATTTTTTTGTAACTAACGAAAAAATTGGAATGTTTTTTAAAAGTAAAAGCGATTGACGTTGAAGTCAATCGCTAATAAAATGGTCTCGAAAAATCTTAGTAAGATCCTCTCTTCCAAAAAGTATGAACATGTCGTCTCAAAGGACAGGCGGTATGCAACGCCTGATTGGATTAGCCAGTCAGAAGAGGGAATTAAGATGCTTTCTCTAAGCGTCATGCTATCAGATTTTCTTTATTTTTAGTGGAAGGGAGGAGGTCGTAATGGTTTATCGAATTACGGTTTATCTTCTAGGTATGTTTATTAACTTCTTTGGTGTTGCACTAGTTATTCATGCAACGCTTGGCGCAGGATTTTGGACTTCGTTCTTTATAGGTCTTTCCGATTTAGCTGGGTTAACTGTTGGTTTCTGGTATGGTTTATTTCAAATACTGGTTATATTCCTAAATGGGAATTTAATGAAACAAAAGCCAGAGTATGGAGCGATCCTACCAATTATTTTAGAAAGTTTTATTTTGGATTTCTGGTTAGAGATTGTATTTTCATCCGTTCAGTTAGCATCAGCACCGCTGATGGCAAAAATAGCGATTCTTATTGCAGGGATGGGAGCGATTGGGCTAGGAGTGGCCATCTATATATTGCCACAGTTTCCACGTGCACCGTTTGATCAGCTATTTCTCGTTATTAGCTCTAGATTTAATCTTAGCTTACAAATGGGACAGACAATTGTCGCCGTTGTTATGGCTTCGCTTGCTCTAATGATCGGAGGTCCTGTCGGCGTTGGGACCATTGCACTTGTATTTTTGCTTGGCCCAATCATTCAGTTCTGGTATGAAAGAGCTTATCCGCTGTATTACGTGCTATACCCAGCGCAAGCACCACATGAAGAATATTTATAAAATCATATGTTAAAGGCGCTTTTGTGAAAAACAGAAGCGTCTTTTTTATAGATAGAGGCCTTTCCTTTTATTTCGACTTTTGCGAAATCTAAAACACGGGTATAACCATTCTGGGAGGGATAAACTGATGAAGAAAATAATTAATCAACCAGATGACGTTGTAAGCCAAATGCTAGACGGAATGGTGAAAGCACATCCCGAATCTTATCAAAGACTGGAAGGTACAACTGTCCTCGTCAGAAAAAATCTTTCGGATAACAAAGTAGGTATTGTTAGCGGTGGAGGAAGTGGACATGAACCTGCACATGCGGGATTCGTTGGAGAAGGTATGCTTGATGCAGCTGTTAGTGGAGAAGTGTTTACGTCCCCTACACCAGATCAGATGTTAGAAGCGATTAAGGCGGTTGATCAGGGGGCTGGAGTTCTCCTTATTACAAAGAATTACACTGGTGATGTTATGAACTTTGAAATGGCAGCCGAGATGGCGGAGGACGAAGGCATAAATGTCGAACAGGTGATTGTTAATGATGACGTTGCGGTAGAGGATAGTACTCATACGACAGGTCGAAGAGGCGTAGCAGGAACTATTTTCGTTCATAAGATTGCAGGGGCAGCTGCACAAGAAGGTAAAACACTGAAAGAAGTGAAAGCGCTTGCTGATGAAGTGATTCAAAACGTCAGATCAATGGGGGCAGCGCTTCATCCGGCCCAGGTTCCGGGCTCAGGAAATCCAGGATTTGATATTAAAGAAAATGAAATGGAGCTTGGGATTGGTATTCATGGTGAGCCTGGGATGGAAACGATCGGACTGGTTTCGGCAGATGAATTGGCAGAGCGTCTTGTAGAAGAAGTACTACCCGAACTACAACTAAAACAAGGCGATGAAACAGCGGTCATTGTGAACGGAATGGGAGCAACTCCTTTAATGGAGCTGTACATTCTAAATAATCGTATTCATGATCTCTTAAAGGAAAAAGGCATTAAATCGGAATTGACGTTAGTTGGCAACTATATGACTGCCCTTGAAATGGCAGGTGCTTCTTTAACAGTTCTAAAATTAACGAATGAACTAAAGAAATACGTGACAAATCCATGTCAGACGATTGCATGGACGATAAACGACTAAGGAGGATCATGTATGTTTACAGCAGAGATGGCTAGACAATGGATCAAAGAGTCTGCTAAAAAGATAGAATCGAATAAAGAAAAGCTAACTGATCTTGACCAGGTGCTTGGAGATGGAGATCATGGGCTTAACATGACAAGAGGCTTTAAGGCGGCTGTCGAACAGCTGAATGAAGAGACGGATGAACCAGGGAAAGTACTGAAGGCTGTTGGAACGAGTCTGTTGTCTAAGATAGGCGGTGCTTCAGGACCGCTTTACGGGACTCTTTTCATGAAAGCTGGAAATCAGTTAGAAGGAACAGAAGTGCAGCTTAGCGACCTTTCTTCAAGTCTTCGAGTTGGCGTGGATGGAATGAAGAAACGAGGTAAGGCTGAGCGTGAAGAGAAGACGATGATCGACTTACTTGAACCTGTCATTGAGTTAATGGAAGAGAAGGGAAATGAACTTACACCTACTCATTTGATCGAAAAGGCGAAGGCGGCGCTTGAGCATGTAAAAGAGTATGAAGCCAAGAAAGGCAGAGCGGCTTACTACAAAGAAAAATCAAAAGGTAAACAGGATGCGGGGGCGCAGTCTTCTTATTATCTCATAGAATCCCTTGCGACAGTTCTAGATAAGGACGGTGAAGCTTAATGGTCAGTCTTGTCCTGGTATCACATAGTCCTGATATTTCAAAGGGATTGAAAAAGATGCTTGATGAAGCACAGCCTGAAGTTACTGTGCTCGATGCTGGAGGAACAGATGATGGTGAAATGGGAACGAGTGCTATTAAGATTCAAACCTCTATTGAAAAGGCTGATCATGGGGATGGCGTTGTTATTCTCGTGGATTTCGGAAGCTCAGTCATGAATGCAGAGATGGCGGTCGAGTTAATAGAAGATGCTCATTCCGTCAAGATTGCAGATGCGCCATTGATCGAGGGCGCCTATAGTGCGGTTATGGAAGCTGGATTTGGCAAGTCACTAGATGAAGTGGTGCAATCAGCAGTTCATGCAAAAGATATGAAGAAAGTGCAGTGAAATGAGAAGTTGAAAAAAACAGCGCATCCGCCTGGATGCGCTGTTTTTCTGTATTTTAAGCGCCAGCCCATACGTCTTTCGCATATCGGCCGTCTCGCTCAAGTTCCTCTAGCCATTGAATTGCTTCTTGCTCAGTTGTTTCATACATCGATTGATAGCTTGCGATCATCGTTTGCTCAACTTCAGGAGCCATGTGGCTACCGTCGCCGCAAACGTACAAGCGTCCACCATCTTTTAGAAGTGGGATAACATCTGTAGCGTTATCGGATACAAGGTGTTGAACATACGTTTTTTCTTTTCCAGGGCAACGAGAGAAAGCAGTGTGAAGGGTAACAAGTCCATCTTTTTCAGCTTGCTCTAGCTCTTCCTGGTATAAGTAATCATGTTCAGGATTACGACAGCCGAAGTAGAGGTGAGCAGCACCAAGCTTGACGCCCTGCTTGCTTAATTCGCGACGTGCTTGAATGAACCCTCTAAATGGCGCAATGCCAGTTCCAGGTCCAATTAAGACCATTGGCGTTTCTGGATCTTCTGGAAGCTGGAAGTTGGACTGTGGCGTGTTAATGAAGCAGGCCACTTTGTCACCAAATTCACACGTTGCCAGGTAGTTAGAGGCAACACCTTTGTACTCTCCTTTACCATTCCATGCAGTGTCTCGAACGACACTAACAGTCATGCTCGCTTCTCGCTCTTTGTAAAGCGGAGAACTAGAAATGGAGTAGTAGCGAGCTTTCAATGGTGGAAGCAGTGCAATGAATCGCTCAAATGGAATCTCACAAGCCATGTACTCCTCAACGAGTTCAAGCATCGTAACGCGTTTCTCAAGAACTTCTTTTTTATATGTGTCATCTTCAAGTAATTGCTCGAGCTCCACAACATGCGGTGGGCAAACTGTATGTGCAGCGAGCGCACGTATTTGAGAACGGGTTGCTGGTTCTTGAAGCTCTACATAAGAAGAAAGAAGTTCCTGGAGTTTCACTGGTTTGTCAGTAGGAAGATGCGCTGCTTTACCAGAATCTCCAGTCAGTAGAACGTGATCATGACCATTTAAAGAGAAGCGCTCGAGGACGCGATTAACCATGTTATCACTGTTTTGTGGAAGGATACCAACATGATCACCTTCCTGGTATGAAGCGCCATCAGGAAGCATCAGTTCAATGTGACGCGTGCTTCTACCGCTCTCTGTATGCTGTAATTCTACATTTCGATTAATAATAGCAGTGAAAGCATGATGTGTTCTAGCGAGAGGCGTATCACTTACGCCACTCACGAAGCTCATAGAGATCGCGCTGTTTTCTGCATTATTTTCATTTAATTCTATATTCATCGCTTCTGCGAGATTTGGCCAAAGCGTTGCTTCCCATTTCTCATAATCGCCTTCAAAGTCATCACTTGCATCACCAAATCCAGTTTCAGCCATTCGCTTTGCACCTTTTTGAGATAATTGCTCGTCGATGAAAGAAGGGATACGTTGATAAGTGTTTGCCCAGTTACGGTCACCGCAACCAAATACAGCATATTGCACACCATTTACTGCTCCATCTTCCATCTCATCGAGCCACTGTACAAATTCATCCGCATTGTCTGGAGGATTTCCGTTATAGGAAGCAGACACAATCAGAACAGCCCCTTCCTGTGGAAGTTCATTCACATAATCGTTCAGTGGTCCAACTTGAGAGCTAAAGCCTTGTTGTCGACCAGTCTCAGCAAGGTCACGTGCAATACCTTCAGCTGATCCGAGGTTTGAACCATATAAGACAAGAAGAGGAGTGCCGTGCGCATTTTCAACGGGTGTTGGCGCAGTTTTCTTATCTTTTTGAACAGGCTCAGAAGCTTGAGTTACAAAAGAAATCGATTCTTTTCGTGGTTTCACCTTCATTTTCATGCCGTCAGGTTTTAATGTTAATGTTTCTTTCACATCTAGCTGATAATTCGCATGATCAATCAGTTCGAAATTCTGGATGATCATACCAAGCAAAAGCGTAGATTCGTGAAGAGAGAACTGTTGTCCGATACAAGCACGCTGTCCATTACCAAATGGTTTAAAAGCATGGGCCGGGATAGAAGATGGGTCTTCAAAACGCTCTGGAATAAATGATTCGACATCTTCACCCCAGATGGATTTATCACGGTGAAGTTCTGGTAAGAGAAGGGTAAAATCATCCCCTTTTTTCACATCATATTCACCGTTTAACGTGGTGTCTTCTTTCGCATAAAGAGTAAACGCGGGAGCCGTTGGCCATAACCGAAGCGTTTCATTTAAAATCATTCGGACATATTTAAGCTGTTTCACTTGCTTATAGTCAGGAATGCCATCTCCAACAACGCGATCGACTTCTTCCTGTGCTTTGGCTAGTTTGTCAGGATTGTTCATTAAATAGTAAAGGGTAAATGAAAGCAGACCGCTGGTAGTTTCGTGCCCGGCTATTAAAAAGGTAATAATTTGGAAACGAATGTTTTTATCATCAAGAGGTTCACCTGTCTCTGGGTCTTTTCCTTTTAACATATGAGATAGAAGATCATCTTCACCCTGATCACCGTTTTTCTTACGATCGGCGATTAAGTCATCGACAAGATTGAACATATAGTCAATGTCTTCTCGAAATTGCTTTTTAGATCTTACCATTAGCTTATCTTGAACGCCGAGACGTTGTGATTGATTCATTGCTTCATCTAGCGCACGAACCATAGCATCGACAAACTCATGATTATTCTCTCTGTAGAAGCTATTAAAACGAAAGTCGAATCCACAAAGACCAATAGTATCAAGCGTTAAGCGAGTCATGTCTTCAGATACATCGACTTCTTCATCTGGATTTAATCGTGCCCATTTTTGAATAAGCTGTGTAGCAATATCAACCATTTTGTTATGGTAGCCTTTCATGGCCTGTTGGCTAAAGCTTGGTAGAAGAATATTATGGGCTTTTTTCCAATTTGGTTCTTCCGTTTCGCTTGTAAATAGACCATCTCCACCGAAAGCACGAACTTTTTGGAGGGCGGGTCCTACTTTTTTGTCAAACCGCTTCTCATCGGTAATTTCAGCGACAAGATCTGCGCTGGACACGAATGTACTTGTGCGGCCAGGAAATTGAAATTGGTAGATTGGACCAAATTCTTTTGCTAGTCTCATAAACGATTGAATAGGTTTTTCTTTATCAATAAGAGGAATGCTTCCTAAAGGTCCATATGTTCGGGGTTGTGGGAACGATTTCTTAGTAGTCATGTTTAAATCACCTCATCTGTTAATTAGCGGAATGAACGTTCATTCATTTCGCTTTATGAAGAGCAAATGCTCTTCACGAATGTGATCTTACGGAATCCCATAAGCTATTCTCAATACCTGAAAGAAGCTCTAGGTCGGGATGAAGTTCACCTGCTCTTACAAGATTCTGAAGTTCTAGAAAAGCTCCATAAAGGATGGCGATTAAGGCTTCAGAAGGCAGGTTTCGAATTACTGATTGTTGTTTACCAATATCAAAGAAGCTTCTTAATAGATTAAGCAGCTGTGTGAAATCTTCCTGACTTTGACTGTCTAGAAAGTGTGCGGCACTATGCTTTTTAATAAAATAGAGCGCATGTTCATTTTGATTTGTAAACAAAATCATGGCTTTAAATATATGATGAAACTGATCACGAACGGACTGATGATAAGGAAATTGATCCTCAATCGTCTTTGTAAATGTTCGAACATAATCTTGAAAAAGGGTGTTAACGAGCACCTCTTTATTCTCAAAATAACGGTAGATCGTGCCAGCACCCACATTAGCTGAGGTGGCAATCATTGGCACGGTAGTCGCATCAAAACCTCGCTCGGCAAATAAAGCAAGAGCGCTTGTCATAATGTTTTCCCGTTTATTTTGGGTCGTCACAAGCATCCCCCTTTCTTACACAACATACGGAATGAACATTCATTCCCTTTCTATTTTAAACCTATTGGAAAAGCTTAACAATAAAGCAGAGGACCTAAAAAGATTGAAGATCTTGTTAACTAAAGGGTCTTAAAACCCATGAATATGCAAATGATTGGAAAAATAATCTTTTGAAATCATGATGTGATATTTAAAGAGGATTATCTTTCCTTTAATGCCCCTCATCATAGAAGGAAGGTTCTCAAGTCAAAGAAATAGCCACTCTTCGGACGAAAAGTAGCTATTTCTATGAAAGTTATGTCATCGATCAATCGATTGGATCTTCTGCTTTTCCGTAGCGAAGTACATCAATAATAGCCATGCCGTCGCTTGGTTTACCAGAATCATTTCGATAAGGCATGAGAGAGAAGAAGATAAAGTAGATGGAGAAGTAAGTGAATTGATAGAAGAATAGGTCTACTGGAAGGACTTCCGCATAAATCAATGCGTTCATAATAAGAACGACAATGATGTTAAATAAACTACCTGCCGCATAGATGGCAACGTGTGCCCATGTCTTGTTGTAAGTGAGATCCTCGTACTGACACCATCCTTCCATAAAGTACTTCTTTTTAACTTCTAGAGGTCCGATATTAAAAATGGTCTTGCCAGTGCCGATACAGAATTTAATTTTTCCTCCGAAAATCCTTGCAACAAGAACGTGACCAGCTTCATGTAGTAGAGTAATGATCGGTAATATGATGAAAAAGTTCACGAAGAACATTGGGATATCGCTTAAGGTAAACATTTAAAACCTCCAAAGTAGTATTGTGGTGAGTTATGACCAAATATAAAGTGCTGTAAGAAGAGCGTTCCCGTATCTGATGTGTTTGTAACACGATTAGAAGATGTTCTATTTATCAAAAAGTTTAGCTTACGTAAATGATGGAGGTTAGAAAACAATCATATGTACGAGAAGGAATTCATCATATAAAAAGGAACGCCCTATGAAAGGCGTTCCTTGGGAGCTTATTCAATAATTTGAAGTTCTTTCGGATACTTTGTTAATGTTTCATACCCTGTTTTCGTAACAAGAACATCATCTTCAATTCGAACTCCGCCTACTTCAGGTACATAGATGCCTGGTTCGATCGTATATGTCATTCCTTCAACTAGAAGAGAGTCGTTGTTTTCACTCATAGATGGATATTCATGAACTTCAATTCCAATTCCATGACCGATGCGATGAGGGAACTGGTCTCCATATCCAGCGTCTGCAATGATTCGTCTCGCCGTTTTATCAAGATCCCCAAGTCTTGTTCCAGGTTGAGAGATATTGAGCGTTTCAAGCTGCGCGTTCAATACGACATCATAAATTTCTTTTTGCTTTTCATTCACTTCTTTGTAAGCAACTGTTCGCGTAATGTCTGAACAATAACCATCTAGCACCACACCAAGGTCGAATAAAACAAGGTCGCCTCTTTTTAGCTTACGATCGCCAGGGTTACCGTGTGGCTGTCCTGCTTTTTCACCGAAAAGCACCATTGTTGAAAAGGACATTTCACGAATTCCTTTTTTCTTAAGTTCGTACTCAATCGTTGCAAGAACTTCCATCTCAGTACAACCTTCTTGGAGCGCTTTAACTCCCGTCTCAACTCCGAAGTCTGCTAGTTCAGCAGCTCTTCTTAGGATCTCTAATTCTTGCTCATCTTTAATCAAACGTAGTTCGTGAAGTTTCTCTTCAGCACTTGTAAATGAAACAGATGGATAACGTTTCATAATTTGTTCAGCGCGTCCATAAGAGAGGGTCTCTTTCTCTATAGCTACCTGATTCGCTTCTTTAATACCACGACTCTTCAAGGCATTATGGATAAATTCCCATGGATCATCGGCATCTCCATGTCCGATAATCTCATGTTTCCATCCTGCATCTCTTGCTTGAGATACTTCCATTCCCGGACAAACTAGAAATGGCTCTGCATCCGGGAAAATAAATAAACCTAATAGTCGTTCATGTGGTTCACATTCAAAGTTGGAAAGATAGAATACATTGGAAGAAGAATGAACAAACGCAAAGGTTTGTCCAGTTTCTTCTAGCCAATTCGAAAAGTTCTCTAAACGATGATTCATTTTTTCTCACAACCTGTTCTTTAAAATTTATATGACTACTGATTTATACAGACTTTGTTTTATTTGTTGTTAATAATGTAACGACAATTAATACGATAACAGCTACTGGAACAGCGAAAAGAACACTATTTAGTTCAAATGGTTTTGCAAGTGGGATTTCCCAAACAAGCGTTGTCACCACACCGGCGATCATAGAGGATACACCGCCATAAAGGTTAACTCGTTTCCAGAAGAAGACAGCTAATACGGCAGGAGTAATACCAGCTCCGTAAACGGTATAAGCATACATTTGAACAGATAATACTGTAGGGAAGAAGCTAATAATGACATAAGCAAGAACCCCGAGGATGACGATGAACCATTTGGTCATGACTAACAACTGTTTATCAGTCGCATCCTTTTTTAAATATTTTCCGTACAGATCATACGTGACGTTTGTAGCGGCAGAAAGAAGGTAAGAGTTACCTGTAGTGATGATAAATGCTGTTGCTGCTGTTAATAAAATTCCCCCGACAAACGTTGGCATCACGACAGTTGTTGCCATCAGTGCCATCCCTGGATCGATATCAGGGAAGATAGAACGTGCTGCAAAAGCGATTAAACTAATTGTTGGAGAAATCAGAAGCATCGCCACAAGCCAACCAATTTGAGCTTTTTTCGATGAACGATCTCCACTTGATGAAGCCAACCGTTGGTACATGTTCTGGTCAGCCAATAATAGAAAGAGAGAAGGTAATAAATAACCTAATAATTGAATGTTCGATAACTGACCGCTAAATGTTAAGTGTTCTTTTGGTACATTCGCCAGGATGCTGTCCCAACCACCAGCAATAATAAATATGGTTGGTAACGTGATTCCTAGCCCTACAACCATCAAAATGGCACTTACAGCATCAGTAGGAGCTACCGAGCGTAATCCACCAATCGTTGCTAGGAAGATGATAAGAGCGGCACCGATAATAGTACCTGTTTCAACTGAAATACCTGTTGTCAGATTCAGAATGAAACCAAACCCTTTCATTTGATAGGAAACAATTCCTACATAGGCAAGAATAATGATAATGCCTGCCAGCGTCCTCGCGAATGAACCGTATTTTTCTTCAAGAATAGAAGAAACTGTATATTTCCCAAATGCTCGGATTCTTGGAGCAATGATATAAAGAATCAAGATACCTACTATCGTTGGAATGGCCATAAGAAACGCAGGAATAATGCCATAGCTGTAGGCCATGGATGTTTCGCCACCTGAGATGCTTCCACTACCTGTCCAAGTTGCTAGCAGTGTACCCGTTAATACTAGAGCACCAAGTCCTTTACCAGCGAGAATAAAATCCTCACTATTTGACACTTTTTTAGAGAAATAAATTCCAAGTCCCACCATGAGAATGCCATAAGCAATAACAAACCATAGAAGGTTAGGATTGTGTGTAATTTCCATTACGTAAACGTCACTTCCTTGTCTTAGTTGTGTTTTTTCTTAGGTGCGCACCGTTAAATATGCTATCACAACAAATTGTGTAATAAAAAAAGCGGGAAATAATCTATGTGGAATACTTTGGGAATATAACGGATGAGAATCTAAATACACACTACTTTATTCGCGTATTATTGGTTATTATTTGTATTTAGTAGAAAATAATTCAATTAAAATAGTTATATAGTACTGAATCGAAAAACTTTGTAGATTAAATAAAAGCGCTATTATTTGGATTTTTACTATAATTTAAACAATTTAAAGATCGATAAACATGTGAATTGAAGTAAACACTAGAAAATGGCGTTCTGTTAAGAGCTATTTATTGTGTTCAAGATTGAAAATAATAAAGAGCACTCTCTTTTTCTTTAGAAGGGGAAAATGATGTTTTAGAGAACTAGTTATTCAGGGTATAAAGCAAGAAGGTTGATGAAAAGTTTAAAAAAGTTTATGATGAAATCAAATACCCTGTGGGGTAATTAATAATACGTTTTCGGGAGGATTAAATCATGTATTTACGTACTTTCTTTGATGAGAAATTGGCACAGTATTCTTATATGATCGGTTGTCAACGAACTGGTGAAGCGCTTGTGATTGACCCTGCGCGTGACGTGACACCGTATTTAGAAACAGCGAAAAAAGAAGGGTTTCATCTTGTGGCCGCAGCTGAAACGCATATACACGCCGATTTTGTATCAGGCGCGAGACAATTAGCTGAAAAGCATGATGTGAAATTATATTTATCAGATGAAGGAGATCAAGACTGGAAATACGGTTATCTAGAAGGATTAAATGTCGAACTAGTAACGGACGGTTCAATTATTAGCGTTGGTAATGTAGAACTTCGCGTGATGCATACCCCAGGCCATACCCCGGAAAGTATTTCGTTCGAACTCACTGATCGCGGTGGTGGCTCAGAAGTACCAATGGGCATTTTCACAGGAGACTTTGTCTTTGTTGGGGATATTGGTCGTCCGGATTTGCTTGAAAAAGCCGCAGGTGCTGTAGGCACAGCGGAAACTGGAGCGAAGGCGATGTTCCAATCACTTCAAAAATTTAAAGAGCTACCAGAATATCTAACGGTTTGGCCAGGACACGGTGCAGGTAGTGCTTGTGGGAAATCTCTTGGTGCTGTGCCGCAATCAACAGTGGGCTATGAGCTCCGAAATAATTGGGCTTTGAAAGAAGAGAACGAAGGGGAATTCGTTAAAGAACTATTAAATGAACAGCCAGAAGCCCCAACATACTTTGCCGTTATGAAAAAGGTCAATAAAGAAGGACCTAACGTGTTATCAGGGGAAGAACTCGAGAAGATTATGAATGTTGACGAGTTCCGTGCGCTTGCACGGAAGGACAACACAACAATCGTTGATACACGTCCTGCACAGGATTTTGCAGAAGGACATATTGATGGAGCGATTAATCTTCCATTTAATAAAGCCTTTACGAATTGGTCAGGCTGGGTTCTAGATTATGATCACGATCTTCTGCTCATTGCAGACGATGAGCAGAAAGACGAGATTGTGAAGGCCTTCCATTCGATTGGGATCGACCATATACGTGGCTATGCAAGTCCAGAACTTCTTTCCCAGTGGGATGATCTAGAGGGATATTCCTTTATCTCAACGGAACAATTGAATGATGTATATGACAAAGAAGATGTTTATGTTGTAGATATTCGAAAAGAAAATGAATGGAACGCAGGCCATATTCCTGGAGCTAATCATCACATGCTTGGCTATTTAGAAGAACAGGCGAATGACATTCCAGAAGATAAAACAATCGTCGTTCACTGTCAGTCTGGTACTCGTTCAGCAATCGGAACAAGTTTACTACAATCACTCGGTTTCAAGGACATTTTAAACTATAGCGGTGGATTTGCTGCGTGGGAAAAAGATGGAGATAAAATCGAAAAATAATCAAAAAAAAGCGTAAAGCAGACACTGCTTTACGCTTTTTTTATGCACTCATTTCAGTATCTAACGTAGCCGGCTTAGGCTTCATTAGCATTAATCCGATTCCTCCAGCACTCAGGACAGCTGCAACGAGGAACGGTGCGTGAGCTGATACTCCTTGACCAATCAAACCGGAAAGAACAGGAGCAATGGCCGCACCGAGCCAGCGGAGGAAATTGTATCCTCCTGACGTAATGCTTCTTTCATATGGAGAAACCTCCATAACGTAGCTTGTAAATAACGCATTATTTAGTCCGGAAGCAAGACCTGAGACGATCACGACAGTAATCAGAAGAGGTGTTGATGGAACAACAAATAGTAAGGCTAGTAAGGTAGCAAAAATCAATAAGCTATACGGAAGAATCTTCTTAGGTAGAAACTTCTTCTCAAGCTGGTGACTTAATATGGCTGATCCATAAGCGAGCATTAATCCCCAGCCAAAGAAGACAAATCCAATTTGAATCGCATTAAGTCCGATAATCAGTGGCGTATAAGCCAGAACTACGAAAAATCCATAGTAATAAAGCATTGCTGCAAGAGCGGAAGTTAGGAATGGCTTGTATGAGAAAAGTCCTTTTAACTCACTCATTCCAACAGGCTTGCGTTTTTGTTTGCCATTTGGTTCAAACACAAAGAATAGAACAAGGCAGAATGCAGTTAGAATTAAGATGGACGTTGCAAAGAAAGGGAATCTCCATGAATAACCACCAAGAACACCACCTACAAGTGGTCCGCCCGCCATTCCAAGTCCAATAGCTGCTTCATAGTAGCCAACGGCTTTTTGTGGGTCTTTAGATAAAGCGATTAAAAGCGTCATAGCTGTCGCGAAGAACATAGAATTACCAAATCCCCAACCTGCTCTAAAAATAGATAGGCTAGCGATTCCATTTGAAAGAGCGCAAAGCAGTGCAAAGACCGTAACGATAAATAAACCAAATACCATCATGCGCTTATCACCAAATCGACTTGCAAAAATACCGGCTGGAATCATCATAACCGCCATTGTCAAAATGTAAGCAGTAAACAGCATTTCAACCTGCCAGTGGTTCGCTCCAATTTGCTCTGCGATCGTTGGAAGAATCGGATCGACAATCCCAATACCCATAAACGCAAGGAAGGTTGCGGCGATCGTTATCCATCTTGCTTTCGTGAATTTCTTTTCATTCATTAAACTTAACCTCCTATTACGAATCGTTCATAACAAGAACAACGGTTGTTATCTATCTCACCTTAAGGTGGGGGCAACTTCCCCTAAAGGTCAGATTGGTTCATCTAACCATCAGAGGGGAAGAAGAAAAAACCCCCTCTGATGGAAGTTTCACTTTATACAACAAGTGTCGTAAAATAGTGTAACAGAGTGATGAAAATGAGCAATAATCAAGTTATTGAGTTATGTAGTCTAAACAACACATGTGATATAAACGTTGATAAAAAGTTAATTTTGAAGGAGATTTTTCATGAGAGAGAAAGAGGATCCACGGGTAACACGAACAAAAAAGCTTTTGCAGAATGCATTTATTCACCTGATGTCAGTAAAAGAATACGAGAAAATCACTATTGCAGATATTACAACAGAAGCAACGGTTAACCGAGCTACCTTTTATTTGCATTACCAGGATAAAGAAGAATTACTGTTGCAAACGGTTGATGAAATGCTGAGTCAGCTGTTTGGTGAAGCACTAACCATTCCACCTGGCAATTTGCCGATTGATGAATTGCAGCGATATATTGCAGAGCACATCTTTTCGAGCATTGCCGAATACGATAAGTTTTTCCACGTGATGTTAATCAAGAAAGGGATGCCAAATTTTCTGGATCATATGCGCAGCTTCTTTTTTGATTTCTACGATAACCGCATTGCAAAGGGGAGGTTCGAACCTTTGCCATTACCAAGTGAGGTGATCGCAAGCTATATCGCTTCTGCGTATACAGGAATGATTTCCTGGTGGCTAGAAAATGAGATGCCATACACACCGGAAGAAATGGCTGAGCAAATGATTCAGTTGAATCAAAAGGGGCCGACTGGGATTTTGAAGATGCATGTGAGGAAGCGAGAGTAGGAGTACCTTCCTGAGCAAATTAAACATCATGGTAAAGCTAGTCTCCTTTTCCAATTGGAAAAGGAGACTAGCTTTTTTAGTGTTAATAGAGGAACCGTTAGATTTTGATAGAAAAGGAAAGGAAGCGGAGGGGGTGTATGAAAAATGTTAGTGAAAAGTAAATATTGGATTCCGGTGTTTCAAGAAGAGAGGATCATTCGCGTCTATTTGCCTCATGAGTACGCTCATACAGATAGAAGCTACCCGGTTCTTTATATGCATGATGGACAAAACGTATTTGAAGATCAGGATGCAGTTGGTGGAAGTTCGCTGAGGTTGTTAAACTATTTGGAGCAAAAAAAGTTTCAGCTTATTGTTGTTGCTTTTGATTCAGGAGCTAAACGAATGGAAGAGTATGGCTTATGGAAGCATGGCCAGTTAAGTGAAGAGCTAACAGGTAAAAGTGACATCGTAGAAGCGAAGGGTCGAGAGTATCTCGAATATATCGTAAAAGATTTAAAGCCAGCTATCGACGCTACATATCGAACTCTTATAAACACAAATTTTATGGCGGGAATTTCTTTAGGGGGATTACTTACTACATATGCCCTCTGTCGTTATCCTACTGTTTTCAGTAAAGGAGCTGGCATCTCTTCCGCTTTTTTTCGAAACCAAGAAGAGTTGGAGAAATTTATCTTGGAGTCTGAACTAACAGATCGTAGTTGTATTTATTTGGATTGCGGTGATAAGGAATCTGGAGACGAGCGGATTGATAAAGCATTTCTGAATTCAAATGATCGAATATATCAAATGCTCGAGGAGAAAGCTTCATGTGTGCAATTTCAGTTGATAAAGGATGGGGAGCATAACTATGAATCATTTCGTACCAGAACGGCTGATTTGATGAGTTTTTTTATGAATGAGAGATAAAGTGAATGAATGTTATATCTAACACTTCATTAGTAAAAGACGGAAATTGTTGAAGTAAAGGAAAGGGACCTTCAAAGAAGGTCCCTTTCGAATTGATATCTAAAGAATGATTAAGAAACCTGCCGATAAAGCAATGGTTACGACGATAGGAGCTAATTGAATCTTTAGTAAAAGACCAGGTGTCATGGAGTGATTTTCTAGTGGGTTTTGTACTGGCGTAGCTAAAAAATCAGCTAGACGATCGCTTTTCTTCTGTTTAAAGGGGATAGGAGGAACATCGACAGTGTACTGGTCGAGCTGTTCACGGAGTTCTTTAGGTAGGTCGTGCTTATAGTGTGATTTCATCATTTTGCCCCTCCAATAATTCTCTTAAGTGTTTGATCGCTTTAGATAATCTTGATTTAACGGTTCCAACGGGGATATCTAGAACGTTGGCGGTTTCTTCTTGAGTCATATCATGATAATAGATGAGAAGGATAACCGACCGATGTTTTTCAGAAAGTTCTTTAATAGCCCACTGAATTGTCATTTTCTCAACAGTATCACTAGAGAAACTTTCTTCTCCCTTGACTAGAAAGGGAATGAGTGAATGCCACTTTTTTCTCCGTTTAATTTTATTGATCATCAGCTGATAACCGATTTTAAATAGATACGTTTTAAGCGATGCTCTTGTACCATCAAAGCGATCCTGGTATTTATGGAATTTAACGAATGTATCCTGCACAATGTCGATGCTAAACTGCTCATCCCGCGTATAACGATAGATAAATCGATAAAGTGGGTCTTTGTATATAAGATAAATAGTCTCAAATGTCATAGATACGGTTGCTTCTAAGGAATAATCGCCACTTTCCTTAAAACTCATTCGGCCAGCGCTCTTTTATCCCTTTATACGTGTAAGCCAGACGAAAAATAAACCACAGAAACGTAATAAGTGGAAAGACAAACGTTTGATGTAGAAAGAACTGAACAAATGGATTTTCGATATTCTCACCTTTAATTAGAAAAACAAATAGCCCAGTAATGCATAGGAATGAGTAAATGGACGATGCAATCATGACATAATCCCAGCGTGACCAGTAGAAATAAAGATTTGTTTTTTGAAAGTCAATTCTCCCATTCGTTTTGTGAACATGTTTTTGAAGCGTTGCAATTAAGACGGCAAACAGAGTTCCAAGTACCCCAGCTGCGATTAACCCCATTACCCAACCGATAGCCATGTTTATCCACACCTCTCATTTCTTTATTTTCACATATTTATACAATTATTAGGATGATAAAGTTCATTTTTGTTGAGATTTATTTTCCGGCATAAAAGGTGTATGCCTAACTTCATCGATTTCATAGTGTTAGAATAGTAGAAAATGACATTTCAAAATGGAGTGAGTTAGGGATGGATCTCAATCTAGAAGGAAAAACAGTAGTTGTAACAGCGGCAAGTAAAGGACTAGGAAAAGCGTCAGCACTGGCTTTTGTGAAAGAAGGCGCAAATGTTATTCTTTCTAGTCGAAGTGAAGAAGAACTTAAGAAAGCGTGCGAAGAAATGATTGCAGAGACGGGAAATGATCAGGTCACATTTCGAGTTTGTGATGTTACAAAAGCGGATGAGATCAATCGATTGATGACGTTTGCAGCTGAAACATACGGTAGTGTAGATGTCTTAATTAATAATGCAGGCGGGCCTCCAGCTGGTAAGTTTGAGGACTTCAGCGATGAAGATTGGCAGAATGCTTTTGAACTAAATTTATTAAGCTTCGTTCGAACGTCACGGGCCGCTATTCCTTTTATGGAAGAACAGGGCTGGGGGCGGATCGTTAATATTGCCTCTTCCTCTATAAAGCAATCGCTAGATAATTTGATCTTATCAAATACATTTCGTGCGGGTATCGTAGGGCTAGCAAAAAGTCTTTCACAAGAATATGCCGAGCACAATATTCTTGTGAATACGGTTGGTCCTGGACGTATTGGGACGGATCGAGTTGAACAGTTGGATCAAATCAAGGCAGATCAGTTAGGGATGGATGTGACTGATCTCAAAGGACAGGTGGAGCAATCAATCCCAATGAAACGATATGGGGAGCCTGATGAATTTGCGAAAACAGTTGTTTTTCTTGCTTCAGGAGCAAATACGTATATGACAGGCCAATCGCTCGTTGTAGACGGCGGACTTGTAAAAGCACTTTAAACGGAAGAAGAACGCATCCATTTGGTGCGTTCTTTATTCTTTGTGAATCTGCGCTAATCATTTTTCTTTTAGGAAGAAACCGATATAATAGAAGGAGATGAAGAATTACTAATTCTGGTATTGCTAAACCCTTTGGTTTTAATGTAATTGGCGGTACAGGGGAGGGTTAAATAATGGTAGAAGCAAAAGAGCGCATTCTTGAAGCGACCGATATTCATAAAGCGACTGAGATGATCAGTGTCGCAACAAATAAGCCGGTCATTATTGAAAACAAAAACTTTGAACTCATTTCATATAGCACGGCATCGGAGAGCTTTGATCAAACGCAGCAAAAGACGATTCTCTATAAGAAATGCCCGGTGTTTATTATTGATCGATTGAAAAAAGAAGGGATCGTCCAGCAGCTTGAGAACAACGAAGCACCGATCCGAATTGCTCCAATTGAGGAAATTGGTTTTTATCAACGCATTGTTGTGAAAGCCATTTATGAAGAGCGGATAATGGGATATCTCTGGGTTCAAGAAACGAATAGTCCTCTGACTGAAGAAGAGGTTGCTTTTCTTACTGAAATCACACCTCACATTGGAAAGCTTATTCATGATTCTTATCAAAAAGGGAAAGAACATGAAGGGAAGCAGGAGAAGTTGCTTTGGAACGTACTCCTTCATGAATACGAAAGTGAAAATCAAATGAGGCGTAAAGCCCAGGTGGCGAGCTTGCCATTACCTGAGCGCTTTTCCGTACTTGTCATGTCCATTGCTGAGCCTACTCAGGAGCCTTTGTTAAATGAAGTTCTTGAGCTTTTATCCCGTTTTAAGAGGCATAAAATTCAAGTTCTGAAAACTGAGCTTCAAATCGTTGCTGTTATTTCAGGTGATAAAAATAGAAAAGTCTCAGCGATTGAAAATAGCCGAGAGCTTATAGAGTATGTAAAGAGTGCGTTAACTCATGAAGAATTTTATTCCTTCTTGATTGGGATTGGGAAAGAATATACGGAGCTCATTGAGATGAGGAAGAGCTTCTTGGAAGCATTAGAAGTGATTGAGACAGCTGACTTCATTGGTCCAAGGCCAGATGTCATGCCACGTGAGTTCTCAAAGCTTGGCGTCTACCGGTATCTTGCTGCCCTTTATGAGAAAAACAATACAGAGCATTATTTTAATCAGAATTTGCTTAACTTGATGGAAAAGGATTCAGTTAGTCATTCCAGTCTGTTAAAGACGCTAGAAGTGTATTTATCGAACAACGGTAAGGGGAAAAGTACCGCGGCTGAGCTGTTTATCCACCCAAACACGCTGAACTATCGCATGAAGCAGATTCAGGATCTAACCGACATTGATTTTGATGATTTTAATATGAAAAGTCACATATATATCGAGTTGTTGTTGCTAAACAACATACCGTCTTACTATAATCGGTACCTTTCTGCCGTAGAGGAACAGAAAAGTACTGCGAAGTAGCCTATTTGATTGGGCTGGGAGCTTTTTTATTGACTAACCTATGAAGCTGCACATTGTGCAGCTTCTTTTCTGTCGTTTAGGGCTGGAAAGTGTGGCGCAATAGCTGGTTTTCGTGGGGGAGAGAGTGGTTTATTGTCCAAATCGGAAATATATTGGCCAAACCGGAAATTCCCCTCACTAAACGGGGGCTCCGCTTTTCACGGCTCCAGTGCCTGTCGTGTCTAAACGCCCCTAACTGCGCGGGCCAAATCCTCCGGCTGTTTCACCCAATCGAATGAGACAAAAAGCGTTTCACTCTCATGGGCTCCAACATCCTGCGGATTTAAATGGGCCCGCTCCGCTTTTCGTGAGATCCAGCTGCAGTGCCTGTCGTGTCTAAACGCCCACTTTCGCTTTTCCCGAGATCCAGCTACGACTCGCAGAAACTGCGATATTTCACTCTTTCACCAGAACACAAAGGGCGTGTTCTAGTTCAAGAGTTCCAATATCCCCGTTTCTAAACGCTCGTCTTCGCTTTTCCTGAGATCCAGCTACGACTCGCAGAAACTGCGATATTTCACTCTTTCACCAGAACACAAAAAGCGTGTTCTAGTTCAAGAGTTCCAATATCTCCGTTTCTAAACGCTCGTCTCCGCTTTATTCATTGTGTTTAAACCACAAAATCTCTGCTAAACTATTGTGTTTTGACCACGTTGCCAGATGGGGGTTGAAATCGATATAATTTTCACAAGAAAACAAAAACTTTCTTTGGAGTAAGCTTTATGAATGATTGGAGATATAGGGTTAAAAGGAGCGTGGTAGAGTTGGAAGCCATCAACAAGAGTTTTTTCCTTTTTCTCGCTAGTAGGCCCTCGCTTGATCGGCTCGCCAAACGATGGGGTAGTAAGTTTGGGGCGGATAAGATTGTTGGGGGTGAGACTTTTGAGCATGCGGTGCCTCTTATTCAGAATTTGAATAGTCAGGGGCTTCGGGTAACGGTGGATCATCTTGGGGAATTTGTTTCTTCTGAAATAGAAGCGAAGGAGCGAACTCAGGAGTGCATCAATTCAATCCGCATGATTAGTGCTCATCAACTAAATTCTCAGATGTCTTTGAAAGTCACTTCACTTGGTCTTGATATTAGCCATGATCTTGTATGGCGTAACATGATTGAGATTATGGAAGAAGCGGTGAAGCATGATGTATTCGTCACGATCGATATGGAAGATTCGACACGAACAGAGGCAACGCTTCAGCTTTATAAGGACCTGAAGAGAAAGTACGACAATATTGGAACGGTTGTTCAGTCCTATTTATACCGATCTGAACAAGATTTAGATGATTTAAATGAAGTAAAGCCGAATTTACGTCTTGTGAAAGGGGCGTATAAGGAAGCCGCGAAAGTTGCTTTTCCAGCGAAATCAGATGTGGATCATAACTTGAAGCTGCTGATAAAGAAACATTTATTGAATGGGAATTTTACAGCCATCGCTAGTCATGATGATGCCATTATTAACTTTACGAAAGAATTCGTGAAAGAACATGATATTCCGAAAGATCAATTTGAGTTTCAAATGCTTTACGGCATGCGAAGCCAGAGTCAGCTAGATCTTCTTGCTGAAGGTTATGCGGTAAGAGTATACCTACCTTATGGGAACGATTGGTATGGGTATTTTATGCGGCGGTTGGCGGAACGACCTGCGAACATCGCCTTTGCTTTCAATGGATTATTTAAAAAATAAACTTCATAAATTTGAAAGGGGAATTTACTCATGGTAGTACCATACAAACACGAACCGTTTACTGATTTTACTGTTAAGGAAAATAAAAAGGCTTTTGAAGAGGCTCTTAAACTAGTGAAAGAAGAACTTGGAAAAGACCATGATCTTCTCATCAATGGTGAGCGTGTTAGCACGGAAGATAAAATTGTTTCCATTAACCCTGCGAACAAGGAACAAATCGTTGGTCGCGTATCAAAGGCAACGAAAGAGCATGCGGAACGCGCGATTCAAGCAGCAGATGAAGCATTTGAAGGCTGGAGAAAATGGTCGGCTCGCTCTCGTGCTGAACTTCTATTCCGCGCAGCTGCGATTGTCCGTCGCCGTAAACATGAATTCTCTGCTTACCTCGTGTATGAAGCAGGTAAACCGTGGAAAGAAGCGGATGCTGATACAGCAGAAGCAATCGACTTCATGGAATACTATGCTCGTCAAATGATCGAGCTAGGGGAAGGGAAAGCGATTGAAAGCCGTCCAGGTGAGCAAAACCGTTACGTTTATACGCCAAGCGGAGTTGCTCTTGTTATCCCTCCATGGAACTTTGCGTTTGCGATTATGGCAGGGACAGCAGTAGCGCCACTTGTTACAGGAAACACAGTACTTCTTAAGCCGGCAAGTGCAACACCGGTTGTTGCAGCGAAGTTTGTTGAAGTGCTTGAAGAAGCGGGGCTCCCTAAAGGTGTATTGAACTTTGTGCCAGGTAGCGGAGCTGAAGTGGGTGACTATCTCGTTGATCATCCAAAAACATCGATCATCACATTTACTGGTTCTCGTGAAGTCGGTACACGCATTTATGAGCGCGCTGCGAAAGTACAGCCAGGTCAACAACACTTGAAGCGAGTGATTGTTGAGATGGGTGGTAAAGATACGATCGTTGTGGATAAGGATTCTGATCTTGAACTTGCTGCACAGGCAATCGTTGTCTCAGCATTTGGCTTCTCAGGTCAGAAATGTTCTGCAGGCTCCCGTGCGGTCATTTTGAAAGAGGTATATGATCAGGTTCGTGATCGCGTTGTGGAATTAACAAATGAGCTTACACTAGGTGAAACGACAGGTCCAGATGTGTACATGGGACCAGTTATTGATCAGGCATCATTTGATAAAATCATGAGCTACATTGAAATTGGGAAAGAAGAAGGCCGCCTCGTTGCTGGTGGAGAAGGCGATGATTCGAAAGGGTTCTTCATCAAGCCAACTGTATTTGCAGACCTTGCTCCGAAATCACGCATGCAGCAGGAAGAAATTTTCGGGCCAGTTGTTTGCTTAACGAAAGCAGATAACTTCGATGAAGCGATTGAAATTGCGAATAATACGGAGTACGGCTTAACTGGTGCTGTGATCACGAATAATCGTGCACACATTGAGCAAGCGAAAATGGACTTCCACGTAGGTAACCTATACTTTAACCGTAACTGTACGGGCGCGATTGTTGGGTACCACCCATTTGGAGGATTTAAAATGTCTGGTACAGATTCAAAAGCAGGTGGACCGGATTATCTTGGACTTCACATGCAAGCAAAAACTGTCTCAGAAATGTATTAATTAGGAAAGATGATTAGTTTACAAAGGCTGTTCCCCCTAGCAGAGGGGAACAGCCTTTGTTTGGTTATAGCTAGGACGTGAAACATGGGTGAAAAAGAGAGTGTATCTATTTGAAAACTATGGATGACATTGTCTTCACGATCGGTATTATCCTTGTTCTATCCTTCTTGGTTAGAACTAAAAGACAAGAGCCTATTAGCATGAGAAAAGTATGGAGGAGACGCACTAGTGATTTGGATTTTACTCCTTACGTTATCGGTGTGTTGAGCATGTAAGGAAAAAAGAGAAGCTCAGTTCTCTCCTTTATGGTAAGGGAGAATGAGCCTGGCTTTTGTACCTTTTCCTATTTCTGAATCAATGGAAATTTCTCCATTATGAGCCTCCATAATATCAAAGCAAATCGATAGTCCAATCCCAAGCCCGCTTCTTTTCGTACTAAAGAAAGGGGTACCTAGCTGTTTCACTTCTTCTTCGCTCATTCCTTTGCCATCATCTTCAATAGAGATAACAGCATTTTCCTCATTTTTTGTTAAATGAACCGAGATTTCCCCGCCTTCAGGCATAGCTTCGATCGCATTCTTGATAAAATTAATAAGCACTTGTTTGATTTGTGAGGAATCCATACAAACCGTAATATTCTCAGTGTTCGCATCGAATTCAAGTTGGACATTATGTAAGTGAGCATTGCTTTTCATTAATTCAACCGTTTCAAATACAAGGGGATTTAACTCGTTGAGCGTTCGCTTGCTGATCGTCGGTTTGCCCATCATAACAAATTGATTCACAAGATTTTTCATGCGTTCGAGTTCAGTTCTAATGATACTAATGTAATTGGCTTGTTCTTCATCTACATCCAAAAGTTGTGTGAAGCCAATGATTGATGTAAGTGGGTTGCGGATTTCATGAGCAAAACCAGCACCTAGTTTTCCGATTGCAGAAAGCTTCTCAGATTGAATGACCTGTTCTTGTAGTTGATAATAAGAAGTCATATCTCGGAATTGAGCGAAAGCTCCGCTTAGCTGTTGGTTATGATCGTAAAGAGGCAAAATATCGAGTAAGCATTTACGTTCATCGGTTTTGAAAAAAGTGATTTCGATGTCTTCGATGCCCTTTTTTTTCGAAAGCACATGATCGAAAAACGGTTTAAGAGTAGGGATGTCGGTAATTGGATAGCCAATCATTTTGGTTTTGTTAAGTCCCGTTAGTTTTTCAGCGCTTCGATTGAATTCTTTTATTTGTCCATCTTGATCAGAAATGACAATCCCGATTGGAGTGGCACGCATAAGCATCTGATTATAGAGATGGAGCTGTTCGTTCTGCTTGTTAACCTGGATCTCCCGTTCAATCGTATCTATAGAAGATGAAAGCAAGCCTAGATGCAATTGAGACGCATATTTCTTAGTTGTCATGAGGGAGATCGTACCGATAATTTCCCCATTATGATAAGCGAATGGTGCTGAGTAGCAAGCCACATCTTCAAAGCAGTAGTGATAATGATCATCCCCAATGAGATGAATCGGTTCTTGGTATTTTAAGGCAAGTGTAATGGCGTTCGTACCAGCCGTTGCTTCATCAAACTTAACGCCTTTTTGAATGCCGAGTGACGCTGTCATTTGTTCGAAGGATTCATCGCCATATGAATCTAATACATAGCCCTCGTGATCAGTTGTTACCACGACGGTTGGAGTGTCAGATAAAAAGCTAAGGAGCTTTTTCATGAATTTTTGTATGATGGAGAGGGAACATGAGTAATTTTGTAAACGAAGCGCTAACTCTTCTTCTGAAAGTAAAACGTGAAGAACAGGAATTGAGTTTGGATCCAATTGATAGACATGTTCGCATGTGTTTTTAGAATATTGGATTTGAATTTCACGTTGCGTCATGAGGCATCCTCTTTTCCTGGAGTAGTGATGTTTTTATGTAAAAAATTTTTATATTACATTTAATAGAATCATTTTTTTATAGATTATCATACTTTGGTCCCTGCTGGTTAGTTTTTACCATTAGTAATACATGATTCTACTTGATGTGGTTGAAGGAAATTGTAATCGCATTCGCAGATACATTATAATGAAGCCATTTAGGTGGGAGGATAAATCGTGCTCGAGTATATAGAAGAAATCGAAGTTAGAAAAGAGACGCATCATACGGGGAATGGACTATTGTATACTGTATTGAGCAATAAAAAAGGAATAGGTTCAATTGAAGAAATACCTTCAAAGAGCCCATGGAATTGGTTATTAAAGTTTCTTACCTTGCGCCAGGCTGTTAGTCGTGAAGTACATATACGTTGTGATAACGAACCAGATTTACTTCTATATAAATCACGCGGTTACTACAAAGACATCTTCCTTTATTCAGCAAGCGAATTGATTGGAACGATCCAGCCTGAAGTAAAAGTAAAATCGCCCAAAATGACGGTTTTTGACAAAAAGGGTAGAGCCATTTTGAAAGCCCTTGGAAAGTTTGGTGCGACAGATTTTTCTGTGTATAGCGATGAATCAGTTAAGTGTGTTGGTACGATTAAGAAACGATCTGCTGTTTATCAATCCATGAAAGATAATCTTTTAAAAGAAGATCATTATTTTCTTGATATTCGTCATCTTAGTTATGAAGAAAAGGTAGTGATGATCGGGATGACACTAGCGCTTGATTTGTATTTTTAACATTTATCGCATTGTGAAGGAGGTTAGGTGAAATGAAAACAATTCTCTTATTTATTTTAGCTGGGCTTGCAGAGATTGGAGGTGGTTATTTAATTTGGCTTTGGCTTCGTGAAGGGTACTCGAGCATATTTGGACTAGCTGGTGGGATCTCTTTAGCTCTTTATGGGGTGATTGCGACTATGCAAGTATATCCGGAGTTCGGTCGCGTTTATGCGGCGTATGGTGGAGTATTTATAGTGATGTCTGTCCTTTGGGGATGGGGGATTGATAAGGAAGTCCCTGATAGCTATGATTTAATTGGAGCGTTCATTTGCTTAGTAGGTGTAACGGTGATGCTCTTACCGCGGAACTAGGGGGATTTCATCAAAACATAATAAAAAGCCCGTTTTCATGGAACGGACGAGTAAGACTGGCATTCTAGCACCTTTATAAGGAATGAGAGAATCGAAGTCGTGACTTTAAGGGAAATGAACGCATTTTACATGGTGGAAATTGATAAAAACTTGACCCTCTTTTGCCGTCATTAACGTGACCTGGTTTTCCTGAATACTTGTTAATTTCCCTATTTTGTTTTGATTTTCATATATATCGAAAATCACTATTTGATTGGTTACTTTTTTTAGCTGCTCTTCTAATGTGCGTGATAAGGAGAGTCCAATCGGTACAACGGGGAATTCTGATTGCGTTAAGTGATATGGTCTTTCGTTACCTTGATAAGGGATTAGCCACTTTAGATGTTTCATGGATAGATACATCGTTTTGTGAATAGGACTTTGGAAAACAACGTAATCGTTCATAATACTTGTGATGTATCCATGAAGAGAGTGATGGCCAGTAACATAAATCTCTGTAAACATTCCTTTTGATTCTTGGAGTGCTTTACGAAGCGAAATCGAATTTAACGTTTCAGGTTCTTCAAATAGCGACTCTTTTGGAAGTGAAATTTTTTCATCTTCTTTCGTACACACATCATAATGCTGAACATGGTATTGAGAGACATAGATGAAGTCTTTGCCGTTATATAAGACAAGAATGTCATTTCCAGAGTCGATTAGCACACCGATAATGTCTTTTGTGCCGTTCATTTTTAATCGAATGGTTTCGTTCGTTAAATCTGATGAATTTCTCACTATTAACCTCCTTTCAAATGAGAAGAACAGCTGTGGCATATTAACAAGTGATTCTGATAGAACAATCATATCTACATAAAAAAATAAGTGTGAGGAGAAAGATGACTGCGTAGATAACGATGAAATTAAAGGCGAGTCATTTTCTCATCACATGAACTAACTTTTGAAATGCGTAAGGAGAGATATAGACGATCATGGCTCTCTCTTCCTCTCAAGAATACGAGTTAAGCCTCGACGATTTTTTCAGGAACTTCCTTAATCATTGTTTCGATAGTACTGAAGCTTTTAATATGGAAAAGTGTAATGCGAACAAGTTCAGTTTTCACTAATAGAAGAATATGGTCGCTTGCTACATTGATGAGAATACCTTCAACATGCTCTGGACCGCCACGATTAATCTTTACCCATTTATAATGGAGCGCCCCTAACACTTCTGTTATAGAGCTTCCTCGGATTGGATCAAAAAACGTATTTACAATGCTTTCTGGATTAGTTGTTGTATCAACGGAAACTGATTTAACATGATCTAGATTGTAATAAATCATTTCTTTCTCTGTTTGTAGCATAAAGTGGTCCGTTGCAATATGAAAGAGAATGCCTACTTTTGCTTCAGGGCCTTTTAGATTAACTTTTACTTGCTTACCTAACAATGGCGCGATCGTATCGCTATTTAAATATGCCATCATATATCCTAACCTTTCATAAGCATTCGCTTTTTATTTTTTTGAAACAGGCTGCCAGTAGTTAGAAAAGAGGTTTTCTCTTCGGTTTTCTTTTGCATTGTCTTCTTGATTGTTACTAGACTCTTCTTGTTCAGTCATTTTAACAACCTTACTAACGCTTTTTACATGAAACAGTGCGATGTGTACCAACTCTGCTTCCTTTCCTACGATGATGTGGTCATCGTTTACTTCAAGTAAAACACCTTCTACTTTCTCAGGGCCACCGCGATTAATTTGAACCGTACTAAAGACTAATTCATCAAGAACTTCACTGAAGCTTTCTCCACTTACAAATTCAAAAACAGGTTCTTCGATTGGTACAATAACTTCTACTTCCTCTTTCGTGTTAATTGTGACACTTTTGATGTGAGTGCCCTGGTAAAAGATAACGGTATTTTTTTGTCCAAGCAATGTTAAGAAATCCTCTTTAAGCTCAAGAAGTTTTCCTTCCTGACTTTCAGGTCCTCCACGGTTAATTCGAACATTCTTACCGATATAGCTCTCAAGTTGTGAAAAGTTCATTTGCACATTCATGCATCCTTTCTTCCTTTTTATATAAACGCTTGTAATGGCATAGTATGTATCTCGGAGGGACAAAGATCAGTATATTTGTCTATCATTTGGAAAATGTGTGTTTGTCCACCTAGATAAAAGCCTAAACATTGGAAAATAAGAAGCAGGTTTTTTGCCAGTTGAGCAGAATAGGAGAACGAGAGTGATTTTAGTTAAGTGGGGGGAAAGAATGAAAACAAATGAGTATAACAGTAAAGTTTGGGATCAAAAGGTTGAAGATCAAGTCGTTTATACAAAGCCAGTCACTCAAGAAATGATCAGAGAAAGTAAGGAAGGAAATTGGCGTATTACTGTTACGACGGAGAAAGCTGTTCCACGTCATTGGTTTCCAGCTGATCTGAAGGGCTTGCGCATTCTCTGCTTAGCATCTGGTGGGGGTCAACAAGGTCCTATTCTTGCAGCAGCAGGGGCGGAAGTGACTGTTGTTGATCTTTCTGAGAAACAGCTAGAACAGGACAGATTTGTAACTGAAAGGGATAACTTTCAGTTAACTGTTGTTAAAGGAGACATGACGGATTTATCCTTTTTAGAAAATGAGTCATTTGATGTGATTGTGCATCCTGTTTCAAATGTATTTGTTGAAAATGTATTACCTGTCTGGAAGGAGGCGGCAAGAGTACTGAAGGAAGGGGGCACACTTATTTCAGGATTTACGAATCCACTATTGTATCTTTTTGATGATGAGCAAGAGGAGAAAGGAATTCTCGATGTGAAGAATAGCATCCCATACTCTCCTCTTGAAATGTTAACGAAAGACGAACTTCAGAAATACAAAGAGAGTAACTTGGCCCTAGAGTTCGGACATACGCTGGAAGATCAAATACAGGGACAGATTGATGCAGGATTTGTCATTAACGGTTTTTATGAAGATGATTTTGGAGGGAGTCGCCTAATCGATCAATATATTAAAACCTTTATAGCAACAAAGGCGATAAAAAATACAGGTTGAACTAGTCACTTATTCATAAAGGAGATACTGAAAATGGAATATAGCGGTTCGCGGGTTTATGATGATCACGATTTTTTTGAGAACTATATGGCTAGACGACATAGGGAAGAAAGCCCGAATAAAGTCATCGAGTATCCTGCTCTTATGACATTACTAGGCGATGTTCGGGAGAAGACCATTCTTGATCTTGGTTGTGGAGATGCTTCGCTCGGAGAAGAATTACTAAAGCAGCAGTGCGAGCGATATGTCGGGATTGATGGTTCACAAAACATGTGTCACCAAGCAGAATTGAAGTTAAAGGGAACGAAGGGGAGCGTTGTCCAGTCAAATCTAGAGTCGTATGCTTATCCATTAGAGACTTTCGATTGTGTCGTTTCACAATTAGTTCTTCATTACATAGAAGACCTTGATCACATTGTTAAGAAAGTATACGAGACGTTAAAGCCTGGTGGAGAATTTGTATTTAGCGTATTGCATCCGGTTATGACAGCTTCTTTCAAAAGTATGACAGGTAAAAGAACCGATTGGATTGTAGATGATTATTTCCAGACGGGGAGAAGAATAGAGCCCTGGATTGGAGAGAGCGTTGTGAAATATCATCGCACGATTGAGGAGTACTTCTTACTTCTGCAGCGAGCTGGTTTTACGATTCAAGGTCTTAGAGAGGGAACGCCGCAACGAGAAAACTTTCAACATCAGGATGAGTATGAACGAAGACAGCGCATTCCGCTATTTCTTCTACTTTCTTGTATAAAATAATAATTGACAGTGATAGAATATTAGATTATGATCATTTCAAATAATAAAAATTTCATACTGCAACTCCTAAAGGGGAGTAGCTTTTACAGCAAAGTCGTCATTCCAGAGCTTCACTGCTCTCGGCTTTGTTGGCAACATTCGTGTTGTTAGCAAGACCTTTACTTTTACGGTAGAGGTCTTTATTTGCATCAAAAACCTTTGCCAATTAGGCAAAGGTTTTTTTGTGAAGAACAAAGCAGTATGGATGAAAAAAGGGGGATGTATAGATGGATGCTTCAATGTTACTAGAATATGGATGGGTTTTGCTGCTTCTGATTGCTCTTGAAGGGCTGCTTGCGGCAGATAATGCACTTGTCTTAGCGATTATGGTGAAGCATTTACCAGATGAGGAACGTCAAAAGGCTCTATTTTATGGTCTTGCCGGTGCATTTGTTTTTCGATTTGCTTCATTATTTGCTATTTCTTTTCTAGTCAACGTATGGCAAGTTCAGGCGATCGGTGCGTTCTACCTCTTGTTTATTGCGATCAATCATATCGTTCGAAAACAGATGATTCACAAAGGTAAGGAAGCACCAAAGAAACAGAATAAGAAAAAGGCAGGCTTCTGGGGGACTGTTTTTAAGGTAGAGCTAGCGGATATCGCTTTTGCCGTAGATTCCATTTTAGCAGCCGTTGCATTAGCCGTCACATTGCCGAATACACCTCTACCGCAAATTGGTGGTATAGATGGTGGGAAATTCCTTGTTATTTTCGCTGGTGGATTAATTGGATTAGTCATAATGCGATTTGCAGCAAATTATTTCGTGAAGCTATTAAAAGCAAGGCCAGGTTTAGAGGTTGCTGCGTTTATGATTGTAGGATGGGTTGGAATTAAACTATCAGTATATACACTCTCGCATCCTGATTTAGGGGTGCTCCCTGAAGCATTTGCTAAGTCTCCAGGATGGAAAATAACGTTTTATACGGTGTTACTTTTGATTGCAGCCGGTGGCTGGTTTCTATCGAATTCGAAAAAAACTGAAGCATTAAAGGGAGAAACACTGTAAAAACATGCATCTCAATCTTTTTCCCATTGTGAGAAAGGGATCTGGTAAACTATAAAGGTAAAAAATGGTTTTGCGCTTTGTTGATTTTTGATTAGAAGGGAGAGTGTTCAAAATAATAAGAGTTGATGTGGTATATACGCTACTTTATAACGAAAAAGAGGATCAAGTGTTAATGGTTCAAAATATCAAACATAATAACTGGTCATTACCAGGTGGGTCGGTGGAAGATGGAGAGACCCTTGCACAAGCTGCTATTCGCGAAATGAGAGAAGAAACAGGATTAACCGTAGAAGTAGAAAATTTATTGAGTGTTAATGAAGCGTTTATGACGAATTACCATGTCCACTTCTTTACATTTAAAGGAAAAATATCGCGTGGACATTTATCTATTCAAGATACGGAAACAATAGCGGACGTCAAGTGGATGAACAGAAAAGAAGCAGACAAATGGATGCCTTATCATCAAGGGGGAATTGAGAGCTTACTTCATACTTCAATTCCTTACGTCTTACAGGGATAATGTCAAGTAGCCTTAAGATCCTTGGGGGATCTTAAGGCTATATTTATAACAGTTTTAAAATTGGAAGGGAATACGCTCCTCCGTTCCTTGATCTAATATTTTTACGACAATTTCGTTGTTTTCAACTTCCTTATCCCCAACGAGAATCACTTTTTCTATTCCTCTTTTACTTGCGCGTTCGATCGATTTACCAATCCGTTTCTCACTCATATCCACCTCGATCCGACATCCTAATTTCCTATAAGCGGACGCCACGATCAAGGCTTCACGTTTGGCACTAATAGGGATAATGACATATTCAGGCTTTTCATTTGTCACAAGTGAAGTACCACTCTGTTTCAATGCGGTTAATATTACATCTAGGCCGAATGAAATCCCAACTGTTGAAAAAGGCTCTTCACTACCGAGTAAACCTCCGATCGCACTATCGTAGCGACCACCGCTTCCAATGCTGGATGTAATGGATTGGTTACTTAAGAAAATCTCATAAATCGTCCCTGTATAAATATCGAGCCCTCTTGCAAGGAAAGGATTGAACTGACATTTTTGAACGAGGTTAAGTCCATCCAAGTAAGAAGTGAGTTCTTTAAGTTCATTTAACCCCTCACGTACAGTTGAATTCACAGAGGCGAACTGTTCAAAATAGGAGAGGTCTTGATTGATCCACTCTTTTGCATAGCGCTCAACGTTATTAATGGCTTTAGAGGAGATATCTTTTTGGAAGAGCTCTTGCTTAACGCCTTCCATCCCAATTTTCTCGAGCTTATCCATCGTGAGAATCACATCATTTAAGCGAGGTGTAGGAATAGAGATCGACTCTAGCATACCTGCAAGCAGTTTACGGTTGTTATACTGAATCGTCACATCAAGTTCGAGTTGATTGAAAAGATCGAGAGCCATCTCCATTAATTCTGCTTCGGCCATTTGTGAACTCACGCCGGTTATATCCACATCGCACTGAGTGAATTCTCTAAACCGCCCGGGTTTAACGGGTCCATCTCGAAACACCTTTCCGATTTCATAACGCTTGAAGGGCATAGGTAAAGCTGGATTCATCGCAACAACTTTGGCGAATGGGATAGTTAAATCGTATCGAAGGGCGAGATCTCTCTCTCCACGATCAGAGAGGGAGTACATTTCTTCTAAAATTTCATCGCCACCCGCATACTTTGAAGCCATCAATTTCCGATCGTTAAGGATCGGTGTTTCAAGTGGAGAACAGTTGTATTGAACAAATGTGTCTTCTATTGTTCTTCTTACTTTGCGCCGTATGATTTCATCTTCAGGTAAATAATCCATCGTTCCTTTGACATTCTGATCTTTCAGCTTTTTCATAGTCCTCATCCTTTCGTTTTTGAATACAAAAAACCGCATGAACTGGAGAAATGTTCTTCTCAATTCATACGGTTACGAGTAATAGCCTTCCTATTCGCGATCATTTTGCAATCGGATAGCAAGGCTAGCTGTGATGATGAAGTTGTACGATGAATAATTGTCTCATATCGCTCACCTCTTATTTCAAAATATGGTAGCACATGAAAACTATTTCGGCAATATTTCTTTTTTTTTGAAGATTTAATAGGATAATATTTCCTATAGAAAGGTGGGGAATTGTTTGAGAAGTCTTACGGAAGAGGAAGTCATATCGCATATTCCTGAACTATCGAATGTTACATTAAGAAAGATTACTAAGGGGTATTCTTTTGATTTGAAATACGTAACAAAGTGGAATGGAAAGGACGTATTGCTTCGATTATATGAGGTGGATTTACGTGAGCGGGTTCAAGAGAAGGTTGAGAAGATGAAGGCTTTTAAGAAACTTGGAGTCCGCTGTCAGGAAGTATATGCGTTCGGTGAAGTTCCTGAAGAGAACTTCTGCTATACGATTTGTTCTTTTCTTGAAGGGCAAGATAGCGAAGCTGCTTTAGCGAAATTAACAACGGAGGAACAGTATGCTGCTGGTTACGAAGCAGGATTAGATCTCGATTATATGCACCAACTTCGAATTGAAGCGTCAATGCCTGAACATGTGGCCTTTATTCAAGGGAAATTTGAGAAAGCGGTAGAACGGTATTCTAGACTTGATATACCAATCCCATTTGGTAGAAAGATCATTGACTATGTAAGAAACCATATCCACCTTATCGGTGAAAGCAGGCTCGTCTTTGCTCATCATGACTTTCATGCAGGGAATTTGATTATCCATAAGAATAAATATGCTGGGGTGATTGATTTTAATCGATGCGGTGTAAATACGGCCAATTCGGAGTTTGATAAGCTAGAATTATTCTCAAGTCGTTTAAGTATTCCTTTCTCAAAAGGGGTTATTCATGGTTACTTCAAAGTTCATGTTCCTGAACTGTTTTGGAAAATCCGGTCGGTTCATATGGCTCAGCTTCTGATCTACCATATGAATTGGGCAACGGATTACTTTCCAGAAGATCTTCCTCAAGCGAAAGAGGCCATTCAGTATGTATGGGAGATGTATGAAGGCTTTGAGCGGACAATTCCGAAATGGTATGAAGGAAGCCAGGCCTAGGGCCTGGCTTTCTTCAGTTACATCGCTTCTTTTATACCTTTCTTTACTAACCACCAGTTTGCAGGATAGCTTGTCGCAAATCCAAGAATCATCGCAATTTGCATCATAAACCAGTAGACAGCTGAGTCGGGTTTTGGTGGCTCGGTAAATAAAACAAAATGAACGATCGCCATCCAACCAAACATGCCAACTTCAAAAGCGATCAAAGAAAGCGTGTCGGCTTTCGCAGCTTCTTTAATCGCATTCCACGCACCATTCTCTTTGTTCATCGGGTAAATGGCATAGAATTGAAATAGAATACCAAACCCGTATGCAAGAATGAACTCGACAAGATAATGAGTATAGAGAATGGAACCAAGCAGCGCAAAACTTGTTAAGGCAACGATCGGCACGCCTACCGCATCACCAAGTGTACAACCGGCAGAGCAATGGCTTGTGGACATAAACACCTTGGCAGACTTTCCGCGATTGTCTTCATAATCCAAATTCCTCGCTTTCAAACGGCCCCATTTAAAATAGGCCCAGATAGCGAAAGGTCCAAGAAACCATCCGTTTATTGGCCAGACCACATTCATGATTTTCATCATTTGAGGATGACGAATGATGTCAATGAGAATGACGATGGAAGAAAGAAGTCCAATTGATAGTGCAAGAATGGATATAAGCTGTAAAGTAGTCAAATCATCTCACCTCGAAAATAAGTATGTACATATCCGTTACCCTCTGGGGGTATACGGTAAACGGATAACTCCAATGATCCATGATCATAAAAAGACTCGCACTTTTTGAAAGAGAGCGAGTTCAATGGGGTATTCGTGTTCGATTTTAGCTACAACTTTCCCATTATAGAGTTTATAAATTTTTCTAGTAAATAGGCACTTTTTAGTAACTATTTGAAACAATAAGGCGCCGTGAATCGTAGAATAATCAGAGAGTTTAATGGAGGAGGGGACAAATTGACGTTAATCGGTTGGATTTTCTAGGGTTTGATCGCTTCGATTCTAATGATTGGTTATATCATCCAAAAAAAATATGGAATGAAAGCACCTGAAGAAACAAATCATCAGGTTTCTAGTTCAGAACACGTTAAAAGTCAAACGAGCCCCTAAATACATAATGGAAGCTAAAGGATGAGTAGAATGCAGGAATGGTTTGGAGCAGCTGCTGTATGTATCAATGACCAGGGAGATTTACTAATGATTCGTAATGAAAGTGACGAATGGGCCGTTCCTTCTGGTGAGATCGAGAAAGGAGAGACGCCTGAGATGTGCTGTGTTCGTGAAGTGATGGAAGAGACGGGGTATCAAGTAGCCATTGAGAAACCTTTGTTCGTTAAAGATCAGGATGTGAATGGAATGAATGTGACGACCTATTATTACGAAGTAAATGTGGTAGGCGGCATGCTTTCTCTTGACGATTCTGAAGAAGATGTGAAAGAAATTGAATGGAAAACGATTGATGAAGTAGAGGGGATTTCACATGCCTATCCTGAGGACGCAGCATATTTAACGAATTATTTATACGAAAAGACTCCTTAAGTTAAGGAGTCTTTTCTTTGTTTCGTTCATTATTTGACAACAAGTACAGGGCAGTTTGCCTTTTGAATCACTTGATGACTTACACTGCCGATCACCATTTCTTGAAGAACATTAAGTCCTCTTGTGCCCATGACAACAAGATCACTTTTCGTTTCATTTGCATGATCAATAAGAGTAGTGGAAGGAGATCCATGTAGAATAGTCACGTCATAAGAAACGTTAGCTTCTTCAGCAATTGCTTCTGTGGAGCTTAGTTTCTCTCTTCTCTCCATATCAAGACCGGAGGAATCAGCATGACGTAACGCATCGTGCTTAGATGTTTCACCATCAATGACATATACGATTTCAACATGTCCACCTGTTAAGTTGGCTAATTCAAAAGCCTTTTCAGCTGCTTTTACTGAATCTGTGGATCCATCCGATGCAAGTAAAATCTGTTGATACATTATTACAAAACCTCCAGAGTAATTGACTTGTTACTAGGTTCTATAAGTCCTTACCCTGTATAGAAGTGTCTCAATCAAGCATAAAAGGCGAATTGATTGTCAGAGAAGGCAGTCATAAAGGATAATGGTTGAAGATTTAAAAAGGATGTGGACGCGGTGAAACGGATGATCACGATGGTGACTATTTTGCTTGTTATGGATCTTGTAACAAAGCGATGGATTGACTCGATTTTAAACTTGAATGAACAAATTGACATAATCAATGGATTTTTAACCTTTCAGCTTTATTACAATACCGGAGCTACAAGAGGATTGTTAGAAGGATACACAGGTTTATTGATTTTTCTACAAGCGAGTATCGTGCTTCTCCTTATTTATGGATACATACGTGCCACCCCAAAACGCTTTGCTGTGCAGCTAGCTTTTGGCTTACTCATTAGTGGTGGACTTGGGAACTTAATTGATCGTATTCAATATGGTTATGTGATTGATTTTATGAAAGTGAGCTGGAGCGAAGGGATTTTTAATCTTGCTGATACTGAGATCAGATATGGCTTTATTTTAATCCTCGTTCTTTATTTTATGAAAAAATTTACGATTCAAGGATTTGATGATCAGGAGAAATAGCCAAACAAAAGCGAGAGAGGATAAGCCTCTCTCGCTTTTTGTTTCACTTACTCTAAAGGGACAATTTATTATTTTGCTTCTTGAAGAATTTGCTCAAGTTGAAAAGCTCGAACTTTTCTAGGGAGAAAGCTTCTAATTTCGTCCTCGTGGAAGCCTACTTGAAGTCGTTTAGTATCAAGTAAAATCGGGCGTTTTAAAATGCCGGGATTTTCTTTAATCAAGCTGTATAGTTCCTGAAGTGTAAGCTCATCAACCTCTTTATCAAGCGCATCAAAGGCTTTTGAACGCTTCGAGATGATTTCTTCGGTTCCTTTTTCAGTCATACGAATTATAGCTTTAATCTCATCTTCTGTGAGCGGCTTTGCGAACATGTTGCGCTGTTCATAAGGAAGGTTGTGCTCTTCCAGCCACGCTTTTGCCTTTCTGCACGAAGTACAGCTTGGTGATGTGTAAAGTGTAATCATATGTTTGACCTCCAAATGGATTTTACATGGTTCATCTCCATGTTAAGTATACTAAAAAAAGTCGTTGCCTGACTGTAAGTTATGTTACACATTTTCGACGATTATCTATGTGTTAAATTCCTCTTGGTCAAAGTTATTCGATCTAAATAGTGGGAATTTCTTCTAAATGATTAATAATAATAGCCAGCTTTTACTAAGGTATACCCGCTAACGAGAGCAGGCAAACTACGTAAGAAGTTAAGTTTTATTGGAGGATGCTCATGGATGATAAAAAGAAGTGGGATTTGATATCACTTGCTTCAATTCCACTTGTGATGACGCTAGGGAACTCAATGCTCATTCCAGTATTGCCTATAATTGAAAAGAAGCTCAGCATCACATCCTTTAAGGTTTCGATGATCATTACGGTTTATTCTATTGCAGCCATTTTATTAATTCCAATTGCCGGTTATTTGTCCGATCGATACGGAAGAAAAAAAGTGATCATCCCAAGTTTGTTTATCGCTGGGATAGGAGGGCTTGTCACAGGCTGGGCATCATGGTCTCTAGAAAATCCATACGTCATGATTCTTATAGGAAGGGTACTTCAAGGGATCGGATCTTCTGGAGCAGCCCCTGTTGTTCTTCCTCTCGTAGGAGATTTATTCAAAAATGATAAAGATGTAAGTGCGGGATTAGGCTTAATTGAAACTTCAAATACAGTTGGGAAGGTGCTGAGTCCCATTCTTGGAGCTCTTCTGGCATCCTTTCTCTGGTACTTGCCTTTCTTGTCCATACCTGTTTTCTCACTTATTTCAATATTACTTGTCATATTCCTTGTTAAGTCACCAGAAAAAAAAGAGGAACCACAAACTTTTTCCTGTTTTTTGTCGTGCTTAAAAAACATTTTTCGAAAAGATGGAAAGTGGCTAACGGCGATTTTTGCAATTGGCGGCGTGATTATGTTTGTTCTTTTTGGCATTCTCTTCTATCTTGCCGGGTTTTTGGAAAATGAATTTCAAATTGTAGGTGTAAAAAAAGGAGGGGTTATTGCTATTCCGCTTGTTGCTCTTTCATTAACTTCCTATGTGACGGGAAAACGTATTGGTGAGAATAAGAAAACGATGAAATGGTGTATTTTCATTGGTTTATTCATTCTGGCAGCATCGACATTGACCGTCTCATTTACGGAACGACTCTGGTTGATGTTACTGATTTTATTTGTGGGTGGTGTTGGGATTGGAATGTCTCTACCTTGTCTTGATGCCCTTATCACAGAAGGTGTAAAAAAAGAAGAACGTGGAACAATTACATCTCTTTATAGCTCGACTCGCTTTCTTGGCGTAGCGGCAGGTCCACCGATATATGCATTGTTTATGAAGCAGTCTCATGAAGTTGTTTTCTATGCTTCAGCAGGTGTAACAGCAATTGCAATCCTTCTTTGCTTTGTTTCCATTAAGCCTGAAACCAACACAGATGTTTAGAGTGGTGAAATATAGGGTAAATATATAACCCCCACGAAAAACCAAAAGTAAGGAATAAATGGAAAAATAGAAAGAGGGAATGAATAATGTCATTAGAATTAATTCTACAGTTCTTAATGTTAAGTATAGGCTTTATAGCGGTAGCAGCACTATTTCTCAACGTTGATAAAAAGCGTACACAAAAGCGTTTAGAATTAGAGCTTGCTGAATATGAACAATCGCATCAAGTATCAAAATACGAGAAGAACAAATAAGATGGAGACTCTGAAACGAGTTTTCATCTTTTTTTGTATCTTGCTTAATGGAAAGGTAGAAAGATTCCTGATGTTTGACCTCTTAGAAGTTTGATAATTACGGATAGTGGTATGAGAAGGTTAGTTAACCAATTTAGCAACGGTACAATAAAATGCAAAGGAGATTATTCGTTATGACACTTCAAACAGATCACTATTTTGCTAAAAATTACGAACAGTCACGTGAGACATTTCGCAGTCACCTTGAGAAAATCCAAAAGAAATGGCCTTCCGCGACCTTATCAACAAAGTCAATTGGGAAAGAAGAAGATAATACAATCGATATGATTTACTCTGAAGCCCTTACATCAAACGATCGTGTTTTATTCTTCACTTCAGGCGAGCACGGGATAGAAGGCTATGCTGGAGCAGCGGTTATCCATATGTTTGTAGAAGAATATCTTGATCAAATCGATCCTTCAACGACAGGGATTTGCCTGATTCATGCCCTTAATCCGTGGGGTATGCGGCATTTTCGACGGGTTACAGAAAATAATGTTGATCTAAACAGAAATTACTTTTATGACGAAAATTCAATTCGTAGAGACGTGAATAAAAATTATGCTAAGGAAAGCGACTTATTTCTTCCAAATGGTAAAATCACTGATTTGCAAGCAGAGAAGCACAAGCTATATGCACAGTTAATTAAAGGGCTAGCAAAGGAAGGATACGCAGGATTAAAAAAAGCAAAGGGAATGGGCCAATTTGAATTTGAGCGCGGTGTCTATTACGGAGGTTCAACAGCTGAAGAATCAGCTCTTTTCTTAAAGGATATACAAGAAAAGTTGTTAGGAACTTATCCTGGTGTTGTCCACATGGATTGGCATACAGCTCTTGGACCAACAAATGAAATAACAATGGTGATCTCAGAGAATGATGGAAGAGACGTGAAGGAGTTACAAGAAGCGTACAATCTTAACAACGTCGAAAAGTATACTCCTGAAAAAGTTAAAGGGGATTCTACGAATCATTTCTACAAATTAAAAGAAGAAGCTTACCCAGAAACATATCTTCTATCGGCTTTGTTTGAGTTCGGAACGTTTGGAACAGATAAACAGGCTGAAATTCGCGAATTTATGACGATTATTTTGGAAAATCATTTGTATTTTGAAGGGGCAGAATCAGTTGATGATATTCAATGGATTCTAGGAGAATTCGAAGCGATGTTTTACCCGGATGATTCCGAATGGAGAGAATCAGTTGTCAATGAGGCACGCCATGGAATAGAGGGAGTTTTAAAGAAAGAAGAAATTCTAAGTTAGAAATAAAAGGAGGGAGCGAATGATTCGCTCCCTCCTTTTTGTTATTACCCAATTGAACTTCGAACTTCATTCACTTGACCATCAATTGAAAGAGGCCGGTCTTCTCTTTGTTCAATCTTAATATTTGTGATAACACGATCTGTACCTTTTCCTAGAGCACTTGTATGAATGTCTCTTGCTAATTCAAAGAGTTCATCGACGTTTCCTTCAAAGACAGTAGAGGTTGGTCCAATATGGTAAGTGAATCCTTCTTTCTCAGCTAACTTTACAGCTTCTGTTACAAAATGATTCATGCTCGTTTGACTTGTTCCTACAGGTGTAACACTGATTTCTAATAGTGCCATACTTAATCCTCTCCTTCTCTTGTAGTCATAGTAGTCTATTGACGGATTTTCTCTAATCCAAACGTTAATAGAAGGATACGATGTAAAAGAATTAATGAAACTTCCTTTATTTTCAAAAAAACGAAACGAAAGAGACACCTCATTCGTATAAATAGAAAAGAGCTCGGGAGGAATGCTGCATGATGAACTTTTTTCTTATGTTGGTAGTTTTTGTTGCCTCTTTAACTGGATTCAATTGGTTAATGGGCTATCGGAAAAATTATATCCAGATTGATCTAGATGAACGCTATATTGACTACAATGAATACGTAAGAGCACTTAAGAATGAGTTGAGTGGGCAAGGAAAAGAGGTCGAGTATTTAGGGAATCGTAAATTCAAGATCGATGGAAAGAGATATGTGTTTATTGAACGCAATGTCACCATGGGGGGAGTTCCACTTCAGCGCACTATCTTAAAGCCGGTTCTTAAATCATAACAAGCACCTCAATTGCTATAATAAGTTGAAGCTACTATGCTTATCCTATTCTTAAATAAGCATTGGAGGTAGTAAACTTATGGAACAAATTGCGGTTACGGCGATTTTAAAGTCTAAAACAGGTGAAGAAGAGAATGTCTTAAGTGTCCTTCAAGAAGTTCGGAGAGATTCAAGGAATGAAGAAGGGAATATTCAATATGACGTTCATCAATCTATAGAAGATACAACGTTTGTGATCTATGAAGTGTGGGAAAATCAACAGGCGATTGAAACGCACATTAGCTCAGAGCATTATGAGAAGTATCGCAAGGATATCGGTGACCTTATTGATAGCCGAGAAGTTTATAAAATGAAGAAACTTTAAAGTATTCTCCTTTTCATTTCCGCGGAAATAACTGAGATATCGCGTATATAGTTGGTTTTTCGTAGGAATAATGACGAAAATCGCTGAATGAGCCATAATAATAGCATTAGAAAAGCACCTCGGATCCCGAATCCGAGGTGCTTTTCTAATAAATTAACGTCCTTCTTTTGCAAAACGTGCGATACGTTCTTCAATTTCATCACGTACTCGCTGGAAGAAAGCCCATTTCTCTTCTTCTGTGCCTTCTGCTTTAGCTGGGTCATCAAATCCCCAATGTTCACGCTTTACATGCGCTGGTGTTCTCGGGCATTTATCATTCGCATCACCACAAAGCGTAACTACAAGATCCGCATTGTTTAGAAGATCCATATCAATCATGTCGGATGTTTGTGATGAAATGTCGATCCCTGACTCTTTCATTGCTTTAACAGCATTAGGGTTGAGACCATGGGCTTCAATCCCCGCAGAATAAACATCGTATTCATCACCTAAGTGTTTTTTACCGAATCCTTCAGCCATTTGGCTTCTGCATGAATTACCTGTACATAAGAAATAAATTGATTTTTTGTTAGACATATATTGTTCTCCTTTTTAAATTAATAGTTAGATGATTAGTAGCCAGAAATAAAGGCCTAGTAACGTAATGAGTAGAGTTGGTACTGTTAAAATAACACCAATTTTAAAGTAGTATCCCCACGATATTTTGACACCCTTTTGGGAGAGAACGTGAAGCCATAATAGTGTTGCAAGTGACCCAATTGGCGTAATCTTTGGACCTAAATCAGATCCAATAATATTCGCGTAAATAAGGGCTTCGCGCATTGTACCGGTCGTTGATGTTGCTTCAATCGCTAGTGCATCAATCATAACAGTTGGCATGTTATTCATAATTGAGGACAGGATTGCAGCGATGAAGCCCATCGAGACGGTTCCTACGAGCAAACCTTGATCTGCTACTGATTGGATGACATTTGCAAGAATATCTGTTAGTCCCTGGTTACGAAGGCCATAAACGACCACATACATTCCTATTGAGAAGAAAACAATCGCCCATGGGGCCCCTTTGATGACGTTCATCGTTTCAACCGCTTTACTGCGTCTACCCATTAGTAGAAAGAAGATCGCGACGATTCCTGCGATAATCGATACGGGAACTCCGATAAATTCACTGGCGAAATAACCGACAAGGAGAATCGCAAGGACAAACCAGGAGAGCCTAAACATTCTGCTGTCTTTAATCGCTTCATGTGGAACGCGAAGCTGGTTAACATCATAATTTCCAGGAATATCTTTTCGGAAGAACAGATAAAGGACAAGTATACTTGCGCCTAAGGAAAATAAGTTCGGAACAATCATACGTGATGCGTACTCAACAAATCCGATATCAAAGAAGTCAGCGGAAACGATATTCACAAGGTTACTCACAACAAGTGGAAGTGAGGTTGTATCGGCAATAAATCCACTTGCCATAATGAATGGGAAAATCATCTTTTCCTTAAAGTTTAAGTTACGTACCATCGCAAGAACAATTGGCGTGAGAATAAGGGCAGCTCCGTCATTTGCAAATAAAGCGGCAACGACAGCTCCGAGTAACGAGACGTAAATGAACATGCGAAGTCCGTTTCCTTTAGCGATTCGTGCCATGTGAAGCGCCGCCCATTCAAAGAATCCAATCTCATCAAGAATAAGAGAGATTAGAATGATGGCAATAAAAGCAAAGGTAGCATTCCATACAATCCCTGTTACGGTGATAACATCTTGAAAATCTACAACACCGACTAATAAAGCAAGCAATGCGCCTCCACAAGCAGACCAGCCAATACCCAGGTTCTTAGGTTGCCAAATAACGAGTACTAAAGTAAGGATGAAAATAAGAATAGCGAGTGTGACTGTCAATCTAATACCTCCATTAATCGCAACATATGCGTAGTCCTTTTTGTTCTAGCTCATACAGTTTATCCTTTTGTTCAGGAATGAAGGTTAAAATACTCTGAATCACTATAAAGGCTTCATGATCTGCATTTAATGAATAGAATACCCACTGGCCCTTTTTGCGTTCTTTCACTAAACCAGAGTCTCTCAATTTTCTTAGGTGCTGACTGATAGAAGGTTGGCTCATTTGCAATACTTCTACAAACTCACAGACGCAGCATTCACCATCTTTTAAAAGGCCAACTATCGTTAAGCGCGTTTTATCACCAAGTAATTTAAGGACAGAAGCAGCCTGATCGATTTCAATCATTGTGTTCTCCATTTCTTCACCTCCACAAATCATTATATAAGCATATACTTATATAATCAAGCGCATTTAAAAAAGTTACGAAGTTTAGAAAACGGAGGAAGAGCTTGTGGTAATCGTTGCTTCCAAATCCTTGTTCGATTAGCATTCTTTATCATAGCCAACTGTCTTGTGTTGAACGATAAGGTTAGAAAAGTCTCCATAAAACTAAACGAATGCCCATCCATTCAAAAGGAAGTTGCATAGTATGAAGTAATCCAAGATGGAAAGGAGGTCATACTCCATGGGATACGGTTACGGCAGTGGGTTTGCTCTAATTGTAGTGCTGTTTATTCTCCTTATCATCGTAGGTGCAGCTTTTGTTGGAGGAGGCTACTAATTCTCGGAACATAAGCTGTATTCAACAGGGAATTTCTGTTGAAGAAGCACGGGTTGAATAATAAATGCGCAAGAAGGCTGATTAACTTTAAATCAGCCTTTTCTTGTATAGAAAGATTGAACAAGCTCATTTAATCAGTTGTCTTTTTCGGGAGAATGGATTTTGGGTATAGCTTGTTACCTAGTGAACCGTAGGTCTCACTCGTTCTCGGATCAATTAAATTTGTCTGTTCATGATAAACACGAGGCGTATGCCAGAGAGTGATGAGGGCTCTTGTCATTGGCATCTCGTGGTATCGATCTGGCCACATTGTTTTAATCTTCTCTTTCACAAGTGGATAATATTTCGGATTCATCCCAGGAAACAGATGATGTTCTGTGTGATACGAGAAGTTGAAATGAAGAATGTCCACTATTTTTGGTACTGTAACGGTGAGACTGTTCGCAAGCGGATCATTAATAGGTGTTAATGGATTTAATCTGTGATTTGTTGAAATATATGCCATTACAATGAAGTTTGCGATAAGAAGTGGAATGAAATAAGCAAATATCCAATTTCTTATCCCGAACACGAAGATAAGGCTGATCCATGTTACCCAGGGCAAAATCATTTGTAGAAAAACGTCACGTTGCTTGTTGGGCGCAAATTCTTTTACATAAGTAAAAAACATTTTAATCGAATGGGCGGTAAATTGAACAGTTAATGAAATAAAGGCAAAGAACGAACGGATAAATAACGGGAGTCCGTAAATCCATTTGAACATTTTCATTCTCGAAATACGTTCAAGGGTCGGCCATGCATCTGGATCATTAGTATCATGCTGAGTATGTACGTGGTGATTTAGGTTGTGCCATTTTCTCCAAAGTTTTGGGCCAGTACTTAATGGCCAGAACGCAATTGCGCCTAGAATATCCCGGAGCAAGGCATTTCTTACAACGGTTCCATGTAGAATTTCATGGCCAAGAAAACCAAGTCCGGCAAAGCAAGCGCCAATAATAAATGAAAGGACAAGTGATATGAGGGTAGGTAATGGGTTGGATGCAATGATCAAGAAACAAGTCAATGTGATGACGATATATATAAATCCCCCGAAGAGTCGAACTGGAACAGGCTTAAATGCTTCAGGTGGAAGGTGTTTCTTAATCCGAGCAGCATACCAGCTGAATGAGTGTAGATCGTTCATCATGATCTCCTTTCGAAAAGCGAGAATGCTTTAGAGTAAATGTTATTTAAGTGAAGAAATAAGCATATAAGTCAATCATGTACCTGATTCAGAAGAAATATTCAAATGAAAATCAGGAAATGTATTGATTTCAAATAAGGGTCACGGTAGAATAAGAAAAAATAACCAGGCAATGAAGAAGAAGAGTAGTCTCGAGCCGTACTTTAGAGAGCTGGTGGTAGGTGGAAACCAGTGTGCGCAACAGATGAATGGGCTTCTGAGCTACCGAACTGAACAGTAAAGTAGGATTCGGCGGAACGTCTTACCGATACAAGAGACACCTTATTGAAATAGGTTTCATTCTGTAAGGGTAAGCGCGTTTACGCTTGTAAACGAACAAAGGTGGCACCACGGGTCTCTCGTCCTTTTTAGAGGATGAGAGGCTTTTTGTGTTGTCTAAAATGATGGAGGGCCATATGAAAAAGACGATCTTAACAGGTATTAAGCCGACTGGAAGAGTTCATTTAGGAAATTACATTGGAGCGATTAAACCAGCTTTAAAACAAGCGAAGAATGAGGACCTTGACCCTGTTTATTTTGTCGCAGATTACCACGGATTGACGAAAATACGAAATCAGCAGCAGATGGAAGAATTATCGTATGGGATTGCAGCTACGTGGCTTGCACTCGGACTTGATCCAACAAAGGTGATTCTTTATCGTCAATCGGATGTACCAGAAATCTTTGAATTATCGTGGATTTTGGCTTGTTTTAGCCCTAAAGGATTAATGAATCGGGCGCATGCCTACAAAGCAATTGTGGAGAAAAATCGTGAGGGAAATCGAGAGGAGGATGAAGGGGTGAATATGGGGGTATTCACTTATCCCATTTTAATGGCGTCTGATATTCTTATGTTTCAAACCGATTTCGTCCCTGTAGGGAAGGACCAGATTCAGCATGTGGAAATCGCAAGGGATATAGCCGCTGCTTTTAATTTTCAATTTGGAGAAACGTTCACGTTGCCAGACTATATTGTCGATAAAAACACGTCCGTACTTCCTGGACTTGACGGAAGAAAAATGAGTAAAAGCTATCACAATACGATTCCATTGTTTGAAGAGCCGGATCAGCTTAAAAAGTTAATTAATCGCATTACAACGGATTCATCTGACCCATCAGAACCAAAGGATCCGGATACATCAACGGTATTTGCACTTTATAAAGAATTTGCTAGTGATGCCGAAACGATTGAAATGAGAAAAAAATTCAAAGAAGGGATCGGATGGGGGGAAGCGAAAAAAGAACTTTTTCATGTTATGGATGATTTCTTAGCTGAACCTCGAGAGAAGTACCATTACTATATGGTTCATAGAGATGAGCTTAATCAAATTCTTGAAGAGGGCGCTAGGAAAGCAAGAGCTAAAGCGGAGCCGTTTTTGAAAGATGTGAAAAGCAAGCTAGGCATTCGACGATAGTATGCTAAAAACCTTAACGTATTGTTCTCATATGCCGATAAAGGTCATATATAAATTTTTTATGATAACTTCGGAGGCAAAACACTATGATTGAAATGTCAGGAGAATATAATTGGTGGATCGTCTTACTATCGGTAGTGATCGCCGTCTTCGCTTCATATAGTGCGCTAGATCTCGCAGGTAGAGTTTCCTATTCGAAAGGGATTCGCAAGTGGGTATGGGTCATAGGTGGGGCAGGCGCAATGGGAATTGGAATATGGTCGATGCATTTTATCGGCATGCTTGCTTTTTCAATGTCGATGCCAATGACCTATGATGTTCCACTCGTTGCTCTGTCTATTTGCGCGTCCTTCATTGGATCTTTTATTGCTCTTGTCGCAGTTGGAGGAAAGGAACTAACGATTAAAAGGTTAGGTGTTGGAACGGTCTTTATGTCTGGAGCTATTATTGCTATGCATTATATAGGTATGGAAGCAATGGAGAACGTCACTATCGTTTACAATCCATGGCTACTCATTCTTTCAACCCTTATCGCAATAGGTGCTTCATTTACAGCGTTAAAATTAGCTTTTACCCTTTCTAGACCAAAAAAATATCGTCACTTAATTTTACTAAAGTTAGGCAGCGCAAGTATTATGGGAATTGCCATTGCAGGGATGCATTATGTTGGACTAGAAGCCGCGACCTTCTATATGGCCATGGCGCATCATCAACCCCTTCTAGAGGGGCTAGATACATCCGCTCTTTCCATTGCTATTGCCGTCGGTACGTTGTGCGTTCAAACGATCTTAATTTTTGGTGTTGTCACTGAACGGAAATTGATTAAACAGTCAATTGAGATGAAGGGAAATGATTATCGTTTACGATCACTGCTTACATATAGCATTGATGCGATCCTCACTTTGACAATAGATGGGAAAATTCGTTCGCTCAACCCTGCAGGTGAAAAACTATTCCGTGTGAAAAAAGATGAATTAAATCATGTGAATCCAATGGATTTTTTCGAAAGTGAAGAATTAAAGCGAGTGAGTCACTATTTCCTTTCGGTGCATGAAACGAGGCAGGCTGTCAGTTTCAATACAAAGGTCTTTACGATTGACGGAGAGATTAACGATTTAAATGTGACGTTCGTTCCCATTTATTTAAATGATCGTCTCGATCGAATCTACGCCATTACAAAAGATATAACGAAGCAAAGAAAAGCAGAGCAAAAAACGCATCAGATGGCATATTTTGATGAATTAACGTCATTACCAAATCGTCGTTCATTTGTTGAATACCTAGAGAACTGCCTTAGGAAAGTAGATGAACCAGCAGATCTTGCTGTTATGATGCTGGATCTTGATCGTTTTAAAGTTATTAATGATGCTCTTGGTCATAACACAGGTGATCTTTTTCTTTGTGCAGTATCCGAGCGTCTGCAAAAATGCGTGGACCCATATGGTTTTCTCGCGCGCCTTGGAGGGGATGAATTCGTAATTGTACTCGATGGATTTAAACATATCTATCCTGATGAGCTTGCAAATCAGATTATTGAAGCATTTGAAAAGCCGTTTCAGGTTAGCTCTCACGAACTGTCCACTTCGGCAAGTATCGGCATAGCAGCTTCACCTGGGGACGGCACAAACGTTGAATCATTGATGAAGCATGCCGATATTGCGATGTATTCCGCAAAAGGCCGGAATCGCAAGAAATACCAATTCTATTCAACATCCATGGGACAAAAAAGTGAATTGAGATTAATAGAAGAAAGTTCGCTTCGAACAGGTCTGATCAACAAGGAATTCATTTTACATTATCAACCCCAGGTGAAATGTACGGATGGTTCACTTTCAGGTGTCGAAGCTCTCGTTCGCTGGAAATCTGGAAATGGAGAACTACGATTTCCGGGCGAATTCATCTCACTGGCGGAAGAGACGGGACTTATCGTCGAACTTGGTCGTCAAGTGCTTGATATGGCTTGTGAACAGGCGAAGAAATGGTGTGAGAGCGGTTATCCGCTTCGTGTTTCAGTTAATCTTTCTGCCAAGCAATTTCAAAGTGATGAACTAATTACCACGATTAAAGAAACGCTACACAAGTATTCTCTCGATCCAGCGTTGTTAGAGCTTGAAGTAACAGAGAGTATGACAATGGAAAACTCCACGCGCTCGTCGTGGATGATCACATCCCTTCGCGACCTTGGAGTGAGTATCTCAATAGATGATTTTGGCACAGGTCATAGTTCGTTAAGCTATCTTAAAGATTTTTCGATCAATCAAGTGAAAATCGATAAGTCCTTTATTGATGAGCTAACGCAAAATGTGAAGTCTGACCAGATTACGAGTGCGATTATTGCTATGAGCAAGCAATTAAAACTGCACGTCATTGCAGAAGGTGTAGAAACGATTGAACAAGCTGATTTTCTATCCGCAAAAGGCTGTGATAGTATTCAGGGCTATTACTACAGCAAGCCGGTTCCACCTCAACAAATTGAAGATACCTATTTGAATTTGGCACCATCACCAGCTTAATCGATTTAACGAACAGGAAGTTTATCAACAAGTGGATAAACTTCTTTTTATTTTAGCTTTTACTGTGGATTCTCGATTTTTGGCTCAGGCGATTGGTCATGAATACTGGAGAATATGGGCTTTATAATAATGAGGAGTCATCCGAAAATGTTTAGAATGTTTACAGCATGATTTTACAATGATTGAAGAAGTTTCTTATTCAAGGAAATCAACATAAAAACAAAGACTGCCAATTGGCAGTCTTTGTTTTTATGTTTTGATTAAACTATATCCGATCCAGTGCAAAGCCTGTTGAAGATTTGATTTTACAACAATTTGGTCAAAGTCACTTGAGGCTTGAACCGCTTTTATAGCGAGATCTGGCCGAATCCCTGTTACGATCATTTGGACACCGACGAGCTTAAGAGAGTCTCCTATTTTAAGAAGATTCGTCGCACTTTGGCTGTGAATCTTAACTAGACCTGATAAATCGAAAATGAGGTAATCAAGGTTGTTCTTTGCACTCTCAGCGAGAGCGCGTTCCATTAATCGCTCTGTCCGAACTTCATTAACGTCTCCGATGATCGGAAGAATGGCTACTTCGTCGGAAATGGGAACGATGGGCACAGAAAGTGATTCGATTTCCGTATTCGCTCTTTCTAATTCAAGGACATTTCCAAGAAGGTTGGCCATCGCTTTAAATAAATCAACGTGATCTTGGGTGTAGTGAAATGGTTTAAGATCAAGACCACATAAAGTACCGTAGTTATCTCCGTTTCTATAATAAATGGGCACCCCAATTAATGAGCCACCACCGAGATCTTTGGTTACTTCCATACCTTTGGTTGAATCATGAGTTGCTAAATCATCAATAATAAGGGGTTCACGACCGCCTTTCACGATGAATTGTCAGTAGGAATCTCGATATAAGGTTTCAAAACCTGACTCCAGAATAATTTCATCACGGTTGAATGAGGAAATAATGTCAACATCAGTCTTATCGTTTTTGGCTACAAAAAATGTATTTACGCCAACGAATTTACTCATAACCTCTAAGACATCTTGAGATGCATCTTCTATTGAAGTATAGGTAGGGATATTAGAATGAATCATTTCATACACCTCTTTTCTCATTCATCTAAAAAATCTTATATATCTATACTAACTTAACATGAAGCTGATAGATAGAAAAAATACTATGAAATATGATTGTAAGTTGAAAGATTACATTCGATAGAGGTGAAAGAATAGAAGATATGAAATAAATTTTCATTCATTTCACAATTTCTGGATTAGATTTTGATGATTAGGGTATCAGTAAAATTGGGACATGGAAATTGCAGAAAAAACACGACATCTAAGTAGATGGAAACAAAATGCGTATTGTCTTATTCTCCTATTAAATGGTTTTATCAATAAAGGTAAAGCGTTTAGTTTTCTAGAAGGATAGGGACTTTTACATAGTAAATATTAGTACGAGAGGTGAGTTAATGAAAAATGCTACACTAGTTTTTTGGTATAGTCTTATTGTCTGTTTGCTCGTTGTTTTATGGGGAGCTATTTGGCCGGAGCATTTACAGGAAGTAACATCTACGGCAACCACATACATATCTAGTCGATTTGGGTGGTACTATCTGCTAATTGTTGTGGCTATTCTAATCTTCTGTATTTATTTGATTTTCTCTAGATTTAAAGATATTAAGCTCGGTGGAAAAGACGACAAGCCAGAATTCAGCCTGCCAACGTGGTTTGCTATGTTGTTTAGCGCTGGAATGGGAATGGGGATGGTGTTTTGGACAACTGCAGAACCAATTTCTCACGCCTTCAAAAGCAGCCCGAGTGGTGAATTAGGAACAGAAAGAGCCATTGAGGAATCTCTACAGTTTTCTTTTTTTCACTGGGGTGTACACGCATGGGCTGTCTACGCGCTCGTTGCTCTCGTGCTAGCATATTTTAAGTTTCATAAAGGATATCCTGGATTAATTAGCGCTACGCTAACCCCTTTGTTTGGAGAAAAGAGGATGCAGGGGACGCTTGGGTACATGATCGATACTCTTGCTGTTGTCGCTACAGTGGTAGGAGTTGCAGCTACCCTAGGCTTCGGGTCTGCACAAATTAATCAGGGTCTTAAATTTTTATTTAACACACCAGCAAACTTCTCTGTACAGCTGCTGATTCTTGTTATTTCAACAGCGTTGTTTATTGCCTCCGCATGGTCAGGATTAAAAAGAGGGATTAAGTATTTAAGTAACATTAATATGCTTCTAGGATTTGCCCTTATGATTCTCCTCCTAATTGTAGGACCAACGCTTTACATTATGAACATGTTTACGGGTTCTTTAGGCGGTTATATCTCAAACTTTTTTGATATGAGTTTCCACATTGAGCCGATTAACAATGATCAACGCTTATGGGTCGATAGCTGGACGATTTTCTACTGGGCCTGGTGGATTTCTTGGTCTCCATTTGTTGGGATTTTTATTGCGAGAATTTCAAGAGGTCGAACAATAAAAGAGTTTATGCTTGGGGTTTTATTTGTTCCATCTATTGTCTGCTTTATTTTCTTTGCAGTCTTTGGTGTCTCGGCGCTCGATCTTCAGCAGAGTGGAATTGCAACGATTTCGGATTATTCGATTGAGACAGCCACATTTGCGGTTTTACAAGAGTATCCTCTTGGGACCCTGATGTCTTTTATCACGATTTTCGTCATCGCTATCTTCTTCATTACATCAGCAGATTCAGCAACGTTTGTGTTAGGTATGCTGAGTACGACGGGGTCATTAAACCCATCTGCGATGATTAAGATTGTCTGGGGCTTAACGCTTTCCGGTATGGCTGCCATTATTGTGTACTTCGGTGGAACGCAAGGACTACAAAATATGCTGATTCTTGCGGCATTGCCATTTTCAATCGTTGTCCTCCTTATGGGGTATTCCTTCTTTAAAGCAGCAAGCAAGGAAGTATTATCAAAGAGAAAACGAGAAAAGATGCAGCAAAAAGCAGTGTAATTTGTTGAAGAGCTGTGTACCTGATGAATGGTACACAGCTTTTTTTGCAGGAATAAAGCTATTGGATCGGGAATTAATGATCACAGTAAGTCTTATCGTTCGTATGGAAAGGAAGAGACAACGTGAAGCAAATTATAGCCATGGGAGGCGGTGGGTTTTCGATGGAACAGGATAACCCACTCTTAGATACATACATTCTTAATCAAGCAAAGTGTATGAAACCTAAGATATGTTTTATACCAACCGCAAGCGGTGATGCGGAAGGATACATAGCGAAATTCTATGCCTTCTTTGAAAATCAGCTCTGTATTCCTTCTCATTTGTCTCTATTTAAGCCGCGTGAAAATATTGAAAAGTTTCTATTAAATCAAGACATAATATACGTTGGTGGTGGAAATACCAAGAACCTAATGGTGCTCTGGAAAGAATGGGGCTTAGATCATATATTGAAGAAAGCCTGGGAGAAAGGCATCATTTTAGCTGGAATTAGTGCAGGGGCAATCTGTTGGTTTGAAGAAGGACTCACGGATTCGTATGGAGATAAGCTCGAGTCACTGAAGTGTCTTGGGTTTCTAAAGGGGAGTTGCTGTCCCCACTTTGATGGAGAAGAAGAACGAAAACCTGCCTATCATCAAATGATTGATAATGCGCAAATGCAACCAGGAATCGCCCTTGATGATGGAGTAGCCGCTCATTTTTTTGACCAATCGCTTAAAGTAGCTATTAGTTCAAGAAAAGAAGCGAGTGCATATAAGGTTAATAAAAATGAGTCCATTGAAGAAAAGATTGAAACCCTCTACCTTGGTGCAGATCGGTCATGATGAGAAAAGGCGATTGTACTTAGAAAAGCCGCATCTCACGGATAGAGGTGCGGCTTTTCTGGATTGTTTACAGGCTGGAGGTTAACGCTCCAACATTCCTAGTGACTTTAATGCCCCTTCTAGGTTCTGCTCGATAGTCAGAGATTGCAAATCAAGTCCTAGTGATACTACACCTATAGCAACATCAGAACTTACACCTGTCACAATAATTTCAACACCCATCACTTCGAGAGAATCAACGATTTTAAAGAGATGCTGGGTCATCATCGTATCAAGTGTGGCTACGCCTGATAAATCAAGAATCAGCGAGCGGATTTTCTTCGCACTTGATTCCATTAACGTGCGTTCAAGAATGAGATTCGCGCGTTGTTCATCAATTTCACCAATGATCGGGCAAATGGCTACGTTAGAGGAGATTTTAATGATTGGGACAGTTAGTGCATCATCTTGAATATACTGTTTCTGAAGGCTACGAGTTTTTTTATCAAGGTAGCTTTCGGTAAAAAGGTTAATCGAATGATCGATCAAGGGATCTATTAATTTCGATATAGTAATAACATCAGACACTGTCAAAGAAAATGTATGTTGGTGATCTTCCATGTAAGTCAATAAGGACTTTTTCATTGCTGTTATGCTCATTAAAATTGTATCTAAATAAGCAGGGAAGTTTTCTTCCTCTTCAAATCTTTGGAGATCTTCAGATGGATAAGAAATTTCTCCTGCTTCAATGGACTCACCTAGAGAAACTAGAATGCGTTCAGTGAAAGTATAAGAGTTGCCTGGTAGGCTCCGTAATTGAGTGTTCATATCAATTAAATGTCTAGTGTTGGCTGTGATATCATCTATGTTTTGTAATATAGATTGTCCTAAGCGATGGATAGAGTGAGAATATTGTTCGGACATAGAAACTCCCTTCTAGCAATACGGTATACTTGTGGTAAAATAAATTTATTATATGCTTATCTTACTACAATGCACTGTTTTGTGAAGAAGTATATTACTATATACCTGGAGGTGCAGGGTTAAGTTGAACAGGTCTGTAGAAGATATGAAAACGACGCTTGATGTTGTCTGTGGGAAGTGGAAAGCTGTTTTGCTGCTAGAATTAGTGGAGAAGCCTCTTCGGTTTAGCGAGATCAAAAAGGTGATTCCGCGCATACCTCATCAAACGCTTATTAAACATTTGAAAGAACTTGAAGTGGATGGGTTAGTGAATCGTGAGGAATCAGATGATATCCCACCCAAAGTTGAATACTCATTGACGTCTTATGGCTATGAACTTGAACCACTGCTTCACGAGATGGAGAAGTGGGGAAAGACCCATCGCACTCGTTCAGAAGAAACGATTGCAAACTAAAAAGGAGTGTGCAGATGCACGCTCCTTTTTTTTGTATCTTATGGCTTATCTTGATTCTCTTAATGGAATATCCGGATTTTTATCCTGGAACCATCTTAGCGCAAAGTCATTTTGGAATAGAAGAACAGGGCGTTTTAGCTGATCATAGACAAGCATATTACGAACGCTATCTACTTTATCTTCCGGGTTATCCGTTTCAATCCAACGTGCATGCTGGTGAGGCATTGTATCGAACTGAATATCAACATTGTACTCACCTTTCATGCGGTATTCAAAAATCTCAAATTGGAGACGACCGACAACGCCAATAACAATTTCATCCCAGTGAGCGGTACGATAAACTTGAATTGCACCTTCTTCAGAAAGCTGTTGCACACCTTTGTAGAAGTGTTTTTGCTTCATCGCTTTTTGGGCACGTACTTTCGCAAAGTGCTCAGGTGGGAAGGTTGGTAGAGCTCCGAACGAATAAACGTTTTTAGAGCCTACGAGCGTGTCGCCAATTTGATATGTTCCTGAATCATAAAGACCGACAATATCTCCAGGGTACGCTTTTTCAACATTACCTCGGGAGGAGGCAAAGAAAAGCTGACCTTGAGAGAGTTTCAAACTTTTACCTGTGCGCTCAAGCCATGCTTCCATCCCTTTTTCAAAAGTACCCGATACGATTCGTAAAAACGCAACGCGGTCACGGTGAGCAGGGTTCATGTTCGCCTGGATTTTAAAGATAAAGCCTGAGAACGTTTCTTCATCTGGCTTCACTTCGCCTTCAGAACTCTCACGAGGAGCTGGGGAAGGAGCAAGTTCAAGAAAGTGATTTAAGAAAGTTGGAACGCCGAAGCTTGAAATCGCACTTCCGAAAAATACTGGTGTCTGCTTCCCTGATTGCAATGCTTCTTCACTATAAGTTGCACCTGCTTCATCAAGTAGCAAGACGTCTTCTTGAAGTTGATTCACAAGATCTTCGCCAGCTTTTTCTTTAAGGACGGGATCATCTAAATCTGAGATTTGGATCGCCTGTTTATTGTCGCCTTCTGTATCGTAGAATTCAACGGCTTTCTGATGACGATCGTAAACGCCCTGGAACGATTGACCAATACCGATTGGCCAGTTCATAGGGTAAGACTCGATGCCAAGAACTTCTTCAATTTCTTCAAGTAGTTCTAAAGGTTCACGGCCCTGACGATCCATTTTGTTAATGAACGTGAAGATGGGGATACCATGCTCACTAACAACTTTAAAAAGCTTCTTTGTTTGAGACTCAACACCTTTTGCAGCATCAATAATCATTACAACGCTGTCTACGGCTAGGAGCGTACGATACGTATCTTCACTGAAATCTTCGTGTCCTGGTGTATCCAGAATGTTAATCGTATGTCCCTTATAGTTAAAATTCATCACACTCGATGTAACAGATATACCACGCTGTTTCTCGATTTCCATCCAATCTGATGTCGCGTACTTGGAAGATTTTCTTGATTTAACTGTTCCTGTTGAACGGATCTGGCCGCCAAGGAACAAAAGTTTTTCAGTCAAAGTCGTTTTACCAGCATCAGGGTGAGAGATGATCGCAAAGGTCCGTCTCTTCTTTATTTCTTCTTGTAATTCTTTATGGTTACTCATTATGTCAATTAGTCCTTTCAATATCACTTCTTATGTAATATAACATATTCTTACGGTTGTTCCTATTGCATGAAGGGTACGAAAATAGTGAGAAAGGATTCGGTGAAAATAGATCGAAATGAATAGCGAAAGGGGAATGAGCGATATGAGTGGATTTGAAGAATATTTAGATGATTTTCTATCAAGCTGGCGGAAGTCTTCGTTAGATGAAATAAAGTATAAAATAAGCGATACTTATCAGGCGAGAGAAATCTCAAGTCAATCTGAGCTATATGATTTTGGGTATGAGGAATCGATTCAAGGCTGGGATCAAGCGTTTTCGGCTTTTCAAAAAAACGGAACGAAATGGGTACTAAAGAAGCTCGCTGTTACACCGGTTCGAAGAAATGAAATGCTTGCAATTATTTTTGCTTCTATTGAGGTAGATGGCAAACAAAGTGAAACTGGGAGTGTCTTTTTTGATACTTTTCGAAAAGGGGTACAAGGGAATTGGAAGCTTGTGAGAAGTTACATTGAAGCTGGGGTTCCGATTGAACACATCACAGCGTTTCAGACGGAAGAAAAATAGTTAATACATTTGAAGCTCCTGATAAACGGATCCGTTTATCAGGATTTTTTTGTGCAGAGAGCTTGTTATGACTCATTAGGCACTTCAAGGTACCTATATTACAGTAAAGTGCGTACTTACATATCGGCTTGGAAGACTGCATAATCAGTTGTACAGCCGAGAGAGAAGACGTCTTTCTGCTTGGCACTTAAAAAATTTCAAGGAGGAATTCGCTTTATGAGTTCTCAAACACATACAATGTCACATTCGAAAGAAAAATCCAGTGGTACTCTTGCCCTTTTAGCGCTCGCGATTAGTGCATTTGGAATTGGAACAACCGAATTTGTTCCTGTTGGCCTTCTTTCTTCTATTGCAGATGACCTATCGATTTCGATTACACTTGCTGGCCTATTGATTTCAGGTTACGCCATCGGAGTAGCAATTGGTGCTCCGGTTCTAACTGCTTTAACGGGAAAAATGAATCGGAAGACGCTCCTCATGTCATTAATGGTCGTTTTTATCATTGGTAACCTTGTAGCTGGAATATCCACATCATTCGGTTTACTACTCGTTGCCCGATTTATTACAGCATTTTCACACGGGATTTTCTTCTCAATCGGATCAACGATTGCGGCAGACCTTGTTCCAGAAAATAAGCGAGCAAGTGCGATTGCCTTTATGTTTACAGGATTAACTGTCGCGACCGTAACCGGGGTTCCGCTTGGAACATTTATTGGACAAGCCTTTGGTTGGAGAGCAACGTTCCTTGGTGTCGCCCTACTTGGTGTGATTGGGATTATCGCAAGTGCGATTCTCGTGCCAAAAGATTTGAAAGAATCACCGCCAGCGAAATTTAGTGAACAGGTGAAGATCTTAACGAATGGAAAATTACTCTTAGCATTTGCGATTACAGCACTAGGTTACGGTGGTACGTTCGTTGCCTTTACGTATTTAGCCCCACTTCTTGAAGATGTTACAGGACTTAGCGTGAAATTTGTTAGTGTGATTTTGCTCGTTTATGGTGTTGCCGTAGCGATTGGAAATGTCATTGGTGGGAAAGCGTCGGATAAGAACCCATTAAAAGCACTGTTTTGGATGTTCGTAATGCAAGCAATCATTCTCTTAATTATGACGTTAGCCCTTCCATTTAAAGTGGCCGGCATCATTTCGATTTTCTTCATGGGTTTGTTTGCCTTTATGAATGTTCCTGGTTTGCAAGTACTTGTAGTGAATCTTGCTGAAAAATATGTGCCATCTGCCGTTAACGTGGCATCTGCACTTAATATCGCTGCGTTTAACGTTGGAATAGCGATTGGCTCATTTGTTGGAGGCGTCATCGTTGATTCCATTGGTCTAATTCACACGCCTTGGATTGGAGCAATTATGGTTGTCGGAGCGGTCGTGCTTACAGGATGGCTACGAGCTATGGAGAGAAAAGCATAGGAGGATGATGTAGAAAGTTCTTTAGTGTTTAATTCTAAGTTAGTGAAGAAACAATTGAACGGTTGCTGAACAAAGCGATCCCTTTCACGAATGTAGTGGTAGGGATCGTTTATTCATTCATACTGACTAAAGCCATTTTGAAACGCAGCAAGATGATTTTTTGAGGCATCACCAAGTTTTGTCATTACGGTTTGGACATCCTGCGGCAGGTCTGATAGATCCGCTACTTTCTCATACATGGCTATGTTGTCAACTTCTCCTTGAACGCCAGCTTCAAACGCTTCTTTTAACGTTTTGGGAGTGAATGTATACTGGCTAGCCTTATTTTCTAGGGCGGTTATGTTATATCGTGTAATTTTGTTACAGAAGATAACTGGTCAGATCACATGCAAGTAGACGGTAATTTAATTACTGGTCAAAATCCCCAATCAGCCACTAATGATTAAGATCCCCTAGAAGATAGATAAACGAAAAGGACTCCGAATCTCGGAGTCCTTTTCGTTTATATTTTTTACTCTTTATCTTTGTCTTTTTTCTTACCGAAAACTTTTTTAGACGCTCCTTTAAATACATTTGAGGCGGTATCAACAGATTTACCAACGACTTTGTTTCCTGCTTTACTCACATTCTTAACAAAGTCTGTAGAAGCGTCAGCAGCTTTTCCTACAAGACCGCCTTCTCCGCTAACTGACTTCACAATATCGTTCGCTGTGTCAGCGGATTTATTCACAAGATCACTTGCGGTTTTTGATGTCTTCTTCACAATATTATCTTCTTTTGTTGAATTTCCCTCAGACATCTCAATCCCCTCCTTCGCGAATTTTGATACAACATTATGCTATGAACGGAAGGGTACAAATATGATTTTCAAGTAAAACGTCATTTGAATTTGAAATTTCTCCAATCTAATTGCGATAAGAAAAGGTATTCGATAGGAAGAAGTGGAAGGATTATTGAATGACTGTGTCTATAAGGAAGTGAAAGGATAGATGAATCATCAGTTGGATGTACGAGGTTTATTAAAGGGCATTGCCATATGGGAAGTAGTATTGTTTCTTCCAGCTATTTTGTTGTTTTCTTATCTGCCTGATGATGGACTGATCGACATCTTTATTAACATAATCATTTTCTTTTGTTGTACAATTGGTCTGTTTGCGATATCAAAGTATGTTCAGCGGTTTGTGAAGAGAAGATAATAAATTACTAAAAAGGAGGATGCGCATCGTGCACATCCTTCTTTTTAGTAGTCTATTCGATTCTTATGCTTTTCCCAGCTTTGAAAAGGTTCGTTCTTCTCATCCATTTCAATATGGTGAAACGGAATGGTTCTTTGTTCAGGCTTTTTCTCAATTTCGTTATAGATCACGGCATCATCAAACCCAGCGTCGGCTGCTTCATTTCTCGATGCAGCAAAATATACGCGGTCTGGGCGAGACCAGTAGATCGCTCCAAGGCACATCGGGCAGGGCTCGCAGCTTGCGTAAACGACACAGCCTTCAAGCTGATGCGTCCCGAGTTTTTGACATGCGTTTCGAATCGCAACGACTTCTGCATGGGCAGTAGGATCATGATCCGTTGTCACTTGATTAAATCCTTCGCCTATAACAACGCCATTTTTGACGACGATTGCACCAAATGGCCCACCGTCATGTTCAGTTACGCTTTTAGATGCTAGCTGGATTGCATGTGTTAACCAATCTTTCTCTGTCATTTCATCACACTCCTGTACCCTAATAATTAGACATATTCCACAGCATTCCCTATAAGATCTAATAAATTTCCATACAGGAGATTGGGATGTTAAGGCGAAGTGTTTTCTTAACGACTAAAGAGCGAGGAGGAGGGATTTTTGATTAATGTAATTACCAAAATAAGGGGGAATGAGAATGGAACTATTAATCCTTGGTGGAACACGTTTTATTGGAAGATATGTAACAGAGAGAGCTTTAGAGAAGGGACATACGGTTACGCTATTTAATAGAGGGACTAATAAGCAACAATTTTCGGAAGTTGAAACGATTATCGGAGATCGTGATGGAGATTTATCCAGTTTAGCGGGAAGAAAGTGGGATGCTGTAATTGATACGTCAGGGTTTATTCCGAGAACAGTGAATAAATCGACGAAGCTTTTACAAGATAGGGTTAATCATTATACATATATATCGAGTGTTTCAGCTTATCAAGATTTCGGAGAAAAGCCATGTACAGAAAGTTCGCCTCTTCAGGAAATCTCAGATACGGAAGCGGAACGTATCACAGCAGGAACAGCTGGACCGATTTACAACGAGCATTATGGTGCACTAAAAGCGAAGTGTGAAGCTGTTGCAGAAAAGAATTTGAATGGTCGGGTTCTTCATATTCGACCTGGACTCGTTGTAGGGCCGTACGATTATTCAGATCGTTTTACTTACTGGGTTAAGCGAATTCACGAGGGTGGTGAAGTTCTAGCGCCAGGAAATCCTGAGCGTCCAGTACAATTCATAGATGTGCGAGATCTTGCTGATTGGGTATTGCGAATGACGGAACAAAGGGTTGCGGGCGCGTACAATGTGACCGGGAGAGAAAGAATGAGTACAATGGGGGAAGTGCTTGCCTCATGTAAAAAGGCGAGTGGAAGTAATGCGGTTTTTCGTTGGGTAAACGAAGAATTTCTTCTTGAAAATGAAATAGCGCCGTGGACGGAATTACCGCTCTGGCTTCCTGAATCAATGAGTGCAGCTGAGACGAATGTTGATCGGGCGCTTCGTGAAGGATTGAGCCTTCGCCCTCTTGAAGAAACGATTCACGATGTTATAAATTGGCTACCCATTCGAAATGACGAGACCCCACTAAAAGCTGGACTTACAAGAGAGAAGGAGAAAGCCCTTTTACGTATGGCGGAATCACGATGACGTTGCCATTCGAAAATGTAGCGATCTTACCTGATTGAGTGAATAGAGGGAAAAGGACAGAGCCTGGCGGCGATCCGTCAGGTTTTTGTTGTTATGCTAGAATAATCTATTGTATGTAGTTGAACGATGTGAGGGAAAAACATTCGATTTTATCAACGAAACAGAAGGAGGTCAAGATGATATCATTTCTTCTTACTTTAAAGAGGATGTTGTCAGCATTATGGAAAGCGATTAAGGATAAAGAATTTCAAGTTCTCTTCTTTCTTACGACGATTACACTCGTCTCTGGAACGATTTTCTATCACACTGTTGAAAGTTGGTCCGTGTTAGATTCGCTTTACTTTAGTGTTGTCACGCTAACAACTGTAGGGTTTGGGGATTTTAGTCCACAAACCGATTTCGGGAAAATTTTCACGATCATTTATTTGTTCACAGGAGTTGGTCTTATTCTTGGATTTATTAATAAGCTTGCTTTACATATGGGGAGAAGTAAAAGAAAACAAGATTAATATGTAGTGATGACAAAGAAAGGGCTCAACTGGAAATGAAGTTGGGCTTTTTTATTATTCATTAGGACGCATTTGATGCGGAGTTTCATCCCTTGCGTTATAACGAATACAAGCATATAATACAAATCGTAAAGTTTACGATTTGTAAAAAGCGAGCTATCGGTATAGGTTGTGGATAAGTACCCTATGCACGGTGCCAAAACGAATAGCATAAATTAGAATAGATGAAGGGATGAATTAGGTTGGCTAAGAAGTCGAAGGTAGTAAAAGAACAAAAGCGCCAGGAGATCGTCATGAAGTATGCTGAGCTAAGGCAAGAGTTGAAGGCAAAAGGAGATTTTGAAGCGTTACGAAAGCTCCCACGTGATTCATCACCAACACGCTTGAATAATCGGTGTGAAGTGACTGGTCGTCCTAAGGGATATTTAAGGAAATTTAAAATGTCTAGAATTGCGTTTCGTGAATATGCTCATAAGGGGCAGATCCCTGGGGTAAAGAAGTCAAGCTGGTAAAAGGGTAGGGGAAGATATGGAGTGCAATGAACATTTGTTGAAGATGCTCGTTCGTGATATCGTGGCGAAGCTTCCTGAGAAGGAGAAAGCCCTCTATCAGTTCATCGATGAACTGGAAGTAAGATTAATACAATCAGCGGCTACACCAGATCAATACCTTAACCTTCTGAAAAAGTATTCCCCTTATCATGAAGCAGCGAATCAGTTTGATATCTCAGCTTATAAGGCGAGAACAATGATGCATCGGATTGAATGGAAGATTGCCGCAAGATTGGATGAAAAGCTTCAGCGTATGAAATGGTTGGAGCAACCTTCGAGTGGAAAAAGGGTCATAAAAGGTTATCTCACGTTCTAAATGAAGAGAGGCGGCTCGCAATTGAGCCGCCTCTCGTCTTTTTAGGAACTACAGTGATTTGAAGTAGGTACAAACCGTTTCAATTCCTTTTGTGAAATTTTCAATGTGAAAATGTTCATTTGGAGCATGCAAGTTTTCTGATGGTAAGCCGAAGCCCATAAGGACGACGGGTGCTTCGAGAACGCGAGCGAACACTTCTACGATTGGAATTGATCCACCTTCTTTAGGGAAGAGAGCGCGCTCGCCGTATACTTTTTCATAAGCATCTGCCGCTTTTTGAATCATCGGATCATTTGAATCAAGCGACACTGGACGTGCTTGAATAAATTGATTTACGGTCATCGTAGTACCAGCAGGTTGATGCTCGAGTAGGTGTTTTTCGATTAAATCATAGATATGTTGGGGATCCTGATCACCAACGAGACGACAGCTAATTTTACCAGTTGCTTCTGATGGAACAATCGTCTTAATCCCATCACCCTGGTAGCCACCTGAAATGCCATTCAATTCGAGCGTCGGCCGAATGCCTGTCCGTTCCTTGAAGGTGAATCCTTTCTCACCAAATAAAGAAGTTAGTCCGAGCTCTTGCTTCATCGCTTCATCATCAGATGGAATACGAGCAATCTCTTCTTTTAATTTTTCTGTTAGTTCTGGTACCCCTTCGTAAAATCCATCTACAGCAATGGATCCATCTTCGTTATGAAGACTATCGAGTAGCCGAACTAGGGAATGAACCGCGTTTGGAACACCGCCACCATAAACTCCTGAATGGAGATCAGTATTCGCTGTTTTTACCTTCACCTCCATCGCAAGGGCGCCGCGGAGAGACGTACAAATGGCAGGTAATCCTTCTTTTATAAAAGAAGTATCTGAAATCACAACAGCGTCAGCAGCGAGCTTATTAGTGTTTTCTTCAATAAAAGGTCCAAGATGTGGACTTGCGATTTCTTCCTCACCTTCTATACAGAACTTCACATTGACGGGTAGCCTGCCATCTTCTTGCATCAACAGTTGCATCGCTTTGATATGAATAAACAGCTGTCCTTTGTCATCTGTTGCACCGCGAGCATAGATCTTATTATCACGAATAACGGGTTCAAATGGCGGTGTTTCCCAAAGATCGAGTGGGTCAGCGGGCTGTACATCATAATGGCCATAGATAAGAATCGTCGGTTGACCTTCCGCATGAAGCCAGTCGGCGTAAACGATCGGATGGCCGTCTGTTTCGATGACTTCAATGTTTTCCATACCAGCTTTTTCTAAAGAACTGGCGACCCACTTAGCCCCTTTTTGGACGTCTGACTTATGGGCTGGCAAGGCTGAAATGCTTTGGATTTTTAGAAACTCTTCTAGTTCATTAAGGAACGTATTTTTATGTTGTTCGATGGTTTTTTGCATATAGGTTTTCCTCCTCTATTATGTTGTCCTTATTATAGTCGAGTGTGGCTTATTTGCACATCAGGGTGTATTATAACAATGGATAAAAAAGGTAAAATGATAACGTTGGCTTGATTATAAGATTAAGAATATTACATTCATATTAATCAGTTGTCATATTGAATGAGTCTAAATACCTCCATGTGGAATCGATTCCTGATAAGAAAGAACTATTTATTTTCGGTTTGGAAACCTTTTCAATTTACGATTGCAAACCGCTTTCTTTTCTGAGGGATTAGGGTTTACGTATCAAAAGTTGTGTATGAAATGTGACTTTTCGAGCTTATTGACGTGTTCACATATTTTCCATACAGTTATGGCGAACGAAACAATCAACTAATATTTTGAGGAGTGTGGCAGATGGGGAACGTGAAAAAGTCTTCTGTATTTAAGGGGATTGCACTATCGACAATTATGCTAGTAAGTGGATTTGCAGGTACGCCATTAACAACGAATGCAGCTGAAAATGAAGCTGAAACAGCTGTATGGTCACGTCAAGATGCGCAAGACTATGACTTATCAAAAGATAACACTGCACCTAACATTGACAACGTAGAGGAAGTGGCTCCAGACTATTGGGTTTGGGATACATGGCCGCTACGTAACCGTGATGGATCAATTGCTCAAGTAAAAGGTTATCAGGTTGTTTTTGCCCTTACGGCATCTAGAGAATATACATGGGGTGGCCGACATGACGAAGCTCAAATTCGCTACTTCTACTCGAAGAACGGGAAAGATTGGAAAATGGGCGGGCTCGCTTATGATTCCGAAGATGCCCTAGGTTCTCGTCAATGGGCTGGTTCAGCGATGATGGATGATGATGGTAAGGTACATCTTTTCTATACAGCTTCAGGTCGTAAAGGTGAAGAGCAAACTACATTTGAACAACGTCTTGCGAAAACAACCTTTGATATCGAAGCAGATAAAAAATCCAAATCTGTTGAGCTAAGCAACTTTGGTGAGCACGAAATCCTTGCTGAAGCAGACGGTGAGTACTATGAAACGCAAGAACAAAAAACTGGTAATATCATTTATTCATTCCGTGACCCATGGTTCTTCCAGGATCCTAAGACAGGAAAAGAATACTTAATCTTTGAAGGAAATACAGCTGGAGACGACAAATCACTAGACCCAGAAAACATTGGTGATGCTGATTTCCGTGAAACGCACGATGTACCAGTTGGCGCTGAAGATTACAACGGGAACGTTGGGATTGCTGAAGCACAGAATGAAGATCTAACAGACTTTGAATTGCTTCCACCACTACTTGAATCAAACGGTGTTAACCAGCAGCTTGAGCGTCCACACCTTCTTGTTAAAGGTGGAGAGTACTATCTCTTTACAATCACACATAAATTTACATTTGCTCCTGGATTAACTGGTCCAGATGGTCTTTATGGCTTTACGAATGATTCTCTTCGCGGTGACTACGAGCCACTTAACGGCAATGGTCTTGTTGTAGCAAATCCTGAAGATGACCCTTTCATGACATACTCTCATGCAGTTATGCCGAACGGTACAGTTATTAGCTTTGTCAATGAGTATCGTGATGAAAATGGTGAGCTTCAATATGGCGGTACATTTGCACCAACGCTTAAACTTTCGATCCATGGTAACGAAACAAAAGTAAACGGCGCACTTAAGCCAGGGCAAATCATGCCATCACACTAAAACTGGGAAACCAGACTAAAGGAGACTTACAAACATGAATAAGTTTTCAAAAACAGTAGCGACTTCCGTACTCGGATTCGCTACCCTGTTTTCAAGCTTTGCTCCGGCAACAGGCTTTGCGGCTGAGAGCGAAACGTCGAACTGGACAAGAGAAGATGCAGCAAAGATTGTGCAAAACAAGGATAATACAGCACCTGAAATTAATACAAAAGATCTTGAGCAAATTGCGCCAGATTATCATATCTGGGATACGTGGCCTCTTCGAAAAAAGGATGGCTCCATCGCAACTGTGAACGGATATAAAGTGATCTTCTCACTGACAGCACCAAGTGATGTATTGCCTGGTAAGCGTCATGATATCGCTGAAATCCGCTATTTCGTTTCTAAGAACGGTAAGGACTGGGAGCTTGGTGGAACGGTTTTCAATGAAGAACAGGCACTAGGTTCACGTCAATGGGCAGGTTCTGCCATGATTGAAGACGGCGAAATCAATTTCTTCTATACGGCAACAGGTCGTAAAGGGGAAGAGCAATTGACTTATGAACAGCGTCTTGTAAAAGCTTCTGCTGATGTGGGTGCATCGAAAAAAGGAGTCGAATTTACAAACTGGTCTGATCATGAAGTTATTCTTGAGCCGGATGGCGAATACTACCAGACAATGGAACAAAGTAAGCAGGGAGACATCGCTTATGCATTCCGCGATCCGTGGTTCTTCGAAGATCCTAAAACAGGTGAAGATTACATTTTGTTTGAAGGGAATTCTGGTGGTACACCTGCAGAACGTTCTGTTGAACAAGAGCACATCGGTTCTGAAGACTTCGCTACTGTAGATGAAGTACCAGAAGTATCAAAGCTCTTTAACGGTAGCATTGGGATCGCAAAAGCAGAGAACGATGACTACACTGAGTTTGAAATCATGCCTCCGTTGATGGAAGCGAACAGCCTAAATCAGGAACTTGAGCGTCCGCATATCGTGACAAAAGGGAATAACTATTACCTTTTCACTGATACGCACAAGAACAAATTCGCTCCTGGAACGAATGGTCCAGATGGTCTCTATGGCTTCGTATCGAACTCCCTAACAGCAGACTATGAACCTCTTAACGGTAGTGGTCTTGTTGTAGCGAATCCAGAGAATGAACCATATCAAACATATTCATGGATGGTTATGCCGAATGGCACAGTAGTTAGCTTTGCGAACTTCTATGACTTAAATGGATTAACGATCGATGAACTTGGAGCGCAATCAGAGCAGTACCAATTTGACCACTTTGGTGGCACACTAGCACCATCTCTTAAACTTTCCATTCATAATGATGAAACGAAGATTGTGAAAGAAATGGATGCTGGCGTATTTAAATAATCTTTTATGGTAACTGTCGGGGGACACACTTCGGCAGTTACTTTTTTATTCAGAGATACCTTATTCGTAAACACGATGGACAGGAGAGCTTGATACGATGAGAAAATGGTCGCTAGCTGTCGGAGCTATTTTAGTAATCGGCATGATTATACTCATGATGAACTTGAATGAAAACAATGAATCTTCTAGACAAGATGAAGTAAAAGATGCGGGGATCCTAGAAGACTACAATCAATCGTATCGACCCCAATTTCACTATACGCCGATGCAAAACTGGATGAATGATCCAAATGGAATGGTCTTTTTTGAAGAACAATACCATTTATTTTATCAACATAATCCTTCTGGAAATGAATTTGGCAACATGGGCTGGGGCCATGCGGTTAGTAGCGATTTGTATCATTGGGAAGAGAAGCCAATGGCGCTAAAGGCGGATGATCAGGGGATGATTTTCTCAGGTGGTGCTGTCTATGACGAGAACAATACGAGCGGTCTTTTTGAAGAAGGAAAAGGGGGTCTCGTAGCGTTCTATACAATCGCTGGAGAAGAACAAACCCAGGCGCTTGCTTATAGTGAAGATGGTGGCGATACATGGAAAAAGTACGGTGGTAACCCTATACTTCCAAATCCAGGAATCAAAGATTTTCGAGATCCAAAAGTGATCTGGCACGAGGAGTCTGAAAAGTGGATCATGCTTCTCGCTGCTGGAGATAAAGTTATCTTTTACGGTTCGGATAATTTGATCGATTGGCAGCAGCTTAGTGAATTTGGTGTCGATCAGGGAGCGCAGGGTGGCGTTTGGGAAACGCCAGAGCTATTTAAACTACCTGTCGATGGCGATTCGTCGAATGAAAAATGGGTGCTACAGGTGGATATGAATCCAGGCAGCATCGCCGGCGGATCCGGTGGACAGTATTTTATCGGTGATTTCGATGGAGAGACGTTCACGAGAGAAGGTGCAAAAGAAGACATTAACTGGGTCGATTATGGAACTGATTTCTATGCGGCTCAAGCCTTCAGCAATCATGAAGGCAATCCGATTTGGATGGCGTGGATGAGCAATTGGATGTATGCGTCTGATTTGCCAACGGATCCATGGAAAGGAGCGATGTCACTTCCTCGTGAAGTTTCATTGAAAGATGTGAATGGTGAAACGCGTCTTATTCAAGAGCCTGCGGGTGACGTTGAATCAAACCGTTCTGAGAAACTAGTGGATTTATCTAATGAGGAAATTGAAGGAAGGGTTCCTCTCGATCATTTTGGAGCAGATACGTATGAGGTGATAGCTGAATTTGATTTAGACACGTCAGGTGAATTCGGTTTCCGCGTTCGAAAGGGAGATGAAGAGGAAACGATTGTCGGTTATGACTCCAAGAATAATCTCGCGTTTGTTGATCGGCAAAATAGTGGCGATACAGGATTTCATGAACAGTTTCCTGGCGTGTATCGAGCACCGCTAGAACCAACGGAAGATGGCAAAGTGAAGCTCCATCTGTTTGTCGATCGCTCCTCAGTCGAGTTGTTTGCGAATGATGGAAAGCGAGTAATGACAAATCGGATCTTCCCATCTGAGGATAGTGATGGTTTTGAGATCTATGCGATGAATGGCAAAGTGACACTTGATTCTTTAGAAGTGTATAAGCTTGATTCTTCGTGGAAAACGGGCGGGAAAGAGTAAAGGTTACATGTTGAGAGCAGTCATCTGCGATAGAGATGACCGCTTTTTCGTATCGGAGACTTCTTGTTGAGAGGGGAACCTCGTTATTTCCGCGAATTCTGAAATATATCCGCGATATTTTATTTTTTTCCGCGAAAAACGTGATAATTCAGCGATATTCTTAATAATTCCGCGAAATGCTCGCTAATCGATAATAAATAGGTCCTTAGAAGTGGTTTCCTTTTCCTGGATTGGGGTACAAATAGCTATCTTGTAAATAATGGGGGATGTATGGAAATGGAAACATCATTTTCAAATTCAGAACAGCAAAAGTTTGTCAGGACTCTTCAGTCATTCAAGGAAAATCGCCAGGATCCCGTTGTGTTAGAAGAACTATTATCAGACGCTGCCGTTCTCATTGACCAGAATAATCTCGAATCCCTTTATCAACTCGCTAGTGACTATGATCAGGCGGGCATTTTTGAAGGTGGACCATGGGAAGAACCTCGTAAATTACAACCGCCTCTAGTAGGGGGATCTTTTAAAATAGACGGAAACTATTCGATCTTTGAAGTACTAAGTGAGCTTCGTATGCTTGCGATTGCGAAAGAGGAATATACTCATCCAGATGTTACGAGCGACCAGGTGCGCACTTTTCTAAACAAAGTGATGGCGCTAAATCTTCAAATGATTTTCCCAGCTGAGACGGAGGAAGCAAGAATCAACCAGGGTCAAGAACAAAAGAGGGGCATGTCCCTTTTTCAATTTCTAGCCGAAAAGATGTCGCTCGGCTCGCTGTCGGCTACGTTTGTGGATGAAATTGATCGATTAACCGCACAGCGCCCGATCATGGTAAAGCGAATTAAAGAAATGATCGGTTACGCTGAAAATCTCTTGTCTTCAGAGGACTTAAGCACAGAAGGACGCGCGAGCATTCAGCGCTACCTTGATAGCGTGCATGCTCCGACGGAACTGAGTCAATCCTATCCAGACTTCATGGACTATCGCGATCAATTCAATGCGTTATCTGAAATGGAGAAAGAGTTAGAGGCGGAACGGTTCGCTGATGTTATGCGTGATACAGGTCTTGTTTCTCCCATTCACGCACAACTTGCTCGTACCCTTGCAGAGGAGGATGCTTCTCATCTACTCGTCCTCACGCTTGGATTAACTGAAAAAGGTGAAGCTAATTTAAATGAGCATTTTTCTTTAGTAAAAGAGCTCATTTTACTAGCCATCTATCCTGTCACAGCTCAGTCCCTCTATGGACTTGCGCGCATGCTTGAGCGTGGGGTTTTATCTTCTCCTCCGGTGATTCCAGGGCTTGAAAGGATCATTGAAATCGATATGCTAGCAGAAGTAGAAAAGGATTTGATGGCTTCACGGAATCATCCTGATGATGTGACGCCTGTAGGAATTTTACTTTCAGGTCTACTGAGTGTGCTTGGGCAACCGCTTGGCATTGGGCAGGGGATGAATCCTACATGTCAATCTGCGCGTGGAATCAGCCTTTGGTCACAGCATGACCCTGGATTCCTACTAGAACTTGTCGCAAGAGCGTGTCGTGATGGTGAGGTTGATATTTCGTTTGAAGGGGCTGAAATCAATTCTTCTCTCATCTTAGGAGGTTTAGCTCCGGATCTTCATAAAGAGCTTGATGCCGTTTCCCTTATACTCGTTCCGCATCTTGATCGCGTTTACGATGAAATGATGAAGCGCAGTGCCTTTCGTGGGGAAGATGGTCATAAATTTGTGAATCCAGAATTTTACGGTCAGTGGATATCTAAAGAGTTTTCTTCTGTTATCAATCCAGTTACTGGTGCCGTGTCAGATTATGAGCAGTTTGCAAGGCTTTTTTACGCGACGCATCATCCAGACTACAACGCAGGCCATCAGCTCATTTATCCAAACCCGGTCGGAATTTTCGTTACGACGGCGAATGCAGACTTACTCGGATTGCATGCCATTTCGATCCAGCGTATTGCTGCGGATTCATCAGGAGAAATGAGAGTTTATTTCTATAATCCGAACAATGATAGCGGTCAAGATTGGGGGCAGGGCATTAAGTCAACGGTTCGGAATCACGGTGAAGAGGAAGGGGAAGCGAGCCTTCCATTTGATCAATTCCTGTCACGTGTTTATGCCTATCACTATAATCCGAATGAGATGGGCGATTTAGCAGTCGTTCCAGATGAATTAATTGATCGGGTGACAACACTCGCAAAAGAAAGCTGGGGACAGAAATACCAGTGGGCAGATTTAACGAATCCGTTTTTAATTTAAAGAGTTGATGGGTTCCCTTCGTCTACATAGAAGGTGGACCCTTTTCTTATTAAGGGGTAGAGTAGAGAGAATAGATGATTCACTAATTAGGAGGTACATAGAATGGAAGCAAAACTAGTGATTGATGCACGCGCGATACTTGGAGAAGGTCCTTGCTGGGATGATCAAAGCCAGCTTCTTTATTGGGTTGATATTGAAGGAAAGAAAGTTCACGCCTACAATCCAATGACCGCAGGCAATATTGAGACGCAACAGGAGCAAATGGTTGGCACAATCGCGCCACGTGAATCAGGCGGACTTGTGATGGCGATGGCCGGTGGCTTTTATGCGATGAACCTTTCTACGGAGAGCGTTGAAGCAATCACCGATCCCGAAAGTCATTTACCAGATAACCGATTTAATGATGGCAAGTGTGATCCTGCAGGCAGGTTTTGGGCAGGGACGATGCACTTAGAAGGGTTAAAAGGAGAAGGAGCGCTTTATTGCCTTGATGAAAACCTTGAGGTGACGAAGAAAGTTGATCATGTGAGTACATCAAATGGTTTGGCATGGTCACCTGATACGCGCTACATGTACTTTATTGATACCCCAACGAAAAAAGTTGTCCGCTATGATTATGATTTTTCTACAGGTGATATTCGTAATCCCGTTGAGGTGATCACCATTCCAGACGGAGAAGGGATGCCGGATGGGATGACGAGCGATGAAGAAGGGAATCTATGGATTGCTCACTGGGGTGGGTCCAAGGTAACGAGATGGAATCCTGATACCGGTGAGCGACTGCTAGAAGTAAGCGTTCCTGCACTGAATGTAACATCATGTGTATTTGGTGGAAAAGAGCGGAATGAGCTCTACATTACTACCGCTAGAACAAATACGAGTGAAGAAGAGCTAAAGCAGTTTCCGTATGCAGGCGGAGTGTTTCGAGTGAAAACAAATGTGATAGGCAGTCGAACCTACTCATTTAAAGGTTAGTCCTTTTCCCTTCCTTCTTGTTTAAAAGTCTTCTATAATAGTAGGAAAATAATAGAAAATGAATGAAAAAAGAAGGGGAGGCTGAGTGTGAAACTAAAATCACTCATCGCAATGGGGCTTTTTTTATTGCTGCTTGCGGGTTGTTCGGATCAACCGTCAGCGGTTGATGCGTTCGATACATATGTTAAGGACTGGAATAAACAAGAATTTAGCAGCATGTATAAGAAGTTATCACCTGCTACGCAAAAAGAAATATCAGAAGAAGACTTTGTTGATCGCTACAAATCTATTTATGGCGATGTCGAAGTCGAGGATTTGAAAGTTACTTTTAAGAAACCGGAAGAAGAGCCTGAAACAAACGATGAAGGGGAAGTGACGTTTCCTTTTTCAGTGTCGATGCAGACACTAGCTGGCGAAGTCTCGTTTGATAACGAAGCAACGCTAGTCCTGACTGAAGGGGAAGACGCTGAATCTTACGGTGTGAACTGGAATCCTTCGTTTATTTTTAAAGAATTGAAAGAAGGCGATGAGGTTGCCATAAGTTCTTCTGTTCCAGTTCGTGGTGAATTGACCGATCGGAATGGGGAAGGCTTAGCGATCAATGGTACGGTTAAGCAAATTGGCGTTGTGCCGCAAGCCCTTGAATCTGATCAAGAAAAGATTGTGAATGAGCTTAGTGATGTGTTGAAGATGAGCGTAGCGGATATTGAGAAAGAGCTTAATCAGGGCTGGGTACAGTCTGATCCAACACAGTTCGTTCCGCTCAAAAGCGTGATGGAATCAGAAGAAGAGTTACTTGCTGACGCAAATGAGATTACTGGCGCTCAGATAAACAATACAATTGAAAGAATCTATCCTTACGGTGAAAGCGCCGCGCACTTAACAGGTTACATTCGACAGATGCAAAAGGAAGATCTGGAGAAGTATGCAGGAAAAGGGTATTCCAGCTATGAAAGCATTGGAAAGGCTGGCCTCGAGCAAGTGTATGAAGACGAGCTTCATGGTGTAACGGGCTGGTCGATTGAAGTAAAGGGAGCGGATCCTGAGAAAGTGATTGCCAGTAAGGAAAAGGTTGATGGCGAGAACATTCAAGTTACGATCGATGGCACTGTCCAACAGAAGTTGTTTGAAGAACTTGGAAAAGATCCGGGAACTGCGGTAGCGCTCCATCCAACAACGGGTGAGACGCTCGCTTTAACAAGCTCCCCTGCCTATAATCCAAATGATTTTACACTTGGGTTTGACGAAGGCGAGTATGCGAAGTTAGCTGATAATAAGGATCTTCCTTTTTCAGCGAAGTTTAACAAAACGTATTCACCAGGCTCGACGATTAAGCCACTTACTGCTTCAATCGCACTACGAGATGGGGATTTAGATCCGAATGCAGTTGAGAAAATTGATGGTTTGAAGTGGCAGCCAGACTCAAGTTGGGGTGGATATAAAGTGACGCGCGTAAAACCTGCAGATCCGGAAGTAAATCTTGCAGAAGCGCTTATGCATTCGGACAATATTTATTTTGCACGTAAAGCGCTGGATCTTGGCGCAGATAAGTTCCAGAAAGGATTGGAGTCGTTCCAGGTTGGTCAGGAAGTTGAGCTTCCTTTCCCAACTGAAAACTCATCGATCTCAAACGGTGGGCTCGGTGATAATGACATTCTTTTAGCTGACTCAGCCTATGGACAGGGGGAGCTACAGATTTCCCCTTATCAGTTAGCGATGACCTATACGACGTTTGCGAATGATGGCGTGATGTTGAAACCGACGCTTCGACCGGGAGAAGACGAGTCAGCGGAGGAATATGAAGTGATTTCCCCTGAAATCGCCTCGATTGTGAGCGATGATCTTGAGAAGGTGGTTTCTGATCCTGAGGGTACCGCTTATGATCCGGTGGTTAAAGGCATTTCGCTCGCTGGTAAGACAGGAACGGCTGAGTTAAAAGCGGCAGGCGAAGAAGAAGGCCCAGAAAATGGACTGTTTGTCGCGTATAATACGGACAAGAGGGACTTACTTGTCGCGATGATGGTCGAAGGTGCCTCAAGTCACGATATTACAGGCAAAGTGAAAGACGTTTTCGCTGAAATGCAGTGATGTTGGGCGGACTTTGGATGGCTGATCGCCGTTTATTGGCCAAATTCCTGATATATTGGCCAAACATAAAAAAGCCTCGATTCTCCCACAGAATCGAGGCTTTTTTTCTGGAAAAGTAAGGAATCTTAAGAGGAATTCTCGTCACTTCTATGGAAAATAATAATAAGGATAAGCTAGATTCAATTGAAAGGAGGGTGTCGAACGGTGCAGCATAACGATCTTTGTATGATTGATCGAATAGAAGGATTCATGCCTGAGGTTAGTAGATTGGTTTCGATGATGAATTACGCCAGGCATACGACGGAAGAAACGATAAAAGGATTAACTACCGAACAGCTCGATTTTCACCTTGATGAAAAGAGCAATTCAATCGGCATGCTGCTACAGCATATGGCTTCGGTTGAAAAGGCGTTTCAAATTATGACGTTTCAAGAGCGAGAGTTAAATGACGAGGAATGGGAGGAATTTGGGACAGGGATTGAGCTTAGAGAAAAGGCAAGATCAGTCATTCGCGGACGCGATCTGGATGATTATTGGAGTGAGCTCAGTCTTGTGCGTGCTCATACGTTGGAACACCTGCGGAAGAAGGACGACAAATGGCTCGAAAAAGTTACCCCGTTTGGTTGGGACGAAAAGGCCAACCATTATTTCAAATGGTTTCACGTGATGGAAGATGAAATTAGTCATCGCGGGCAAATGCTCTTAATTAAAAGGAGAATAAAGAGTTAGAGGTGAAACAAAGTGCATAATGGAACACTGATGACAATACGAGACAAAGCATTATATGTAGAAGTGCATGGTTCAAAAAATAACCCGCCTCTTCTTTATCTACACGGTGGACCAGGAGAGAGCTGCTTTGATTTCTCTTACCATCAGACGGATCGACTGAAAGAGAATTTCAGAGTGATTGCGATTGATCAGCGTGGCGTTTGCCGTTCAGAAGCGGTGAATGATGATGAAGAATTTGGCTTGATGGATTTAATCGAAGACTGCGAAGCGATCAGGAAACAGTTTGAATTAGAATCGTGGTCAGTGCTCGGTCATTCGTTTGGTGGCTATCTTGGTGTACTCTATGCCAGTCTTTATCCTGAATCAATTGATCATTTACTGCTTGAATGTCCGACGTTTGATTTTACGTTAACATCGAGAAGCTTGTTGAAAAAAACGAGTGCGCTCTTAGACAAATATGGGGAGCATCAGAAAGCAACAGAGAGCTTAGAAATTGCCAAGGATTCTGATATTAAGAATCGAGAGCTAGCAGAGCTTTATGGAAAATACAGTGATTATCTTGAAGAGAACCGAATGGAAATATACATTTACAATACAAACGAGCCTACAGACTATAGCTATTATAGTGAGGCGAAATGGGATGAGCTTTACGATAGATCAGAAGTGCACTATAACTTGTTAAGAGAAGAAGGAAAGATCTTTCATTCACTCATTCCACATCTATCAAAGCTTACGATGCCAACTCTCTTATTAACAGGAGAGCATGATCCCGTGACATCCGAAGAACAGATCGATGCTTTCAAGAAGGACGTCGAAAATGGGGCAATCTATCATTTTGCAAACAGCGGCCATACCCCCCATGATGAAGAAGCCGATCACTTTGCACACGTTATAACCCAATACATAGGTGATAAAAGAGGAGAATAGACGCATGTTTACATATCAAATCAATGACGATCTTTACCTAAGAATGTATACGATAGACGATGCCGAAGCGCTTTATCATTTAATCGATGAATCAAGAGATTACTTGAAAGAATGGTTAGCGTGGGTTGATTATAATACAGATATTGAATCTTCTCGTGATTTTATACAACGGACATTACAAGGCGTGAGTGAAACAGGAGGATATCCGAAAACGCTCGGCATGTTTTATAAAGGTGAGCTTGCTGGTACGGTTGGGTTTAATGAAGTGAATCGAACACATAAGTACGCGACGATTGGATACTGGCTGAGCGAAAAGTTTCAGAAGAAAGGTATCGTAACGGAGGCGTGTCGTGGAATGATTAATCTAGGATTTAACGAAATCGGGCTCAACCGGATAGAGATTCGTGCTGCCTCAGGAAATAAGAAAAGCCAGGCGGTTCCAGAACGACTAGGTTTTACGAAAGAAGCAGTGGTCCGGGAGGCGGAGCTCGTTAATGGACAGTTCTATGATCACATTGTGTACGGAATGCTAGCGAGAGAGTGGTTAACAAAAGAAAAAGAAGCATAAAAAAACTCCAGGGGATAACATCCTCTGGAGGAATTAAGGTAGATCAACTTTCCTTATTAAATACTCTAGTTCTTCCATTGTGCATTCATAGAGCTGTTTATCTTTTAATTTATAAATTCCACGGTCTAATAGACGTTGAATGAAGGACTGTTTTTGTTTAGGGTCTTGCTCGGATGATATGAGATGTGACATGTTTCATTCCTCCTGTTAAGTATATCCAGGTAATATGTTCCACTTTGGGTCCAAGCTCAAACCTTAAAGAGCACATTTTCAAAAAAGGATAAAGCGCTTTCGTGACGAATGCTAGATGATAACGATTAGGAGGGATACGATATGGCGAAATATGACGTACTACTAGGGGCAGAGCCTTTTTACTTTGCTGGGAATCACATCGGTGTGCTTGTTCTCCATGGTTTTACAGGTTCGACGCAAAGCATGCGTTATCTTGGGGAGCAATTGGCTTCAGAAGGGTATACGGTTTGTGGTCCGAGATTGAAAGGTCACGGTACTCACTATGAAGACATGGAGCAGAGTACATATGAAGAATGGATCCAGTCTGTTGAAGAAGGCTATCAATGGTTAAACGAACGATGTGAGGAAATCTTTATTACAGGCCTGTCGATGGGCGGCACGCTAACGCTTTATTTAGCTGAAAAACATCCTGAAGTGAAAGGGATCATGCCGATTAATGCTGCGATTGATTTACCAGGTCTTGAACAAATGAGAGGAAAAACAGAGCCGCGTTTCCTTGATGCAATTGGATCAGATATTAAAGCGGAAGGTGTCGATGAGCTGGCATACGAGAAAACGCCTACGAAGTCGATTCAAGAGATTCTTGCTTTAACAGAAATTACACGAAAAGGCCTTGAAACAATATCGGTGCCGGCCTTAATTTTTAAATCACTAGAAGATCATGTCGTGCCGCCAGAGAATTCGACGATGATTTATAATGAAATAGCTTCATCGAGTAAAGAAGTGATCGAACTAAAAGATAGCTATCACGTAGCGACGCTCGATCATGATAAAGAGCTAATTGCAGAGAAGTGTAAAGCATTTGTGAAAGCTCTTCTATAAAGGAGGTTTTAAGATGGAAGTCAGACAGCTAACAGCGGATGACGCTGAAGCTTATTGGGAACTTCGGTTAGAAGCGTTAAAGAAAAATCCAGAAGCATTTGCCTCAAGCTATGAAGAGGCGATTCAAAAAGATGATCCGATTAAAAGTACAGCGAGAAACATGGAATCAGGTGCCACTTTTGGCGCATTTGATCAAGAAACATTAATTGGTGTCATCACTTTTGTCAGAGGCAGCGGCATCAAGGTTCGTCATAAAGCTGATTTATTTGCTGTTTACGTGACGCCAGAATATCGTGGCAAAGGGGCAGGGAGAGCTCTTTTAACCCGGGTGATGGATTATGCGAAAAGTCAGGATGCTCTTATTAAATTAAGCGTTTCGGTCGTTTCTACGAATGAACGGGCGAAGCATCTGTACAAAAGCTACGGCTTTAAAACCGTTTACATTGAAGAAAAGGCTCTTTATGTTCAGGGAAGATTTCTAAACGAAGAACATATGGTGCAATACTTTTAAGGACTAGCAGACGTCAAGATGACGTCTGCTTTGTTGTGAAATCTTCATTATAAAGAGCAACGCTGTAGGGAAAGAGCTCAGCTGTCATAATCCCATCTCGGACAGCGGGATCGCTTTTCATAAGCGCTTCTGCTTCTTTTTCAGAAGAAACCTGAATGACGACAATTCCAAAAGAAGAAGTGTCGTTGTTTAACGTTCTGCCAGCCATAATGAGCTTATTATTCTTCAATAGCTGTTGAAGGGCGTGGAAGTGCTCTGATACGATGCTGTTCTCTTTGTCAGTCCAGTTCTTTTCTTCCAATAGCTCAGGGATTAGCGTTAGCTTGTATAGAAATTGTTTCATTTGTAACCTCCATCACTGGCAAATCAGAGGCAATAGGCTCTTCTGATTAAACAGTCACCATATATAGTTTGTTTCTCCATTTAAGAAAGAAATCCTCTATTTTGGATAAGGTTGTGCTCGCAATTACTAGAAAAATAGCTTGAAACGCTTCGTAGCTAGAAAATGTTTAACACTAACTATACCTCTATTTAAATTGTTTTAAGTCGAACCACTGTTTCCTTCTTCAGAGCAGTGGTTTTTTGGTGCTCCGGTAACGGAATAAAGCAAAAAAGTGCATAACTTTCTGTTTTTTTTACCGTTGAAACGCTTACAGAACGCAGTATAGAATATTAACCAGACATTAAAACGCATACATAACTGTACGGATCACTTTGATTCCGCTTACAAAAAGGAGAGGCAGCAATGAGTTTATTTACAGTCGGTTCATTTCTATTTTTTACAGGTATGGTAGCCGTAATCTCCTACCTAGTAACGAGAAAGGAAGATTTAGCAACACAGGATGGATATTTTCTAGGAGGAAGAAGCCTAGGCGCATGGGTCATTGCAGGCTCATTGATGCTGACGAATCTATCAACCGAACAATTAATAGGTTTGAATGCTCAGGGGTATTCAGACACCATTGCGGTTATGGGTTGGGAAGTTGGTTCAGCCATCTCGCTTGTGATCGTCGCTTTCTTCTTATTGCCTCGGTATCTTAAAGGTGGTATTACGACGATTCCGGATTTTCTAGAGGAACGGTATGATTTTGGCACTAAACAAATTGTTACCATTCTCTTTCTTTTTGGATATGTTTTCAACTTGCTTCCACCTATTCTTTATTCAGGGGCGGTAGCGCTAAATGGGCTTTTCAATATTCCAGAGGTGTTAGGACTTGGTCGAATGGCAAGTCTTTATGTAACCGTTTTTGCGATTGGGATTATTGGGGCAATTTATGCGATCTTCGGTGGTCTTAAAGCCGTTGCTGTATCAGATACGATTAATGGTATTGGCCTTTTAATCGGTGGGTTAATGATCCCAATTATCGGATTGTATGTACTGGGTGATGGATCAATACTCGGAGGATTTAGCACAATAGTTGAGGACTCTCCTGAGAAGTTAAATTCGGTAGGCGATAACAACAGTCCTGTTCCGTTTGGAACGATGTTTACGGGGATGCTTCTTGTTAATCTATTTTACTGGGGAACGGCTCAGCACATTATGCAGCGAGCGATTGCAGCTAAGAATTTGAAGGAAGGTCAGAAGGGCGTCTTGATTGCTGCCTTCTTAAAACTACTTGGACCTGTGTTTCTTATTTTACCTGGAATTATTGCCTTTAATATGTTTGGACCGGGTCTTGAACCAACGGATGCTTATCCGATGCTAGTGAATGAAGTATTACCAAAGCCGCTTGTTGGCTTCTTTGCAGCAGTGTTGTTCGGTGCAATTCTATCATCTTTTAACTCTGCTCTAAATTCATCGGTGACGCTCATTGCTCTTAACATTTATAAACCTTATTTTAATCCAAAAGCGCCAGACAAAATAGTTGTACGAAAAGGAAAATTCGTTGGAATTATTCTCGCTATTTTTGCAATGTGTATCGCTCCAATGATTGATAAAGTTCCTCAAGGGTTCTTTCAATATTTACAAATCGTAAACGGTTTCTATAACGTGCCGATTTTTACGATTCTCATTGTTGGGTATTTAACAAAACGCGTGCCTTCGATCGCAGCGAAGGTTTCCCTGTTTGTTTTCATATCGGTCTATGCGACAACTCAACTTATTTGGGATACAGGGATTCATTTCTTGCATATTCTTGGTATTTTGTTTGTGGCTTGTACGATTCTGATGCTCGTGATTGGAAAAATTGCGCCACGTGATAAGGACTTTGTGCTTGAAGAGAATGCGCAGGTGGATATGTCTCCATGGAAGCTACTGTATCCTGTAGGTATTGCAGCGACAGTAGCGATGATTATTATTTATACGTTGCTTTCACCAATTGGCATCATTTCGTAATGTTCCATTGGATTTCCATTTGATATAATAGGAACAATGTCAAATGGAGTGAAGGATGATGTGGGATGAGTAAGGCGAATGAGCCAATTGAATCGCTATATCACAGCGTTTACGAATCTCTAGAAAAGCTTCAAAAGGAAGTAAACGAGCAAGAAGAAAAGCTGGATCTTGTGGACCCAGCTGATATAGAAAAGCTTGATCGCACACAGTTTGCACTGCAATTGTCAAAGGATGTTCTGGAAAATTTCGTAGCTTCAGGGAAAAGCATGACCATTAATTATGACAAACGCTCGATTACAATTGAAGTAGCAAAATAGAACAGGACCGCGCTTAGGCGGTCCTGTTTTTCATTTCTGTAACGAAACATTTGTGTTCGTTCGGTATTTTCCTGGTGAAGTGCCTGTCACCTTTTTAAACACTTTATTAAAGTAATTGGCATTTTTGTACCCAATAAGAAGGGCGATATCCTCTGAAGAATATTTGGTATTCAATAGGAGCTCTTTTGCTTTTTTAATGCGAATATCTGTTAAATACTGTATAGGCGTTTGGTTCGTATATTCCTTGAACTGCCTAGTGAAATGATAACGAGACATGCCGGATGAAGCCGCCATTTCATCTGGGCCGATTTCTTCACTATAATGATTCATTGCATACATCGAAGATTCCACGATTGCCTCAGGCCACTCAGACAGCCGTTTTTCTAGATTTGAACAGTACGTATAAAGCATCATTGTGAATTGATAAGCCTTACCGGAAGCTTGGTGAGCATTAGAAATCTGTCGGTTTGAAGCCATACTTAATAGATTAAGTAAGTAGTGAACCGGCTCCGAATTTGGTTGGAAATGGATAATGTGTCCAATTTGATTTTGAATTTCATCCCAATACTTTTTCACGACATCTCCGTAGAGAGTAAGGTATATAAACTCCCAGCGATCACTATCTTCAGGTAAATAGTAGCGGTAGTCACCTGGAATATTTACGATAAATCCCTGACCAGGTGTTAATTCATGACTTTGTCCATCAATGTCGATGCAGCCCTTACCAGAGATCGTATATTGAAATATATATTTTCCGGTATCACGTCTATTCGTCCCGTCCCAATCGTAGAGAGAAGTGGTTTGTTCATCCCATCCTAGTGACCAGATTTGGGCGATGTTCTGAAGTGTAGGATCTGAAAAACGATAGCCGTAAGATCCGTATTGTAATGGCTTTTCTTCCATATGACCCCTCCTTAACAAGCAAAATAGTACCATTTGTCTAATGAGAACGTACAGATGAATCATACTCTAAATAGCATTTTAGCTTATATAGGAAGAGAAGTCTAAGCAATAAAAGGCATTATTTTTAAATTTATTTACCATTGATCAGATATAGGGATTTTTTTAAACTAGATGTGGATACGAAAACGAGGATGTGAAAACGTTTTCGATTAGAAGACGGAGGTAAGTATATGCCAGTCATGATTAATGATCAAACACTTCAGTTTCACTTACAAGGAAAAGACGTCAGCTATGTATTTCATGTTATGAAAAATGGGCAGCTCGGACAGCTGTATTTTGGGAAGAAAATCCGAAATCGATCAGATTTCAGCCATTTATCTAAACGAGAATCTAGAGTGACTTCCTCTTACGTGTACGATGATGACTCAACCTTTTCATTAGATTTAATTAAACAGGAATATCCAGGGTATGGAACGTCAGACTATCGAGAGCCTGCTTTTCAAATCGAACATCCAGATGGAAGTCGTATTTCAGATTTCACCTATCAATCATATGAACTAATAAAAGGAAAACCTCGTTTATCAGGTTTACCCGCTACATATGTTGAGGACGATGGGGAGGCAGATACGTTAGTGATTCATATGTACGATAAAGTGACGAATCTGTCTCTTTCCTTGATGTACTCTGTCTACCATGGAAGAAATGTCATCACTCGCTCTGCGTTGTTTACAAATCATGGAGAAGAGACTCACGTAATCAAACGAGCACATAGTGCCTCAGTTGATTTTCCAGATGCGGACTATGAAATGATTCAGCTATCAGGTTCGTGGTCGAGAGAGCGTCATATGTCCGAACGGAAGCTTAGCCCAGGTATTCAAAGCATTCAAAGTACTCGTGGAACTAGTAGTGCACAGCACAATCCGTTTCTTGCATTAAAAAGACCAATGACAACGGAACATACTGGAGAAGTCTACGGGTTTAGCTTCGTCTATAGTGGGAACTTCCAGGCGCAGGTTGAAGTGGATCACTATCAAACTGCAAGAATGACAATGGGAATTAATCCATTTGATTTCTCATGGACGTTAGGAAGTAGCGCTAGTTTTCAAACACCTGAAGTGGTGATGGCTTATTCCAAACATGGGTTAAATGAACTTAGTCAAACGTATCATGATCTCTATCAATCTCGTCTTGCACGTGGGAAGTGGCGTGATGCGGAACGTCCTGTTTTACTAAACAATTGGGAAGCAACGTATTTCGATTTCGATGAGAAAAAACTACTGAGCATTGCTGAAAAAGCGAAAGAAACAGGGGTCGAACTGTTTGTATTGGATGATGGATGGTTTGGTAAGCGAAATGACGATCGGACCTCTCTTGGCGATTGGTTTGTGGATTCTAAGAAACTTCCAGAAGGATTACCAAATCTTGCATCAAAGCTGAATGATATGGGGCTACTGTTTGGACTCTGGTTTGAACCTGAAATGGTATCGAAAGAAAGTGAACTCTATCAAAAACATCCAGATTGGGTCATTCAAGTACCTGGACGTTCAAATTCTATTGGGCGGCACCAGCTCGTCCTTGATTTTGCGAATCCGGAAGTGGTGGATTACATCTATGAACAGATGGCAACGATTTTAAATGAAGCGAACATTAACTATGTGAAGTGGGATATGAATCGCTACATGACGGAGATCGGTTCGCTATCGCTTCTGAAAAATCAGCAGGCGGAAGTACCACACCGCTATATTCTAGGTGTTTATGAGCTGTATGAACGTTTAATCGAAGCTTTTCCACACGTCCTGTTTGAATCATGTGCAAGCGGCGGGGCAAGATTTGATCCCGGTATGCTTTATTACGCCCCACAGGCGTGGACGAGTGATGACACAGATGCAATGGAGCGACTTAGCATTCAATATGGAACATCGTTGGTTTATCCGCTGAGCAGTATGGGAGCGCATGTATCAGCTGTGCCGAATCATCAGGTGAAACGAATTACGTCGCTTGAGACAAGAGCGAATGTCGCTTACTTTGGCGCGTTTGGGTATGAGCTCGACGTGACGAAGATGAATAAAGATGAGTTGAAGGAAATGACGGAGCAAATCCGCTGGTATAAAGAGAATCGCCAACTCCTTCAATACGGAGCATTCTATCGGTTAAGAAGTCCGTTTGAACAGAAAGGAAATGTCACTAGTTGGATGAGTGTATCAAGCGATCAAACGAAAGCTATCGTTGGTTATTATCAAGTACTTGCGGAGCCTAACCCCTCATTTAAACGCTTGTATTTGAAGGGGCTTGCTGCAGAGAAAGAATATGAAGTAAGTGGCTATGAAGGAACTTACTTGGGGGATGAATTAATGAACGCTGGAATTCAATTATCAAGCGGTTATGATGGATCACAAACGGGTGGTTTGGAAGAATCAGGAGATTTTTCTTCTCACGTATTTGTATTAGTCGAGACGGATCAGAATAATAGAGGTGGAGAAGTATGAAGAAACTTGAACAGGAATTTATTGAACAATTCGGAGAGGAAGGAGAGAGAGCTCTCTATTTTGCTCCTGGGCGAGTGAATTTAATTGGCGAGCATACGGATTATAACGGGGGACACGTCTTTCCATGTGCCTTAAGCGTTGGTACGTATGCTGTTGCAAGAAAACGTGAAGATCAGAAGGTCAGGTTTTATTCCATGAACTTTCCGAGTCATGGAATCATAGAATCTTCATTGGACTCGCTCATTTATAGCGACGAGGATGATTGGGCGAATTATCCGAAGGGGGTTATCGCTCTTTTTCAACAGGACTATTCGATACCGCAAGGCGTTGATATTGCCTACTACGGCAATATCCCAAATGGAGCCGGTCTATCATCGTCTGCATCAATCGAGCTAGCCACAGCTGTTGTCCTGAGGGATCTTTTTCATCTTTCAATTGAGATGGTTGAAATGGTAAAGCTTTCTCAAAAAGCAGAGAATGAGTTTGTTGGAGTTAATTGTGGAATTATGGATCAGTTTGCAATTGGTATGGGGAAAAAGGATCATGCAGTTCTTCTGAATTGTGACACGCTTACGTATAAGCAAACTCCTATCCGACTAGAAGATCATGCATTGATTATTGCGAATACGAATAAGCGTAGAGGACTAGCCGATTCGAAATATAATGAACGCCGCATGCAGTGTGAAGAGGCACTCAAAGCTTTGCAAGAAGAGCTTGACGTTACCTCGTTAGGTGATGTGACAGAAGAGCAGTTCGAAGCTTACAAGCATTTGATTATAGACGCTGAAACTCGAAAACGTGCGCGTCATGCGGTTTATGAGAATCGTCGCACGATGAAAGCCGTTAATTTTCTAAACGAAGGTGATGTTGAGGCATTTGGAAAGCTTATGAATGAATCGCATGTCTCATTACGTGATGATTACGAAGTAACAGGCAATGAATTAGACGCGATGGTGGAAGCTTCTTGGAAGGAAGGGGCCGTTGGGTCACGGATGACAGGCGCTGGTTTTGGAGGCTGTACGATTAGTATTGTGGAGAAGGATAATGTCGAGGCCTTCATTAAAAACGTTGGTGTAAGTTACAAACATCAAACAGGTCTTGAAGGAGATTTCTATGTTGTTGAAATCGGCGACGGTGCTCACAGGGTGGTGGAAGGAATATGAGGCATCAAAAGAAACCGAATATTTATTTAGAGATCGAGCGTCTTCTTCAATATGGTTTGCAAAAACAGCTAATCGAGATGGTTGATGCGGATTACGCTCGAAACGCTCTTCTACATCTTTTTGAATTAAATGGAGTTGAATCGTTTCCACATCCACCTGAAGAGCAGCTCGACACACCAACACCTATCCTTGAGAACATGCTGGATTATGCTGTGATAACAGGTTTAATAGAAGAAGACACCGTTACTGAGCGTGATCTGTTCGATTCTAAAATTATGAATACAATTGTTCCACGACCGTCAGAGGTCATACGTCAGTTTTATGAAGATTACAGGGACAGTCCAATTAAAGCGACAAGTACTTTCTATCAGCTTTCGAAGGATTCGCAATACATTCGAACGAACAGAATTGCGAAGAATGTACATTGGTATAGTAAGACTGAGTATGGTGACCTTGAGATGACGATCAACCTATCAAAGCCTGAGAAAGATCCTAAAGCGATCGCTGCGGCGAAAGCCAATCCATCTTTAGCCTATCCGAAATGCTTGCTTTGCAAAGAAAATGTTGGGTATGCTGGAAGACTTGATCATCCAGCGCGCGATCAGCATCGAATCATTCCAGTGAACCTTGAGGGAGAAAATTGGTACATGCAGTATTCTCCTTACGTTTATTACAATGAGCATGCAATCATTTTATCTGAGTACCATCGTCCGATGACAATCTCTCATGAAGGCTTTGATCGTTTGCTTCATTTTACTGAACAGTTCCCTCATTACTTTATCGGTTCCAATGCGGACCTTCCAATTGTCGGTGGATCGATCTTAAGTCATGATCATTTCCAAGGAGGGCATCATGAATTCCCAATGGCGAAAGCGGAGATTCAGGAAAAAGTTCACATTAACGGCTATCGGGATTTGACGATCGGGATTGTAAACTGGCCGATGTCCGTGCTTCGCTTGCGAGGAAAGAATCGGAAGCGTCTAACGGAGCTAGCGAATAAGATTCTAACGTCGTGGAGAGGGTATACTGATCGCGATGTCGCTTTAGTACATGAAACAGATGGAGAACCTCATAATACGATCACCCCAATCGCAAGAATGCGCGGAGATCAATTTGAGTTAGATCTTGTGTTACGAAATAATCGAACGAGCGCGAAACACCCAATGGGGATTTTTCATCCACATGAAGAAGTGCATCATATTAAGAAAGAAAACATTGGATTGATTGAAGTCATGGGTCTCGCTGTTCTACCTGGGCGTTTAGTAGACGAAATGGAAAAGCTCGCTTCTTATATAGAAGATCAACACCTTGATCGCGCATTACATGATGAAGTGGTAGCGAAGCATGTACCCTGGGCTAAAAAGGTGATAAAGAAACACAGATCCCTTTCGAAGGATCAGTTACGAGACACGCTTAGACATGAAATCGGTGTCGCCTTCTCGACTGTTCTAGAACATGCGGGAGTATTTAAACAAGATGAAGCGGGTCAGCAAGCGTTTAGACGTTTCATAAACCAAGTGACTAACTAAATAGACCAAATAAGTCGTTACCATAAAGGTAGCGGCCTTTTTTGTAGTTCGAACCCCATCACTCCTTCGTTTCTGGTGTCTCAACGTTATGTTGTATATAATGAAACCTGAAACGAATGAGCCATTTTACGCTAAGGTATCCATAGATTTACTACGTTTGAAGGGAGGAGCCAAATGGATGAATTACTTTATCTAGGTGTTTTCCTCATCTACACCATTGTTATTCTTATCTTTGGGAAACACGGTTTCGATAAAACAGATGAGCTGAAAGGGTATTTTCTAGCGGGAAGAAATCTGCCTTTATTTCCGAGTATTGCGTCCTTCTGCGCGACTTGGTTTAGTGCAGCATCGCTTCTTGGTCTTCCGGGATTGATTTATGAAGGGGGAATGGCCGTTATTTGGACAACGGCAATCGCCTGGTTGCTTGGATTAATCGGCTTGTTTTTTATTTCAACAAAACTCTATACATATAACGTTGTAACGGTTCCAGAGTTTTTCTTAGTACGCTATGATTCAAAGCTACTGCAAATTTGGGTTGGGATTATTCTTAGTGTTAGTTATCTCTTATACGTTGTGATCCAAATCCGAGGCTTCGGTATTGTGGTTAGTCAAATGCTTGAAGTGCCTTATACGGTAAGTGTGTTTTTGATCTATATTTTTGTTCTCTACACGACGTTTGGAGGGCTACACTCTGTTGCACGCACGGATATTTTTCATTTCTGTTTAATCCTGTTTGGAACGATGCTAGGGGCTCTATTTATTGTGAGCGAAATAGGAGGGCTATCTGAATTTGTGACGGGGCTATCAACCATTGCTGACCGAAGCGGTAATTCTTATTTGACTCTGTTTCCTGAGGGAGGCTTATCGTTCTGGGCGTTAGTAAGTGCGTTCTTATCACTCGGCATTGGCGTTGCGGCAAATCCTCAATATGCTGTTCGGATTCTTTCGTCTCGATCGAAAGAAGTAGCGTTAAGTATGGTTATCACGAGTACGGTCTTTTTAGTTCTAATCTATTTTTCTATTTTTGTAATAGGTATAGGCTCAAGAGTATTGGATCCTAACGTTTCGTTTAGTAGCACAGATGAAATTTATCCTTTTATTATTACGTATTTACTCCAAACGCCTCTGAAGGGGGTTCTGCTTATTAGCGTTGTCGCTGCTGCTATTTCTACGGCTAATTCTCAGCTCCTTATAATGGCGACGAGCTTTGTGTATGATATCACGCTTCCGATCCGCAAGAAAAAAGCGATTGATCTAAAGGTGATTTCATGGACACGCTGGATGATTTTCATTTTTGCGACGTTTTCTCTCATTATCGCATTTACTCCACCAGAGGGAATCGTTCCATTTAGCGGACATATATGGGGGATCATTGCCGTTTCGTTGTTTTTCCCTTTATACGGGGGCCTGTACACGAAAGTGGCGAAACGAAATGCCCTTCGTTCATCTTTCGGAGGCTTAATCACCTATCTTATTGCCTTTCTTCTTATTCCACAGGAGGTTCAGTCAACTTATCATCCCGTTCTCCCATCCCTTGCAATAGCAGGACTTTTCTTCTTTTGGAAAGGGGGTAGATCTTCCTAATGCGTCATTCTATTGAACGTAAAATATTAGTCCCTTTCTTAATTATCGTTCTGCTACCGATCTTTATCATTGGTGCTGTATCGATGTGGTCGAGCTATCAGTCTGAGAAACAATTAAAACAGGCAACAGCTCAAGAACAGTTGATTAGTCTTAATCGCTATGCGGATAAGCTGGATGAACGTGTTCAGAACGGAAGTATGAGTGAAGAAGATGCGAAGTCATTGATCAAAATCATGATAAATGAAACGAAAGGTTTGTATATAGAAGAAGAGGATGGCACCCTATCTTCAGAGGGGGAAGTCGTTCAACCTAATGAAATAGATTGGTACAATGGAGAAGCTAACTCCAATTTATGGACAGAAAACACCGTGCTAACAGAGCAGCTAGAGCAGTGGAACTGGACACTTTATCATCCGCTAACATTCTCTTTCTATTCCGGATCACTCCCGAATATTCAAAAATATACGCTGTTAATTAGCATTTTTACAGGTGTGATTGCCGTTCAGTTTACGATTATTCTTTCTTATCATCTTTCAAAACCAATCAAAAACCTTGCTGCTTTTTGCAAAAGGATTGCTCTTGGAGAGAGAGAGGACGATCTTCATATGAAAGAAAATCGTAAAGATGAAATTGGCGTGCTTTCAACCTCTTTAAAAGAAATGGTGCAAACACTTGATGAAAGAAATGTCCAAATTGAGAAAATAAAGAAGTTGAATGAAACGATTTTGGATAGTGTTCACGTAGGCATCGTTCTTGTTATAGAAGGAGCTAGCTCTGTCTACAATGAAGCGGCTCAGACGATGATGAAAGAAGACCCTCTTTTAAGAGAGCGGTTTGAGAAATTAACGATTCACGAAACGAAAAAAAGAAGTGAAGAAATTTGGAATCATAAACGACATGAAGAGAAAGTGTTCTATGCGGTGAGTTATAAAGTCTTAAACACAACAGAAAAGCAGCGGTCCATTATTACATTTGAAGACATTACACATAGAAGAAAATTAGAGCAGCGCGTGGAGCGAATGTCTCGCCTTGCTTCATTAGGTGAAATGGCATCCGGAATTGCTCATGAAATTCGGAATCCACTAGCTGGCATTAAAACGACGACAGAGCTATTAACACGAAGACTTGAGTTGTCAGAAGATCAGCTTGCGTTGACAGAGAACATGATGTTGGATATTGATCGTGTGAATAAAATCATCACGAATATTCTCCAATTCTCAAGGCCAATGGACACGAATCCTTCTGTCATTCATGTAGATGATACGTTTCATTCACTTGTCTTACTGATGAAGACAATGGCGAGCGAAAAGAATGTCACGCTAGAGATTGAACGAAACGAAGATGAAATCATCGTAGACCGCGATCATGTTCGTCAAATTCTATTGAATTTAATTCTAAATGGTATCAACGCTATGCCTGATGGCGGCAAACTGATGCTTTCAAGTTACAAGAGCGGAGCGAATGTAACGATGACGGTGTCAGATAATGGCGTAGGTATGGAAGATTCTGTGATGGAGAAGATCTTTGATCCATTCTTTACTACTCGTTCTGAAGGAACAGGGCTTGGTTTGTCGATCGTCCATCAGCTAGTCGTTCAGAATAACGGGGAAATGGATGTAAGAAGTACCCTTGGAAAAGGCACGACGTTCTTTATCACATTTCCAACGAGGAAGGGGGAGGTTTAGATGGCTGTGAAAGTAGGGATTATTGACGACGAAACAACGCTTCGTCTTACACTCCAGATGTTTCTTGAAGATGAAGGTTATGAAGTGCGAGTCGCCTCAACGCTTGAAGAAGGCTGGACGCTAGTGGATGAATTTAGTCCTCAAGTGCTGCTATTAGATATTCGCTTACCTGATGGGAATGGTCTTGATTCCCTGAACAAGTGGAAAGAGCATTACCCCGAAATGGCTGTGATGATGCTGACGGCGTATGGTGATGCAAAGACGGCCGTTCGTGCGATCAAAGAAGGAGCTTTTGATTATTTAACAAAACCTTTTGAGCTCGAAGAACTGAAAATCACCCTGGAAAAATGGATGAAGCAGCACCATCTTGAAAAAGAAGTAGAGCGATATAGAGAAGAGGAGAGAAGAACCAAGCTCGTTCGAATGATCGGCGAAAGTGACCAAATGAATGAGTTGAAAGACAAAATTTCTCTTATTGCAGAAAGCAATGATACGACCGTGCTCGTTAGAGGAGAGACCGGGACAGGCAAGGAGCTTGTGGCAAGAAGCATTCATCAACAAAGTCATCGTCATGAAGGACCGTTTGTTGCGGTGAACTGTGCGAGTATACCTTCAGATCTCATTGAAATGGAACTTTTCGGTCGAGAAAAAAATAGTGCACCAGATCAATCTCAACCGAAGATCGGGTTAATGGAATGGGCAGATGGCGGAACACTATTTCTTGATGAAATCGGTGATTTATCACTCGATATTCAGGTAAAGCTTTTGCGCTTTTTAGAAGATAAGAAGATTAAGCGAATTGGCAGTGTGCACGATATTGAAATGGATGTTCGTGTGATTGCCGCAACGAACCGTTCCCTTGAAAAAATGATACAAGAGAAGGAGTTCAGGTCCGATCTTTATTATCGATTGAACGTCGTACCGGTGAAGCTACCTCCCTTACGTGAACGTGAGAATGATATTGTCATGCTAACAGACTATTTCCTAAATGAATTTTGTCAGCAAATGAGGAAAGAAACGCCAATGCTCCGAGCGGATGCGAAAAAGCGACTGTTGAACTATGATTGGCCGGGGAATGTTAGAGAGCTCAAAAATACGATCGAGCGCATTGCCATTTTACATCGAGAAGATGAGCTTGCCGCTCATCATTTTGACTTCTTGAACCCAGTTGAAGGACAAGTAGAAGGATCGAAATCAATTGAAGAGGTCGTCTTCGATCGAGATTTTTCATTAGAAGATCATATTGAATCAATCGAAAAGAAATATATTGAGAAAGCGATTCAAGATGCGAAGTGGAATATAACGCAGGCAAGTAAGCTGCTAGGCATCAGTCGGTATGCTCTACAGCGTCGAATCGATAAATATGATATAACATGAGCGAAATCGCCCGATATGGGCGGTTTTTTTGTGCGGAATCTTATAAAATTATCTGAAAATTACGTGATATCGTAGAGATAAGAGAAAAATGCATCGATTCATGTAACGGATGAATCATATAAAAAAGGGGGAATTTGATGGCTTCGAAAAATAAAGAACCATTATCAATAGAGAATCGTCCAACGAAAAGCAAGTGGGGCGTTATTCTTGGCGCGGCTTTCTTAATGGGTTCATCAGCTATTGGACCAGGTTTTCTAACCCAGACGGCTGTCTTTACCGAACAACTTCTAGCAAGCTTTGGATTTGTTATTCTAATGTCCATTATTTTAGATATTGGTGTACAAGCTAATATTTGGCGAATCATTGCTGTCTCTAAGAAGAAAGGACAGGACATTGCCAATATGGTTGTCCCTGGACTTGGCTATTTCCTTGCCTTCGCCGTAGCGCTTGGTGGACTGGCCTTTAATATCGGGAACGTCGGTGGTGCCGGACTTGGGATGAATGTTTTGTTTGGCATTGATCCACGTATCGGTGCGGCGATTACAGGCGTGATTACGATCGGGATTTTCCTTTCGAAGGAAGCTGGCGTAGCGATGGATAAAATCGCGCGAATCCTCGGTGGAATTATGATTTTACTTACATTGTACGTGGCGTTCCAAAGTAATCCACCAGTCGGAGATGCGATTACACATACATTTGCCCCAGATAAAATTGATGTGTTTGCGATTATTACATTAGTAGGTGGAACAGTTGGCGGTTATATTACGTTTGCAGGGGGACATCGCTTGCTTGATGCGGGGATTTCAGGTAAAGAAAACCTCCACCAGGTGACGAAAAGTTCCGTTTCAGGAATTTTAATTGCGTCGATTATGCGCGTCTTTCTATTCCTTGCGGTGTTAGGTGTTGTTGCAACAGGATTTAAACTAGATCCAGCTAACCCGCCTGCTTCTGTTTTCCAACAAGCTGCAGGGGCAATTGGTTATAAAATGTTTGGTATTGTTCTTTGGGCTGCGGGGATTACGTCAGTCGTTGGTGCGGCGTATACATCTGTATCATTCCTAAGAACGCTATCGAAGAAAGTGGATCGTCATCATTCCGGAGTAACGATTGGATTTATTGCCGTATCGACGATCATTTTCACCTTCATTGGAAAGCCGGTTCTGTTACTGATCCTTGCTGGAGCCTTTAACGGATTGATTTTACCTGTTGCTCTTGGAACACTGCTAGTAGCTGCTTATAAGAAATCAATCGTAGGAGATTACAAGCATCCGCTTTGGTTAACGATCTTTGGGGGGTTCGTCTTCCTTATTACAGCCTATTTAGCGATTGTTACGCTTATTGATAAAGTGCCACAGCTTTTTTCTTAATTGTTAGGAGGAACATGTGTGAAACTTGAATATTATCCCCTAGGTGATACGGGCATTCAGCTTGTATTTGGGACCGAAATATCAGAAGAAACGAATCAGAAAATAAGAATGTTTGCAGACGAACTAGCGCAGCACCCTATTAATGGAGTGGAAGAATGGGTGCCTGCTTACACAACATTAACGATCTATTATCTTCCAAGCAAAATTTCTTACAGTACACTGAAAGAAAAGCTTGAGGAAATGAACGAACAACAACATGGAAGAGAAGCAGAATCTGCTTCTCTTGTTTATATCATCCCAACCTATTATGGGGATGAAGTAGGATCCGATTTAGAATTTGTAGCGGAGCATAACGGATTAAGTAAAGAAGAAGTCATCTCAATTCACGCAGATAAAGATTACCTCATTTACATGATGGGCTTTGTCCCTGGATTTCCTTATTTGGGAGGAATGTCTGAAGAAATCGCAACGCCAAGACGTGAAAACCCACGTGCTGAGATAGAACCTGGATCTGTTGGTATTGCTGGAGCTCAAACGGGCGTCTATCCGCTAGAGTCACCAGGTGGCTGGCAGCTTATTGGACAAACGCCTGTTAAGCTGTATGACCCGACAAGTGAGTCTCCGATTTTATTAGAATCAGGACATTACTTACGTTTTGTTTCTGTTAGTAAAAAAGAATTTCTAGAAATTAAAGAAGCGATTAGGCGTGGAGAGTATGTTGTTGAAACCGAAGAGAAGAAGGTGGGATATCATGAAGTCAGTTGATTTAAATAGTGATTTAGGAGAAAGCTTTGGGGCGTACAAAATCGGCAATGATGAGAATGTTCTTCCTTTTATTTCATCAGCCAATATCGCGTGCGGTTATCATGCGGGAGATCATAATGTCATGATGAAAACAGTCGAGTTAGCAAAGTCTCTAGGGGTATCCATTGGTGCACATCCGGGATTTCCTGATCTTGGAGGGTTTGGCAGACGAGATATGAACGTGTCACCTGATGAGGTATATAACCTCGTCGCGTATCAAGTCGGTGCCATTCAGGGTGTTGCGAATGTCCATCAAGCCACTGTTTATCACGTGAAGCCTCACGGTGCGCTTTATAACAAAGCATCGAAAGACGCTGCTATTGCCAAAGCGATTGCAAACGCTATCTATGCCGTTAACCCGGACCTCGTTTTATACGGATTAGCAGGAAGCGAATTAGTGAAGGCAGGAAGAGCATGCGGGTTAACCGTTGCGGAAGAAGTTTTCGCTGATCGTACGTATCAACAAGATGGTACGTTGACTCCAAGAACGGAGCCGAATGCGATGATTCATGATGCGGACGAAGCTGTGGAACGAATCATTCGCATGATAACAGAAGGGAAAGTAACCGCCGTCAATGGCAGCGATATTAGTATTCAAGCTGATACGATTTGCGTGCACGGAGATGAGCCTGAGGCGCTGCTTTTTGTTCGGAAATTGAGAGAACGTATCGAGGAAAATGGAATAGAGATCAAACGTGTTGGAGTGAATGCCAGTGTCTAACTCACTATTTAAAGTGAAAAAATCAGGTCTTTTATCCACCATTCAGGACGATGGGCGAAAAGGATATCAGCAGTACGGCATTGTTGTATCAGGAGCTATGGATTCTTTTTCCATGAAAATTGCTAATTTTCTTGTTGGTAACAAAGGGAATGAAGCGGTTCTAGAAGTAACGGTTATGGGTCCTGTATTAGAAGTGTTAAATCGGGCTGTTATAGCAATCTGTGGCGGTAATCTTTCCCCAAAGGTGAACGGTGAAAAGGTGCAAATGTGGAAGAGCTTCGAAGTAAAAGAAGGGGATCAGCTTGAATTTGGGCAGCCGCTTTCAGGAGCAAGGTCATATATCAGCGTCGCAGGGGGCTACGATGTTCCATTCGTTATGGGTAGTAAGTCAACCTATTTAAAAGCAGGGATTGGCGGTATTGAAGGCCGAGCTCTTGAAAAAGGTGACGTGCTCTGTCGTGCAGAAGAAATCAAAGGAGTTAGCGGGCGTGCCCTTCATCCGGAAGAAATTCCTGATTATCATAAAGAGCTCGATATACGCGTTGTCATGGGCCCTCATGCTTTTACTGAAAAAGGGACCGATACCTTTCTATCTACACCTTATGAAGTGACGCCGCAATCAGATCGAATGGGCTTTCGCTTGAAAGGTGAGAAAATCGAGCACGCGGGCTCGGCCGATATTATTTCTGAAGCGATTCCGCTTGGCGGTATTCAGGTGCCTGCTAGTGGCGATCCAATCATTCTTATGTCTGATCGTCAGACAACCGGCGGTTATACACGAATCGCGACTGTTATCTCAAGTGACATTCCATATCTCGCTCAAGCGATGCCAGGTAGTACGATTCGTTTTCGTGAAGTAACTGTAGAAGAAGCGCAAGAAGCTTATGAAGAGAATGATCGTTTTATGCGTACGTTAGGTAAAGTGTCTAATCCCCGTCGATAAAGGAGAATACAACATGTTAAGTTCAAAAGAAATTATTGAAATGATTAAATATGTGGATGGTTCAACTGTAGATGAGGTTCATTATGAGCATGATAGCTTCGTAGTAAAAGTGAAAAACCAGAATCCTTACGGAGAAGGTCAAGTTAAAAGAGAAGAGCAGTCTGCTACTATCACACCAACGGCTGTAGAGGAGCGCGGTCAAGGTAATGTTATTCCGAGTCCAGACGAGGAAGAGATCTCAGAAAGCACTCATACTGTTACTTCCCCAATGGTAGGGATGTTCTACTCTTCACCTTCTCCTGATGATCCCGCCTTTATCCAAGTAGGGGATGCCGTTCAGGAAGAAACCGTTGTTTGTGTACTAGAAGCGATGAAGATGTTCAATGACGTGCAAGCAGATGTGAATGGAGAAATCATCGAAATTCTTGTGGAGAATGGTGACCTTGTTGAATTTGGTCAACCGCTATTCTTAGTAAAGCCAGAATAGGAGGGATCAGATGGGTATTCAGAAAGTACTAATTGCAAATCGAGGCGAGATCGCTGTTCGCATTATTCGCGCCTGCCACGAGCTAAACCTTACGGCTGTAGCGGTATATTCAGAGGCGGATCGAGATGCGCTTCATGTTCAATTAGCAGATGAGAGCTACTGTATTGGCCCAACTTCTTCAAGTGAAAGCTACTTAAATGTTGGAAATATCATGACGGTTGCCGTAAATAGCGGCGTAGATGCTATTCATCCGGGGTACGGTTTTCTTGCAGAAAATGCTAGTTTTGCAGAGATCTGCGAAGACTGTGACATTGCGTTTATTGGTCCTAGTAAAGAAGCCATTAATCGCATGGGAACGAAAGATGTTGCGCGAGCGACGATGGAAGAAGCAGGTGTTCCAGTTGTTCCTGGCTCAGACGGCATTATTGAAACGAAAGAAGAAGCGCTTGAGCTTGCGAATGAAATGGGCTATCCCATTATTATTAAAGCAACAGCAGGCGGTGGCGGCAAAGGAATTCGCGTCGTACATGAGGAAGAAGAACTGATTAAAGCGATTAACATGACGCAGCAGGAAGCAGAGAAAGCGTTTGGTAATCCGGGTGTCTATATTGAAAAGTTCATTGAGGATTTTCGCCATATAGAAATTCAAATTATCGCAGATTTGTATGGTAACGTGATTCATCTCGGTGAGCGAGACTGCTCGATTCAAAGACGTATGCAGAAGCTCGTTGAAGAAACACCTTCACCTGCTTTAGATCAATCGATACGTGAAGCGATGGGAGATGCAGCTGTTCGAGCAGCTAAAGCTGTGAACTACGCTGGGGCAGGAACGGTGGAGTTTATTTATGACGTTAATGGAAACTACTATTTCATGGAGATGAACACTAGAATTCAAGTGGAGCATCCCGTAACAGAGATGGTCACTGGCGTTGATTTGATTAAAGAACAAATTAAAGTGGCCGATGGTGAAAGACTTTCCCTCACACAGGATGAAGTGAGTTTGAAGGGATGGTCAATCGAATGCCGGATCAATGCAGAAGATCCTGAGAACGGTTTTATGCCATCACCTGGGAAAGTAGAAACGTATTTACCTCCAGGCGGTTTTGGCGTGAGAGTTGATTCAGCCGTATATCCAGGCTACATGATTCCTCCGTTCTATGATTCGATGGTAGCGAAGCTTATTACATATGGCGCTACTCGTGAGGAAGCGATGCAGCGTATGAAGCGGGCACTCAGTGAATTTATGATCAAAGGTGTGAAAACAACGATTCCCTTTCATCAAAAATTACTAAGGCATGAGAAGTTCGTTGAAGGTGATTTTAATACAAAGTTTCTTGAGATCTATAAAGAGCTATAAAGGAGATGACGTGTTGGAACCCTATACACAGCGACAGCAGTATCGTGAAAATCTAGATAGTGGAACGACCTCAGGTAAATGTGATGGTTACTTACAGGCAAATATGATTACACTTCCGGCCGAGTATGCGTTCGAGTTTCTTCTATTTTGTCAGCGCAACCCAAAGCCTTGCCCTGTCGTGGATGTTCTTGAGGCAGGTCAGGTTACGCCGCGTATCGCTGATGCTGATATTCGAACAGATTTGCCGAAGTATCGCATTTATAAAAATGGCGAGCTAGAAAGGGAAGTACTTGATTTAAAAGACGTCTGGCAAGATGATTTCGTTACATTTCTGTTAGGGTGTAGCTTTACGTTTGAGCGAGCGCTCGTTGAAAAAGGGATCAGCTTATTGCATCAGGAAATGAACCGCGTTGTTCCGATGTATCAAACGACGATTCCTTGTGAAGACGCGGGTCGCTTCAATGGGGAGATGGTTGTAAGCATGAGAGCGATTAAGAAAGAAGAGCTCGATGAAACGATACGCATCACATCGAAGTTTCCGCTTGCGCACGGAGCGCCGATTCATGTGGGCCATCCATCAGAAATAGGAATTGAAAACATAGAGAATCCGGATTACGGGGAATTTACCCCTTTTGACGAAGAAGAGCGAATCCCGGTTTTCTGGGCGTGTGGCGTTACACCTCAATATGTTGGGTTAAACGTGAAGCCTGAGATGATGGTCACGCATGCGCCAGGACACATGCTCATTACCGATCAAAAAGAATAGCAGCCAGTATTTTGATGAAAGAAGTTCGATTCGTTAGCGCAGTAAATAAGCTGTACTAGCGATTGAACTTTTTTTAGATTATCTGCGTTATGAGAGAGTAGGTTATTTAGATCATATGATTAAATGAAAGAGATCGATTGAACGTTTCGCCAAAAGTGGGAGGGATGTGAAGCATGACAATTGTTAGCTTCTTACTTATTGGTTGGATCTTAAGCTGGTTTAAATTTGAGCAGCTATTTATTCAAGCCTTTCAAGAGCTTTTTAATAAAACGATTACGAAAGCAAGCTACTACTTTATTTTTTTCTGTATCGGTTTGATCGGAGATATTGTGCTGCTATTGAATGGAACTTTTTTTGAAATGATGTAGTTCTAGATAAAGGGGAGAGCACGAAATGGTGAGAAGATCAATTGGGGATATAGCTGGGTTATACAGTCTATTATTAGCACTCGGAGCCATTTCGACAGGCGTCATATGTTAGCTATCTAGGGCATTTTTTCTAGTTATCCACCGGAATGGCAGCGGATTCTCCCTTTCCAACATTGGGTAGCGATTGCCCTTATTACGATCGTATTGTTTGAGCTTGGCAATGTTCCGGCGTGGATAATCAGCTTTACTAGGAAGCATAGCAAATCCTATCACTTCTCTCTTCTTATGGGAGCGGCACTGCTTTTCTGTATCGTGTTGCAAGTGGTATTGCTCGGGGAATGGTACTTAGCATCCGTTGAGCTATTGCTTTTAAGTCTGATCGGAATGACGCTAGGTTCTTTTGTCTTTCGATTTTCAAAAGAATAAATCTTAGTGAAAAGCCACTTCCAAAATAGGAATGGCTTTTTTATTTTATAACTTTACAATGACAAAATAACGTATAAGTGAAAAAATGGAAAGAGGAGGTGTTAACTATAATGACAAAATCTAATCGGCTTTCTGTTGTGATGTTTTGTCTCATATTGATCAGTATAGGAACAGTGATGATCTTTATTTATTGGCGAGATGACTACGCGTATTCAAGCGAAATTGTGCTCGGGTGTTTAGGTGTTTTTTTTCTTTCTATTTTGTACTTTGTAGTTTTAACTATTTGGAAAATGAGACTGCTAAACAAGTACGAATTAAAAGAGAGGGCAGGCACATTTCTCAAATGGTTTGCGGGTCTAAGCGTTATGAATCTATTGTTCTCATATTTTACTTCATCGGAGATAACCGGATATGAATTTTTCACCTCATTTGGACTAGCGATGGGCATCGCGTTTAGTGATGTGATGTTTCTCAAAAAGAAATCTTATTAGATAAACATTGAAATTTATTTTAAAAGGAGAATACATAATGAATGTTGCCCTTCGATTGGTTAATAAAGAAGATCTTCCGTTGATTCAAAAGTACGTCTCCTCTGAAGCCGTTTCTAGGATGACAAATGTTCCTGATCCCTACCCTCCCAATGGTGCAGAAGAGTGGTTTGCGATCGTATCAGAAGAACATAAAGCAGGAAAGCATTACCCATTCGCCATCGTCATTGATGGTGAATTCGCTGGAAGTATTTCAGTCAGACGTGAAAGGGAGGGCGTTGGTGCGATCGATTATTGGGTGGCACCACCTTTTTGGAAGCGGGGCATTGGTACAAAAGCAGCTGAGCAAGCGATCGAGTTTGGGAAAAAAGAACTTGGCTTCACCATGTTCGAAACGGTCTGTCTTGTTGAAAATAGAGGATCTGCAAGGGTGCTTGAAAAGGTTGGGTTTCAGCAAGGGAAGAAATTTCAAATTCGAATTGGAGAAAAGCATGAGGGTAAAATGGCGAGGACGTACCATTTGAATTCATTATTTTCTAGTCTATAAATAGAGACAGTCTGATAATCTTATCAATTTTAGTAGGCTATGGATGAAAACCTTAAATATAGGTCAAGGAACTCCTAAAGGAGTTCTTTTTTTTAGTTATCTTGATTGTAAATAAAGAGAAACAAACGAACAATCGGGCTAATAACTTAAGAGCAGTACTTGGAAATAAATTATATAATTATCATTTATTATCAATTTATAGGATGTTATCAACGATCATAATATTACCGTTTTTAAATCACGACGTTGTACATAAACTGTCCGACAATTTGGGATGAAAGCGTAATCATTACGTGTGTGATGGGTGCTACAATAAATATTGAAAGGGGGGCTACAGTTGTCAAGTAGTGATAGAAGCAAGCTGATTTTGGAGGAATTATTTAGTAATCCAAGGATCACTAGTATGGCTTTAGAGAAGAAATATAACTTAACTCGTAGACAGCTTGGTTACAGCGTTAACAAAGTGAATGAATGGCTGATGACTAAGGACCTTCCGGTAATCGAACGAACAAGACAGGGGCACTTCATCATTGATCAAGAGGTTTTTACGACTCTTACCGGTGATGAGAAAGAACCTTCTATAACAACCGCAGTCCTACCAGAGAAGCAACGAGTGTATCTCATTATATTGATGCTGTTAAGTTACGAGGAAGAGCTTTCACTGAATCATTTTACAAGCGAACTAGCGGTAAGTAAGAATACGGTGTTAAGTGATATGAAGCAGGTTCAATCTTTTCTAGATGACTATCATTTGATTATTCGATATTCCAGGAAAAGCGGTTACGTGTTGGAAGGGAAAGAGTTTCAAATTCGTAAGCTACTCATTAATGTTACTTATATGTTGCTTCAATATCACGGGGGAACTGTGATTTTGAAGAATTTAGCTCAGATTGAAGAAAGTGAAGTCGATGAGTTTATGAAACGAATTGAGAAGATTGAGAGTACATTGAACTTGAAATTTACGGATGAAAAGATCGGTACGATGCCATATGTTTTCATTTTGATTCTAAAACGAATTCAACATGGTCGGATACTCCAATCATTTTCAATCAAATATGAAAATTTATCTAATACAAAGGAATATCAGGCTACAGAAGAAATATTCCGTCATTCCAATGATGAAATACCAGTGGAAGAAAGATTGTTTTGTACACTGCACTTATTAACATCGAATGTATATTGGTCTGAATATCTAACCGAAGCTGATACGATTCCAGACTTAGTACCTGCAATCGATACGATGCTCCAGCTTTTTGAGAAGAGTACGTGCATTTATTTTCAAAACAAGGAGCAATTACTAAATAACTTATTACAGCATATTAAACCAGCCTATTATCGCATCAAATACCACCTTACTGACACCATAGAGGTTCATAAATCCTTGAGTAACGAATTCAAGGAATTACATCATTTGATAAAACGGTGTATTGGGCCACTCGAAAAATTAATAGGTAGTAAAGCCCCTGAGAATGAAACTGCGTATATCACAATGTTAATTGGCGGATGGATGAGAAAACAGGGCGATAGCATTGAGAAGAAAACAAAAGCAATTGTCGTATGTCCACAAGGTGTCTCTGTATCAGGACTTATGTTTAATGAGTTAAGAGAGTTATTTCCGGAATTTGTATTTCTTGATTCATTATCAGTACGAGGGTTTCAAGAGTACGATCTAGATTACGATGTTGTCTTCTCACCGACATTTCTTGAAACAGAAAAGAAGTTGTTTGTCTCAAAAGCTTTTCTAGGCGGCGATGAGAAATATCGTTTACGAAAGCAAGTCATGTTAGAACTATATGGTTACATTCCAAACGATATAAACGTGAACCATCTTATCGATATTATTAGAAATCATACGGTGATAAATAATGAAGAAGAGCTTACCCGAGATCTACAATCGTATATCAACCGCGAGGAAGAATCCTCAGTGAAACACACTGTGAAAAAGCTGGATAGTCATTTACATGAACTCATCCTCCCCGAGTATATTACGAAGAGAAAATCAGTTGGTTCATGGGAAGAAGCGATTCGAATTAGCTCAGAGCCTTTGATGCGGAAAGGTCATATTGAACCTAAATACGTAGAGGCGATGCTTCATCGGACAAGTGAGGATCCATATATCGTTATAGGCTCAAACGTTGCAATCCCCCATGCAGCTCCTGATGAAGGTGTGAACGAAGTTGGAATGAGTTTATTGAAATTAGAAAATGGAGTAGCTTTTACTTCGGAATACAAAATCAACCTGGTTATTGTCATCGCAGCCGTAGACAAGCAGAAACATATCCATGCGTTGATGCAACTTATGAAGCTTGCTGGTTCTGAAGTTGATCGAAATCGAATGATTCACTCTGATTCAGTTGAGGAGATTCATGAAATAATCAAAAGCTATTCTAAAGATTAGAACGTTGTATCTGAAAAAGTTAATGAGGTGAAGAGATGAGTGAGTTGTTTTTTGATGAATCTGTCATTCTTCTGGGTCTAGAATGTTCAGCAAAAGAAGAAGTCCTAACCACAATGGGCCAGAACCTGGTGAACAAAAATCTCGTGAAGGAAAGCTTTATTGATGCCATTATCGCAAGAGAAATTGAATTTGCTACTGGATTACCAACAGCTGGTATATCAGTTGCGATCCCCCATACAGACGTCCATCACGTTAATCGAAAGACGATAAGTATGGGTGTGTTGAATGAAACAGTAGATTTTGGAGTGATGGGGGATGACAGTGAAACGACTCCTGTGAAATTAGTATTCATGCTTGCAATGGATGAAACTCATTCACAACTTTCATTATTGCAACAGTTAATGCAGGTATTTCAGAGTGAAGAGACGTTACAGTATCTGGTGACGGAGAAGGATAAGACAACAATTAAACAGATAATTAAAACGAAAATAGTATTTGAATCCCTTGAAGGAGATGAGAAAAAATGAAAAAGAAACAAGTATTAGTAGCATGTGGAGCAGGTATTGCGACATCAACAATCGTGAATGGAGCTATTGAAGAAATGGCAAAAGAACATCAGCTAAAAGTGGATCTTGTTCAGATCAAAATCACTGAAGTGGGTGGTTACGTAGACACGGCAGATTTGCTTGTGACAACGGCTATGACGAAAAAAGAATATCCGTTCCCAGTCATTAATGCCCGTTCATTCCTAACTGGAATCGGAACGGATGACACGAAACAGAAAATTCTTGAAGAGCTTAAGAGGTAGAGTGGGTGTGAAATGAATTCACTTCATTTATTAGAAGATAAGTAGATTAGTTTCATAATGTTGGGAGGCAAAGTTGATGGAAGGATTCGTCAATATCGTACAAGGCTTTTTAGATTTAGGTGCAACCGTTATCTTGCCAGTAGCTATCTTCTTACTAGGTTTATTATTCGGCCAGAAACCGGGTAAAGCGTTTCGGTCAGGCTTAACGATCGGTGTAGCTTTTGTTGGGATCTTTTTAGTAGTCGATTTGCTTGTGAATAATTTGGGACCTGCAGCGCAGGGGATGGTAGATCGATTAGGGGTCGAACTAAACGTGATTGATGTCGGTTGGCCAGCGTCCTCATCTATTGCCTGGGCATCAGGTGTTGCGGCATTTATTATCCCGCTCGGTTTACTGGTGAACGTGATCATGCTAGTGACGAAAACAACTAAGACGATGAATGTGGATATTTGGAACTTCTGGCACTATACCTTCATGGCTGCAATGGTATATGCCATCTCAGGTAGTATCATCCAAAGTCTACTTGCTGCAGTCATATTCCAAGTTATCGCACTTAAAGTTGCGGACTGGACAGCACCTATGGTTAGTGAATTCTTTGAACTACCAGGAGTGTCGATCGCGACAGGAAGTACAATTTCTTATGCACCAGGTATATTTTTAGTGAAACTATTACAAAGAACCCCAGTCGTGAAAAACTGGAATGCAGATCCGGATACGATCCAAAAACGCTTTGGTATTTTCGGAGAGTCAATCTTTATTGGACTTTTTCTAGGTGCCGTCATTGGTATTCTAGCAGGCTATAGCGTTGGTGATGTAATTGAAATCGGTATGGCAATGGCAGCCGTTATGGTCTTGATGCCTCGTATGGTAAAGATCTTAATGGAAGGGCTAATGCCAGTCTCGGAATCTGCAAGAGAATGGCTATCGAAACGGTTTGGTGATAGAGAAATACATATCGGTCTTGATGCTGCAGTAGCGCTGGGACATCCTGCAGTTATTTCGACAGCTCTTATTCTTGTACCGGTTACCGTTGCTTTAGCAGTTATTCTCCCTGGTAACTCTCTATTACCTTTTGGGGACTTAGCTACAATTCCGTTCGTAGTGGCATTTATTGTCGGCGCTGCAAGAGGAAATATTGTTCATTCCGTTATCGTAGGTACGATTATGATCGGAATTTCGCTCTATATAGCAACAGACGTCGCTCCGATGTTTACCCAAATGGCGATCAATGCTGATTTTAATATGCCTGAAGGCTCTACCAAAATCTCTAGTATCGACCAAGGTGGTAACTTAGTCAACTGGCTGATCTATAAAGTGTTTAGCTTGTTTAATTAATTCTATGATCTCGAATTAAAATGCTAGATTGACCAGGAGGAATGTATATGAAAGCTCTAGTGAAAACAGCACCTGGATTTGGGAATTTAGACATTCAAGAAAAAGAAGAACCCGCTGTAGCGAAAGATTTAGTGAAAATTGAAGTGAAATACGCTGGAATCTGTGGATCAGATATTCACACTTATGAAGGGCATTATAAGGTTCGGTTCCCTGTTACGCTTGGACATGAGTTTTCTGGAGAAGTGATTGAAGTAGGACCAAATGTTACAGAATTCAACGTTGGAGATCGAGTTACTTCCGAAACTACTTTTTATATTTGTGGTGAATGTGAGTATTGTAAGTCTGGTGACTATAACTTATGCAATTATCGTAAGGGGTTAGGAACCCAGCAAGATGGTGGGTTTGCTAACTATTTAATTGCACACAAAGATAGTGTCCATATTCTCCCTGATAGTGTTGATTATAGGTCAGCAGCTATGACCGAACCCCTCGCATGTACGCATCATGCTGTGACAAAAACGAATACCATTAACGGCGATATAGTCGTTGTAATGGGGCCAGGACCGATTGGTTTGTTTACGGCCCAGGTGGCAAAAAGTAGAGGAGCAATCGTACTAATTACGGGCCTTACGAACGACAAAGTTCGTTTGGAGAAAGCGAAAGAACTAGGCATCGATTATGTAGTTAATATCCAAGAAGACAACATTCGAGAACTGGTTAATAGCCTTACAGATGGGTACGGTGCAGATGTCGTATTTGAATGTTCTGGAGCTGTTCCAGCAGCCAAACAGGGGTTGGATCTTTTGAGGAAGAAGGGACAATATGCACAAGTTGGTATTTTCGCTAACCCTGAAGTTCAATTTGATCTTGAAAAAATCATTCAAAAGGAAATTCGCGTGATCGGAAGTAGAAGTCAGAATTCAGCTGACTGGGAGCCGTCTCTAGAGTTAATTAATAACGGAAGCGTCAAAGCGAACTCTTTAGTCACACACGAATTTGATATTACTCAATGGGAAGAAGCTTATAAAGTGATTAAAAGTGGAGAAGCAATTAAAGTGTTATTGACTCCAGTCGGCTAATCATACAGAGGTAATAAACTGAAATTTTAGTTTATTGAGCGCGGGCTCATCAAGAAATGAGGGATAGGAATGACGGAAGCACTATTGGACTTTATGCTCGGACCATTTAGTATTGTCGGAGATTTCTACTTTGAACATCAAGTGACTTTTAATACAGTCATTGTTTGTTTGGCTTTCTATAAATTAAGCAGGCGAAGATCAGGAAATGAATCAGCATAAACGATTGATTAATAATAAAAAAATAGAGAGAAGGGTAAAGATGAAATCTCTCAACTTGTATAATGAGCAAGATATTCGATTTGAAAACCTGTCTGAACCGATCATCGAGAATGAAGAAGACGTTATTATTAAGGTGAAAGCAGTTGGTATATGTGGCTCGGACATTTCCAGGTATAGGAAACTAGGGCCGTATGTACCTGGTATGACTTTTGGTCATGAGTTTGCAGGAGAAGTTTCGAAGGTTGGCTCGGAGGTTAGTCACGTTCAAGTAGGAGATCGAGTTGTCGGGTGTCCGACCTTCTATTGCGGAGAATGTGAAAACTGCCAAAAAGGTGATTTATCCCGATGCGCTAAGTTAACTGTGATTGGCGCACGCCATCCTGGTGCTTATGCGGAGTTCGTAAAATTACCTAAATCGCATGTTCTGTCTATACCAGATAACGTTGATTACGATACAGCAGCACTAGTTGAGCCTTCTTCGGTCGTAGCTCATGGTTTCTATCGTTCGAGTATCAAGCCTGGTGCTGATGTCGCTGTTATGGGATGCGGAAGTATTGGATTATTAGCTGTTCAATGGGCAAAAATCTTCGGTGCAAAAAAAGTCTATGCAATTGACATCGACATGGCTAAGCTCAAAATTGCAAAAGAATTAGGCGCAGATGTCGTTATTAATTCATTGGAAAAGCCTGCTCATGAACAGCTTATGGCATACACGAACGGTATTGGCGTTGATTTAGCTATCGAATCAGCAGGTTCTCCAGTTACCTCTTCTCAGGTATTTGCATTACCAAAAAAAGGTGGAGAGGTTGTGTTCATGGGTATTCCTTATGCAGATATCAAAATAGAGCGTTTTTATTTTGAAAAGATAGTTCGAAATGAATTAAGAGTTCTAGGATCCTGGAATGCTATTTCCTCACCATTCCCAGGGCAAGAATGGCGTTCTTCAATTCACTATATGAGTACGGGTGGAATTAATGTAAAACCAATGATTTCACACAGGTTAGCTCTTGAAGATGGACCAGAAACCTTTGATAACATTATTAACAGAAAAGACGCCTATGTGAAGGTTCTCTTTTATCCTGACAAGGAAAGAAAATAATGAAGCCTATTTTCTAAAATAAAATGGATGACAATCACCTCGAATGGATAGAGGGAATTGTCATCCATTTTTAATTTCAATCAATGCAATATGCCATGCTGAGTTATTTCAGATATTTTTAATGATTGGTATGTGGTTATCGATCATTCCATAAACCCTGGGGACATCATGTGCTTCAATTTTCTTTTTTGCATTTCCAAACTGAACGCTTTCCTGTGAATCTTATTCTTTTCCTTCAGTAGAGTATTCTGCCAGCACTATAGCGATTTCATCTTCAATGTCCTTGATGCCATCTTCTTCAACAAATTGATTCAGTAAAATGGAAAAGACGAGACCGTTCCCTTTTTCCACATATCCTGAGAGGGAAGAGACTCCGGTTAATGATCCGGTTTTGGCATGGACGATCTGTTCTGCAGCTGTATCTCTCATACGATATCGTAGTGTACCGCCCTCAGATCGATCTGAATCGCCTGCAATTGGAAGAGAACGATAAAAGGGGTCAAACCAGCTTTCGTTTTGGATGTTAAATAGAAATTCGGAAAGTTGATTTGGTTTAACTAATGTAACGTGAGAGATACCTGAACCGTCTCGCAGACGCATATCGTCGGTGTGAAGGCCTTGCTTTTGAAGAAAGTCTGTCACAACTTCCAACCCAGCTTCCCAACTGCCTTCATCTTTCTTCACTTTCCCCATCTCTTTCACTAATATTTCAGCATGACCGTTATTGCTTAGCTTCATAAATGGAATAAGAAGCTCCGATAATGACATGGATTTCTTTTCAATGAGAAGAGTCGCATCTTCAGGTGTTTTGCTTTGCTGGATGTCACCCTTGAATTTAATTCCAGCTTCTTTTAGTGATTGATGCATTAAGCTAAGTGCATATTGCGGGGGATCCCATACCGCAATCCATTCACGCTTACGTGAGACATCTTCAGAAATTTCACCTTCTACTAAAATTGTATTCGATCCATGTTCTCGTGAAATAGTTAATTCGGCTTCTTTATCCGCTTTGACTGTTATGGCACGGTTTTCAACTTTTAGGACATCGGAAGAAGGTGAAAGTTGAACATTAGCTTGATCGCCAGGTTGTTTTCCTGGATAAACTTCAACAATGATCGTACCCGCGTCGTAATCTTCGTTTGGTGAAGCTGTTAATGCTGAAACTTTGGCACCATAATAGTTGTCTTCATCCGACCAAACCATATCCTGTGAGAGAGCTTCTTCGTCATACCAGCTGTTATCGCCTATAAGATTACCTTGTATCTTATGTACACCTTTTTCTTTTAAAGAGTGTGCAAGTTCATCAAAGTCTTCTTTAAGAAGGGTAGGGTCTCCTTTTCCTTTTAGATAAATGTTTCCTTTAAGGTTATTGTTTTTGAGTTTTCCGTCAGTGAGCAGTTCAGTGCTAAACCGGTAGTCTGGACCAAGTGTTTCAAGTGCAGCTCCGGCGGTGAATAATTTCATATTAGAGGCAGGAGTGAGCCGGGTTTCACCATAGTTCTCATAGATTAATTCACCTGTACTAGCTGCTCGGACGCTTATCCCTGCGATTGCGCCATCTAGAAGTTGATTTGATAGGATCTCATTTAACTCTGTTGAGAGAGTACTGTTTGTTTTATCTGCACTTGCATCTTGATGAGAAGTGAGAGGGGGGAAGATAAGGAGGAACAGCAGTGTTATGATTAAGCAGCTTTTCAGTGTTTGTTTCAATTCATCATCTCCTCTTTGTTTAGTATGATCAAATATAGTTTCAACTAAAAGACATTGATGAAGGGACTCTACTTAATTTTGTTCACCTCCGTTTAATTAACTGAATGGTCGTTTCAATTTAAACCTTTCGTGTAACACATTCAAATCCCCTTTCACTTCAATAAAGTTGAATCTTTTTACACATGCCTATCTGAGAAAAATAGTGAAATAAGCCTATAATCATGATGACACAAAAAAGCAGCTGCATATTAGCAGCTGCATCCACTTCATTAATATACTTTATCCCCATTAAAAATGGAGTTCTTCACTACAACATAATCTACCGTACGAATCGATTCAAGCTTGTCTCCGCCTGAATAAGAAATGGCCGATTGAAGATCCTGTTCCATCTCTGTTAGCGTGTCTTGAAGATCTCCTTTATGCTCAACGAACATTTTCTTACCTTCAACGTTTTTCTTCTCGCCTTTTTGAAATTCAGAGGCAGAACCGAAGTATTCTTTGTATAGCTTGCCATCTCGTTCGAACGTTTCACCAGGTGATTCTTCGTGTCCTGCAAAGAGAGAACCGATCATCACCATCGAAGCACCAAAACGAACGGACTTGGCGATATCGCCATGCGTCCGAATCCCGCCATCTGCAATGATTGGTTTTGTTGCTGCCTTGGCACACCAGCGTAGAGCGGCGAGCTGCCAGCCACCAGTACCAAAGCCGGTTTTAATCTTCGTAATGCACACCTTACCTGGTCCGATACCGACTTTCGTTGCATCAGCGCCTGCGTGCTCTAGCTCTCTGACAGCTTCAGGCGTGCCAACATTACCAGCAATCACAAAGCTTTCTGGGAGATGTTTCTTAATATGACCAATCATTTCAATGACCGCATTCGAATGCCCGTGGGCAATATCGATCGTAATATAGTCAGGTGCTAGGCCTTGCTCTTTAAGCTGTTCAATAAACGTGTATTCTTCCTCTTTGACGCCGACGCTAATAGATGTGATGAGCTCACGAGCGTTCATGTCTCGAATAAAAGCGATACGCTTTTCCGGTTCAAAACGGTGCATCACATAGAAATATCCTTTTTCAGCCAGAGTAACGGCAATTGTTTCATCAATAATCGTCTGCATGTTTGCAGGTACAACTGGCAATTTAAATGTATGCTTGCCAAGCTTAACGGAAGTATCACATTCTGATCGACTGTTTACGACACACTTAGCGGGAATTAGTTGAATATCTTCATAATCGAATACGTTTTCCATGAGATTCACTCCTAAAAACGAATAATACGTTTTAATTTAATTTAAATGTTCGTCCATTTGATAATTTACAGGAATTCATCGTAATTGTCAAAGATTTTCTTGAAATCCTTTACATATGAGGAGGGAAAGAAAGGGATTCGAACAACGAATATGGAAAAGTAGAAGAGGAATCAAAAGAAATATGTCTAGTGGAACAGCATAGTCATAAGCGTTTGCTAGAAAGTGTGAGCATAAAAGGGAGTTGGTCTTATGATTCGAGTTGGCAGTATTTTTATACCCGTTACGGATCTTGAAAAATCAGTGAAATGGTATGAAAAGCATCTAGGTATTCATAAAATTCAAGAGTGGGGAGAAGGATTGGCTGAAGGTGTCGGCTTCTATTTTCCAAATGATTCGACTCAGCTTGCGTTAGTACAAGTGGAGAACGTTCAGCCAACTGAATTTCACGTCAAAGCAGAACGTCGGAATAGCTATTTCAATTTTCTTGTTGATGATATTGAAGCTTTTAATGAGCAGCTCAATAAGAGCGGTGTTAAAACGAATGAGCTAGAACAATTTGGAGGCATGACATGTTTTGATTTCTTTGACATCGATGATAATCCTTTTAGCGTGGTTAGTGAAGTGGTAGATTCTCCGTTTCATGCTGATCAAGTCAAAAAAATGCAGGGTATGAAACGATGAAGGAAAATGAAAAAAGTTGCCCTGAGTGTGGCGAAAAAGAAACACGAATAGGAGAATTTACTGGCTACGGCTCATTATTTAAGAAAAAAGGATTTGCAAAAAGTTCCCCAGTTGATGCTTCTTTCTGTGTTAATTGCGGTACGATCCTTTCTCTTAAGGTGAGGAACCCAAAGAAGTTTATTTAGTAAAGCTTTTAAGGAGGAGTAGAGATGGCGACTGATTTGTGGATGAACCTTCCTGTGCAAAATGTAGAAAAGTCGAAAGCTTTTTTTACAAAGGTCGGATTTCCTGCTAAGACCATAGGAGACGGCGTTCAAGTAGCGATCGGTGCTCAAGGGACGAAGGTTATGCTGTTTCCTTCTTCAAAGTTTGAAACGTTTACCCATCACAGAGTAGCGGATTCTATGAAAGCGACGGAAGTGCTTTTCTCAATTGGAGCGAAAGATCGTGAAGAAGTAGATGAAATGATAGAGAACGTGGAAAAGGCAGGGGGAGAAATCTATGCGAAACCTGGCTTAACAGATGGATGGCTCTATGGAGCGGGGTTCATTGATTTAGATGGTCATCGATGGAATGTGTTGTATATGGACGTGGAGAAAATGCCGTAATCATATGCGAGGGGCTTTAAAGGTAACTCTCATCACAGCGGAGTTACCTTTTTAGTTCATTATTGAAACTTCCAAGTAGTTTCCATCGTAAATAAAGTAGGAACAAAGAATAACAGTAAGGAGAATAAGATGTACTCTAAACAGACGAAATGGATGTCAATCATACTCGTTATTCTGTTAGTGACAGGATGCTCCAATGGAAATGCGTCGTCGGATAAACAGGGTGTGAAAACGATTGGCGGAATCGATCGGATCGAATTGCTGAAATTTAGCGGGACGTATGTTGGGGACAATTCAGCTGTTCTAGCGATTCTAGCTCAACTTCCGGGAAGCGGAACAGTTAATAAAATTGATTTATCTGATCAAAAGATAAGCGTGACCTATGACGAGGAGCGAGCAAGTTCTGAATTAGACTTCTATTCTACCTGGTTTGATGGAGCGAACAGCGCTCAGAGGATTTTCCATTATAACGCGATTTACTTAACGATCTTAGTGCCGAACGCCAAAGAATATGAATTTCGAGTGCAAGATGAGAGCTTCCGAATAACGAGAGATGAAATGGTAGCCACATTAATGAGCAAATTTGGTGAATTTCCAAGTGAGGAGCAGCTTATGGAGGAAACATTCGCCGAGGAATATGTGAAAAAGCATGAAGAAGAATTTGAGAAAATGGCAAATCATTATGAGGACTATTTTAATGGATTAGTAAAGTAAAAGTAGGTGTTAAATAAATGAAGAAAGTTCGTTACACCTTTATCCTGTCAATCGTATTTATTCTATTGATAACAGGAGTAGCGTCTTATATGAACCACCGGGCGATTGGGATTTCGGCTGAGGAATGTAAAGAAGTAGGAGGGAAAGTAAATTTAGAAAAAGATCTATTAGCCATAAATTGGCGTTTTTCTTGTGAGAAATAAAAGAAAGAAGGGAGAAGAGAACATGCCAACTTGTCAGACTTGTGGTTATACATGGAAATGGAAGGAAGCATTGAGGTTAATCTATCGCGCAAAGGCCAGCTGTCCAAACTGTGACGCAAAACAATATCTATCTGCTAAATCGAGAAAACGATCGAGTTATACATCAATGCTAGTCGTTATTCCTCTTGCGATCACTTCAATTTATAGGCTTTCTATATGGTTCTATTTGAGTTTTTCATTTGCTCTACTAGTACTCATTCTTCTTCTTTCTCCTTTGTATTACCAGTTAAGTAACGAAGAAGAACCACTTTGGTGAATGAGAGGAAGCCAATTGAATTTTCATCAATTGATAATACTGCTCACGAGGGTAGATAGAATGTAGTAGATATAAAAAGGGCATTTAAGAGAGGTACATATATTAATCAATAAAGGATTAGTAGGTTGTTGTAGTCTTCAAGATAAGGGCTGGATTGTTGAAGGCTCAAATTTAAGGTAAACTGTGTTTATCTATTCATAGTACAGACTTATAAGCAAAGAAAGACGGTATTTGAGGTTATGAATTGATAGAAATAGTGGAATGTTTTGGACTTTTAATGGGAGGTGTAAAATTATGAAAAAAGACGAAATTCTAGAAAAAATTCGAGAAAGTATAGGAATAGTTATCAAAGAAATAGATATGGCAGTCGTTGACTTGATAGATAGTCTAAAGAGTATCTTAATGTAAAAGGAGAGGTTTTTAGTTTCTGAACATCTTCTGTAACTATTATACATAATCAAATTATGTATGTTTTTTCGAGTAAATAAAGGAAAAGAAGCCTTCGTTTCGAAGGCTTCTAAGTGTGTAGAAATTAATAAAAATTCTACAAATTGTAAAAAGTCGCACGTCTATCTCCATATGCACACGGTAATTTTTGGAAATGGATTCCAATGAAATTCTTCAATAAACTCTGAGCTTATCTGTAGTAGGATAGGCTTCTTTTTAATATGAAAGAAAAGATTGAGTTGTTTGCACTAATTTGAAATAATTGGTATTGCGGATGTGCTCGCGATTTCTAAATAGAATCTCTATTAAATGGATTAACTTTGTGAAAGGGAAAAAAACTTATTTAGGGGGAGTGAAAATGCCGAGTAGAATAGTTGTAGCACTAATAGGTAGCTTTCTTATTTTTGCAGTTGGTTTGTTTAGATTATTTACTGAAACGCTATCCTCAACTCCTTTGTTTATTGCCTATCTATTTATTATTACAGGGGCAATTGGCGTTATTGCAAATGGGTTAAAATTAGGGGAAACACATAAAACATAATTATCAAAGGATTATAGTATCTTGAAATCAGGTTTTCCACAATCTCGGAGTTAGCTACACAGTGGTTATCGCTTAGCAATCTGGTGCAAGATTTGACGAAACGTTATTCTATTAAGGGGTGAGGTTATGGGTTTTTGGTATTTTTTAATATTATTTGTAGGAATATTTTTAGTGGTTAAGGGGCTATTTGGTAATAAAAGAAATGGCTTGGTATTGATAGGGGTCATAAGTATTGCGTTCTCAATATTTATGTTTACGCCAGGCAGTGATGAAATCATTTCAGAAATATTTAATTTTTTTGGAATAGATATATGAGCAATCTCAAACTAGGTATTTTCACTAACGGTAGCTAAAACAAAAGAAAGAACAGTAATCGAGTTTCGGAGTCTATCTGTAATAAGGTGGCTTCTTTTCTAGAATGAAAGATTAAGTTATATAGTTTCATTTGAAAAAAATTGTATAAGAATTTTGAACAAGATAACGGTATAACAGAGTTTCGTTCAAAGACATTGAGGGGGATTTATTTTTGGAGGGAGAACAAAAACAGAAAACTGGAAAGTGGATACTTCTAACAATAAGTTGGATTTCAGCATTTTTACCTTATCTATTCAGCCCGTTAGTATTTGGTCCTTTTGCTTTTTTTCTTGGCTTGGTGCTAAAAAGAGATTACGAAGTTGGTAATCAAGGTAAGATCATTATGATTTTGGGAGTAATAAATACAATCCTAGGATTCATGTTTACCTATTGGGTAATAAATGTATTAAATAGTATCTGAGTGATCAAATTTCCTATCGTATTCAAGTATCTCGAAGGATGTTCTTAAGAAGTAGAAGGACACTTTTTTGTGAAATAAGTGTTCAAAATAAAGATGACTGCTGTAAAATAAGGTATATTATAGTGATGAATAGATTCTCTTGTAAAAGAAGAAAAGTGGTGAACAAAGTGGGAAGATATCAATTGGATCACAAAAGTAAGGTAGCTGTGACAAAGTTTCATGAGAAACAGCCGACTTCTAAATTTGATAAAAAGAAGCATCTTGAAAAAATGCGTGCGGAGTATTTAAAAAAGAAGCAAAAACAGACAGATAAATAATGTTATGGAAAACATAGGAAGATTAAATTCTTACTATGTTTTTCTTATGAAAAGTTTTCTTTCGAACTCTTTTGCAATCGAGTGCAATTCTGATATAACAAATCAACGTTACGTTGAAGAATGATCTTCACTAATCGGGGCTATTTAAAGGAATTTGGTAAAGTAAGTACGAAGGATTTAAGGAGTACACTGGGATATTAAATAATGAGGTGAAAGAAATGGTAAGAAGAAGACGTTTAGCCTTCCTGAAATAGGTATGTGTTTTGATGATTTTAGGAAGGCTATCTTAAAATAGGAGTGTAATCATAATGAAGCAAAACAAATATGATGATCAAAATTTCTTTAATGCGTATGAAAAAATGCCTCGTTCAGTGAGAGGACTTGAAGGGGCTGGAGAATGGCATATATTAGAAAAGCTTTTACCGGAAATGAGAAATAGTAATGTACTGGATTTGGGATGCGGTTTTGGGTGGCATTGCCTTTACGCTCGTGAACAAGGAGCAAGTTCGGTTACTGGAGTGGATCTATCTGAAAAAATGCTTCGAAAAGCCCGTGAAATGACGGATGATCCTTTCATTACTTATATTAAAATGCCGATAGAGGATATTCATTTCCAAGACTCGCAATTTAATGTGGTGGTTAGTTCGTTGGCGTTGCACTATATTAAGTCATTTAAATCAATCAGTAAAAAGGTATATGATTGTTTAAAGCCTGAAGGCTCTTTCGTTTTTTCAGTTGAACATCCTATCTTCACTTCTCGTGATGAACAAGATTGGTATTACAATAAACAGGGTAAACGTCTGCATTGGCCAGTCGACAACTATCAAGTAGAGGGAGTTCGTGAAACAACATTCTTAACTGAAAATGTAACGAAATATCATCGTACGATTTCCTCATATATAAATGACTTAATTGATACTGGATTTATTATAAGAGCAGTTAATGAATCCGTTCCTTCTAATGAAATGCTGAAAAGCGATCCTGAAATGAAAGATGAGACCCGAAGACCTATGTTTTTATTAATCTCAGCTGAAAAAACAATTAAGTAATTGGTTTTCCGCATTAAGGAGAATCTATTTTTCATAATAGGGAAATTCAACATTATTAGATTTCGTCCTCTGTTTCGTTATTTCGCAGCTTTAATTGAATGAAAAAAAGGGGAACTCCATTCTCATTGGAGTTCCCCTTTTACAATTTAACGGTTTAAGCATGCGTGCCAAGCAAAGCATCGTTTGCTGCTACATAATCATAGCCAAGATCACGTGCAACGGCTTCGTAAGTAATCGCTCCGTTTGCTACGTTCAACCCTTTTTCAAGTGCAGGATTGCTTTGGATCGCAGCCGTTACGCCTTTATTAGCGATTTGGATCGCGTAAGGAATCGTTACGTTTGTTAGTGCGATTGTTGATGTTCTTGGAACTGCACCAGGCATGTTCGCTACGGCATAATGAACTACACCGTGCTTTTCGTAAGTTGGGTTATCATGCGTTGTAATGTGATCAACTGTTTCAATGATTCCGCCCTGGTCAATCGCAACATCGACAAGAACAGATCCAGGTGTCATGCTTTTCACCATTTCTTCTGTTACAAGCTTCGGAGCTTTTGCTCCTGGAATGAGTACGGCTCCAACAACAAGATCCGCTTCTTTAACAGCTTGTGCGATGTTAAGTGGGTTAGACATTAGCGTATTAATCGCATTTCCGAAAATATCATCAAGCTGACGAAGGCGCTCAGCGCTTAAGTCAAGAATCGTCACATCTGCGCCAAGACCCATCGCGATTTTCGCTGCGTTTGTACCTACAACGCCACCGCCGATAATGGTAACCTTGCCACGCTTTACTCCTGGAACGCCGCCAAGCAAAATGCCTTTTCCGCCTTTAGGCTTTTCGAGAATTTGTGCACCGATTTGAGAAGCCATGCGCCCTGCTACTTCACTCATTGGTGTTAGAAGTGGCAATGTTCCACGATCGACAACTGTTTCGTACGCGATCGCTGTTACGCCGCTATCTTTAAGAGCTTTCGTTAGTTCAGGCTCAGCTGCTAAATGTAGATAAGTGAAGAGAATGAGTCCTTCACGGAAATAAGTATATTCAGAAGAAAGTGGTTCTTTTACTTTCATTACCATTTCTTGATTCCACACAACGGCTACATCTGTCGCAATTGTGGCGCCTGCTTCGCGATAGTCGATATCCTCGAAACCGCTTCCAATTCCTGCCTCAGTTTCAACTGTTACGTGATGACCAGCCTTTGTTAGTGCGATGACACCTGCTGGAGTAATCGCTACGCGATTTTCATTGTTTTTAATTTCCTTTGGAATACCAATATACATCATTTCATCCCCTTAGCCTTAATTAATGATCAATTACCTACGATTATAGACGCCATATATGGATTTCACATTGTGTAAATAAAAGAAAATAAAAGGGGGTGTTTGTGTAATTACACAAACACCCTATGATTTCATTTGTTCTATTTTTAAATCAAGATAGAGCGTGACTTTTTGATTAGCGTCTTTTAGATCAAGATTTGCCACATCAGTGATGCGTTTTAACCGATAGTTTAACGTATTTGTATGAACGTGGAGAACGTGAGCCGCGGCCTTCACGTTGCTATCGTGCTGCAAATACACTTCTAGCGTTTCTAGTAGCTGAGTGTGATTAATCGCATCGTACTGCTTGAGCTTCTCAATATAACTGTTTTGATAATGCTTGCGCTCTTTATAGAGAAGATCAATAAACTGATAGATCCCAAGGTTTTGATAGCTATAAATCGACATTACTTCACGCTTGAATCGTTCTTTAATGGATAACACATGAAGTGCTTCACGATAGCTGTCTTTAATGGAAAGAGGACTTTGGTAGAGCGTACCAGCCCCGCCTTTTAGTGTATCGACACCAAGGCGATTACTAATTTTCTCAACAAACACCTGTACAAATTCTGATAGCTGCTCGGCCGTGTTTTTTTGATCTGTTGGTCGAACGAGCAGAATGAGCTGATTCTGATCCAGCGTACTATAAATTAATTCGATTTGGTGAGAAGCCTGAATGTAATAGTTCATATGGCGTTCGAGCGATTGTTGTATTTCATCATTAAACTCAAAGACAACGATCGCCATTTCACCCTTTAACTTAATGTGGTAGGTGGAGGCTTGATCTAGTATACTTGTTTCTTTTGTATAATGACCCGTAAGCAGTTTCCAAAAAAACTCGCGATGACCTTCTTCTGAATGTCGCTTCTTTATTTCAAGTTTGAGAATTTGATTTTTAACGACCTTAGCCGCTTTTTTTAGAAGCGCTAATTCTTCTTGCTTTACTTCCCAATTAAGCTGAGCCCAAATAAAGCCGAGAAGTTCTTCGTTTTTTCGCACCGATATCGCCACTCTTTGGCCGAGCCCAACTTCTGGGATCGCCGGGATAATAACCGGATCATCACTCTCAAATAGCTGAGGAATAATGCCTTTTTTCCATAGACTTTTGATCACATCTTCTGGAACTTTTCGTTTCATGATGGTGGCAATACGAGCAGGGTCCACATTTTCATCATGTGAACTATACGCTAGAATGCGATGATCTGAATCTTCAATCGTGACGGGGCAACCAAGGTTTTCTCGAATGCAGTCAGCTAAATCTTCTAACGAACGGAATGGCCCCTGAAAAGGGTTATGACGTTCTTGATCGGTATGCAATTCTACCACTCCTTTCTTATGACTCGTAAACGATGTCCTTACATTCATTACTTCTGATTAGAGTATACAAGAAAATGAACACCTTTGTGGGATTTCACAAAGAGAAGTTAAGAAATTGTTAGGATTCACAAAGGAAAGTGGAATCGTATCATAGGAGAGGTGAGAAAAAATGACGAAAATAAAAACCTATCAACCTATAAGTTCATCATTATTAAACTTTAAAAATAAATAGTATGACATAATTAAATTAATGTGTTATTCTAATAATCGAATCTAGTAGGGAGGCGTTGGATAAATGGTGGAGCAAAGTGCGATTCGATGGTTTCATGAAATAAGGAAAGATGATATTGCTCTTGTCGGTGGTAAGGGAGCAAATCTTGGAGAGCTTACGCAGAGTGGTGTACACGTACCGCCTGGTTTTTGTGTAACAGCTGAAACGTATACCACGTTTATCTCTGAACGAGAACTTGATCAGTCGATTCTTCAAAAAATGAAGACGCTTGATTATGAAAATAACGATCAGCTTAATGAGGTGAGTGCTGAGATCAGGGAATGGATCCTACAGACAGATATGCTTGAATCTCTTGAAGTAGAGATCCGAAATGCCTATGCAGCGTTTAGTGAGGATCTTAACGTCACGGATCCGTTCGTTGCCGTTCGAAGCTCGGCGACGGCTGAAGATCTTCCGGAAGCTTCTTTTGCAGGTCAGCAAGATACATATCTTGAGATTTCCGGAATCACAGAGCTTCTTTATCACATTAAGAAGTGCTGGGCGTCGCTCTGGACATCACGAGCCATATACTATCGCGAAAAACAGCAGTTCAACCATTTCGATGTCTCTCTTTGTGCGGTCGTACAACTGATGGTGAATAGTGAAAAATCAGGCGTTATTTTTACAGCGAATCCAATTACAGGTGAACGCGAACAGATGATGATTAATGCGAGCTGGGGACTTGGTGAAGCGGTTGTCTCAGGGATGGTTTCACCAGACGAATACATTGTCGATAAGAGAACGTTCAAATTAATCGAAAAGCACGTAGCCGAAAAGAAAGTGCTTGTCGTAAAGAAAGCCAACGCAATCGGAACGGATACGGTTGCGGTGAAAGAATATTTAAGTGAGGAACACGTGAACCAACAGTGCTTAACACAAGCTGAAATCGCTCAGCTTTCACGTGACGCTGTTCGAATTGAAGAACTTTATCAAACGCCTCAGGATATTGAGTGGGGCCTTGATTGCCAAACAAATGAACTTTACATTCTGCAAGCTCGTCCAATAACAACACTAAAAGAGGAGGAAACAAATGTGGTCGAAAAGATAGAAACCCCAAAGAAGATGCTCGTTAGAGGGTTAGCTGCCTCACCAGGTTCTGCAAGCGGAAAAGTCCGCAAGATCAAAGATATTAGTGAAGTTTCTCTTGTAGAAGAAGGCGATATTCTAGTGACCATTATGACGAATCCGGATATGATTCCTGCTATGAAAAAAGCGGCAGCACTCGTTACGGATGAAGGCGGGCGTACTTGTCACGCCGCTATTGTTTCACGTGAGTTTGGGATTCCATGTATTGTTGGATCTTCGATTGCGACAGATGTGTTAATGGATGGAATGGAAGTGACGGTTGATGCGACGCGTGGAGTAGTATATGAAGGACTTCTAAAAGAAACTGAACAAGTGAAAAAGAAAGAACAGGCCAACGAAGTGACGAACAGCACTGAAGGATTCAATGAATCACTTCTTCACCAGCTGGCTCCAATCACAGGAACTAAAATTTATATGAATCTAGGTGAGCCTGATCTAATCAATAAATACAAACATCTGCCGTTTGATGGAATTGGCTTAATGCGAACGGAATTTATATTTTCAAATATCGGAATTCACCCGATGCATTTGCTGAAGACCGGACAGGAAGAGATGTTTATTGAAAAAATGTCCGAAGGAATAACAAAGGTGGCCCAGGATATCTATCCAAAGCCAATGGTTGTTCGCTTGAGTGACTTCCGCTCAAATGAATTTCGTGGCCTCATCGGGGGAGATGAAGTAGAGCCCGTTGAAGCAAACCCGATGATCGGCTGGCGCGGTGTTTCTCGCTACATCTCTCCACAGTATGAAGAAGGATTCCGTTTGGAGTGTCGAGCGATTAAAAAGGTTCGCGATGAATATGGTCTAATCAACGTTTGGACAATGCTTCCGTTCGTTCGGACAACGTGGGAAGTTGAGAAAGTCAAGAAGATCATGGCAGAAGAAGGACTAGTTCAAAATCAGGAATTCAAGATTTGGATTATGGCGGAAGTGCCGTCTGTCATTTTTGAAGCGGAGGAGTTCGCGCAGCTTGTGGATGGCTTCAGCATCGGAAGCAATGATTTAACACAGCTTATTCTTGGATCTGACCGTGATTCTGGCATTCTAAACAGCATGGGGTACTTTGATGAGCGTAATCCTTCCGTAAAAAGAGCGATTAAACAGCTGATTCACGGAGCGCATAAGTATGGTAAAACCGTTTCGATTTGTGGGCAAGGGCCGTCAACTTACCCTGAATTCACAGAGTTCCTCATTCAAGAAGGAATCGATAGCGTGAGCATTAATCCGGACACTGTGGCTGCTACAAGAAGGTCGGTTGCCTCTGTTGAACAGCGTATGATTTTAAATAAAATAAGAGGCTTGTAAATAAGCATTTACAAGGTGTGGCTGTACTGGTATTATATAACAAAATCAAGTGCGATGATGAGAAGAGTAGATGATGTGACCTTACACAGAGAGCTCCGGTAGCTGAAAAGGAGTGAAGGTAACATGATTGAACCAAACCTCTGAGCTGTACATCGGAACCGAACGTGGGGATGGTGTAACGGGAGCTCCCGTTAACGAGCTATGGTATAAGCAGCTTCTGCCGTACCTGATAAGAGTGATGTGGCGACACATGACTGAACCGGGGTGGCACCGCGATAAGCAATCTCGCCCCCGGGACTATATGTCCTGGGGGTGAGATTTTTTTAATTGGTTAAAAACTTATCGCGATCGGAGCTGACATGCTATGAAGCGTCTTAGTACTATTCGGATGAACGATCTATTGTTGCTTACATCAATAGGTGTGTCAAATATCGGAGGATGGGTGTATCATATTGCTCTGAATCTCATCATCTTAAATCAAACAGGGTCAGCTCTTGCTGTGACAGGACTATACTTACTGAAGCCATTGGCAACTTTATTCACAAATCCATGGGCTGGAAGTCTAATTGATCGTGTGAACAAACGTTGGCTTATGATTTGGGTGAATGTCGCTCAGGCATTGGTGATGTTTATTCTCCCACAACTTTCAAGTTTATGGACGATTTACGCTCTTGTATTTTTGATTAACATGGGTAGCTCGGTTTTTCATCCAACATCAATGACATACATGACGAAGCTTCTTCCTAAAGAAAGGCGAATCCACTTCAATTCCCTTCGAAGTTTAGTTGATTCAGGTGCATTTGTGATAGGGCCAGCGATTGCTGGCGTGCTATTTATTATCGGAACGCCAACCCATGCCATATACCTTAATTCAGGAGCATTATTTCTTGCTGGCACGTTGTTTCTTTTGCTACCTGATATAGAAAAAGAGACGCGGATGAACTTATCAGGTGTTGTTTCATTTCAAGTGATTAAAGAAGATTGGCGCATTGTATACACGTTTAGTCGAAGCGCTATTTTTGTGATTCTCATTTATTTTCTAGTGAGTGCGGTTGGCATGATGAGCTGGGGAGTAGATTCACTTGAAGCGAGCTTCGCAACAGAAGTACTTCATCTAACGAATACAGAATATGGTTTTCTCGTAAGTATCGCTGGGATCGGAGTTCTTTTCGGAGCCATTCTTAATACCCTTATTGCAGAAAAAAGAAATCCCCTTTCGTTAATAGGGGGAGGGGCCATTGTGCTTTCCATTGGGTATCTGATTTTTGCTTTATCGTCATCATTTCAGTTAGCTGCGATCGGCTGCTTTGTTCTTTCTTTTTCCCTTTCATTCATGAATACTGGCTTTTACACTTTTTATCAAAACAATATTCCTGTTGATGTTATGGGGAGGATTGGGAGTTTGTTCAGCTGGATTGAGGCGGTTTTTGTTACAATTGTGATGATTGGCTGCGGCATCATTGCAGAACTTATATCTATACGTTTTAGCGTTATAGTAGGCTCGAGTGTAATGCTAATCTTTGCGTTACTTCTCGTAGGAGTTGTTTTATTCAAACGAACTAGTACGAGGCTCGAGAAAGTACAACCGTTGGCTAAATAGTAGCCATACCCTCGTTTTTTTTCAATCAATTTAGGTATGAGAGAACAGTCTAAACTACAAAAGTCAAGGCAGAACACCTGTCTTGACTGAAAAGGAAATATTGCTTCTATTCTCACTGAGAAAGTTCATGGAATATCCAAAACTGTTTCGATGCAAGCATTGAAATCACCTTTAGCCTTTTTCATAATGAAACTATACTGTTGAAGAATGTGATCATTAGTGAATCATTCACACATTTTATCGTATGTTTTGATTCATTTTCTTACAAGAAACGGAGAATCATTCTGACAGCAGAAATAATTAATGGAGGAACGATAATGAAAAAGATATTAGTTTTAACAATTGCGTGTTTACTCACATTTGGGAATATGACTTACGCCCATACTGGGTTGGAAAGTTCTAATCCTGAAGATGGAAGTACAATAACAGAGGATTTAGACATAGTAACTCTCACTTTCGAAACAGAAATTGAGGAAACAAGCTCGTTTGAATTACAAAATGCGAATGGTGAAACCGTAGCGGTTGATAACATCACAGTTGAAAACAATACAATGACTGGAACGTTTGATCAGCCAATTGAAAACGGAGATTATGAAGTACAATGGAAAATTATTGGGGTTGATGGTCATCCAATTGAAGGAACGTTTTCTTTTTCAGTAGACGTACCTGAATCAGAAGTGAAGGAAGATGAGCCATCATCTGAAGAAACAACGAAAGATTCAGAAGCAGAAGAGACGAAAGAACAAATGAATAAAGAAGAAGAGACGAAGACAGATACAGCCGAAGAGGAAAACTCTAATGGGACGGTAATCGGTGTTGTTATTGGTGTGCTGGTTGTTGTACTTATTGGTAGCATATGGTTAATGAGGAGGAAAAAATAATCAATGTTTCTCCTAACAGTAATGAGTGAAGCGCTGCTTTATATTAGCTTTGCGTTACTGATTGCGGATTATCTTTTCTTATTTATTTCTCAAGACAAAAAGCCGGTTATTCATGTTCCTAAAAAGGTTCGGCTTTTGGCTGCAGGAGGGATTGCGCTTTTTTCCTTCATGCCGATTTTGGATTTACTTCTTTATTTATATGAGGACTATGGAATAGGACAAGCTCTGTCGTCGGTATTAGTTACATTTAAAGTGGGGCAGGCTTGGAGTTTTACAGTTCTTCTGTCCATTATTTTAAGCCTATATATTCTCTTCGTTGATGATGGACAGGAGAAGAGATATCCATTCGTTGGTATGGTTCTTCTTCTGTTTCTCATTCTAGCACTAGGGTGGGCGAGCCATTCAAGCTCTCTTCATCCAGTTAAAGGATTTGTCGTTCACACTATACACTTTACGGCTGTCATTACCTGGGTAGGAGTACTTTTTGTCATAAGCTGGCTTTCAAAAAACGCGGCAAACTGGACGCAATTTCTGAGATGGTTTCACCCAACCGCTATTATCTGTTTCATAGTAGTAGGGATCACAGGGCTATTGTTAATGCAGTTCGTTATTCCATTACAAGATTATCCTGATGCATGGATGGTTTCTTACGGACAAAGTTTATTAATCAAACACTTGCTCATTGTCCCACTACTTGGATATGCCTTTCTAAATGGTGTTATCATGAAGAAAAAACTTAAAGAGAATAAAGGTTTTGATCCGAGACCGTGGACAAAAGTAGAATCCGTGATGGTGTTATTGATTTTTGCCGCTACGGGTGCGATGAGTCACTCTTCACCTCCAAACAACCTGGCTTCTCTCATTCGTCTTGAAGGCGTATCACCGCTGTTTACGCTATTCACAAACGGCTTAGTCCCATCTGGTGCCTCTATTGAATTAGTCGTTAACGTGAATACGATGTTGCTTGGCGCTTTAGCTGTAGTGTTTATGGTAGTGATGATTGTTGCGTTTATGAAAAAGATGTCACCACTTTTTTCATTTCTAATGAGCGTGTTGTTTATCATATCAGGCTATTTAGCTTTACTACAAAGCGTTCAGATTATGTAAATACGAACCCCCCGAGAGCAGTGGTCTCGGGGGGTTCGTATTTAATCTATCTATTAGCTATCATTGCCCTACTTTTTGGAGTTATCCCATTAACTACAACTTAGAAAACACCTAGTCTGAAAAGTGCGCGTTGAACAAACGATGGTTCGACGCGCAACAAGTGAAACTTTTTAAATCTTAAAATGCTGACTCTCGAGTTGGAGCACTTTTTCCGTCGTTAGGTGAGCTTGTTTTTTCGTATGCTCAACGAGATCATAAATGAGCGGACTGCACTTTTTAGACATCTGAATCCCGTCCGTGGAGAAGGAGACGTCCCACGTCCTTTTTCGTTAATTTGTTAAAAAAGGGCACGGCAAGAACTTCTTCACTCGTTAAAGGAAGAGAGGAGGGCTTTAAAAGACGTAAATGAAAGGCTGAAGCTATTGATGTGGTGTGTTCCACCGTAGTCATGATAGATGTAAATCATTTGTTCATCCTTGTAATTGAATTTACTAACAAGTATGACCTGATTAGCGGGAAACAATCCTGTCGTCAACATTTCAATATTAAAAACCGCTCAGTCAAATGACTGAACGGTTGAATGAAAAATGTTCGTTTAAGCATTAACAGATTTAGGCTGATTCCTGTCGTTCGCAACCGGAGCTTCATTCGATTGCATGAATTCTTGTTGAGGCGCGTTCTTTTTCACAAAAAACGAAAGCACCAGCGCCACAATCGTGAGAGCAAGAATGACGAGAAAGGCGATATTTACGCCATAAATATCTGGTCTTGAGATAGATGGCTGCTGCTGAGCTGTTTGAGCGGTCGTTGTCATTACCGTCACTAGAATCGCCGTTCCGACTGATGCCGCGATTTGTCGCATCGTATTATTCATAGCAGCTCCATGTGGAATAAGGTGTTTCGGCATTTGATTCAATCCAGCCGTTGTGACAGGCATCATGACCATCGATAAACCAAACATACGAATCGCATACATCACTGTTAAGAACGTAATGGTTGTCGATGTGTCGAGAAATGAGAACCCGAGCGTTGCACCAGTTACAACTGTTAAACCGACAATTGCAAGGAGACGCGCACCGATTTTATCAAAAATCCGTCCAGTAATCGGAGACATAAACGCTGTAATAACGGCCCCAGGAAGTAGGACAAGTCCGGATTCAAATGCGGTAAAGTCTCTCATGTTTTGCATATATAGTGGGATCAACGTTTCTGAGCCGATTAACCCAAGAAACATCATCATCCCAATAATCGTCGTAATGGTGAAAATCTTATCTTTAAATACTCGAAACTCGAGCATCGGCTGTGAAAGACGTAGCTGTCTTAATATGAATATCGTCAGCGTGACGACACCAACGATAAGAACAACAATCGTTCTCATGCTGTCCCAGCCTATGTTCCCTGCACTCGTGAACGCATAAAGCAATCCGCCGAAACCGATCGATGAAAGAATAATGGAGATCGGATCGACTTTTGGAAACGTGAGCTCTGTCACATTTTTCATAACGAAATAGGCAACGGCAATAATCATAATCGCGAGTGGCAACATTGACCAAAAGAGTATGCGCCATGAATAGGCAGCTGTAATCCAACCGGATAACGCAGGACCGATGGCGGGTGCGAATGAAATCACGAGCCCGATGTAACCCATCGCAGCGCCGCGTTTGTTCACTGGAAAAATCATCAGAAAGACGGTTTGCATAAGTGGCATCATAACCCCAGCGCCGGCGGATTGAATAACACGCCCAATTAACAACACGCCAAAGTTCGGCGCGAATCCGCCAATCACCGTTCCCACTGAGAAAATACTCATCGCTGAAATAAAAAGTTGTCTCGTTGTAAATCGTTCAAGAAGAAAAGCACTGATCGGTATCATGATTCCATTCACAAGCATGAAGACTGTCGTCAGCCATTGTGCTGTATTCGCGGTAATGTTCATTTCCTCCATGATCGGTGGAATCGCCGTAATCATAAGAGTCTGGTTTAAAATTGTAATAAACGCTCCAGCTAGCAGAAGCGTCGCAATTAACACTTTATTATAAGGTTTGGTGGTCACGATAGGACTCCTCTCGCAATTTTTCATCATTTTCATTAGTAGTAGTGAAGTAGTTTTCCCCTCAATCAATTATCAAATTATACTCTCATCATCGTCTCGTTACAAACGTCTTGATTGTAAAAATTTCATTAAGGAGGAGTGGGGTTTATTCCATATAATGATATAATTAGGTGTGATGATTCTAGTTAGCTAATAAACTTGAATTTTGGCCAATATAACTCCTGTGGGCAAGCCCTCGCATATTTTTGGGAGGTTCCCCCTCTCCGATCTAGAAGTCTACAGGGGTGACTTATCTTTACGGAAGAGAGTTGCGAACTATTTTCCAGGATTTCGAGCCCATCCTTCTAGTGGAACTTTTAGCGTAGAGGGTCTGTGAGTAGCGTTAATTAGAATGCGAGACTAAATTCAAACTAATTGAGGTGAGCACAATGAGGAAAGTAGAAGTTCAGGAGTTTAATGAGATATGGCGTGAGCTCTTTTTGTTAGAAGCTCAGAAGCTTGAGCGTGTATATGGCGATAATATGATCGAAGTTCATCATATTGGAAGCACCGCGGTTGAAGGGTTGAAAGCGAAGCCTGTGATCGATATCATGCCAGTTGTGAAAGATCTTCGTCTAGTGGATCAAAAAAATGAGTACATGAAAGAACTTGGATATGAAGCGCTTGGTGAAAATGGACTGACTGGCCGCCGTTTCTTTCGGAAGGGTGGAGATCAGCGCTCTCATCATGTTCATCTATATGAATTAGGAAATCCGGACATTGATCGCCACCTGGCATTTCGAGACTACTTAATGGAACATCGGAGTGATCGCTTGCAATACGGACAGACAAAGGCTGAGCTTGCGATGCGTTATCCTGAGGATATGGAAGCTTATATCGATGGAAAGGATTCACTTGTAAAAGAAATAGAAGAGAAAGCGCTCGATTGGTATGCATCAAAATAAGATAGGTTACTGAAAGAAAGAGAGAAAGCGAGCTAGAAAATTGGCTGCTATTCTCTCTTTTTTATGTTTAGATATTTCTAATGAAAAGACATAAATAGGTTGCGTGACGAAGTGATAATGATTATCATTATAAATTAGATGCGTATGGTAATAGCGATTTAGCCAAATCTAGTAAAGGGAAGAGTGAGATGAAGAAAAGATACTTAATCAGTTTATTTATTTTATTATCCTTTATATCCCTGTTTATCGGGGTGAAAAGCATGTCACCACTTGAAGTGTTTCATTTCACGGATGAGCAGAGTCAGGTGTTCTGGATTAGTCGGGTTCCGCGTCTTGTTAGTATTATTATTGCCGGAGCCAGTATGAGTATTTGTGGACTTATTATGCAACAGCTTAGTCGTAATAAGTTTGTCTCTCCAACAACGGCAGGGACGATGGATGCTGCTAGACTTGGGATTCTCGTTTCCCTTATCTTATTTTCTTCCGCTAGCTTAATGGAAAAAATGATGATTTCGTTTTTGTTTGCCTTAGCGGGTACGTTCCTTTTTATGAAGGTGCTCGATCGAGTGAAATATAAGGATGCGATCTTCATTCCACTAGTAGGGTTGATGTTTGGGAATGTTCTCGGGTCAATTACTACGTTTTTCGCGTATAAGTATGATTTAATGCAGAGCATCGGCTCATGGCTACAGGGAGATTTCTCAGTCGTATTAAAAGGACAGTATGAACTATTATACATAAGCGTTCCAGGCCTTATCATCGCCTACATTTACGCCAATCGATTTACGATTGCTGGAATGGGTGAAGACTTCTCAGTTAATCTTGGCTTAAAGTATAAACAGATTGTTAACATCGGACTCGTTATCGTTGCTTTGGTGACAACCGTTGTGATGTTAACAGTAGGAGCCATTCCATTTCTCGGTTTGATTATCCCTAATATCGTCTCGATCATGATGGGGGATAATCTGAAAGCGAATCTGTTTCCAACTGCCATGATGGGTGCTGTATTTGTATTAATCTGCGATATTATTGGACGAGTAATGATTTATCCTTATGAAATATCGATTGGTTTGATGGTTGGCGTAATCGGAAGTATTCTATTTATTTACTTGTTGTTAAGGAGAAGAGCTTATGTCTAAACGTATGAAAAATAGTCTCCTTTTTGTGCTCAGTCTGCTGCTCATTAGCGCGTTTCTATTGATCGACCTGGGAGGAAATGTAGGCTATATTTTGCCGAGGCGTGCAATCAAAATTGTGGCTATTATTGTAACAGGAAGTGCCATTGCATTCTCTACGGTTATCTTTCAAACTATCACAAACAATCGAATCCTGACACCTAGCATTATTGGGCTTGATTCTTTATATATGCTCATTCAAACCGTCATTATCTTCTTATTTGGATCAATGAACATCTTAATATTAAATAAAAATATTAACTTCCTTTTGTCAGTTTTCTTAATGATGGTGTTTGCAAGTCTATTATTTAAGCTCCTCTTTCGAAAAGAAGGTCAGAATATCTACTTCCTGCTCTTAATTGGCTTAATATTCGGCACGTTATTTGGTAGTCTCTCATCGTTCATGGAAATGCTGATCGATCCGAATGAATTTCAGGTTGTACAGGATCGAATGTTTGCGAGCTTCAATAATGTGAACACAGATGTCTTGATTGTCTCGATTGCTGCTTTTGTCATTGTATTGGTTTATGCCTGGAAATACATAAAGTACTTGGACGTGCTATCACTAGGACGTGATCACGCTGTGAATCTAGGCGTAGACTATGATCACATCGTGAAACGATTGTTAATTGTCATTTCGATTCTCGTATCGATTTCGACCGCACTAGTTGGCCCAATTACGTTTCTCGGACTACTCGTAGTCAATGTGGCACATGAGTTTCTTAAGACGTATCGACATAGCTATCTCATATCAGGATCAATTTTTATGAGCGTGATTGCTTTGGTCGGAGGACAGCTAATTGTCGAACGTGTTTTTACATTCTCAACATCGATTAGCGTTATTATTAATTTTATTGGCGGCGTGTACTTTATTTATCTTCTACTGAAGGAGAGGAAATCATGATTGAAATCAAAAATGTCTCAAAATCATATGGTAAGAAAAAAGTTGTTCAGAACGTCTCTCTCACTGTTCAAAAAGGGACGATCACTTCCTTCATCGGTCCAAACGGGGCAGGGAAAAGTACGCTTATTTCAATGGTGAGTCGCTTGCTTTCATGTGATGAAGGAGAAGTTTACATCGATGGGAATAACGTTACAAAAACGAAAAGCAATGAGCTTGCAAAGAAAATCTCCATATTGAAACAATCTAATGAGCTAAACGTTCGGTTAAAAGTCCGTGAATTGGTTTCATTTGGTCGTTTTCCTTATTCACAGGGGCGACTATCTAAAGAGGACTGGGCATATGTAGATGAAGCGATTCGCTATATGGAACTAGAAGAAATCCAAGATCAGTTTATTGATCATTTAAGCGGTGGTCAGAAGCAGCGGGCTTTTATTGCCATGGTTATTGCACAGAATACGGAATACATCATTCTTGATGAACCGTTAAATAATCTTGATATGAAGCATTCTGTTCAAATTATGAAGGTATTAAGACGCCTAGCTGATGAGTTGGGGAAAACCGTCTTAATCGTAATTCACGATATTAACTTCGCATCGGTTTACTCAGACCAAATCGTTGCGCTTAAAAATGGATCGCTAATAAGAGAAGGGCGAACCGAAGAGATGATTACGACAGAAGTTCTGCAAGAAATTTATGATATGCATATTCCTATTGAGCAATACGGTGACCATCGCATTGGTATTTATTTCTCTTAAATATCGAAATTAGTGTTGACAAGTGATACTGATAATCATTATCATTGAGATAGATGATTTCGGTCATTCTTTTTTATTGTGAATGATTGAGAATTGTTATCAATTCTATCAACACCAATAAAAGATATAAGGGGAGAAGAATAATGAGAAAATGGATTTTGATTTTAGCTCTATCAGCTCTAGCACTGATCGTATCTGCATGCGGTACGAATAATTCCGAAGCAACAGAAGCAAATGCAGAAGCAACAGCCTCAACAGAAACGGAAGAAGTAACGGTGAAGCATGAGCTTGGCGAAACAACGGTTCAAAAAAATCCTGAGAATGTTGTTGTCTTTGATTTTGGTACACTAGATACTCTCGATAAATTAGGTGTAGAGGTAGCGGGTGTTCCGCAAGCTAATATTCCATCTTACCTTTCAAAATATGAAGCAGATACATACGAAAACGCTGGCGGTTTGAAGGAACCGGATTTTGAACAAATCGCAGAAATGAACCCCGGGTTAATTATCATTTCAGGCAGACAGTCGGATGCCTATGAAGAATTAAGTAAGATTGCCCCAACAATTTATATGGGAGTCGATACAACAGACTATATTCCTTCATTCAAAAAGAATGTCACAACGCTTAGTGAGATTTTTGGGAAAGAAAAAGAAGCGGAAGAAGAATTAGCGAAAATTGATGAAGAAATTTCATCTGTTCAGGAGCTTACATCTTCTTTAGATGAGAAAGGATTAATTACACTCGTGACTGGTGGTAAGGTAAGTGCTTACGGAGCTGGGTCAAGGTTTGGACTCATTCACGATGTGTTAGGGTTACCTGAAGCGGATTCGAATCTTGAAGCATCGACGCATGGACAAAGTATTTCATTCGAATACATTGCAGAAAAGAACCCTGGGTATCTATTCGTTGTTGATCGTGACGCTGTTGTAGATGGTGGCGAAACGTCTGCAAAGGAAGTAATTGAAAATGAACTTGTGAAAAATACAGATGCTTATAAAAATAATCACATCGTTTATTTAGATCCGAACTACTGGTATTTATCTGGTGGCGGACTGGAGTCAGTGACAGAAATGATTAGCGAGATTAAAAAAGGAATCGAGTAACATGAAAGCCCCCTTCGAACGTTCGAAGGGGGCTTTTTGATTAAGGCTGATATACCTTTCCATCGGCATCAATGTAAACCGTATGAAGAATGGTTCGCTCAAAGGATGCTCCTTTTCTTGTATCACCGTTCACATCAAGCATGATGTGATAAACGCCTTCACCAGCATTTTTAATAGGAAAGGACTTTTGAGCACTCAACTTTTCCTGTGACACTTTCTTTTGTTTCGTTTTTCCATTTTTACTATATTGAATTAAAATATCTCCTTCGATTGAATCTTTCACTACATTGTTTTCGTCGATATTAAGCTTCACTTCTTTTGCAGAGCTCTTTAGTTGGAGCTCTTGATTTAGTTCACTTTCATAGGCAACTTGCATCACGTAACTTTCTTTCTTTGATTGCTTTACTTTTAGTTTCCATGTGCCAGATTTAGGGAGATCTACCTTCAGTTGGTGATGAAACGCTCCTTCAAACATCGCCTCATCTTGAGATGTTTCTGTCACCGCATACGTTTTCTGATCGGGTCCTTGAAGGGTGATTAACGAATCCTCATTTTGACTCATCCAATCAAGCGCAATGCTTTTCGTATCTTCTTCTACATCAAACTTTTCTACATGCGTTCCCATAAATTCACCGCCTCGAATGAGGACATTAGCTTGATCAGAAGCGGCCGTTTCATTGATAGAAGTGAGCGGGGCAAAGGCAGGGATCGACTGTGTTAAGTAAGGTTCAAATAAGTTAAGCGTAGCGCTCCCAGTTCGAATGGACGAGTGATCCCAATTCCCGATGCGAATCTCATTTCCATAGGGAAGTCTCGAACTGTTCACAGTAACGGCGCCATCATTTGAGCCATATTGTCGTAAATACAAACCGCCCCAGTAGAGCGCGCCACCGAAACTTCCCCAACTAGTGCCGCCAAAGGTGTAGTAAGGTGTGGAAGAAATGTTCGGTTTTGAGTCGGTAACGGATCGGAAATAGCTCATATAGCCGGTCTGTAGTGAATAGGTGGCGTCATTTCGATTTCCGATAATTGCAGCTAACCATCCCGCCCAGCTGCTGTGGGCAAGATCAGCTAGCTGTGAACCTTTGTGTGGTGTGGAGAGGGTAATAACTTTATCAACATATTGTTGTGCATTTGCATGGACGATGGCAGCTTGTGCATCAATCCCGCCTTTACTGTGGGTAACAAGAATCACTTTCTTCCCAAAGTACGCGTTGATCTCAGCTAGTTTACTAGCAAGCAGCTGCCCATTGTCCCACATGTTTTTCGTAGGGTATAAATCAATGAAAGCCGTTTGGTAGTTCTTGCTGTATGTAAGTTCATCCATATCGTTTTGATCAATCCAGGTGTTTGAAGAGCTGTTTAAGCCGTGTACAAATACGAGTGGAAGAGAGCCAGGTTTGACGGTCGTGGGTTCATCACCAATGTACCATTCACCGGGGGTACCAGTTGCATCACCTTTCCCTATAATACCGGCTTGTGCGTCCTGAGCGAAAGGGGGAGCGAGCAAGAAGATCATCACCAATAGTGACACCAACCATTTCTTCATAAAACCCTCCTATTTGAAATGAGTCTTATACCCCTTCAACTATAAGAATATTCAGTTTATTAAACAAGGAGCGTTTTCACTAATTTTCTTAGTTAGAGTATAGGTCAATCGAACGGCAATCGCTGTTCATTCGACGAGTTTCTATGAAGTTCTTACAAGTGTTTCCTCTCTCATTGAAAAGCTGTGTCAAAGGTACTATAACAACGTTCCACAAAAAAACGATCCAGACCTTTAAATGTCTGAACCGTCAATTCTTAGTTTCTATTCGTTTTCAAGACCATTCTTTTCTATAATCGCATCAGAAAGGCGGAGTTGCTCTGTTACCTTTTCGATTTGATCATCACATTTATCAAGCGATATTTTCTCTGCCGTAGAAACGTCATAACACGTTCCATTTCCGGCATCTTCTGTTAAATCAGCTTCGTAATAATAATCACGATAGCGGAAAGACCCATCTCGAAATGCAGTGAGGTTTGGTTGATCATCAAGAAGAGAATTCCCCATCATATACGGCATTTCCATATTTAACATGTCAGCGATAGTTGGAGCGATATCGATTTGCCCACCGTTTTCTTTGATCACCTGGCCACTATCTTCATTTGGTTTCTTAATAAAAAGGGGTACTTGACGATCGAGTTCAAAAGCGTCTACGACGCTTTCAACATTGGCTTCCTTTCTCATCTCGCTGCCTTCGTTCGTCAGTCCGCTATCATGGTCACCATAGAAAATCACAAGGGAGTTCTCCCACATCCCTTTCTGCTTTAACTCCTCAACCATTAACCCAACGGCCTGATCAACATAATAAACAGTTTGATAGTACCGTTTTAACATTGGATCATCATATCCCGATAAATCCAGCTCTCTTTCTTCTTCCGGAATTTCATATGGCGTGTGGCTCGTTAATGCCACCATGAACGCAAAGTATGGTTCTTTTAACGTTTCCATATGTTCAATAGAGGTCGTGAGAAAGTTTTTATCATTTAAAGCCATACCGATTTTTTTCTGATCAGGGTAATCTTTGTTGCTAAAGAAATGATTGAATCCAATGTTCTCATACACCTTATCGCGATTCCAAAATCCTTTGTCATACGCATGCATGGCTGCTGTGTCATAGCCATTTTCTTTTAGTAACTCCGGTAAGGATCCAAATTCATTTTCCGGAAAACGTGTATAAACGGATCCCGATTTCAAGGGGTAGAGGGACGTATTTGTTATAAATTCTGCATCAGATGTCCTTCCCTCGTGTGTTTGGTGATAAAACGAAGAGAAGTACAGCGTTTCTTCTTTTAGTTCGTTTAAGTTGGGGGTCAGTTCCTTTCCGTTGATTTTCTGTCCAATAAGAGAACCTTGAAAGGATTCTAGTTGAATCATAATGATATTCGGTTTTATAGGAGAACCATCCGCGTTTTCAGTATTATTTTCTTCCAGCTTTTTTTGTTGATTCACGGATAAGTTCTCTTCAGAGTTAAGGACTCCCATCACACCTCTCCAAAGGTCAACACCGTGGTAGCCCCAGAAACCAAGCTGGTAGTAGTCCCGCATATCTGAAACAGATTGGTTTGGCGACTGATCATCTTGAACAGCGCTAAAAATTAACGGTGTCGCAAACAGAACGACTCCGATTAGAAATGTAGTACTTGCCATCGTTCTTCGTTTTTTCTTCGTTACTTCAAACGTTTTCGTTCTCGTGAAAAAGAGTATCAAAAGAAAAATCACAACATCAGCGAAAAGGAAAAAGTCTTGGAAGCGAATTAGCGCCATAAACCCACCGCCAACATCGCTCATTTGAAGCATTTGTGAAAAGAGAGAGACGGAAAGCATATCTTCAAAATAGCGGTAATACCAGAGATCTGAGATTAGAAGAAGACTATGTAAAAATAAAAGCGTAAGCCAAATCCACCGTCGTTTCTTCCATTGAATCAGAAGTGTCCAGCTTGATAAAAGCAGCATCCCGGCTAAATTCATAAGAAAAAAGGTAAATGGAAAAGCCGTATTTGTATAGAAGCTAAATAGCACAAATTTAAGAATGGCGAGAAGCAAATAGAGAGCGTAACCGAAAAATATCATAGGATCCTCCTAACGTCTGTCATCATTGTCGACTATTCTTTACCCAAAAATGCATGAGGAGGAACGTTAGAATGTGCTATGTGTGTATTTTTTCTAAAGAGTGCAAGGGGCACGCGTCTTTTAAAGAGAGTAGGAATCTGAAAGGAGAGCTTTAATAGGCCGTGGCTAGTTTACTCTCTGTCTCATATTGGGAATACTCTCCAAAAGGAGTGGTAGGGATGGCATTCAACTACGATCTCGATTTCGATAATATCAACTTTCGAGAGCAGCCAGAAAAATATCGTGTTGGTCGCGGTGAGCAGGGGGTTCTAATGGTAGAGCCTTATAAAAGTGAGATCCTTCCACATTGGCGCTTTAAAACGCCAGATATCGCGAAGGAGTCTTCAGAAAAAATCTATCAAATGTTTCGAGACTATCAGGAAAACGATGATTTCGTAGGAATGGATATGGCTCGCAAGTTCATTCAAATGGGTTATACAAGAGCTCGTCGCTATGCGAATTACAAAGGCGGTAAGAAATACGACAGCGACGGTGACGTGAACGAGCGAGATATAGACGACGAGAAAGCAGAATCAGCAAGGATTTTTGAAGAAAAGTGGAAAATCGTGCGTACAGATGAAGCTTATTTAGAGAAGAAGAAGGAACATCAGAAGAAGTACGGCTGATCCGAGCGATTACAGTGGTTTCGCGGAATTAATTTAAATATCGCGGAAAAACCGGTGTAATTCGCGGAATTAATGAGAAAAGCGCGGAATAAATTTGATTTTCGCGGAAATCTCCCCTTATAGGGAGGTTTATTATTGTGTATTGAATTAAAACAATGAAGAACTCCTGTTGATAGGAGTTCTTTTTTTTAATAATGAAGGGTCAACTGTGCTTCAGTAAGTTACTCTTCACTTGCGAGAGCATCCTGGCAAGTTGCTTCGTTTCCGTTTCATTTAAATGTTCAGTGAGCTGATTTTCTAATTCATCTCTTACACGATATAGCTGTTGTTGTTTTTCTTTCCCTAGTTCTGTAAGACAGATAATTTTAGAACGAGCGTCTCCATCCAGTGATTCTCTAGTTACTAACCCTTTTTGTATTAAAATATCGATTAGCTTAGATAGAGAGGAGGCTTTTATTCCAAGGTTATTTTGAATGTGTGACTGGTTTACTCGATCTTCTTCATAGAGAACAAACATAACATTCATATGTGAGATGCTAAGATCTTCTTTTAGTAATCGTTCGTTTTGAAGCTGCTTTACTAAATGAGATATTTGCTGGACTTGATACCCGATGTCATCATTATGAGATTTATGCATAAGCGTTTACCTCCTAAACTAATTGTATTTTAGCATAGTGATAAGAAGAATATCGATCAAAGTTTAATTAGTTTCCTAACTAATTAAACTGTGTTATGCTCTTCTTTGTAATAAAGGAGGATGAAAGATGAACAAATTATCCAGAGTGGGTGTCTTTTCATTAATGCTTGCTGCAAGCTTAACAATCATGGTAGGAAGTGCTATTACACCGGCACTTATTCAAATATCAGAGCATTATGGAGTAGAGGATATGGCGACATGGCTGACAACCTTGCCTGCACTTGGCGTTGTATTATTCGCGCCAATTGCTGGCCGATTGATTGATCGGGTCGGATCTTATGTCGCTTTATTTAGTGGCTTAATACTGTATGGAGCGATTGGAGTTTCAGCTATTTGGCTTTCAGGAACAATTCCTATTTTTGCTGATCGTATCTTGCTAGGTGGAGCGACGGCGATCGTCATGTCATCCTCGACAGGCCTATTGGCCGAATTTTTTGTGGGTGAAGAGCGGTTGAAGATGATTGCTCTTCAGGGAATGTCCATTGAAGCAGGCGGTATAATTTTTCTAAGTATTGGAGGAGTACTTGGTGGATTAGGATGGCAGTGGCCTTTTATGATTTATTTAATCGCATGGGTTGCCCTATTGTTTCTCATCATTTTCGTACCTTTTCGAAAATCGAGCAATTTGGAAGAAGAGCAGAAGTCGAATACAACCAATGCTACATCCATTTTGTCCGTCTTACTTGCGGCATTATTAGCAATGACGATGTTTTTTATCGCTTTTATCACCTTACCATTCTATTTAGCAGAAAACTTCGGGTTGGGATCTGCCAGTACAGGTTATTTTTTAGCAATGATTTCTTTAGTAGCTGTCATTTCAGCGAGTGTTATGCCTAAAATGGTAAAGCGGTTCTCTGATTATCAGACGCTTCTGACCGGGTTTTCATTGTTTACCATTGGTTTTATTATTTTATCTGTAGGACAAAGTTTGTTTGCATTGGCTATCCTTGCAGGAATCGTGATAGGTTTTGGTTTCGGATTTACCATTCCTTTGGCGAACCATATGGTTGTTGAAAAAAGTAATGTAAGTAATCGAGGGAAGAACCTTGCTTATTTCTCTTCTTTTACGTTCTTAGGACAATTTCTTTCTTCTTTCGTTGAAGGAATTTCAAGTAATTTAGTGGTTATTTACCTGATTGCTGTAATGTTTGGATTCTTGATTATTATATTTTATAGTCTATGGCTTAAAAGAAACAAAAAGCGTCAAACACTGCAAATTCAATAAACTTTCAGCAATATAAAAGCCACGTCCTGAGGACGTGGCTTTTTGGTCGTTATCGTCTTAACTTCTGTAGCAGATGAAGAATCTCAATATATAACCATACGAGCGTAACCATTAGTCCGAATGCGCCATACCATTCAAGATGCTTTGGTGCACCGCGGTTTGCTCCCTTTTCGATAAAATCAAAATCAAGTACAAGGTTGAGCGCAGCGATGGCCACAATGAATAGACTAATGCCTATCCCTACGACGCCATTCGAGTGTAAGTAAGGAACGTTGGCGTTCAAGAAGAGATTCAGCCCAAGGTCAATAATATATACAACAAAAATCGCAAGCGTTGCGGATACGATCATTAATCGGAAGTTCTTTGTAACCTTTATAATGCGAGCAGCATAAAGGAAAAGCAGTACGCCCATTACTGAGAAAGTTAAAGCGGCGGCTTGAATAACGATTCCGGGATATCGGGCTTCTAGAATCGCGGATAAACCACCAATGGCAAAGCCTTCAAGCGTAGCGTAGATTGGGCCTGTGATCGGTGCAGCACGATGAAAGAATGCTGTAATTAGTGCAAAGATCAGTCCACCGATCGCACCAATGACCATCATCGTATACACATCTTCTCCTTGAGCATAGCGGTACCAGGTATAGATGGATGATCCGAGTAAAAAGAGGAATAAGAAGAACGTCTTTGCTACCGTTCCTCCAATTGTCATCGCCTCTCCTTGATCACGTGTTCTATTAAATGTCTTGTTTTTTAAAACGGGATTTCCGCTTCGCATCATGTATACTTCATCCTTTTCGTAAGAATAGATTCACTATATTAGATATGTTCCCAAATTTAATTCTAAGCTAACTTACGATTAAAGAACTGTGAAAGTTTCAGGTAGTATTTTCCTCATGAGAATGTGAGGGATACCATCTTCCATAAAAACATCTGACTGTGTTTCATAACCAAGCTTACGGTAGAAGCCCTCTGCCTGCACCTGGCCATGTAGCTTTACATTCGTAATGCTTTTCTTTATTGCGAGCTCTTCAAGTTTATGTACGATTAAATGGCCAATACCAAGCTTGCGGTGCGACTGTAGAATACAAATACGTTCAAATTTCCCCACGCCGTCAACTATGCGCCATCTAGCCGTGCCCACTGCTTTGTCTTCATCTAGAACGAGAATATGTTCGGCTGTATCGAGCGAATCAAATTCGTCATACTCTTCGTCTTCAGGTGTGCCTTGTTCATCGATAAAAACTTCTTTACGTATCTTAAAGGCTTCCTTTAATGCTTCTTCTGTTTCTATTCTTACTGCAATCATTCGTTAATAGCCTCCTACTTCCAACATGTTGTATAGATTGAGTATAATCATTTTCTATGATATCTGTAAACGAAGACGTTATGTTGATTTCTCGATTTTTTGCTCAAAACGATCGATGATTTGAATCGGGTAGATCAAACTCATAAGAACATGTATAAATCTAAGCAGTTTCGTGCATTCCTTATATGAGGAGTGAGCGAGAATGCTATTTAACATTGTTGCTGCGTTTGTAATTCCGTGGATCGCCGGAATCTATCTTGTGAGAAAAGATTTTACGCTTTTTCTTCTGATTGCCCCTTTTGCAGCCTTTGTAGCGATTATTTTTGATGTGCTTGGAATCCATTTTGATTTCTGGCGCATTGACCCTGAATATGAAATGGAAACCATTGCAGCGATGCCGATGTATTTTGGTGTTTATCCGATACTAGCGGGTTTTTTGTTTCTAACTATCAAACGAACTTCCTTTCATCCTCTCGTCATTATCCTACTTTTTTCTCTGATCACCACGATTATTGAGGGGATTGGCGTATGTATTAATCTCGTTCACTATTCTAATGGGTGGACGATCTACTGGACATATGTTTCATACTTGCTTGCTTATCTCGTATGCTATGGATACTTTTTATTATTAAAAAGGCACGTGCCGATATAATGAAACCAAAAGCCCTTCCTACAAAATAGGAGGGGCTTTTGATTTAAGCTAGAGGTTACAACAACTAGAGCTGAACTTTAAGTTCTTCTAGTCCACGTAATAAGAACATATTGCGCCATTTAGCATCCTCAGGAGCCCCTGCTAATTGAATCGAAGGGAAAGCAGAAAGTAATTTTTGATAAGCAATCTTTCCTTCTAACCTTGCTAGTGGAGCACCAAGGCAGAAGTGGATGCCATAGCCAAATGCGATGTGAGGATTTGGTTTACGAGTAATATCAAACTTATTCGGATTGTCGAATTTCTTCTCATCGCGGTTAGCAGATGAGATGGAGGCGAGTATCATATCTCCTTTTGTTAATGGAACGCCTTTGAACTCAAAATCTTCTTCTGCCCAGCGAGCGGTCGAGAAGTCGACGGGACTATAAAAACGAAGAGCTTCCTCGATCGCACTTTCTGTTAACGAAAAGTCACTTTGCAACAGCTCAAGCTGATCTGGATGTTCGAAGAGAGCAAGCATCCCGTTGCCAATTAAGTTAACAGTCGTTTCGTGTCCGGCAATAATGAGTAGAAAAACCATTGAATAGAGCTCATCCGAACTTAACTTTTCTCCATCTTCTTCATGTTTAATAAGATTTGAAATCAAGTCATCTTGTGGATCAGCTTTTCTTTTGTTAAAGAGAGTTGTGAGATATTCGGTAAACTCCTGTACATCTTTCATGAATTCGCCTTCCATATTGTCGGAAGCGGAGACGATGGAGTTGGACCATTTTCTGAACTTATCTCGATCTTCTGTTGGTACACCAAGCAATTCAGAGATGACGATAATTGGTAGAGGAAAAGCAAAATCATCAATTAGGTCCACGATATCATTCTTTTGCTTCATTTCTTCAATTAATTGATCAGCAATGGCTTCTATACGGGGGGCTAGTTGTTTAATCGCTTTAGGGTTAAAACCAGGCTGAACAAGTTTACGTAACCGCGTGTGATCGGGTGGATCAACATCTAGCATCATATGATGAAAAATCTTCGTTTCCATTGGCTCGTCTTCCATACGAGCGCTTTTTGAGAAGAGTTTTGATTGGTCTTTAATAAAGGAAGGACGTTTCAGCAGCTCAAGAACATCATCATAAGCTGTGACGATCCACGTATTGTTTCCATTGGAGTTTCCAATGGACGTAATCGGCTCATTTTGGCGCAAGTTTTCGTAGAAAGCATATGCCCCTTTTTTAAAGTTGGATTGATAGACAGATTCAACGGATTGCATAGAATGTTCCTCCTTTATTGTTTTAAACGATTAGACTGACTGGTCAGTCAATATGGCTAGTATAGATGAAAAACTAAGAATTCTCAATAAACAGTAAGAAGTGTCACACGATACTCAGATTTCATAGAGAAGCCGTTTTCATTATGACGAATTAGAAACAAGTAGAACCAGGAACTTGTTGAGGAATCAAACCAGTCTTACACTTTAACTATATTGTGAAATGATGAGCATTAGATTGGAGCTGAGAGATATGGAAAAAGAAACGATTGATATGATCTGTCGCAGTGCGGTTTCTAAGCGCGATTTACAATCAGACAGAATGGCTCATTATGTCGTTCGTGCTATGCTAGCAGGAGTGTACATCGGTTTTGCTTTGGTACTAAGCTTTACAGTAGGTCAATATTTCTATGAAGTACATTCGCCCGTGACATATATGATGACCGCTTTATTTTTTGGAATAGCCTTCATTCTCATTGTTTATGGCGGAGGTGAATTGTTTACATCGAATACGATGTATATGACAATTGGAACGATGAAAAAGGTGACGACGTGGAGAGAAACCATTCTCGTTTGGATGACGTGCTATGGAGGAAACTTTCTTGGTATTCTGCTTTTTACGACGCTTCTATACTTTAGTGGAGTATTTCAATCGATTGGTGAGGACCATCTGTTATTAACGTTAGCAGAAAAGAAAATGACATTACCGACTTCCTATCTCTTCTTTAGGGCGATTTTTGCAAACTGGCTTGTTTGTCTTGCTGTATGGATTCCTATGCGTGTGAAGGAAGATATGGCCAAAGTTGTTCTTATGATGCTTCTTGTTTTCACATTTTTCATTTCAGGCTATGAGCACAGTATTGCGAATCTAGCTGTGTTTCTCATTTCATTGACTTCTCCACATTCTGAGGTTATCAATATGGGTGGATTTATTCATAATCTCATCCCTGTAACGATTGGGAATATCGTAGGTGGAGGTTTTTTTGTAGGAATGCTCTTTTTCTTTCTAAACGAACCTATAAAAAGGAAGCAAATCCAAAGAAAACCAATTATTGTGTCGGCTACGAAAGTTTCTAATCAAAAATTGTAAAAATTCAGTTTTTCTTATTGGAACAAAGGCCTAAGAGTGATAGGTTAAAGTATAAGGGAGAGATGCTCCTCTCTTCTCTCATCCAAGAGAGGAAGTGGCCGAAGCTCGATGAGTCAACAGCTATTAAGCAAGTATACAAAGATTATGTATCAAGCAATGGTAGCCATTCAATTCATTAGGCAGCACCAGAAAAGGACATGTGATATAAGACAAATCTCCATATTAACCGGCTTTTCAGAAGAGGCCATATTGGAGGCGATGGAGTTTGGGGATCATGATCAACAAAATCGGCACGAGGAAGCTCTTTAACAAACGATCAGGATGAGGAAGAGAATGAGCGTCCTCCTATTATGGGAATGAATGTTTTTTACATCTCAGTATAAGATAATGATAAAAAGAGTTACAATCAGGCTTTGATTGTAACTTTTTTAGTGCCAAAGAGGTGAGTTATATGACAGCACAAGTTCTTTCCACGAATCGACTGATCTTAAGAAAAATGAGAGAGAAGGATGTTGATTACCTTTTAGAGATTTTTTCTGATAAGGAAGCAATGAGGTACTATCCTGCATGCAAAACTAGAGAAGACACGATGAAATGGGTGGAATGGACGCTGCATCATTACAAAGTTTATGGCTTTGGCATGTGGATCGTAGAAGAGAAAAGAAGCGGTCGATTTCTTGGGCAATGTGGGCTTGTACTTCAAAAAATGGACGGTTGTGTTGAAGTAGAGATCGGTTATCTATTTGCTAGAAGATATTGGGGAAATGGTTATGCAACGGAAGCCGCGTTGGCTTGTAAGAAATATGGTTTTGAGCAAATAGGTCTTTCGAAGCTAATTTCATTAATTGATCCTGAGAACAAATCTTCTATTAAAGTGGCAAAGCGGATTGGGATGTCCTATGAGAAAACGATTCGTAAATGGGATAAAAAGCTTGATTTGTTTTCCTGTGTTCCGAAAGTGGAAGAAATGTGAGTCATCTAAAACAAAGAAAACGCTCGATTATCAATAGAAATGAATAAGATTACTCATCTATTAAAGAGGAATTAGACTGAAAGATAAAGAATATTTACTATGACAACCTTACTAATTATTAGAAAAGTGGTGGCAATGACGATGATACTTACTGCAAAGAGTTTCCTACTCAATTTACTACTCGTTTTTGCACCGTTAAGTATTATTCAAATTCTTTATCTATTGAAGCAGACTTCCTTTTTAAAACGATCATCAGGTTGGTTACTCGCGATATTCCCCCTCCTATCCGTTATTCTCTGTATGATGTATCCAATAGTAATTAATGAAAATTTCATTTTAGATTTTAGAAGAATCCCTTTTATTCTTGGTGCTTTGTATGGCGGGAAATGGGTGTCGCTTATCTATTTATTCGTTCTGTTAAGCTATCGTTTTATGCTTGGAGGAAGCGGGTTTTATCCTACACTTTTTTCGTTTTCACTCGTTGCGATATTCACTTCACTAGTATCAAAACACTTTCTCAAACTAGATCTTAAATGGAAGCTAGCGGTTGCTGCTGGATTAGATGCCTGTCTTGGGAGTATATCAACTGGAGTGTCGCTTGTTTTTTTTGAATCGCAAATAAGCATTGAAACATGGGTTTTATTCAATTTTATTAGCTTAACTGGTGTCGTACTAGCAACGCTTATTTATGAAGTATTTATTAACCAGTTTAAGTTGCTCCACTCAGTGATGGAGAGCCAGAAGCTAGAGGTAGTGAGCCATCTTGCCGCAAGCATCTCACACGAAGTGCGCAACCCCTTAACCGTTAGTCGCGGTTTTCTTCAAATGATTAACAGTGATTTAGAAGATAAGAAAACGAAGGGGTATATGGAGCTTGCTATTCATGAGCTTGATCGAGCAACAGAAATTATTAATGATTATTTAACCTTCGCCAAACCTTTTCCAGAAAAGGTTGAGAAAATAAATGTGAAAAGTGAACTTGAACAAAGCCTTAGCGTCATTCAGGCTCTTGCTACAATGTCGGATGTGAATATCAACTCAAAAATTGATATATCCCCTACTTATATTCAATCAGAAAAGCGTAAATTTCAGCAGTGTCTGCTAAACATCTTAAAAAATGCCATTGAAGCGATGCCAGATGGAGGAGAACTAACTGTTGATGCTTTACATAAAGGTTTTGAATTAAAAGTTAGTATTTCAGACACAGGCATCGGTATGTCGGAAGAGCAGGTAGTAAGAATGGGCGAGCCTTTTTTCACTACAAAAGAAAAAGGGACAGGGTTAGGGATGATGGTCTCACATAGCATTATGAAGGCCATGAACGGGGAGATCATTTATGAAAGCTCCCCTAATAAAGGGACAACCGTGATCCTTCTTTTTAAAATAGAAAATGAAGGTTCATAAGTGATGTGTATTCATTCTTTTGGTGTCAAATAGGAAGGTTTTGTTAATGAACAAGAAGGCGCTGGAATCGATGGAGCATAGTGGCTAAGATGGGCTAGGAAATAACAGCTTTCAGGAAAATGATGTTCAAGAAATCGTAATGTCGTATTGTTTAGAACTTCATCGATTTTAAAAAGAGACATCACTTCTTCAACAAGAGCGTTTAAATCTTGAATCGAATGTGCGACTTCATCTGCAAATCGTTGCTGAGCTCGAAAGCCAGATGGTGTAAATCGAAGAAAACCGCGCATGGCTCTGTTTTTTGAGATATACACACGAAATTGGTTTTGAATAGTTTGGGCTTTCGTGATGAATTCGACTTCAATCGGATCGAGAATATCAATTAATAGCGAGGCGTGGCCAACTTGATCAGTTAACCATAAGTCCATTAAGTCGAGAAGAGAAAGAGGGGGCGGCACCTTTCCTTCGATGTAGAAAGTAAGTTGACGCAAATATTCTTCATTCTCATCTAGCGTTCCATTAAAGTAAGATGGACTTAGGTTAATGTTGATTTCGTTCCGAATTCTAAGCCGTTGTATCGTGCCTTCGAAATTGAAATAGGCCCTTGCCAGCTGATAAGCTTTACGTGAAAAGGAAATCATAGCGTCAGAGCTTGCGGGTTCATCACGTTTAAGAGGTGAGAGTTGCGCGCGAAGCTCATCGAAGGCCATAGCAAACTGATTCGCTTCATTCACAAAATTATGTTCCGACGGGGATAAGTAATCACGTACAAAGATCGCATGATCAGCAAGAATTTCAATCCAGAAATGATGTTCCTGCCATGGAGTAAGTGGTGTCTGGACCAAGTGGGGTGCCTCCTCTGGGCGTAGTCTTTTAGTTTAAAGTATGAAGCATAGCTCAGGTTATACCAATGAACGCTCTTTCTGATTCATCATTTAACGCATGATTTTGTTGTAATTGAAACTAATTCGCTTTGAATACGTAAAGAATAGTAAGAAACAAAATGAATGGAGAGTGCCGTATGAAGAAAATCTACAAATCAACGACGAATAAAAAATTAGCGGGTGTTTTAGGCGGATTAAGTGAGGTTATGAATGTAGATGCAAATATATTAAGAATTGCTTACATCGCACTAACGCTCTTAACATCTGGAATCTTTGTGGTCGTTTACTTAGGGGCTGCTCTTATGCTCCCTTCAGATCAGGATGTAACGTTTAAGGATTAACAAGACTGATGCTTACGTTAGTCTTTCTGTTGGAGGTATAAATGAAGAAATACGTTTTTTATTATATCGTGGGAATGATTAGTTCTTTCTTGATATTCTGTTCTGGACTCTTTTCCTTGTTTGGATGGATCGACTTAGTCTCAATCTTTCTTTCTGTGATTTTTGCAGTGATGGGATTCCTGGGGGTTCTTACAAATAGTATGCAGCTGAAGGTGGCTTTGAAAGAAAGCTATACAAATCAGCAATAAGGTAAATTGGTTTTGTAATAACGATCATATTTTCTTTACTGTGTAAGATAAGAAAAAGGGCTTAGCGATTATGCTAAGCCTTTTTTAAGTTGAAGATTGCTTGTGAAATGAACATAATGAAGAGAATGAAAACTAATTCTGGTTTATTTCAATTCATCACGACTCGTTGACGATTAGGAGGGAATGGAGCATGGATCATAAGTTTACAATTGGCCAGATGTCAAAACTCCATGATATTCCTGTGAAAACACTTAGATATTACGATGAAATTGGGCTTTTCAAGCCATTTGAAGTCGATGAGCAGACAGGTTATCGCTATTATTGTTTAGAGCAATTTAAAAAATTGGACATGATTTGGTATTTGAAGAAGATGGGCATTCCATTAAAAGAAATAAAGAAGAAAGTAGAGCATAGCACCGTAGATGAATTTATTGAAATACTATCTGAATATGAACGAATTAATGATGAGAAAATCAATGAATTAGTAAAGATGAAGAAGCATTTGAAAACGAAGATTTTGGATTTGAAGCAATCGAGAGATATTCACTTCATTGGTGAACCGCAAATTCGTACACTTCCTCACCGCTATCTATTAGCGATTCAGGGTCAGTTCCATACGCTAGATGACATTGAAAGTGTGCTACGCGGTTTAAAAAAGGAGATTGATCATGTTACTCCGATCATGGTTGGGAAAGTAGGGTTTATTTTATCAGTGGAGCATATGAAAACACGAGAAACGATGGAGTACGATGGATTGTTTATTTTAGTTGAAGATGATAGTGAAATAGAGCGACAAAAGATTATCACACTTGAAGAGGGGGAGTATGCAAGTGTTTATATGAGAGAAGGGAGAGAGAAAGATAATGCTTATTATCATACCCTATTAAGCTTCGTATCGGAACAGGGTTATGAGCCTGATGGACCTTTTTTCATTCGACAAATTGTTGACTCGTTTATCTCACATAAAGAGAATGAACGTTTGCGAGAGATTCAAATAAAAGTAAGAGCTGTAGGAGAAAAGAAGTCCTTCCTAAAATAGAAGACACCTTTTGTTTTTTTGTCCACCTACCCTTAATATATATGTTCGGAAAATATAGCTTGTATAACTAATGGTATTAGTTATACTTAAACTAATGATATTAGTTTAAGGGGAGTGTAAGAAATGAGAATGATAAAGGAACAAACCGTCTATCAGCTTTCTTTCATGGCCAATTGGTTCCCTGTTAATTGTTATTTCGTTGAAGAAGAGGAGAGCTTAACGTTAATTGATGCAGCCCTTTCTTTTAGTAAAAACGCTATTCTAAAAGCGGCCGCTCAAATTGGGAAGCCGATCAACCGCATCATTATTACACATGCCCATACGGATCATATGGGAGCACTTGATGGGTTAAAAGCAAGTCTTCCTCATGCGGAAATTCTTCTTCCTCAAAGAGAGTTAAAATTGTTAAATGGTGATTCATCACTCGAGCCTGACGAAGGAGACCTTCCAGTAAAGGGCGGTGTACCTAGAAACAATAAGACACAACCAGATGTTCTTCTTAAAGAAGGAGATATGGTTGGCTCACTGATTGCGATTGAGGCTCCGGGACACACGCCTGGCATGATGGCTTTTATAGATAAACGAAATCATATATTAATAGCCGCAGATGCCCTCCAAACAAAAGGTGGTATAGCGGTAGCTGGTGATGTACGCTGGCGTTTTCCATTTCCTGCTCTGGCTACGTGGGACAAGGAGCGTGCGATTGCCACAGCGGAAAAGCTAGTTTCGTTCAACCCATCCGTTATTGGTGTGGGCCATGGAGATTTTCTATACGAACCAGAAGCGCTGAAAAGAGCTATCCTTCAAGCAAAAAAGCGGGTGGAGGGATAAGTGAAAATCTCAAAGGATATTGTGATTCAAGAAGCACTCGCTATTGCAGAGCAAGAAAATTATTCAAAGGTAACGATGGCAACCATTGCTCGTAATCTATCGATAAAATCTCCTTCTCTTTATAATCATTTCGATGGCTTAGATGATATCAAAAATGGTATGGCCGTTGCAGCGTTGAACCAGTTCTTCAATTGGTTGTCAGAGAAGACAGAACACCAGACGGAAGGGAGAGAAAGCATTCTAGCCTTAGCAGAGGCGTACCTTTCCTTTGCACTTCAGCACCCAGGTTTGTATGAAGCTACTTTAAAGGCGGCGAATCCTCTTCAGTCTGATGTCCAAGAAGCTGGAGAAGCGATTGTCACCTTAACGATGAAGGTGTTTGAGCCATATCACCTGTCAGAAGTGGAAAGAATCCATATCGTCCGAGGGCTTCGTAGCTTTTTACATGGAATGGTCGATTTGTATCACAAAGGCGGCTTTCAGCTACCTATTTCTTTGGAAGAGTCTTACCGGATAATTGTGGAGACCTATTTAAGTGGAGTAGTAAATCGAAGAACATTAGAATGAGAAACCATACTAACAAGGAGAAGACCGTAAGACGGCTTTCTCCTTGTTAGTATAGTTTAATTATTTTAAGAAGGTGTAGTTTCAGCTGAAATGGCCTGTGCCAGGTTTGAAGTGATGCGAATTTCACCGAAATCAATACCTAGTTGAACGGCTGTTTGAGCAATTTCTGGCCGAATGCCAGATAGTGTAGCAGTAACACCAATTAATTTAAGCCCTGTAATCAGTTGGAATATTTGTTGAGCGACCCGTGTGTCGACGAGATAAACGCCAGATAAATCAATGAAAAGATGATCCACACGTTTACTTGTACACCCTTCAAGCGTGTTCTCAAAAATCGCCGACGCTCGATCGGAGTCAATGTCACCGACTAGCGGCAGGAGAGCTTTACCGTTAGGGAGGTCAATCAATGGCGAGCTTAGTTCATTAATCGTTTGCTGTTGTTCTTCAATACGGGCGTTCAAATGATTTGATTTTTCTTCAACGACGCGTGTCATAAGCACATCAATGGCTTCAATCACAGCATACTTCCAGATATCAATACTTTTCTGTGAGACAAGATCTTCTGTTTCCTTTGTATACATATCAATGAAGTCCATATACTGCTCGCGTACGCGCAGAAATTCCCTCATAATCAGGTGAGTCGGAGTGTTTAAATGTTCAGGGTCACGGCCAATTTCTCGCACCCAGTCTTCGAATTCCTCAAAGAAATCGTCTTTCTTCATGATGAAAATTTTGCACAAATGTTGGTGAAATTCAAGGTTCTGAGCTTTAAGTCCTTTAATGACTTCTGGATCAGTAGAAGAATAAACACCTGTTCCACTTTTATCAAGTGATGCATACCAGTCTTCTGTTAATTGTTCTGCTTTATTTAATAAAAATTGATAAAGATCTTTGTTTCTTTGCATGAATAAGTGCTCCTCTCGATCCTTTATATTCATTTCGTTTATTTGGACGGTAAAATCGTTGTGCTCACTCTATCTATAACAAAATACGATAACTCCTTCTCTGTATTTATTATACCAAGCTTTCACATAATCAACGAATAGATTTACTTAAGTTGCCTCAACAAAGTTTTTAAGCGACTCACAAATAGTAGAACATAAAAGGAAGCCTTTTGTTTATGGCTCCGTTTTTGTTTGGTAGTTGTTATTGAATTAGGAGATTCTAGAGCAATGAGTATTGGTAAGCTTGAGGCAAAGTTTTGTTATGGCAATGGAGAGGTGTTTTTCTTTATAAAGGATTTGCGGTGAGGTCCAAATCTGAGTAAAAAGCTTCGTGATTATTTCTTCGTGATCAGATTGAGGAGTGTCACTGTTGGACAGGATGCGAGAGACGTGGTGAATATATGTATCATACAATTCATTCAAGGAACTTCTGTCTTTGGCAATGAGTTTTTGAATGAGTTGATTTTGGCTCTGCATGTTTTATCTCCCTATAATAGTAGTCATAATTTTGTAATTCCACTATACCAATTATTTCAAACCCTAAATTCTTGAATTCGAGATATATAATGTACAGTTTATGTTTAATAGAGAGTTTTTTACAGAATTTTCTTGAAATGACAGACAACTATTTGATATAGTGAATGCGGAGATGTATGGAAAGGGGATCATGAACATGTGTGGACAATTCCTGTAATGGTTTAGATTTATTGATAATCCTATTTAAGTAGAGATAGGTGTGTCAATGGAACCTATACAGGGGGACACCGCGTTCATGATTGATAAATGATCAGGACAGGGGCCTTAGGCTGCTGTCCTGTTTCGAATCATCTCCTTTCACATTGGTCAGGTGTTCCTCATAAGGAGGAAAATAAAATGAACAACCAAAGGAATCGCATTGCCATTGTTACAGGCGTTAGCCGTCCGAACGGGATTGGTGCTAGCATATGTCGTGAGCTTGCTAGGAAGGGCCATGATATTTTCTTTACTCACTTATCGAAGTATGACGTTAGCACAGGTTATAAGGATGCGACCGACACGTTCCCAGTTATATTCAAAAAAGAGCTGCAGGAAATGGGCGTTATAGCTGAAGAAATGGAACTGGATTTAAGTGAGCCTAATGCATCAGAGGACCTTATAGCACAAGTGAAGAAAATGACCGGAGAGCTAGCGATTCTAGTAAACAATGCGACCCATTGTGTAGAAGTCGATCATGATGAACTATCAGCGGAAATCATTGATCAGCACTGTGCTGTTAACGTAAGAGGAACGTGCATGCTGTCTGTTACTTTTGCGAAGCAGTTAAAGAAGCAACAAGCGGAAGGCAGAATCATTAACTTTGTTTCTGGGCAGGACAAAAGCCCACAGCCTGGCAATCTTGCCTATATTACGACAAAAGGAGCGATCTCAGCGTTCACGACATCACTCTCAACTGAGCTTGCTCCTTACAACATCACAGTGAATGCTATTGATCCTGGACCAACTGATTCAGGGTGGATGGATGATGAACTCCAAACTTTTCTAAAGCCGAAGTTTCCGACGGGACGTATCGGCACGCCTGACGATGCGGCGAGACTTGTTAGCTTTCTAGCGAGTTATGAATCAAGGTGGATCACAGGGCAAATCATTCATTCAGATGGTGGCTTTCGAGATTAACGTTTTTGAGATAAGAAAAAAGCGTGCTGACAACGAGTCAGCACGCTTTTTGTTAGAACAAAACATAGGAAACAACGACATATAATAACGCCATCACGAGTGAAGGAGCAGCATAGCGCCACTGACTTCGGAGCGTTTGTGGACGTAGAAGTAAGTACATAATCACGATCGTCATTAACAAACCAAGACCCGCAATGAAGATGTGAGACATATCGACTGCAGCTAGAATCGGTCCTTTCCGATAGAGAATATCAGTCAGGGCTAATAGCTGAATGTTAAAGAGATTGCTTCCAAGAATCGAACCAATCGCCATATTGTAGTTTGCTAGTTTGAAAGCAGCAAGCACCGTGACAAGCTCTGGTAAAGAGGTTGAAGCGGCAATTAGAAAGCTACCGACAAAACTTGCATTCATACCCGTTGCCTCAGCTAGTCTGTCTCCCGCAATGGATAAAATACTTCCTGATACGAAAACAATGAGTGCTGCGACGATAAAGCCAATGACGGCAGTGCGAAGAGAGTAATCTTTTGTAGGTACATCTTCCTGCTCCCCATCGTCGCTTGAAATGTATTTCATTGATAAGACATACAATAAAACAATAATAACCATTTCAACCCCAACACCAAATATGGAAATCGTTCCTGGAATTACCAGAGAGACGATTAAAATGACGAGGAAAAGGAGACCGACGAGGGCAGATGGGACATTTGCCTTCGTGTTTACCTTCTGAAATAATCTTCGTCGTCTATAAATTAAGTCCACTACAGCTAAAATTAAAAGGTTAAAAACGTTACTTCCAAGCATGTTACCGACTGCAATATCAGGATTATCGATATACACAGCTGTTAAACTCGTTGTTAATTCTGGAAGTGATGTGGCTCCCGCAATTAAGAATGTCCCCACAACAGCTCCGCTTAAAGAAGATTTCTTACTAATAACATCACCGAACTGATTCAAGTAAATAGCGGCACCGACAACTACGGTAGCTGCAAGAAGAAAGATAAGGATGATCATGTGTAACTCCTCTCCGCCAGCGCATACGAAAAAACCCTGGCACAACAAAATTGTACCAAGGTCTTGCGTACTAAAAAGCTTAGCCCGATGAACCAGGTATCGTAATACCGTATTGATGATTCATCAGCCGTTACCGGTCGCTACTCCCCTTGTTATTTTAACTATAGCTCGGTTTAAATTTAAAGTCAACGAGAAGGATTGAACATTGTGTGAGTTTAATAGAAAAAGAAGAGAGGCAATTTGCGATGAACCTAAATTTGTTAGTGATTGGCATTCTTCTGCTGATTGTTTTTTTTGTAGGAGCATTGAAACAAACGTGGTTATTAGCTGGATTTAATGAAAAAGCGATTCGTGATAAAGGCTAGGTTAGGGAGGGTGGTTGGCGGAGGATTTTTACTTCCTTTAGGGGTGATACTTACTGTTCATAGTTTCATTGCTTATCCATATGATCAATGGGTTCTTGCCTTTGCTATGATTATTTTATTACTGATCGTTTCTTTGTATATCAATCAGAAATTATTTGAGAAATAGCGGTTAATAGAGAATAGAACTTCTCTCTTCTCTAAAAAATGAATGAAACTTCTTTCTCCTCTCAATCGTAAAATAAGAAAACGCTTTATTGAGAGAGGAGGTAGAGAGATGATCGAAGTAATCGTAACGATTATTTTCTCAATCGTCTTTTTAATAGGGATCTATATACAAGTAACGAGAAGAAAACGGATGGGTTTAACGGGCTTTAAATCGGCTATTTCCCCGGTTTGTTTCTTGATTAGTGCTGCATTCAATCCTTTAGGATACTGGTTTGGTTTCCTCGGATTATATAGTTTACTAGGATCGATGCTTTTTCTATTAATAGGAGCTTACTTTGTAAAAGAGATGCAGGTGCCAAAAGCACATGAAAGAGGGGAGAACGTATGAAGAGGAATGTGCTAATGATAATGCTCTTGGTGTGTCTCACGATGCTTAGTTTGTTATCCATATATTACATAAACAAATCATCAACTGGTATTTCGAAGGAAGTGATCATGTCTATGGTTGTTGGAGTGACGTTCGTGTTAGTCAAGAGCAATAGGAAAGGGCCTAATGGGGAGGAAAGAGAATGAAAATCATAAGAGTTCTTTTGTTGAGTGTTATTATTACTGGTGCTAGTAGTATCGCATGGTTAGGTTTTTCTGGTGGGAACGAAAATCTGTTTCGATTAGTCATCAGCATCACCGTATTCGCATCACTTAGTTTCTTTTATATAGAAGAAACTAAGAAAAAGCAGCGAAGAGTGACGCTGTTTTTCATTGGACTTAGCCTTTTTTCAGTAGTGGCTGGAATTGTTCAATTAATGAATAGCTAACAAACGTAATAGGTCAGCAGAGTCCCTAAGGGACTCTTTTGCTGTCTACTTCTTCATCAGGTCGATAAACTGTTGCAGCGGTGGTGAAATCCATTTTCGTTCTTTATATACAACTTGGGTGTAGAGAGTGATGTTATTCGAATGAAATGGAAGCACGGCAACAAGCCCATTTTGAATTTCTCGCTCAACCGCTATTCTTGGTAGAAGCGCAATACCGAGTTGATCCGCGACACATTGCTTAATGGCTTCAAGACTACTAAAGGAAATGATCGATTTCGCTTGTACGTTTGCTTCTTTTAGCCATTTTTCTAGAAGAACTCGATAGGCGCAGCCTTCTTCGGTCAGGATGAGCGTTTCCTCCTCTAATTACTTTAAATCCAATACATCAAGCTTTGTGAAATGATGTTGGGGAGGGGCGATCATAACCATTTCTTCCTGACGTATGGGGATCGTTGTTAGATCAGGATGATGTTGTAATTGGTCTAACAAAATAGTGATGTCGTACGTGCCATCTACTGTGCCGCCAATTAAGTTTTGACACTGACCCGATTCAAGTCGGATGCGTAATTCAGGATGCTTTTCTTTGAGCGTTTTAATATAAGGTGTAATATAATACGCTGCAAGTGTTTCGCCAGTTCCAATGCGAATGGTCCCTTTTAAATTGGCATCCGTTCGAAGGTGAGCTTTTGCTTCATCTGCAAGCTTGATAATTTCCTTCACGTAATCATAAAGCTGTTCTCCTGATGACGTTAACCTCATTTTCCTTCCAATACGCTCAAACAGTTTCACGTGATAATAGTCTTCAAGCTTCTTGATTTGAGTCGTTACACTCGACTGAGCATAACCTAGTTCTTCTGCTGTTTGTGTGTAGCTTCCTGATCGAACGACTTCATTAAAAGTATAAAAGTAATTTAAATCCATCAGACCCTCCATTAATAATTTCGATAGTTAGTATCAATTATTATAGATAACGTTGATGTTTGTTGCAATGATATACTTCTAAGAAATAGACGCTTCACTGTAAAAGGAGAGTGTAGTATGAAGATTATGGCACTATTAGGGAGTACTCGTGAAAATGGAAACTCAGAGTACCTGACAAAAAGAATGCTTGAAGGTACGGACCATACGATAGTTTCTCTTGCAGATAAACATATAAATTCGATTGTCGATGAGAGACATTCAGAAGGAGGGTTCTCACCAGTAGAGGATGACTATGACGAGTTACTTGAACTACTGTTAGCCCATGATGTTCTCGTTTTCTCAACACCTCTATATTGGTATGGAATGAGCGGTCCAATGAAGAATTTCTTTGATCGCTGGTCGCAATATTTACGTGATGAACAATTAAATTTAAAAGAAGAGCTAGCAAAGAAAAAAGCTTATGTGATCGTTACGGGCGGAAGCAGTGCGAAAATGAAAGGACTTCCTCTTATTCAGCAATTTAGCTATATCTTTGAGTTCGTGAACATGGAGTTCGTCGATTACGTCATCGGTAGCGGTGTGAAGCCGGGGGAAGTAAAGGAAGATCAGTTAGCGCTGGATAAGATAGCGAAGTGGAGAAGTGAGTTTCAGATTTGATGTATTGAGAGTATGGAAAAGGACGAGATCAATGAGATCTCGTCCTTTTCAGTGCCTTCTATTGTCCGTTTTGAAACTGCTGATCGAGTTCCCTTAATTTATCGTAGGACTCTACTAGGTCATCAGGAACCAATTTCCGCCCAAAATCCCAGGCATTTCGTTCGATTTCAGCAAGAAACTTTTGCTGCTCCTCTTCTTCCTCGTACATTAAAATCCTAAGATCGTGTCTATGCTTCTTGAAATCCAAGTAGTAACCGATCTCATGGTATAGAAGAATTTTTGCGATGTTTTCTTCGGTTTCTTTTAGTTTGAAGTTTACTTTGGCTTGATAGCCGTTCAATTGTAAATAGTTAAACTTAATTGTATTCGTCGATACGTTATAGCTCATAGGAGCGTTTAATTCGTTATTAAATTCATAGTTGATTGGTAATTGGTGAAATGCCAATGTGTCTTTAACCAATTCTTCAATATCCCATATATATAGCATGTTTTTAATCACTACCTTTTTGTAAAGCTTTTCTCGTTAATGACTTATTTTAAACCATCCACCGCAATACTACCACTATTTTTTCAAGTTGAAACAGTGTGGATTAAAAAAAGAGACATTTCAACTGAAATGCCCCTTTGTAACGTTATAGAAAGACAAAGTAAAGAATGAACAAAGCACCGAGTGTATACATGATCGGATGCACCTGCTTCCATTCCTTTTTAGCGATCATCGCAAATGGATAAAGAATGAACCCGAGGGCGATCCCTGTTGCCACGCTAAACGTGAGTGGCATCATAATAATCGTTACAAAAGCCGGGATCACTACTTCTAATCTGCTCCAATCAATCTGCTTCACTTCTGTTGCCATAAGCGCACCAACGATAATTAAGGCTGGGGCTGTTACTTCAGGTGTTATAACGCCAAGAATGGGTGAGAAGAAGAGAGCAATAAAGAAGCAAATCGATATAACGACAGATGTGAATCCAGTTCGGCCACCAACGGCAACGCCAGCAGAAGATTCTACGAATGAGGCAGTCGTTGATGTACCGAAGATTGCTCCAACAACTCCAGATGTAGAATCAGCAAGTAGCGCTCGGCCTGCATTCGGAATTTCATTGTTTTTCATAAGTCCGGCCTGACTTGCTACGGCAATAAGAGCACCCGCCGTGTCGAAGAAAGCAACGAATAAGAATGTGAAAATAACAGCTAGAATTTCAGGCGAGAAAATATCTCCTAAATGTTGAAAGACAACCCCAAAAGTTGGTTCAAGGCTTGGCACCTGTCCAACAACCGACCCTGGTACTTGGACAAGACCAATAATCATTCCAATAATCGTGGTGATGACAATACCATAGAAGATACCACCGCGAATGCCGCGTATCAACATCATTAAAGTAATAACAAAGCCGAATGCAGCTAAAGCCGTCGTTGGATTTGTAAGCTGTCCGATCGAAATAAACGTTTCTTCGTTTCCAACGACGATTCCTGCATTTTTAAGGCCAACAAAAGCGATAAAGAAACCAATACCAGCAGCAATGGCGTGCTTTAAGTCTTTTGGTATGACGTTAATAATTTTCTCTCGTATTTTAAGTAAGCTAAGAATCATAAAGATAATACCGGCTATAAAGACGCCTGTGAGTGCAATTTCCCAATCAATTCCCATCCCAATAACAACGGAAAAGGTGAAGAAAGAGTTTAATCCCATGCTTGGGGCAATGCCGACAGGGAAGTTTGCGAGTAGGCCAATAAGTAAGGACCCAACGATTGCAGATAGAGCAGTTGCTGTGAAGAGTGCGCCTTTATCAATGCCTGCTTCACTTAGGATTATGGGGTTAACAACTAATATATATGCCATGGAAAGAAACGTTGTAACCCCAGCTAACGTTTCTTTTCGGTAATTCGTTTCCCGTTCAGCGAACTGGAAGAAGTTTTTCATGATGGACCCTCCTGATCAATAAAAAAAACTCTGGCCAGCAACCAGAGTCAAATCACAAGGAATATGAATGTATTCATGATTCCTTGTAGACAAGCCATTTTCGGTAGCTGGTAGAAACGTTCAGGCCGTATTCCTGAACTTATACAAGGTTTATTTAGATGAAATTTATAACGAGAATCATAACAATGAAAAAAACGAGGGTCAATCATTTTAAGGAATGTTCCAGTATTCAATGTTTTCACACTTGTATTACAAATGTGTTAATGATTAGCAAAATGTTAAAAATTATGTAATTTGTAAGAATATGAATCAGTCAAGGTTTTTTTGTGGTAATGTAATAAAAAGACAAATTATAAGGGAGAGCGCTATGTTGCTACAAAGCCTTGAAGATGAAATTCATACGCTGCGAATGGTGCTTTATGATCTAGGACAAGAAGCTGACGATTACTCAAGCGGGAAAATACTTCTCTTAAGTAAACGATTAGATGAGAAAATAGTTCAGTATCAAAAACTAAAAAAAATACTCTTGCCATAATTAAGCTTACATCATATAACAAAAAACAAGCTACCTCATCGAGAGGTAGCTTGTTTTACTTATTACTTATTCATGTAGCGGTCAACTTCCCACTGACTTACGTTAAGGGAATATTCGATCCACTCTTTTTGTTTCTCTTCAATATATACTTTTGAAGTATGATCTCCTAATGCTTCCATAACCACTTTATCTTCACGAAGTGCTTTGATCGCTTCTTTCAAGTTAGTCGGAAGTGTTGGAACGTCATCTGTACTTACTTCATACAAGTTACGTGTTTCTGGTGCGCCAGCATCAAGGTCATGACGGATACCTTCAAGGCCAGCGTGGATAACAGCAGCTAGCGTTAGGTAAGGGTTAGCTGTTGGATCTGGGTTACGAATTTCAAATCGAGTACCCATGCCGCGAGTTGTTGGTACGCGAATCATACAGCTTCGGTTAGAGTGAGACCATGCCACACTAACTGGTGCTTCATAACCAGGAACGAGACGCTTGTATGAGTTAATGTTCGGGTTAGTAATGGCAGCAAGTCCATTTGCATGTGAAAGAATACCAGCCATAAATTGCTTCATTGTTTTAGAAATGCCCTCTGGATCGTTCTCATCATAAAATGCGCTTTCGCCTTCAGTGAAGAGAGAAAGGTGACAGTGCATACCAGAACCGTTCTCACCTGCGATTGGCTTAGGCATGAAAGTAGCGTGATAATCGTGACTTGTCGCAACGTCTTTTACAACGTTTTTGAATGTCTGGATGTTATCAGCTGCTTTAATGACGCTATCGAAACGGAAGTTGATTTCATGCTGTCCCTGAGCTACTTCGTGGTGAGAAGCTTCCATTTCAAAACCGAATTTCTTAAGTGTACGTACGATGTCACGACGTACCTGGTCACCTTTATCTTTTGGTGAAGCATCGAAATAACCTGCGCGGTCATTCATCTTACGAATTGGATAACCATCTTTATCGAGCTTGAAAAGGAAGAATTCTGGTTCAGGGCCGACGTTTACTGTATAACCCATATCTTCAGCTTCCTTCATCGCTCTTTTCAAAATGTAGCGAGGATCCCCTTCGAAAGGTTCGCCGTCTGGTGTATGAATATCACAGATAAAGCGAGCGATACAATCCTGATCAACAGCGTCCGGTAGGACTTTGAATGTTTCAAGATCAGGGAAGAGATACATATCACTTTCCTGAATATCAGAAAAACCTGCAATGGAAGAGCTGTCAAACATCGCTTCATTATTCATAACGCTTTCCAATTCTTCGATTGGAAGTTCAACGTTTTTTGTTTCACCAAGCATGTCCGTAAATTCAAGACGAATAAATTCGACTTTCTTTTCTTTTGCTTCCTTCATGATGTCCTGTTGAATACTATTCTTTGTTAGTGTCATGGATTAAATAACCTCACCTTTAATTTTTTTGTTAGTGTCCATTCTAATGATATTTACAGATAATTGTGTTTTTATGTAAGGATTCCTAACATAAAAGTTCGAACACAACAATTTATTTGAATATGTCAGTAATAATAACCTTAGATAGAAAGTGATAAACCACTTTTTTTCTCACAAAAAATTCATAAAGAAATAGAAAACGTATACAAAAGCTTGTGTGTAGCTATTTTGAAGCCGAAAAATTGTTCGTTTATAACTAGACACCTGTAATGAGAAGTGTTATCATTCTAAATGATAATGAATCTCAATATCACCAAAAGGGAGAGGTACATATAATGAAAGCTACAAAAAAGAGGGTTACTTTTATCTTGATGCTTGCGCTCGTTCTGATGTTAGCAGCGTGTGGTAACGAGAATGAGAAAAGCGAATCAAGTGAAGGTGAGAAAACCAATGAGATGAAAACATTTACTTTGCCTGACGGGCAAGAATTTGATATTCCAGCTAATCCTGAACGAATTGTTGCAACCGATTACGTTGGTTATTTCTTATCATTAGGGATCACTCCAGTAGGAGCTCCGGATCAATTTGTGCTAGATAATCCTTATTTTACTGAAGAACAAATTGCGGATATTGAAGATATTGGAACGCCGCCATCTGTGGAGAAAGTAACGTCACTTGATCCGGATTTGATCGTTGTGACGGATCAAGAACAATATGATCTTCTTTCTAAAATTGCCCCAACTGTCCTAGTTCCATTCGGAGCTTATGATTCACTAGATGAAGAAGTGACGGCTATGGGTGAAATTGCTGGTAAAGAAGATGCAGCGAAAGAGTGGATTGAACAGTTTGATGAAAAGGCAGCCGCAGCGCGTGAAGAACTAGACGGTGTTATTGGGGAAGACGAGACGGTTGGCATATACGAAGTACAAACGAAAGATTTCTATGTCTTTGGTGATAACTTTGGTCGTGGTGGTCAGGTCATCTACGATGCTCTTGAGTTAAAAGCACCTGAGAAGATCCAAAAAGAAGTGATTGAAGGAGACAACTGGAAACAGATTTCGCTAGAAGTATTGCCTGAATATGCAGCTGATCACATGTTTTACACCGAGTATGCCGCTGAGGATAATCAAGATGTACTAAAGGAAACGAAGGAAAGTGCCCTCTGGCAGAACCTCGATGCTGTGAAGAATGGTCACCTCTATGAAATGAACTTTGAAGAAATGTACTACTATGATCCAATTGCAGTAGAAGGTCAGCTAGATCAAATAGTGGAAACATTTAAAGAAAACAATGAATAATGAAGAAATCCTGGTGCCTGGCACCGGGGTTCTTTACTACATAAAGCAAGGAGTTATCACATGTCAAAGAAAGTTGAGCCGACTGCAGATAAAATAGAAAATCAGCTAGCTGTTCAATCGCGACCTGTTACGGCTATGCTTATTTTAGTTGCTGGTAGTGCGGCCCTCATTCTGAGCCTTGGACTATCAATCGCGCTTGGAGCAGCAGATATAAAGTTAATGACAGTCTGGCAGGCGATTTTTCAATTTGATCCAACCTCAACAGAACATTCGATCATTCGTGAATTTCGAATGCCGCGTTCAGTTGCTGACATATTAATTGGAGCAAGTTTTGCTGTTGCTGGTGCTATTATGCAAGGGGTGACGCGAAATCCTCTTGCTGACTCAGGGTTACTTGGTTTAAATGCAGGAGCAACATTAATGATTGCGCTTAGCTTTGCTTTTTTCCCAGGTCTATCTTATAACAATTTGATGCTGTTTTCTTTTATAGGTGCTGGTATTGGGGCTGGATTAGTGTTTGGTATCGGTTCCTTATCAAGAAATGGTCTCTCGCCTGTTCGGTTAGTGCTTGCTGGGGCTGCTGTGAGTGCTCTCTTTACTGCAGTGAGTGAAGGAGTCGCTATTCATTTTCAGCTATCCCAGAACCTTGCCTTCTGGTTTGCCGGAGGAACAGCTGGTTTGAAGTGGCCACAAATTCAGATTCTATTGCCGTGGATCATTGTAGCCCTCATTGTAGCGCTATTTCTTTCCAAATCGATTTCGTTACTTAGTCTTGGAGAAGATGTTGCCGTAGGTCTTGGTCAGCGTACAAAATTAATAAAAGCTCTAGCGGCAGTTGTTGTACTAGTGTTGGCAGGTGCTGCCGTGTCAGCTGTTGGTCCAATAGGGTTCGTAGGCCTAGTAATCCCACATATAGCGAGGTTTCTGGTTGGTGTTGATTACCGCTGGATTGTCCCATGCTCAGCAGTTCTTGGAGGACTTTTGATGATTGTTGCCGATATGGGGGCAAGAATGGTTAATGCGCCATATGAAACGCCAATCGGAGCGATATTTGCGCTTATCGGTGTTCCTTTCTTCCTCTTTGTAGCGAGACGTGAAGGGAGGGAGTTATAGTGGATCTAGATTCTTTATTTGACGTCCAGCGGAGACGGAATCGCCGTCGGTATATTATTATGGCGATTTTTCTCTTATTGATTGTTGTCACCTTTTTAATCAGCCTTAATACAGGGTTAACGAAATTAAGTCCAATTGAAGTATGGAAGACGCTCTTTGGTTATGGAACAGAGCAACAATCGTTGATCTTATTCGAATTTCGCTTACCTAGAATAGTGATTGCTGTTCTCGTCGGTGCTGGTCTTGCCATTTCAGGATGTATTCTCCAAGGCATCTCTCGAAACGCCCTTGCAGATCCGGGGATCCTTGGGATCAATAGCGGAGCAGCCTTAATGGTCGTCATTTTTATATCTTTCTTTCCAAAAACAACGGACGCGCCCATTCTACTCATGCCGTTTCTTGCATTAATAGGTGGATGTGCCACGGCGATCATCATCTATGCTCTTTCTTATAGTAAAAGAGAAGGGTTGATGCCTCAGCGCCTAATTCTAAATGGAATTGCCATCGCCGCCGGTATTGGTGCTCTTATAACTATCTTAACGCTCCGGATGGATCCGTTCGATTACCAATTCATTGCCATTTGGCTTGCCGGTAAGATTTGGGGGACGACGTGGGTCCATGTTCTGACGTTACTGCCATGGATTATCGTTTTATTTACGTTCATATTCTATAAAGCGAGGACGCTAGATGGATTAACTTTTGGTGAGAAGCTTGCGACCGGAATGGGTGTGAAAGTAGAGAAAGAGCGTTTCTTGCTCCTAGGTGCTTCTGTTGCCCTTGCATCTGCTTGCGTATCAGTTAGTGGCGGAATTGGTTTCGTTGGTCTTGTTGGCCCACATCTTGCTCGACAGTTAGTCGGAAATGATCACCGATTCCTGTTGCCGTTGTCGGCTCTTGCTGGTGGACTTGTTCTTTTAGTAGCTGATACGATTGGTCGAACGATTCTCGCACCATCTGAAATTCATGCCGGTATTATGGTTGCGATTATCGGAGCTCCATACTTTTTATATTTACTTGCTAGAGCAAAAGCTTAGGAGGCGAACGATGTGAAGAATGAAATATATGACGTGACGATCATTGGCGGAGGCCCTATTGGCTTATTTACAGCTTTTTATAGCGGTATGCGCGAGCTTAAGACGAAAGTCATTGAATATCTTCCACAAGTTGGTGGGAAAGTGACTTACTTCTATCCAGAGAAAATTCTACGAGATATTGGGGCAATTCCTGGCGTCTCCGGAGCGGATTTGATTAAGCAGCTTGAAGAACAGGCGAGCACATTTGATCCAACTATGGTGTTTGGGGAAAGAGTAGACGATCTTGAGCGAGAAGAGGACGGAACCTATATCTTAACGAGTCATAATGGAGAAAAGCATTACACTCGGACCGTTATTTTAGCTATTGGACATGGGACACTTGGGGTGAAAAAACTTCCAGTTGATGGCGCGGAGCATTTTGAAGGGAAGAATCTTTATTACGCAGTGGATCGTGTGGAAAGCTTCAGAGGTAAGCACGTTCTGATTTCTGGAGGAGGCGATTCGGCGATCGATTGGGCGAATCGGCTTGAACCAATTGCAGATAAGGTAACGATTGTTCATCGCAGAGAGGCTTTTACTGGCCACGAAAGTAGTATCACAGAGATGAACAACTCGGAAACGCACATCAAATGTTCGTGCTATGTATCTGACGTGATTGGTAAGGAGCGTATTGATAAAGTTGTTCTTACTCATGTCGACACAGGTGAAAAAGAAGTAGTTGAAATCGATGCCCTCCTTGTTAATCATGGATTTAATCTCGACTTAGGCGGCATCCAAAACTGGGGAATGACGATGAATGATGGAAAAGTCGTTACGGATGCAAAAATGGAAACGAGTATACCAGGTGTTTTCGCAGTAGGAGATATCGTCACATACCCCCATCGTTTAACGCTCATAGCAGGTGGTCTTGCGGAAGGACCTAAAGCATTAAATAGTGCAAAAGCCTTTCTTGATCCTGAGGCAGAAGCCATGGCCATGTATTCTACACATCATAAGGATTTTGTAGAAGTATAAGCGAAAGGAGTGATTGTGGTGATTCAAACAGAGGATCTTAAGATCGGTTATCAGGAAAACATCATTGTAGATCAGTTGAATTTATCCATACCTGAAGGAGAGATTACGGCTCTTGTTGGAGCGAATGGATCAGGAAAGTCGACCATTCTCAAAACACTATCTCGATTAATGAAGCCAAAAAGTGGAACGGTTTACCTTGATGGACGTGCTATTCATGAGCAGAAAACGCGGGACCTTGCGAAGGAGTTAGCGATCCTTCCTCAAAACCCCACGGCTCCAGAAGGGCTAACAGTTCTAGAACTTGTCACATACGGGCGCTTTCCACATCAGAAAGGACTAAAAGCTCTTACGTTAGAAGATAAAGAAAAAATTGCCTGGGCGATTGAAATGACGGGAATCGGAGAGTTTGCCAACCGTCCGATTGACCAGCTTTCTGGTGGCCAGCGCCAGCGCGCCTGGATTGCGATGGCGCTCGCTCAGGATACGAAAATTCTTTTTTTAGATGAGCCAACCACTTTTCTCGATATGGCCCATCAGCTTGAAGTGCTTGAGCTTCTTCAAAAGTTAAATATTCAAGAAAACCGGACGATTGTCATGGTCGTTCATGATCTAAATCATGCCAGCCGCTACGCTGGTCATATGGTGGCGATCAAAAAAGGGAAAGTGAAGAAAACGGGCACTCCGCTTGAAGTGATGAAATCTGATGTATTAGAAGATGTGTTTGGTGTTCGAAGTGATATCATTTATGATCCTCGTTCGGGCCAGCCGCTTTGTTTGCCTTATGGATTATGTAACGAACTAAGCTATGCTGCTGTGAATGGATGAGCCAAAAAAGCTTGGAAACATATTAATATGTTTCCAAGCTTTTTTTTGTATATTATCTGATAATTGGTGTGAGAAAATGCCACTTATTTAGAAAAAAGATTGAAATTTTCAGACAAAACCGATAAAATATAACGAAACGGGACAGTGTCCCTAAATTAGGAGGTTTTAATGAATGAGTAAAGTACTTCTTATGGGTTCTGGTGAAGTGGGTAGCCATATCTTGGAGTTTCTAGTGAGAGACGCGAAGTGTCCTGAATTAGTTGTATGTGATATAAATGAGGAAGTAGGAATGAAAAAGGTCCATAATGCACTCAGTGGTGCTTCCATTTTCAGACTATATCCCAAAGTTACCTTTAAAAAACTAGATTTGCTTGATGTGGAGACTACAGCTTCTCTAATTAAAAAAGAAAACCCTGATGTGATCATTAATTGCGCTGTTTTACAAACCTGGCATACGATAAGAAAACTACCTAATGAAGTATACAAAAAGTTAAGTGAAGCAAGTTTAGGAGCATGGTTACCGTGCCAATTAGCTCTTGCGTATCATTTAATGCTAGCTGTTAAAGCATCTGGACTTCAGCCCCATGTTATTAACACGGCTCTATCTGATCTAGTAAACCCGGTTCTAGCTAAGGTTGGACTCGCCCCAACAATCGGTATTGGGAATGTTGAATTAATTGAACCTGCTGTAAAACTAGTGGTGTCGAATGAATTACAAGTACCAACTGATATTGTGAAGGTTTACCTTGTGGCACATCATCAATGGTGGGTTTATCCTAGAGAATCTGGATATCAGAAAGCGCCACACTTTATCAAAATAATGGTTCAAGATAATGACGTAACTAGTCAGTTTGATACAGATCAACTATTATGGGATGCAATAAAGTTGTACCCTTCTGGCACGGAATTTACAACTGTATCTGCAAGTTCTACTATTAAAAACATGTATGCGTTATTGAGTCCGTCAGGTATTTTCACACATTCTCCTTCACCAAAAGGATTGCCTGGAGGATATCCAATCGTGCTTAGTAAGAGTGGGGCAGAACTAGCGCTTCCTAAAGAAATTACCTTAGATGAAGCTATCTATATAAACGAAACCTCTGCAAAACTAGATGGCATTAATCAGGTGAAAGAAGATGGAACTGTTGTTTACTCTAAATACACTCATAAAATATTAAAAGAGATGCTAGGTTTTGATCATAAATCCTTCAAACCAGAAGAGAGCTTGGCTCTTGCGAAAGAACTAATGAGTAAATATAAAGACTTCTCTTCAAAGTACAAAATAAGTTAAATTTGCGATGTTAAAAACTGACTTAGACCGAGTCAGTTTTTTTATGTGGTTTTTATTAGTATTTTATAGCTATTAGTAAATGGTATGCTATTGAAAGAAGAGTTAATGTTGATGAGGAGGAAGTTAATGGTGTCTGATTCAAACAAATCATTTTCGCGCATAGCTGCAGTAGATAATGCGATCGACTTGCTATTGTTATTAAGTAATAACAAAGAGAGAAGTATTCGTGAACTTGGAGAGTATTTAAATCTTACGAAAAGTACGCTACACAGAACTTTACAAACACTTGAGAATCGAGGTTTTGTGAAACAAGATTCGATTACTAAAAAATATTCACTAGGTTATAAAATTCTTGAACTTAGCATTAATTTAAAAAGTCAAAATGAATTAAGAAATCTAGCATTGACCTATATGAAGGAATTACGAGACCGTTTAGGAGATACTGTCCAATTAGCTATATTAAACGAAGGGGAAATTCTCATTATTGAAACGGTAGAAGGTACGAAAGAACTTAGGGTTTTCTCTAAGGCAGGTCAAACTTTACCACTTACCTACGGAAATTTCGGAAAAGTCTTCTTATCCCATATGGAGGAGAGGGCCATTCTCCACAATATAGAAAAAAGTCCACTCAAGTCATATGCCTCGAATTCAATTGTTAATAAGGAAGCTTATTTAGAGGAACTGAAGATTGTAAAAGAACGGGGGATTTCCGTTAGTATTGACGATCCAATTGATGGAGCGATTAGTATGGCTGTTCCTATTTTCAATCAAGGAGGGAGGGTGATTGCATCCCTATCAATTGTTGGAGCGAAGACTCCTCATCTTGTGAAGAATAGATTAGAAATAGAAGATCTTATGAAACAAACTGGAGCAAAGATAACTGAAAAAGTGAATCGGTCTTAACTGTTTTATTATTAGAATATGTCATCCTATAGAATAATTAGTTCAAAAAATATATGCATTTGTTTGGGGGACTCGGTTTGATCTATGAAATGAAAACAAGAGAACAGTTACTGGAGACATATGAAATTATGAAAGAGCTTAGGTCGCATTTAGATGAAGAAACTTTTCTTAGTTTAGTAGAAGAAGCTCGAATAAAGGATATGTACCGACTTTTTGCTCTTTACGAAGGGGATGAAATCGTTGCGGTGACTGGATTTAAGCCAATGATTACACTTTACTACGGACGATTTGTTTGGGTATGTGATCTTGTCACTAGTGAACAACACCGTTCGAAAGGGCATGGTGAAAAGCTGCTATCTTTTGTTGAAGAGTGGGCAATTGAAAGTGGATATGGTGCAGTGGCTCTTTCCTCAGGCATTGCTAAAAAGAAGGCTCATCGCTTTTATCAAGAAAAGATGGCGTATGATCAGGTAAGCTATGTGTTTAAAAAGGTATTGAAGTCATAAAGTCAGATCTTAGTAGGTTTGTTTCACTGAATGCTATACTTGGTTATAAGACAAATGAAGGATGTGGCAAAGACGTGAGAAGACTAGGGAAAACAAACTATGAGATTTCTCCGATCGGCCTCGGAACGTGGCAATTTAGTCAAGGGAGCGGCTTAATTGGAAGCTATTTCTCTACGATTTCAGAAGCCGATATGGACGCGATTGTGAAAACGAGCTTAGACGGCGGGATTAACTGGTTCGACACAGCGGAAGCTTATGGAAAGGGAAAGTCGGAAGAAGCCCTTGCTGGAGCATTAAATCGTCTTGGAATAAAAGAAGAAGAAGCGCTAATTGCGACAAAGTGGTGGCCGCTCTTGCGTACAGCAGGATCGATTACAGGAACGATTCAAAAACGGAAAGATGCATTAAAAGGTCGTCGTATTGATCTTCATCAAGTGCATCAACCGTTTTCCTTTTCTTCGCCAGAAAAGGAGATGAAACAAATGGCTTCGCTCGTTAAAGAGGGCCATATTGGCGCTGTTGGTGTAAGTAACTTTAATCGCAATAAAATGGATCGTGCAATTCAAGAGTTGAACCGTCATGGGCGGAGCCTTGCTTCTAACCAAATGAAGTATAGCTTACTCGATAGAAGAATTGAAACGAACGGTGTACTCGATCTTGCGAAGCAGCACGGAGTAACAATCATTGCCTATTCTCCACTCGAACAGGGAATTTTAACTGGAAAGTTCCATGATCATCCCGACTTAGCAGCAAACCTTTCAGGACCGAGAAAGCATATGTCCCAGTTTAAACCACAGGGATTAGCTAGAACGCTGCCACTTATTAATGTGTTAAAAGAGATTGGGAATGCTTATGGAATTGGAGCAGGCCAGGTGGCGTTAAACTGGCTCGTTCATTTTCATGGGGACACGGTTGTAGCGATCCCAGGTGCTTCGAAATTAAAGCATGCAGAAGATAATGTGAAAGTGCTAGGATTTAAGCTTACACAAGATGAGATGAAGAAAATTGATGAAGAGTCAAGAAAAGTTGCGAAGATGTAAAAGGAACATGTAAAAGCCGCACTCAAAGTGGGGTGCGGCTTTTAGTCGACTATATTTTTTCGACTAATTCAAATCCGATATAATCTAGAGCGGATTCAAGGTTTTGGACGGTTTTAAAACGAGGAAGCTGTTCATTCGCTACTTCTTGTTGGGCGATCGAAGGTGTAACTCCTGTAATGATTGTTTCAATTCCCATCAGTTGTATGGATTGAAAGAGATCGCCAAGAATTGTTGGGAAATACCCATCTACAATTTTTAAGCCTGATAAATCAACGATAAAATAATCAATTTGGTTACTTGCCCCATATTGAAGAACTTGTTTAATAATGTTCTCCGCTCTTCTCTCATCAATCACGCCCTGCAAGGTTAATATAGAGATTCCTTTTGTGATAGGAACAATAGGTACGCTTAAGAAATCCATATTATACTTCGTTTGATCAAGCTCGATCATGTACGAAAGAATTTCAGCCATTGATTTTAAATAAGTAATATCCTCTTCATTAAATTCCTTCTCTTCTTTATCCATCACACAAAGCGTTCCAAAAATCTTTCCGTTCGTATCTGTTAGTGAAACACCGAGAAATCCTTTTACCTTTAGTTGTGAAGTTACTTCTAGCTGTCTCGTGATTTCATCATGTGCTAAGTTAGCTGTATGCATGACGCTTTTTTCATTATTAATAATCAACCGACAGTATGTACCACTATACTCCACAGCGTATCCTTCAGGAATGATTTCTTCCTTTTCATTGTAAGAGCTTACAACGGTCATTGCATTGTTACCGCGTTTTGTTACATAAGCGGTATTTACGTTTAAACGGTCACTTATCAATCTAAATAATCGTTTGGATGCGGTTTTAAGTGAATAAAACTCTGTAGAGTCTAAATTGTATTCATTCTGCATGGAAAGCTACTCTCCTTATAACGATTATCTGAGTCGTCGAGTGTCCCTTACATTCTATAATAGAGGTGGGGAGAGGATCAAATTGTTGGAACTTTTCAGTAATCAAAACGTATGACTAGTAACGATGGGAGAGAGTGTATATGAAAGAGCGACCTCGAATAAAAATTGAAAAGTCATCCGTTCAGAAGGGGTTTGATGTTGCAGCCATTACCTTTCTTCTTCTAAGTATTGTCTATATTTCGCTCGAATGGGGTAGCATACCGAATCAAGTTCCAATCCATTTTAATGCTTCTGGTATAGCGGATAATTGGGGACCAAAGGGTACTATTATTTTGTTGCCAATGATGGGAGCTTTTCTCTGGGGAGGTCTCACGGTCCTTGAGCGCTTTCCTCATAAGTACAATTACATTGTGAAAATAACAGATGGCAATGCAGCTCTACAATACAGAAGTGCAGTTGTGCTCATGCGCTTTTTGAAAAATACGATTGCGCTATTCTTTTCGTATGTGACGGTAGAAAGTGTACAATTGGCAAAGGGGATCGAGGAAGGTCTGTCTGGATGGGTGATGCCTCTCTTTCTTACGATGATTTTTGGTGCGATTATTCTCTATATTGTGCATTCTATTAAGTGGAGATAGAGAATAAAAGGAAATACTTCGAATGATGAACAGTAAAGCGCATACAGGAAAAAATCGTGAACATTTTGATGATTTTTCATCAGAATTCCCAAAAAAATCTGCAGAAATTGAGCTTCCGTGTATGGTATAGTGGAGGAGAAGTTTAAACTAAATACATATGTAAATGTTTCATACACAGTTGTATTGTGAATGGACCATTCGTGGGATAAACGAAAGATAAAGGAGCTACGCTATGCTACGCCATGAAGAAGATGTGAAAGTGTTCGCTTTGAACTCAAATCCGGAGTTGGCTCAAGAAATTGTAGAGACACTTGGGGTTAAAGTTGGAAATTGTTCCGTCAAACGCTTTAGTGACGGTGAAATCCACATGAACGTTGAGGAAAGCATCCGTGGTTGCGATACATACCTTGTACAATCCATCGCAGGCTCAGGAAACGATTATTTGATGGAGCTCTTGATTATGATTGATGCATTAAAACGAGCATCAGCCAAAACCATTAATGTTGTGCTACCGTATTATGGATATGCAAGACAGGATCGAAAGACAGGACCTAGACAGCCGATCACAGCAAAATTGATTGCGAACATGCTAGAACGTTCAGGCGCAACGCGCGTGTTAACCATTGATTTGCATGCCAACCAAATTGAAGGATTTTTCAATATTCCAGTTGACCAAGTTTCTGGTATTCCGATCCTTGCTGAATATTTTGAGAACAAGAATTTAGAAAATGTTGTTGTTGTGGCACCAGACAATAGCAGTGCGCTTCGTGCACGTAAATTAGGGTCCATGCTAGATGCGCCAATCGCTTTGATTGATCGTCGTTCTTATGACACGGGAGAACCATCCACTGTGAATGTTATTGGAGATGTTCAAGGAAAAACAGCGATTATTATTGATGATATGATTGATACTGGTAGAAACGTTACGTTTACTTCACGTATCCTTGAAGAAAACGGTGTGAAGGACGTCTACGCGACATTTACCCACGCTGTTCTTTCTGGTCACGCAACGGAAGAAATTGCTGAATCGAACATTAAAGAAGTGGTTGTAACGAATACCATCTCACTTCCGGATTCAGAAGATCTTGAGAAAATTAAAGTTCTATCGATTGCGCCACTACTTGCTGAAGCGATTCGAATCGTTCAAGAAAAGCTTTCGATTAGTCAAATACGCTAACATGATGAAGGGAACTGTTGACTCAGTTCTCTTTTTTGTATGGATTTGCTAATGAATGTTGTTGATTTTGTTCATCAGAGAGCTGAAAGGTGAGTGAAACAAAAAATTCATTCAACGAGTCAAAATCGAGGGATCAACAATATACGCTAACATAGCTTTTTGGTTGCGGCATTTCGAATTAGGGGTAACTCAGGATTGCGAGTCACTCCCGTCATCGACTTTTATTAAACTTGCTTGAATGATATAACGATCTGGTGCGGAACCGAGATAATCAAATGGATAGCATGTGGTGAGTGTGAGAGTGGGGGAATTCTTATCCACAATAACGCTACGATCATGCTCGTCTGTAATCCACGTTTTGCGGATTTGATATTCATATGTTGTATCGTCTAATGTGAGGTAAAGACGATCACCTTTTTTTAGTTGATCAAGACCGTCAAAAACGGTATCGCGGTGTCCTGCAAGTGCAGTGTGGCCTGCTTGACTTGGTAAAGTTGTGAACTCTGTGTCATACATACCAACTCCCTGTTTCAACGTTTGTTCATCGGTTCCCCAATAGATCGGGTAGAGATATCCTAATTGAGGGATCGTTAATTTACCGATTTTTTCCCCTGTTTTCGCATGAAATGCTTCACTTGATGGAGTAGCATCACTTGTCTGAATCACTTCTCGATTAACTGTCTTTTGATAATCAGTTTCTTCCCAATTCCTTGAAATAGCCTGGGCTTTTTCAGGTTGAAAGGTTGCGCCACTCTTCTGACTCCACCATTCATATCCGCTCCATCCGGTTATGATCATGCCGATTAAAATGAGTAACATACTGAGCTTCTTTACCAACAGTAATCACCTTCTTTAGAAATCGAGATAGGCGTTCGCCTATCTCGCTGGGATGGTATGTGTGTTAAGAGTGGACGCGTCTTTTTAAAAGTAGAAGAGAGCCGAATGCGGCGATGGCAAGTCCAAGCAACATATAAACAGGATAGCTAGTAGCTGTATCGGCCATTTCAGCACCTTCGCTGTCAGCTGCTTCTGAGCTTTCTTCGCTTGTCATCTCTTCATCGGAAGATTCGCCGCCTGATGTAGCTTCTTCATCAGATGAAGTAGAGCCGCTATAGGAATGAGTTTCACAAGCTTCACCATCATTGTCACGGTCAAGGCCGCTTGGGTCCGCATCAGGATCGTTGCTTTCATAATAATTTTGCGCTTCTTCTTGAGAAGAGAAATCATCGCAATTCTTATCATCAGCCGCATACCCAACGTTCGTAAATCCAAATACCAATAAGAAAGTTGCTAACAAAGAAACGAGTTTTTTCATCTTCTTCCTCCCCGGATTAAGTATTTTTTTGCCATCCCTTGTTATATGGTAACAGCTTCCAGTAGATTGGTCATGTAATATGTCAGAATAAATAGAATAAAGAGAATATTTTACTATGGTTAGAAAACAAGTTTCAGTATAAAAGGGGATACTTGGGAATTTTAATTCTTCCAGTGATTAAGTGATCTATGCTGATATTACTTCCGTTAGGTTTGTATAAAGAGAAACTTCTCTAGGCAGGAAGTTAGGCGGAAAAGGAGATGGGTCGAGTGAAGAGACTATCACTTACTATGGGGCTTACCTGTTTATTAGCGCTAGGTGCATGTTCAGGAACGGGGGATGGGTCTAGTGGAGGGAATGATGCCATCAGTTCGAGTATGAACAGTGAAGAGACTGGTAGTATGTCGAAGAATGAGGAGGCTGAGTCTTCAGAGGAAGAACAAATGGATGAGTCTTCCCTAAAAGTTATGATCTCTGAAGAGAAGACAGATGAGCACGAAGGTCATGGTGCACACGTTAGCATCTCTCTTAAGAACAATGAGATAAATCCAGGTGTTCTGATGACAACAATTACTGAAGAGGAAGAGCTCCTTACAGAAGCCAATGTACGTTTTGAATACTGGAAAGAAGGAGAGGAAAAGCATACCTACACAGAAACGGAAGAGAACGGTGAAGGCATGTATAAGGGGCGATCAGAAATCTCCGATCTGGGAACGTACAAGCTGAAAGTTCATGTTGAGAAGGGGGAAGAGCTTCATACACATAAAGCTTATGTGCTTGAAGTCACGGAGAAATAAGCGTGAAAAGAAAAGGGGCAGTGGAGAAAATCCACTGCCCCTTTTTTCGACAATTATTGAGTTTATTCGGGCGGTGACAGGCACCACTACCCCTTCAACACTTGATCAATTGCGTAAGCAACGCCGTGTTCGGTGTAATCTTTTGTGACCCAGTTTGCTGCTTCTTTGACGCGGTCTTGAGCGTTACCCATTGCGACTCCAAAGCCAGCTTCGCGGATCATCGCAATGTCATTCATGCTATCGCCAACGGCCATGACATTCTCCATTGAAAGGTCAAGCCAGTCGCAAACTTTCATAAGTGCTGCAGCTTTATTAACGCCAGATGGATTGATTTCAAGGTTTGTTGGGCTTGAATTCGTCACTTCAAACGCCTCATTCGCTGTTACTTCATCTGTAATGATTTTGCGAATATCATCGTCTTTAATATCAAAGCCAAATTTCAACCATGTGTAGTCATTGATTTCTCGGTCAAACGGCTTTTGTGTATTAAATACACCTTCTGTTGTAGATGACCAGAAATACACATCATGCTTCACTTTTAGTTCCCACAAACGTTCAACAAGTTCATAATCCAGGTGAGAGCTATCAACTAGGTTTAGTTCTTTATCAAAAATCTGTCCGCCGTTTACTGTAACTAAGTAAGCGGAGTGTCCAAGTTGTTCTGCGATATCACGGCAGAAAGGCAGTGAGCGTCCTGTGCTCAACACGACGTGAATGCCTTTCTCTTTCGCGCGCTGAACAGCCGCTTCATTTTCTTCTGACACGTCTCCGTCATGATTGACAAGAGTGCCGTCCATATCTAATGCAATTAGTTTGATTTCTTTTTCCATCTCTACCACTCCTATTTTTCGCTAACTCTATTTTAATACACTTTTGTGTCGAACTGTAGTCATGAAGCCTAAGACCTAATTATTCATTAAATGATTATAACATGATTGGGACTATGAGGTTAGAAAGGCGAGGTATTAGAACTTTACCTATTTACTTCAGGAGAGGGCGTAATAATATTTTCTTTCGCTAATCGGAAAATAGATGAAAAATTTTAAATTTTTTCAACGTATTTCAGGAAAAAAACTAAAGAAAAATTTCAAAAAACAAGTTTTATCGTTTCTTTTTCGAGGAACTGAAAAAGTGGACTGTTCGTATCACCAATTTGGTGAAGCAGCTGCCTCATTAGCTGAGGAATCATAAAAACCAAAGAGGTGAAAGAAATGAATCCTGAACAAATTGGATTCGCGTTGTTGTATATCGGTGTTTTTCTTCTAATAGGGAAGATCATTCGTTTGAAAGTAAAGGTCTTACAGAACTTATTCCTACCTTCCTCCATTATCGGTGGATTTGTTGCATTGCTTCTCGGGCCACAGGTGCTAGGGAAAATTATGCTGAACTTCGTTTCTGAAGATCATTTTCTCGCAAATGGAATTATGACGGGAACCATTATAGAAGTATGGTCAGCATTACCAGGTTTAATGATTAATGTTGTCTTTGCATCACTATTTCTTGGAGCCACGATGCCAAAGCTCCGCGATATTTGGACATTCGGTGGTCCACAGCTAGCATTCGGCTGGGCTATTGGCTGGGGGCAATATGTGATCGGTTTACTTGTCGCCCTTCTCATCTTAACCCCATTTTTTGATATACCGGCTATGGCTGGTGCGCTGATTGAAGTAGCGTTCGAAGGGGGCCACGGTACTGCTGCAGGTATGGCAAGTACATTTGAAGAGCTCGGATTTGAGGAGGCCTTTGACCTCGCTATTGGTCTAGCGACAGTAGGTGTGCTTTCAGGTGTTATCTTCGGTATTATACTGATTAACTGGGCCGTTCGTAGAGGTAAAACAAAAGTAATCAAAGACGTGAATGGCTTCTCTGATCTTCGTAAGCAGGGCATTATGGAATATCAAAATCGTGAGCCAGCGGGTAAAATGACGACTCGTCCTGAATCAATTGAACCTCTATCGTTTCACTTATCGATTGTAATGCTTGCGATTCTGATCGGTTGGTTAATTCTTCAGGGATTAATTGGTCTAGAGAGTATTACGATTACAAACTGGACAGGCTCAAGCTTCATGAAGTATATACCGCTATTCCCGATCGCGATGTTCGGTGGTATTATTCTTCAAGTCTTCTTCAGCAAGAAAGATAAATACAATCTTGTTGATCGTCGTATGATTAATCGTATACAAGGACTTGCGCTTGATGTGTTAATCATCACAGCCATCGCAACGGTTTCTCTTGATGTCATCGGTGAGTATCTCGTGCCATTCTTAATTTTGGCTATAGCAGGTATTTCCTGGAACTTATTTGGTTTCCTTACACTTGCTCCAAAAATCATTCCAGACTACTGGTTTGAACGAGGCATCGGTGATTTTGGTCAATCAATGGGTGTTACAGCAACAGGATTGCTACTGATGCGCATCGTTGATCCTGAGAATGAATCACCAGCATTTGAAGCATTTGGTTACAAGCAGCTCGTTTATGAACCGTTCCTTGGCGGTGGACTAGTAACGGCGCTATCTGTACCATTCATCGTTCAATTTGGGGCGGTAGCCGGCCTGATTTTCTCGATCATTATGGTGATCTTAGGAATCGTTTCAGGTATTTTCTACTTCGGTAAAGGAAAGCATATTAAGAATAAATAATAGCGCTGTTGAGAAAGACCATCTCTGTTCGAAGGAGATGGTCTTTTGTTTTTTTGAAATGGTATTTTCTCAGTAGGGACTAGATAGAGAATGCAAAAAAGAATAAAATGATAGGAAATCGGTTAGGGAGGTGGAGAATATGGATGAGTTAACGCAGGCCGTTTGTGAGAAACGCATTTATACGGAGGAAGCCAATACACATGAGCATATGTATGGTCAATTTTTATTTCCGTTAAAAGGGTTGCTATCAATGGAAACAGATAACGGTATGTTAGAGCTTGATGGGAATCATGCATTCTATTTAGCCCCATCTCGTCGTCATACTTTTTCCTCCTCTTCCCACAATGAATGTCTTACATTGGATATTCCGAGTCATTATTTCTCTGGTTCCCTCACAAGCTTAGAGGAACAGTATATTGATTTAAATGAACAGTGGAAATCTATCCGATATTTGCTTTTAGAAGAGGCGTATCAAGATCGTTCTTCAGCAGCTTTAACTCAATTAGTACGATTCATTGGCACAAAGCTAAAGAAGAACCGGTATGCTTCTGTTCAATACATTCATGATCACTTTGCTTCAAAAGTGGACCTAGAACTCTTAGCGAAAATCGAACATTATCATCCATCTTACTATTCAGCCTGGTTTAAGAAGGTAACAGGTAAAAAAGTAAGCACTTATATTCATCATGTTCGCTTAGAAGAATCCAAACGCTTATTGCTGGAAACGAGCTGGTCGATTACTAACATAAGCCAAGAGGTCGGTTATGAATACCCTTCCTCCTTTACCCGTTTATTCGTGCAATATACAGGATGCTCTCCTCAGCACTATCGAAAGATCATGAAATTGGACAAAAAGGAGCTTCATTCATGATAAGCATCTCTGAGAAATCTCCCTTATGATAAACATATGGACTTCAGATTCAGAGGGGGAAGAGGATGCAACATAGAAAATCTGTCGTATTGATTATTGTAGGTGCTATGCTATGGGGAACAACTGGTACGGCGCAATCTTTTGCGCCGCTTGCAAGTCCGATTGCGATTGGAGCGATTCGTCTTGCATTTGGCGGACTAACCCTATTAGTGCTTTTATTCGTTCAAAGAAAACTGTTGATAAGCAGTAAATCGATTCCATACATTATCGCCGCATCTATCGCTATGGCCGCTTACCAACCACTTTTTTTCTCGGCTGTTTTACAGACAGGAGTGGCAATTGGAACAGTGGTAGCGATTGGGAGTGCGCCGGTTTTCTCAGGGATACTAGAATGGCTCATACAAAAGCAAATGCCGGAGAAAAAGTGGTGGCTCTCCACTGGACTTTCTATTCTCGGCTGTGCTTTATTAGTCTCCAATGGAGATAGTATACGTGTAGATCTTATTGGGATTGTTATGGCGTTTGGTGCTGGACTATCTTTTGCTGTTTATACATTAATTAGTAAAAGGTTAGTTAGAACGTATTTACCAGATACTATTGTAGCGGTTGTTTTTACACTAAGCGCTCTCTTACTCTCGCCACTTCTCTTTTTCTATGATCTGTCGTGGCTTCTAGAGATAAATGGGTTATTAGTTGCCCTCCATTTGGGTATCTTAGCGACCGGGTTAGCTTATCTATTGTATGCGAGAGGATTAGTAGGAGTATCGTCTGCTACAGCTGTAACGCTCTCATTAACAGAGCCCTTAACCGCCTCACTACTCGGCGTTTTAATTGTAGGAGAGGTACTTTCTCTTATGTCTTGGATCGGAATTGGGTTACTATTTGGTGGGTTAACAATCTTATCGCTTCCTTCGAAAAAGCAGCATCGGGGCTCTCTATCTCTATGAGAGCCAATATAAATCTCCATTCATTTTCTTAGTATAAAACCTTTCTATATGAAAGAGCTTTAGAAAAGAAGAGATGATGTTGAAAAAATCCAACTTGAGAGTCTCAAAAATGAGAGGCTCTTTTTTTGTGAATAATTTCTTGAACAATTAGAAATTTATACCTATTCCCTGTATAATTAACAGAATATATAGAATTATCGAGTAGTCCTTTAAATTCTTCAAAGGAGGCATCAATGTATATGGCCACTTCCCATAATCGCCTTCAACCAAAAACCATCAACCCGCCTTCGCTCCAAGATATTTGGATCGCTAAGAAGCGCATTGCATCATTTATTAAAACAACTCCTCTTGTTCAATCAGAAAGACTTTCAAGTGTAAGTGATACGGCGGCTTATCTTAAATTAGAAAACCTTCAGGAAACGGGTTCGTTTAAATTACGGGGAGCAGCCAATAAGATTCTGAGTTTGTCAGAGGAAGAACGGAAGAAAGGTGTTACGACGTTCTCTACCGGTAATCACGGATTAGCGGTTGCTTATGTAGCAAGGCAGCTTGGAGTGAAAGCACATATTTGCATTTCGAATCGCGTTCCTATAAATAAAGTAAAGAAGCTTAGTGAGATGGGAGCGGAAGTGCGACAGGCTGGTCAAAATCAAGATGATGCTGAGGCGTTTAGCTATGAACTGCGTGATCGGGAAGGGATGACGGTCATTAAACCATTCGATGATCCTGAAGTCATCGCTGGACAGGGAACGATTGCACTTGAACTACTTGAAGAACTTCCGAACCTCGATACGTGCGTGATCCCTTTGTCAGGAGGAGGCCTTCTATCAGGAATTGCACTCGGATTGAAAGCGGCTAATCCGAACATTCAAGTGATCGGGGTTTCAATGAAGCGTGCAGCTGTGATGTACGAAAGCATTCGCGCGACTCGTCCAGTTATTATGCCTGAAGAAACTACGCTAGCCGATAGTTTACTAGGCGGTATAGGAGCGGATAATCGATACACGTTCACGATGGTGAGGAATTATGTGGATGATATCGTGTTGCTTTCAGAAGAAGAGATTGCGCGAGGCATGTCCTTTTTATTCCGACACCATCAGATTGGAGTTGAAGGAGCTGCAGCAACAGCTGTTTCAGTCCTTTTACATAAAAAAACGAGAAAGATAGGGTTGAGAACAGCGGCGCTTGTAAGCGGGAGTAATGTGGATGTTGACCGGTTGCTAGAGGTCATCTCCACACATAAGGGTGATGAAGATGGCTGTTAATCTTGGGGAAATCACAGCGTTACCAATGCTTGCGGATGCAAGAGTCCTTTCTGGAAAGTCTCGTCTTGAACAGAAACAAGTTGAGTGGGTCTCAGTGATTGAGACACCTGTGGAAAATTTTGTGCGTCAGCATGAGTTTGTTCTTTCCACTGGCGTGGGACTTGGCAACGATTCAGATGCTTTGCTTCGTTTTGTCGAGGATGTTTATGAATCAGGCGCGTCAGCCCTTGCCCTTGCGACAGGTCGACATTTATACGATATTCCAAAACGAGTGATTTCCTTCGCAGAACAGAGAGGTTTTGTCCTTATTGAAATGACCTGGGAAATTCGGTTTTCCGATGTTATTCATTCTTGTATGGAGAAAATTAATCACTATCAGCAGGAAGAGCTGAAGCGATCAGAAGAGGTACAGCAACGTCTCTTAGAAATGGTTCTTCAAGGCGGAAGCTGCTCAGATATAGCTCGTTATGTTCATAAACATCTTGGTTCTCCTGTTCTGATTACTGACCCTTTAGGAAGAGTGAAAGGCAAAGCAGGGTGTACCACTGAACATGTTACTCATTGGCAACGCCACTGTGAGTGTCATGTGACCGTTGTTCATGATGGAAATCTTCATCCTCTTCATAAAAAAATGGAGAAAATCGTCATTGGCGATACTCCTGGGCTGTTGATGAGAATTCAGTCTGCAGGTAAGGAACAGGGTCAAATGGTGATATTTTCCGTCAATCATCCGAACAATTTGGATACGAATCTTCTTGAGCATGCCACGACTGCTGCAGCCCTTTCTTTTCTAAAAGACAGCGCGATCGAAGAGACAGAAATGCGATTAAAGGATGATTTTATTCTAAGTTTAGCAAATGGAGAATTTGTATCAAAAGAGCGTCTTCTTTCGAGAGGGAAGCTTCTCGGATATAACCTCACGCTCCCTTATGTTTGTGTTGTAGGAGAGCTGGATAATCTGGAGGAGCTGTTCAGAAAGAATAAAGAAGGATTTGCTTCTTACCAACACTGGTTTGAAAGCATGATCTATTATGTGAGCGAGGAAATTCTTGTTGCTGGAGAAACGATTCAGAAGAGAATTCTTACCACCGTTCAAGAATCGAAGCTACTTATCTTTCTAGAAACGACTCCTGGAACGAATGAACTTGTGAATCAATACCTCGACTTATTGGAGAGGAGGTTGAGTCGATTGCTTCCTGGCGTCTTGCTGACGTGGGGGATCGGGCAGCATGGTGATGGCGTGATTGTTTTTGAAGAGAGCTACAGTAAAGCATTCGTAGCACTAGAGCTTGGAAGAAAACAAAAAGGCGTGGGCAGTCGCATAGATTATGAAGATACGAAAATCAATCGGTTGTTGCAACGTCTCTCGTACGATAAGGATGTGCAGGAGGTTACGATGTCAACGATCACCCCGCTCGTTGATTACGATGAGAAGCGAAAGATGGATCTAATCGGTACGTTCACTGCCTATCATTTAAATAATGGGAACGTAAGTCAAACCGCTCGAAAGCTCAATCTTCATAGGCAGTCTCTTCTGTATCGACTACGAAAAATTGAATCGTTGACAAGGCTATCTTTAATGAATCCTGATGACGTGTTTTTACTTGATTTAAGCATCAAAATTTGGTCGGTTGGGTTAAGAGATTCCGACTTTTTAAAGGAGGGACGCTTTTGACTTCCACCGAATTAAGTCATGATCACTTGAAGCTGAATGAATTGAGCTATATCAAGATAAATGCGCTTCTGCTTCTAGCTATTATTCCGCTATCAATCATTGGCTACTTTCTAGCGGTATCGGACGAATCGTTGTTTTTTGTTTACGAATGGTCCCTTGTTGTCCTACTTTCTTGTACTTTCCTATTGTCGATTGTTACTGCTTTCGTTTACAAGAGCTCATTAATATGGCTATCACTCTCTTTTTTGGCTTTCATTCTTCAGTTTGCAGTGTTCTGTCTATTTCTAGGCCCTTACACATTTTATCCGCTGTTCTTTGCTTACTATGCAGTGGCTGCTATTTCGAGTATTATTTCCATCATTACTTTTAAAAAAGGTCTACCTTATAGGTTTATTACGTTGATTTTCATGATTGTAACGGTCATTATGACATTTTATATGATTCTATTGCACAGCCTATGGGGAGTGAACTGGATTTAAGAGCTGTCTTATTTGAACATACTTTAAACTTTATGGAGGCGAATGAGTGATGGCGACTGCGAAAGGCAAGTTACTTCAGGAGTTTAACGAAGCATTTATACGAGGGAATAAGGAAATTGTTTTAAATAGTGTGACAGAAGATATTAAGTGGAATATGGTAGGCGAAGATGAAATTCTTGGAAAAGATGAATTCGAGAAAGCGTTTCAGGAGATGCCTCGAGAAGGAAAGACTGAGTTGACCATTAAGACGATCATTACGCATGGCATAACTGCTGCTGTTGAAGGAACAATTCATACAACGAATGACTTAGAAGAGAAGAAAGTCTATGATTTCTGTGAAACCTATCGATTTAATAAGTTCAAGGATGGAAGAATTAAAGAAATAACAACTTATATCATTGAAGTAAAATCGTAATGTTCAGAAAGTGGTACCCGGGCGGGGGTACTGCCTTTTTTTGTTTACAAGAGAAGTCTCATGATTAAAATTGTCTAAACCGAAAAGGTAAACTTCATACAATTTAGCGGATGTCTTAAAAACCTCCTGTTAGGTATGATGAATGTAATTAATTAACTAAATATTCAGAAATGAAGCAGTGGGAGGGGGAATGATCTCGATGCAATCATTTGAGATGAGTGAATTTCAGGAGCGGATTCAGCGCACGAAGAGACGGATGGAAGCGGAAGGGCTTGAAGTGTTGTTGATCACTGATCCAGCAAATATGAATTATCTCTCTGGTTATGACGGTTGGTCCTTCTATGTTGATCAGATGGTCGTTGTCATCATTGATGAAGAGCATCCGCTCTGGATCGGCAGAAAAATGGATGCGAATGGTGCGAAAGCGACGACGTGGCTCTATCGTGAGAACATTATTTCCTATACGGATGACTATGTTCATTCAGACGTCAAGCATCCAATGGATTTTGTAGCAGATATCTTAAGGCAAATTGGTCAGGGTAATCGCGTCATTGGTGTGGAGATGGGGGCTTATTATTTCTCAGCTCTCGCGTTCGAACATTTAAAAAAGGGGCTGCCGAATGCGGTTTGGAAAAATGCGACGCTGCTCGTTAATCATGTGAGGATGATTAAGTCAGATCAGGAAATTGCGTACATTCGCAATGCGGCAAGACTTGTTGAAGGTGGCATGACAAAGGCGATTCAGTCCATTGCAGAAGGGGTTCGAGAATGTGATGTGGTTGGTGATATATATCAAAGTTTGATTCGTGGTACGCCTGAGTTCGGCGGTGATTATCCTGCCATTGTGCCCATGCTCCCTTCTGGTGAAAACACATGTACACCGCATCTAACTTGGACCGATAAAAAGTACCGAGATAAAGATCTCGTTATTATTGAGCTGGCAGGCTGTTATAAACGATACCACTGTCCAATGGCTCGAACGGTATCGATCGGTCCTCAGGAGGATCGAGTGAATGACATCGCAAGTGTTGTCGTTGAAGGCTTGAATGAAGCTCTTGCATTTGCGAAGCCTGGCGTCACGTGCGAGGAAGTGGAGGAAGTTTGGCGCAGAACGATTGCGAAGTACGGTGTTATCAAGGATTCTCGGATTGGTTATTCCATGGGGCTGAATTATCCTCCAGATTGGGGTGAACATACGGCGAGCATCAGGCAGGGGGATCGAACAGTATTGAAGCCGAATATGGCTTTTCATATGATTCCGGGAATCTGGTATGACGATTTTGGTATTGAAATTAGTGAGTCTTTTTACGTCACTAATACAGGCATTGAGGTGCTGGCAAACATGCCGAGAAAATTAATTACCGCAACAAATCTTTTTGCGATGGATAATGATGCGGTGTAGGAGTGATGTGATGATTCTTTTAACAGAGGAAGAGATTCGAAAGCACGTTGTTCTGAATGCCGAGACCATTCAAGTAGTGGAGGATGCGTTCACGAGTTTTGCTACAAAGCGAGTAGAGATGCCTCCGATTATGCGGATTGATATTCCCTCATACAACGGAGAAGTTGATGTGAAATCAGCTTATGTGGAAGGACTAGATTATTTCGCGATCAAAGTATCAACGGGTTTTTTCGATAATTTCAAACGAGGATTACCTAGTGGAAATGGTCTCATGATGCTTTTTCACTCAGAAACAGGAAAGCCTGAGGCGCTTCTTCTCGATAATGGTTATTTAACGGACATTCGGACTGCAGCAGCAGGGGCAGTGGCGGCGAAGCATCTTTCAAGAGAAGACGCACGAACGGCAGGGGTTATCGGATCAGGAAGTCAGGCGCGCTATCAGCTTGAGGCGATTTCGCGCGTACGCCAAATTGAAAGAGTACTAGTGTATGGGCGAAAGGAAGAGAACGTCGCGCGCTATATGAAAGACATGGAGGCTAAGCTTGGGGTAAAGGTGGAGGCAGCGAGCGCGGAAGACGTTGTACGGAATAGCGATATTGTTGTGACAACCACCCCTGCGACATCCCCGATTATTAAAGAGGAATGGCTGCACAGTGGCCTTCATATTACCGCGATGGGATCAGATGCCGAAGTGAAGCAGGAGCTTGAAGCGGGAGTTCTAGAAAGGGTGGACCTTCTTGTGTGCGATGTGAAAAATCAATCTCGTAAACTAGGAGAAATTCACCATGCGGTTGATCAGGAACAAATGATGAAGAAGGCAGTGGAAATTGGTGAGATTACAGCGGGACGTATGAAAGGCAGAGTGACTAACGAGCAAGTAACCGTATGCGATTTAACTGGCACGGGTGTCCAGGACACAGCGATCGCTCTGTATACGTACAACTTGCTTAAGGAAAAGAAAGCATGGGCATCCATTCACTAGTTAGAAAAAGGAGATGACGAAGATGAAGAAAACAAACAATGGAACAAAAGCGGTATGGGCAGGGGAAAAGGATTATCTTGTACATGGAGCCACTCAGGTTCCGGTCGTTCTTAGTGTAGCTTATGGGTACGACGATATGGACGAATGGTATGAAGTTGCGGTTGGAAACAAGAAGGGACATATTTACGGACGAAATACGAATCCAACTGTTCAGGCTTTTGAAGACAAAGTGAAAGCTCTTGAAGGGGCTGAATCAGCTACTAGCTTCTCGACGGGAATGGCCGCCATCAGCAACACACTCTCGACTTTTCTTTTGCCTGGCGACCGTATTGTATCCATTAAGGATACTTATGGAGGTACGAATAAAATCTTCACCGAGTTTTTGCCAAGGTTAAACATCGAAGTGGTGTTATGTGAAACAGGAGATCACGAGATGATTGAGGAGGAAGTGGCAAAGGGATGTAAGATTCTCTATCTCGAGACACCAACAAATCCAACGGTAAAAATTACGGACATCAAGCGCATGGCGAAAGCAGGTCATGATGTTGGTGCACTTGTCGTGGTAGATAATACGTTCGCTACGCCAATTAATCAAAATCCGCTGGAGCTCGGTGTTGACCTCGTTCTTCATAGTGCAACGAAGTTTCTCGGTGGCCACGCCGATGCACTTGGGGGCGTCATTTGTGGAAGAAAAGAACTGATCGAGAAAATCTACCACTACCGAGAAATCAATGGAGCGACAATGGATCCGATGGCCGCGTATCTCCTTTTAAGAGGTATGAAAACATTGCATCTAAGGGTGAAGAAACAGTGTGAAAACGCAATGAAGGTTGCGAGATATCTCCAAACTCAGGAGCTTGTAGAAGCTGTTTTTTACCCGGGGCTTGAAACGCACCCAGGCCATGAGATTGCGAAGAAACAGATGAAGGATTTCGGAGGAATGTTCAGCTTCTCTGTGAAAGGCGGGGTTGAAACGATGCGTCAGTTACTTCCGAAACTAAAATATGCCAACCGAGCGGCGAATCTCGGGGCGGTGGAAACGACAGTAGGACCTTCTCGTACAACGAGCCATGTTGAATGTACGCCAGAAGAGCGGGCACTCATGGGCATTCCAGAAGGTCTCGTCAGATATTCAGCGGGAATTGAGGATGTTGAGGATTTGATTGCTGATCTTGAACAGGCGTTCCAATCCGTATCCAGCGAGGCAAAGGTATAGACACACGGCAAAGGAGGGACGGTCATGGCGCCGAAGCATACGGAAATGGAGCGAGCGGAGGCGATGAAGGAGGAGTTAGTTAGATTCCGGCGAACGCTTCATGCGCATCCTGAACTTAGCTTTCAAGAGAAGCAAACGGCTGAATTTGTTGCGACAACATTACGAGAAATAGGTGTGCCTCATATTCAGGCGTGTGGGGGGCATGGAGTGGTTGGAACAATTAGTGGAGGATCAGGACCAACCATTGCCATTAGAGCGGACATGGATGCCCTTCCTATTCAAGAATCAGGTACTCACAGCTATCGGTCGAAGTACGACGGAGTGATGCACTCCTGTGGTCATGATGCTCACACGGCGATGCTTCTTGGCGTTGCAAAACTGCTAGTTGAGGATTTGCGTAATGGAAGTCTTCAAGGTACGGTGAAGCTCATTTTCCAACCTGCTGAAGAAGCAACGGATGAGAGCGGGCTCTCAGGTGCTTCTTACATGATCTTGGATGGAGTGTTAGATGACGTGGAAGCAGCTGTGGCTCTTCATGTATGTCCGTGGCAGCCGGTAGGTGTTATTCAAGTAAATGATGGAGAAAGCATGGCGAATGTCGACATATTTGAAGGAGTGATAACTGGCTCAGGAGGTCATGGGGGATATCCGCATATGGGATCGGATCCGATCTGGATATTATCTTCTGTGCTTCCAGCGCTCTATAGCATTGTGAATCGTCGCATTTCGCCCCTTGAGACAGCTGTGGCAAGCATTGGTGAGATTCACGCTGGGAGTGCTAGCAACGTTATTCCGGATGAAGTGAGGATAGTTGGGACATTTCGTTCTTATTCGGCAGAAGTGAGGGAGAACTTGACCTTAGAGCTTGAAAAAGCATTTAAGATAGCGGAGGCACTTGGTGGGACATATGAGTTTCATGTTGAGAATGGCGAGCCGGCTCTCAGAAATTCACCGCGCGTGAATCGCATCATTGAAAAGGTTGCGACTGAGTTAGATCCAGAAATGGAAATTGCGCGCGGACCATTTGGCCTGGGCGGTGAAGATTTTGCCTATATGGCAGAGCGAGTGCCGGCAGCGATGTTTTTCCTTGGTAGTGCAATAAGAGACGGGATTAGTAGAGAGCTTCATACACCTATATTTGATATTGATGAACGATGTCTTCCGATTGGAACAGCGATTCTAACGAAAACAGCGCACGAAATGCTTCAATCAATCTAAACGGAGGTGTCACAAGTGGCGCATCGCATCGCCTTCATAGGCTTTGGGGGAGTTGGTCAGGGACTCGCCGACATTATTCAAAATCAAGGTAATGAACTTGTTGAAAAAGAAGGGCTGGAGCTTAAAGTAGTCGCCATCTCGGATATGATGAAAGGTTCTCTTTATCATCCAGAAGGTCTTGATCTCAAATTAGTTAAGGAAACGTTGAATTCCACAGGATCGCTTCAGTCTTATCCTAACGAACCTGGACTTATTAGAGGGCTTGATAGTATGCAAACGATCAAGCAATCAAATGCGGATACGATTATCGAAGTAACGTTTACGGATGTGAGGACAGGGCAGCCTGCGATTGATCACTGTAAGGCAGCTTTTCAAGCAAGAAAAAATGTCGTTACTACAAATAAAGGACCTATTGCACTAGCGTATCGAGAACTGAGTCAGCTTGCGAAAAACAACGGAGTGTTTTTTGGATTTGAAGGAACCGTTATGAGTGGAACTCCAGCTCTCCGAATGCCCCTTACGACGCTCGCTGGAAATGATATTTCCGAGATAAGAGGGATATTTAACGGGACATCCAATTATATGTTAACTCGAATGGAAGAAGGTTTATCGTTTCAAGATGCATTAAAAGAAGCGCAGAATCTTGGATTCGCTGAAGCTGATCCAACGAACGATATTGAAGGATATGACGTTAGATATAAGACTGTTATTCTAGCAAATTATGTGATGGGCGCATCTTTGGCAGTGGAAGAGGTAGCCTGCAAAGGAATAAGTCATTTAACGAATCAGGATATCGTGGATGCAAAGCGAGACGGGGAACGGTGGAAGCTGTTAGGAACGCTAAAGAAAGGAAAGAATGGCGTCACTGCAACCGTAGGACCAGAACGGCTACCGCTTACTGATCCTCTTGCTACGATTAGTGGTGCAACGAACGCGATTACGTATGAATGCAGTCTTGCTGGGCCGATTACTTTATCAGGGGCAGGAGCTGGAATTAAAGAAACGGGCTTCTCGCTATTAATCGATTTAATTCACTTTCATCGGGAGAAAACAGCGATTACTACCTAATGGGAAGGATGGATGTGAGGATGACGACGCAAACGGCTGTTCAGGGCATGTATCTTGCAGGGAAATGGACGACGAGAGAGGCAAAGATTGAAGTGTTGGATCCGCATGATCAATCTCTTATTTGCAGTGTTCCTTCTGCATCTGCTGAAGATATGCATCTCGCCATTAACGAAGCGAAAATAGGAATGAAAATCGCTAGTGAGCTTCCAGTTCATAAGCGAATGACGATCCTTCACAGAGCTGCTGAGTATGTTGATGAGAATCGAACGCGTTTTGCTAGAACGATTGCAATGGAAGGTAGTAAAACGATTAAGGAAGCAAGAGGAGAGGTTCAGCGTTGTATTGAAACGTTGAGGTTATCAGCTGAAGAGGCAAGGCGAATTAACGGGGAAACGATTCCGTTTGATCAGCGTCCCGGGAGTGAAGATCGACTTGGTTATTATTTTCGCTTTCCGGTTGGCATTATAGGAGCCATCACACCATTTAATGATCCTCTAAATCTTGTGGCGCATAAGATCGGACCAGCAATTGCAGCGGGCAATGCGATCATCGTGAAGCCTGCTACAGTAACTCCGCTTAGCGCGCTTCTTCTAGCGGAAGCATTCGACAATGCTGATCTTCCACACGGAGTACTCTCTGTCATTACCGGAAGAGGGAGTGAGATTGGAAACGTGCTTGTGACACATCCTGACGTTCGTATGATTTCATTTACCGGCGGTCTAGAAACAGGTGAACAGATTACACACCAAGCAGGTTTAAAGAAAATCAGCATGGAGCTAGGCTCGAATTCCCCGGTAATCGTATTGGATGATGCGGACCTCGAACATGCTGTAAAGGCAATCGTATCAGGCTCGTTTTCGGCAGCTGGGCAAAATTGCATCGGCGTTCAACGCGTGTATATTCAGGAAGGAATCTACGACGTTTTTGAAGAACTGTTTGTTAAAGAGACGGTGGCTCTGTCTGTTGGTGATAAAATGCTTGAAACGACTGACATGGGGCCGATGATTAATGAAAAGGAAGCGATAAGAGTGGAAGCGTGGGTAGGTGAGGCACTGGAGCAAGGAGCGAATCTCCTTACTGGCGGTGTGAGAGAGGGGGCTTATTATACACCAACTGTCCTTACACACGTTCCTCAGGATTGTATGATCGCCAAGCAGGAAATTTTCGGACCCGCTGTTCTTCTTTACCCTGTCAATGATTTAGATGAAGCTATTGATCTTGCAAATGGTGTGAACTATGGATTACACGGGGGGATTTTCACTGAAAATCTCGAAAAAGCCTTTGAAGCCATAACCCGACTGCAAGTAGGTGGGCTAATGATTAATGATAGCTCAGATTATCGAATTGATGGAATGCCCTTCGGTGGGGTTAAAGGTTCAGGAATTGGGCGAGAAGGTGTGAGGAGCTCCATTCTTGAAATGACTGAGCCACGAGTCGTTAGTTTTAAGCTGAAACATCGAATGAAAGCTTAAGTAACTTCAGTCAGGGAAGGGGTTCCTTCTCTGACGGTTTAGTAAATCTTCTGTGCTTAATGGGCAGTTCCCTACTAATTGACCGACTTCATTTCAAGTGATTTTGGCAGCGGGGTACTACCCTTTAAGGATAGAATACGAAGAATGATACAGACCACACGTCCATTTAATGAAGGGGAGAAGCATATGAGTTCGAATTACAGAAATCCAGTTTTCTGGGTATCCGCGCTCGTCATTACACTGGTTGTCGTTTGGGGAGCTGCTGCTCCAGCTGGGTTTGCGAAAATTGCAGGTTCGGTTTTTAATTTTACGACGAATGCATTTGGCTGGTTGTACTTAATCGCGGTCATGTTCTTCGTCGTATTTTGTTTATACTTAGCTCTAAGTAAGTATGGGAAAGTACGTCTTGGTAAAGAAGACGAACGTCCAAAATATGCCTATTTCACTTGGATCGGCATGCTCTTTAGCGCTGGATTTGGCGTTGGACTTGTTTTCTGGGGAGTGGCAGAACCGATGACTCATTTCGGTACACCTCCAACTGGCCTGGGAGTTGAAGGCGGGACAGAAGAGGCTGCTCGGACAGCGATGCGCTATTCTTTCTTTCATTGGGGCATTCATCAATGGTCGGTTTTTACCGTCGTTGGTCTTGTGATGGCATACTTTCAATATAAAAAAGATCGAGGAGCACTTATAAGTTCAACGATCACTGTGAAAACGCCGAAGAAAAAGGCGAGCTGGAAAACAATCGTGAATACGCTGGCTGTTATTGCGACCGTTATGGGTGTTGCGACATCACTTGGGATGGGAATTCTGCAAATTAACGGCGGTTTAAATTATATGTATGACCTGCCGCAGAACGCAGGTGTTCAACTGATCATAACCGGCATTCTTCTTGTGCTCTATCTCTTTTCATCGACAACAGGACTTGATAGAGGGATTAAATACTTAAGCAACCTGAATCTGGGGCTTGCTCTGGCACTCATGCTATTTGTACTTATACTTGGACCAACCGTCTTTATTTTTGAGAGCTTTACCGTTGCGATTGGTGATTACATCCAAAACTTTGTTGAGATGAGTTTCTATATGACACCGTACCAGGGTGGATCATGGGTCAAAGATTGGACCATATTCTACTGGGCATGGGTGATCGCTTGGTCGCCTTTTATCGGTTCTTTTGTTGCGCGAATCTCAAGAGGTAGAACCATTCGCGAGTTAATTTTCGGAGTGCTGATCGTACCTCCATTTATTGCGATGGTTTGGATCGCTGTTTTCGGAGGAGCAGCCTTGAACATGGATCTATTCGGCGGTACGGCTATTACCGCTGCTGTTAGTAACGATGTCACGAGTGCGCTATTCGTTACGCTAGAACAGTTTCCGTTAACAACCGTTTTGTCAGGTCTTTCGATTTTCTTAATCGCTGTCTTTTTGGTTACATCTGCTGACTCGGCAACCTTCGTATTAGGGATGATGACGTCGAAAGGAAGCATGAACCCGTCGATGGCGTCGAAGATCGTCTGGGGAACACTTATTGCTGCTATATCTGTCGTGCTCATTATTAGCAGTGGTCTTCAAGGGCTCCAAACCGCTTCACTCATCTCAGCTCTACCATTTACTTTTATTATGATTCTAATGTGTAGAGCGCTATTTATTTCCCTTAGAAGGGACCATAAGGAAAAGGTAAAGGAAAAGGAGCGCTCTCTAATCGAAACGACTTCTGCACAAATTGCTGCTTCCAAGCAGGAAGACGATCATTAAGACTTCCTAAGCTCTAGTCTAGTAAAATAGTACAAAATTCGACTTCATTTATTAGAATCTTCTAAACTATTGTTTAAATATCGTAAAAATCGGTTAAACTGTAATTAATCGCATAGAAAACGTTAACACGTTTCTATAAATATGAATGGAGGATTGGATGATGGAGAATCGAAACGTCTACCAAAATCAGATTTCGGAAAAGAGACAGGAAATGGTCGAACAGCTCATCGCACACATCAATGCTTCCAGCATCGAACAAAAACAAGACATTCTAAAGAAAGAAATTGACCAGGCTCTTGATTCTCGTGACCGTAAGTCATTCATGCAGCTAACCGATCGCCTTAATTCACTCACATAATGAAAAAGTTGGTATATATTCCAAACCGCTCGCTTATAATCTAGTATTCAAACACTCTGGAGGAGATGTAGATGCTAGATTTGGCAGCGGTTTTTTATGTTGTGATGGACTGGATGACCGAAAACAAAGGGTACAAACTTCAATCAGTCTTTCTCTTCGGTGGGCTTGGTCTATCTTTTGTAACGTATCTCTTATGGTACTTAAAAAAGGGATACAAAACGGTATGAAGTAGGAAGATGAAATGATCTGATAGGGAACTTAACAGCTTATTTCCGCGGAAATTGAAATAATTCCGCGATAATCGGTTTTTTTCCGCGAAAACATCACTTAATTCCGCGAAACGCTCTTTTTATCCGCGGAAAATAAAAAGACACCCTGTAGGGCATCTTTAAAAAGGAATCGCGATCTCCTTACTATTCGTGATCGTTTCTTTCTGTTCATCGAATACGTTGCTCGTGTGAATCGTGAGCGACTTGAGATTCTCAACGTCAGTTTCATTCAATACGAAACCGAGCTGACCGATCCGTTCTTCACCCGGAGCAAAATCTCCGTAAAGACTCTCCAAGTAAAAATCATCATCGTATCCTTTTTTCTCTCCATCACTCGTTTCAAGTAAGGAAACAGGAGCGAAGTTAACCGTTTCATCCGATGTGTTTTTCACATTGACCCGAACCTTCACATAGTTGAATTTCTCTTCATTCGTAGAATATCCGTGGAAGAAATCAATCAAGTCAGGGGAGGGCTCGTATTTCATTACTTTAACATCTGAAATGGTTAACTCAACATCACCAATTTCTGTTTTCTCGTTATAATCAGAAACAGCTTTTAACTTAATGGACCCGTCGGCATCCTGAAATGTTTGACCAACTTCTGTAAGCGAGCTGTCGTCAGGCGCCTGAGGGCTGTCGACTACACGAGTATTCTCTTTTTGTTCACTCTTCGGTTCAGACTTTTCGGTAGTTGTAGAATTCTCTGCTTGTGATTCAGCGTCATTATCAGCATCGTTCGCTGCGCACCCTCCGAGAAAAAGAGATGCTGATAAAAGCGCAACAAGTACATATTTCACTTGAACCAAACTCCTTCATCAGGAAGAAAAGTCCCGCTGCATTTAAAGCAACGGGAGTTTCTTCCTTATTTGTCTTTTTTGTGGTGGTCGTTGTCATGGTCCCGATCGTCGTCTTCATCACGATCGCCTTTCTGTTTCGCATTTAGAAGATCCATCACCAATTGCCCTGTTTCATTATTGTCGTGAAGACCTGCGAACTTTTCAGATTGTGGACCGTAAGCATAGACGTTCACGTCCACACCAGTATGTCCGCCAGTTGTCCAGCCAGTACCTGAACGGAGATCAAAGATTTTTTCAATGGCATTGTCAATTTCCACAACGTTATTCGTTTCAGTGGCTTTGTTGACAGAAGCGATTTCTTCAGATGTTAAGTCAAGATCGATGTTTTCAATAAGTGTTTTCTCAACATCAGCGCCATCAGCGATCTGTGCTGCCATGTAGTCAGGTGTCTTTTTTGCTGCTTTTAGTGGAGCTGGATCCCATTTGTATTCACCATCACGTCCCATTGCGAAGCCACCAGTAGAGTGGTCAGCCGTTGTAACGACGAGCGTATGCTTGTCCTTTTTTGCAAATTCAATCGCTGCTGCGTAAGCTTTCTCAAAGTCTTCCATTTCACTCATCGCTGCCACAGCATCGTTATCATGACCAGCCCAGTCAATTTGACTGCCTTCTACCATAAGGAAGAATCCATCTTTATCCTCACTTAAGCGGTTAAGCGCGGCATCTGTCATTTCTTCGAGAGATGGTGCATCTTCTGTACGGTCGATTGCTTTATCCATTCCTTTTGGAGCGAAAAGGCCAAGGATTTGTTTGTTCTTATCTGTCTTAAGCTCATCCTTCGATGTTACATAGCTGTAGCCATCTTCTTGGAATTCTTCTGTTAGATTGCGATCTGAGCGCTCGAAGTAAGATGTTCCTCCTCCAAGTAGTACATCTACTTTATGCTCACCGTTAATCATCTCATCATAATAATCGTCAGCGATGTCGTTATAGTTATTGCGATCTTCATCATGCGCACCGAACGATGCTGGCGTTGCATGGTTAATTTGCGAAGTAGAGACAAGACCAGTTGCTTTCTTATTTTCCTTAGCTTCTTCTAGAACAGTCTTTACTTCGTTTTTGTCCACGTCAACTGAAATCGCGCCGTTATATGTTTTCACCCCTGCCGCCATGGCCGTTCCTGCTGCAGCAGAGTCCGTTACGCTTTCTTCAGGATCCCATGAATACGTTTCTTGAGCGCCTACTAGATACTCATCAAAAGCTGTTTTTTCCATATAAGGTGTTGTTTTATCATCCATAAATGAGCGGTAAGCCGTTGTATAGCCCGGCCCCATGCCGTCACCGATTAAGAAAATGACATTCTCGATTTCATTCTTATTTTTTTTTCTGTTATCGGATTTAGCATCTGTATCTGTAGACACACCAGCATATCCTGCAACGGCTAATGATGAAATCACAGCGAATGGAATGAGTTTCTTTTTAACATTTTTAGTAAACATATGTAGGTTCCCCCTGGATCATTTTTTCTCACAGCCCATAGTCTACGTGATAGATTTGAAGTGAATGTTAATAGATTGTAAGGATGCTATTAAGAAAATCGGGATTAAATAACTAGTCGTAATAAGATCGTGACCTGCGAATGACCGAATAAACTTGCGGTTTCGAGACTATTTTCACAGAACTAGTTATTTGAAGAGTACTTAGGAGTTAAGCGAATAAAGTAGTCAAAGACGGTTTCAAACTGTTAAAATCATCTTAATAATGAAACTATTGGAGGAATGTTAAATGGAGTTACTTATGAACGATTCTGTTATCTATGATTTTAATAAGTCTCATAAGCCAGTAAAAGTTGTTCCATCAGGCGCGACGATAGAAATTGTGACGTATGACTGCTTTGAAAATCAGCTTCAAACCGAAGAAGATGAGATTAGCGGGATTGATTGGAACCGAGTGAATCCAGCGACGGGACCTATCTATGTGAAGGAAGCCAAACCTGGAGATGTGTTAAAGGTGACAATTGAAAAGCTCGAGATTGGAGAACAGGGTGTTATGGTCGTTGGACCAGAGCTTGGTATTATGGGGCACCGATTGAAAGAGATGGAGTCTAAAGTTATTCCTATTCAAGATGGCGTAGCTCACTTCAATGGCCTTACGATTCCGCTTAATCCGATGATCGGAGTGATTGGGGTTGCGCCTGAAGGAGCAGGTATTTCATGCGGCACCCCTGGGGCTCACGGTGGAAACATGGATAACAAGATGGTAACAGAAGGAGCCGTGCTGTATTTCCCAGTATTTGCGGAAGGAGCACTGTTTGGATTAGGTGATTTCCACGCTGCGATGGGGGACGGAGAAGTCAGTGTATCGGGCATTGAAGTGCCTGGAAGAGCGACCGTTAAGCTTGAAGTGTTAGAGGGAGAGCCACTGGTTCAACCAATGTTGGAGAACAAAGAGTTTGTCACACAGATTGCGTCTGCCGACACATTGGATGATGCCGTGAAACTTGCGACAGAGCTAATGGTGGACCGAGTTGCTGAGAAAACAGGCATGTCCATTGGGGATGCGACGATGCTGATGAGTGCTGTTGGTCAGGTGGAAGTCTGTCAGGTTGTGGATCCATTAATGACAGCTAGGTTCGCTGTACCAAAATGGCTAGAGCAGCAGCTTGGCGTGCGCTTGATCTGATTCGACAGCGTTCGAGCGGATACGGGTGGTGCCTGTCACTCGCGAACTTGCGGAACCGGAGGAATAAATAATGTCACGTAAAATGAAGCTTACGATCTTATCTCTCATTGGCGCTCTTGTGCTTTTCTTCGCTATCATCACCTGGTTTTACCCTTATTCTTCTCTTAGTTTGCATCGATCAATCTCCTACAGCCCGGATCCTTATCTTGTAGAAGATTATACCGAGAAAATGAATGGATTAAGCAAGATGTATGCTGAAGGTTCAGGGGATGATCCTACAATGGATCGTCTTCAATATATTTTGCAGATGTATGACCAAGAATGGCTTATGAGTGAGAAGGCGGTCATCATGACGAAAGAGGATCTTGATAATGTTGCTTTTGATGTCAAGGAAGCGAGAAATGTGTTAATCGATTTGTCTTTTGAAGAGACGTATTCCGCCGATGTTAAGAAACAATTGCGCCTTTCTATTGAGAACTGTCTTGCGATTGAAGAAAGTGTAGAAGAGCTAAAGGATGCGAATTTTTTAACTCGAGATTTAGCGCAAATTCAATACGGTAACCTTCATGGTACGTTTGATAGTAGCTTGAGGGCACTGGAAACGATGTATGATAGGTATGAAAGGGAAATAGAACAAAGCGAATAAACAAACGCAATGCTTATGCAGCATTGCGTTTGTTTGATTCATTTCCATTGAAACGATGTACGGACAGCGTTAAACTAAATCTAATTACATAATGTGACACATTTCGGCGTAAGGCGGGCGGTGCCTGTCACTTGTCGAACAAAATAGGAGGAATTTGATGGTACGTTTTGGTGTAGTTGGGACGAATAAGATTACGGATAATTTTCTCGCGGGGGCAAATGAGCTTAGCGAATTTAAGCTAACGGCGGTTTACTCTAGAACAGAAGAGAAGGCGAAGGCGTTTGCTGAGAAGCATGGGGCAGAAGCGACGTTTACGAGTCTCGAGGAGATGGCTAACAGCGATGTGATCGACGCGGTCTATATCGCGAGTCCGAATTCCCTTCATGCAGAGCAATCGGTTATTTTCATGAATGCTGGGAAGCACGTGCTTTGTGAGAAGCCGATGGCGTCAAATAAGCGCGAGGTGACACAGATGGTTGAGGCTGCTTCTCGGAACGGGGTTCTTCTAATGGAAGCAATGAAGTCAACTGTTATGCCAAACATGCAAATGGTGCGAGAGAACCTGCATAAGATCGGACAGGTACGTCGCTTTGTTGCGAATTACGGTCAGTATTCATCTCGCTACGATGCCTATAAAGAAGGAACGGTGTTAAATGCCTTTAACCCGAAATTCTCCAATGGTTCACTGATGGATATCGGTGTATATGGTGTGTACCCCGTTGTCTCAATGTTAGGAATGCCACAGTCGATTAAAGCAGAAGGCGTTATGCTTGAGTCTGGTGTTGATGGAGAAGGTAGTATTTTGCTTAGTTATGAAGACAAAGAAGCGGTGATCATGTATTCCAAAATCACAGATTCTCATCTTCCGTCCGAAATTCAAGGAGAGAATGGTAGCATTCTAATTGATAAAATAGGTTCACCGCTTGATGTGAAAATCCACTATCGAGATGGATCAATTGAAGATCTCACACAGAACCAGTCTCATACGATGATGTATGAAGCGAAGGAGTTCATTGAGCTCATTCAGTCTGGTCAACTGGAGTCTTCGATTAATTCACACGAAAATTCTCTTCGGTCAGTAGAAGTCATGGATGAAGCACGTAAGCAAATCGGAGTCGTCTTTCCGGCTGATCAACGTTAAAAGAATCAGATCTTTAAATTCCTAGCCTGGCATGAGCGTATTCCGCCTCATGCCAGGCTTTTTTTCTAGGTAGTACGGTGGATTTTGTGATTGTGTTAAAAAATTAGTAAGCCTTTTCATCCAGCCCGTTTGAACTAGTTTCAAACGGGTACGATATTAATAGATTAGAAAATAATGGAGGGATAAAATTGGCTAGTAAATATGGAGAAGTTGTTCAAGAATCATTAAATGCACTACTCGAAGATGAATCGTTTTTACCAAATTTCAAGGACGAAGATCGTGAGAATGCGTTCAAGTCGCTTGAATCGATTCTCTCTACACCGAACCAAATTCAAAAATCATTTCTTCGCGTTCCTCTTGAGAACGGCAAGATCTTACGAATTCCCGCTTTCCGCGTACAGCATAATAATGCCGTTGGCCCGTATAAAGGTGGTATTCGATTCCATGAAACAGTTGAAGAGGATGAAGTGATTAACCTTGCAACGCTGATGACGCTTAAGAATGCGCTTCACGATGTGCCATTTGGTGGAGGGAAAGGCGGCGTTGTGATTAATCCTCGTGAGTTCTCGGAAAAAGAATTACATACGATTTCGAAAACGTACGTTCAAAATTTTTGCGATATATTAGGTCCGGATAAAGATATCCCTGCGCCAGATGTGGGAACAGGTGAACGAGAAATGGACTGGATGATGGGCGAGTACAAAAACATTCATCAAGGGCGTCCTTATCGCGGAAGCTTTACAGGAAAAAGTCAGGTGAACGGTGGGTCGCTTGGTCGAAGAGAAGCGACTGGAAAAGGGGTTTACTATACGCTTCGTTACATGCTCCATAATTTTGTGAAGGAGAATGAAGAGTGGTTTAAGAAAAATGATAACCGATTTGCGAAGACTGCGCTTGAGCATTCCAAACGCCCGCTCACAATTGGTATTCAAGGGTTTGGTAACGTTGGATCTGTTGCGGCGCTTGAATCTTACAGCTGTAACTATTTAGATACTAAAGTTGTAGCGGTAAGTGATCGCAACGTTACACTTTATAATGAAGACGGACTTGATGTGAAGGCGCTTATTGAGTTCACTTCGAATCATGACGGAGATCTGCCGACAACGGATGAAGCGTTGAGCCAAAATAATATTAAAGCTGACATTCAAGATCGGGAGGATGTGCTTTACCTTGATACAGACATTCTTATTTTGGCTGCCCTTGAAGACCAAATCCATGAAGACAACGTCGATAAAGTGAAAGCGCGCATGATCGTTGAAGGAGCGAATGGCCCGATTACTCTTGGCGCCGACCGAAAGCTTAGTGAAGATGGTGTGCTCGTTATTCCAGATATCCTGGCGAATGCCGGCGGTGTTATCGTTTCATACTTTGAATGGCTACAAGGAAGAGAAACACAGTTCTACAGTGAAGAAGAAGTATTCTCGCTTCTCTTTAAGAAAATGAAAGAAACGATGGACGAAATTTATCCGCAGTTTTTCAGTGACCCTTTTGCCCTTAGACAGAATTGTTATATTCACACCGTGATGAAGCTTTCTAATATTCTTTATCGTCATGGGAAGCTCTATTAATTTAGGAAGAGAGCCCTCTGTTATTTTCAACGGAGGGTTTTTTTGTATTGTGCTGCCTTCATTCGCGAGTAGATTGTGTCTTCCTTCTCACAAAAAAATACGAAATGAAAATAATCGCCATTATCCCAATGCTAATAAATAGCCCTATCCGTTCACTTTCTTGAAATGCAGCCCCTGCTATGACGATGAAGATGAGAACAATGCCGAGAATGGAGGTGAAGGGCGCTCCAATCATTTTAAAGTATCTTTTCTTCGTTGGTGTTTCAATGTAATGGCGGCGGTTTTTGATTTGGGAAGAGAGGATGACCACCCAGTTTAGAATCAACATAATCCCTGCTGCTGTTGTTAAGTATTCATACACTTTATCAGGTAACACATAAGATACGACAATCATGATGCCGAGTGCGATGGCATTCAAGGCCAATGCCCGTGTGGCGACGCCCTTTTTCGTGTGGTGATCAAGTAATTTAGGAGCATCTCCAGCGTGACTAAGAGAGACAAGCACCTTCGTAATGGAAAATAGGGCTCCAACCATTGTGGAAAAAGCCGCTGTGATTAAAATGATCGTAAATATCGATCCGATAAAAGGAAGTTGAAATTGCGAAAGGGCGGTGACGAATGGGCTTTCCTCTTCGCTAATCACCGTCCATGAAACCATATAGAGAATAAAGAAAATCGATAACAGATAGAGAACGGTCAAAATCACAACGGTAGCGAGTCCTGCTTTGGGTGTTTCATCTTTATGTTTAAGCTCACTCGACATTAACCCTACGACCGCAATCCCTCCAAACGAGAAGAGAACGAAGATCATCGCAGACCATGTACCCATTAAGCCGTTTGGAAAAAGGGAGCTTATCTTCACTGTCTCGGTTTGAACAGAGGAAGCGGGAGCAACTACATCAAATAAAAACAGTAAGCTAAAGCCAATAAATCCGATGAGTGTGGCTAACTTTACAACGGCAAATAACGATTCTAGCGTGCTGAAATTGTTCACTCCTAATAGATTAATCCCTATGCCAAGTGCTGTATAGAGAATCATCAATAGCCAGAGTGGTGCAGATGGGAACCAATACTGGGTGAAAAGCCCTAGCGCTGTAATTTCACTCGCCATAATGAGCAAGCCTGACACCCAGTACATCCACCCGCTCATGAATCCCATTGAATGACCGAAAGCCATTTGAGCATACTTTCTAAAAGAACCCGTCTCATTGTCATGAACAGACATTTCAGCGAGTGCGCTAAAAACGAGGAAGGCGATAATCCCGGCAATTAAGTAATCGAGAAGAACAGAAGGACCTGCTCGTTCAATGGATAGACCGCTACCAAGAAAGAAACCAGCTCCGATAATGGAGCCTATTCCAATAAGCGTTAATTGCCACCAGTGAAGCCGGTGATCATCGCCTTTGTTCGCTTTCTTTTCCTGAGCACGCTGAACCGTTTGCTGAACAATGTGTTCATTTCTCATACGGACTACCTTCTTTCTCAATCAAATGAATCACCCTATTACTACTATCTTGAGAAAGAAACTGATAAAATATCCAACAAGACATAATGTGACAAATATCGGGTGGTGACAGGCACCGCAGTGCTGAATGGAGGAAATAAATGAATGAAAGCAGTTCAAGTAATGGGATACGGTGATGTGGATCAATTAGAGGTGGTGGAGCAAGCGATACCTGAGCCAAAATCAGATGAGGTGCTCGTTAAGGTTAAAGCTTGCGCCATCAATAACACGGAAATTTGGATGAGAGAAGGAGCTTATGGGACTGGTAAGAAATCTGGTTGGCGTCCAGAGGGAGTTCAGTTTCCAAGAACGCCAGGGTCTGATATTACCGGAACAATCGTAAAAGCCGGCAATGAGCATAATAAGAAGATGATCGGAAAAGATGTAGTGCTGTTTCCATTTACCTCTAGTGGAGAAGAAGGATTGGAGCATATTTCTGAAGATATGTCATTCATTGGCTCTGAATACGACGGTGGCTATGCCGAATACGTCGTTTGGCCAGCGGAATTATGCTTTGATATGCCCCTTCCTAACTTTACAGAAAGCGCGGTTTTCTCTGTAAGTGGAATGACGGCCTGGCACATGGTTGAACAAATTCAAGCCAATCCAGGTGAAACGATCATGGTAACAGGGGCGAACGGTGGCGTTGGATCGCTCAATGTTCAAATCGCTTCTCGCGTATTCGGTGCTAAGGTGATTGCGATCGTTGGCGACCTTGCCCTAGAAGATCAGCTGAAAGACCTCGGTGCCACTCATGTGCTTTCTTATAAATCCGATCATCTCGCTGAAGAAATCATCGAAGCAAACGGTGGTCCGATTGATTCGATATTAGACGTAGTAGGAGACGCTCTGTTTGCAACGTCGCTTCAAGTATTAAAGAAAGGCGGCAAGTTTTGTACATCAGGATCAGCTGGTGGTCAGAAGACACAACTTGATTTTAGAACGATGTATCTGAAGCACATTACTCTTTACGGCTCTGTTCTTGGAACGAGAGAAAAATTCAAACGCATGCTTGAGGCGATAGCGGAAGGTAAAATCAAACCCGTTATTGATCGAACTTTTCCGTTAGAAAAGGCGAGAGAGGCGCAGGTATATTTTAAAAAGGCGGGTAAATTAGGGAAGATTGTTCTGCTTCCAGAAGAATAGAGCGCTTGAAACACCTATTTCCTATTTGGAAATAGGTGTTTTCTTATATCTATCAAGGTTGGAAAGTACGCTCTCTAAATAGGTGCACCAATTTCAGGAAAATACAGGAATGTTCAACGTAACTATCGAATAAATACAGTATAAAATCATAGAGGTGATGGTGTGAAAAAAAGGGGTTTCTTCAAACTTTACTCGATGCTCTGTCTCGTCACTGTCTTTGGGTATTCGTACTGGGCTACCTCCTGGACGGCAAGTCAATTATCGACTCTGTCAGATTGGAAAAGCCATCTCATTTTCACGCCAGGCACAGTCGTCGCTTCAAAAGATATTTATGAAATTGATATGTTTCTCTACGCTTTTAAAGTGGCTCCGCTCATGACTGGGGTTTGTCTGCTGTCGTTCGGTTTGATCGTCGGCTTACTAGTTTACTTTGTGAAAAAGCAGCTTTCTTATGTGCAGAGAAAGAATATAGCGAGTTCATAACTGATGAATAGGAAAAAGCATGCCTGCGATGGGCATGCTTTTTGATTCGCCGAGTTCTCTAAACCCATCCCATTCCTCTTACTAATTGAGCGACAGCAAATGTAACGCCTAGCGCAATAACGGTTGGAATGATGAAGGCAACAAATGTCCACTTGTAGCTTTTTGTTTCTTTATAAATATTAATCAACGTTGTGCCACATGGATAGTGAAGCAAGGAAAATAACATCATGTTAAGAGCCGTTAACCAAGTCCAGCCCTGATCAAGAAAAATGTTCTTTAAGTCGGCCAGATTATCAACCTCAAGCATCGATCCAGTCGATAAGTATCCCATTAGCAAGATCGGCAGAACGACTTCATTCGCAGGCAACCCGAGAATGAAGGCAAGCAGTATATAACCGTCTAACCCGAGTGATTGAGCGAATGGATCGAGGAAGTTCACTCCATACATAAAGATGCTCGTGTCTCCGATATAGATGTTCGCAAACACCCATGTGAGCACTCCGGCAGGTGCTGCGATTTTAATTGCTCTCATAAGAACGGCGTATGATTTATTAAGAGATGAGCGTACCACTGTATCGAAAAATTTCGGTCTCCGGTATGGCGGGAGTTCTAATGTATAGTGCGTCGGCACGCCTTTTAGCATCGTTTTGGAAAGTACCCATGACACAACAAACGTAACGAAAATACCAAAAATGACGATACCAACAATAACGCCAGAGGAGATGAGTGTTTGCATTCCTCCGGTAAATCCAGCTGCCATAAAGAGCGAGGCAAGCACGATGAGTGTTCCCCAGCGACCGTTACAAGGTACGAAGTTGTTCGTTAGTATCGCAAGCATACGTTCACGCGGGGATTCGATGATGCGCGTGGATAAGACGGCGGCTGCATTACATCCGAATCCCATAGCCATCGTAAGGGACTGCTTGCCGTGCGCGCCAACCTTTTTAAACAACCGATCCATATTGAACGCGACGCGAGGTAAATACCCGTAGCTTTCCAGTAAAGCAAACGTTGGAAAAAAGATCGCCATTGGTGGCAGCATAACACTAATCACCCAGGTCGTTCCGCGATAAAGACCGAGAACGAGCACGCCATGGAGCCAGTCTGGTGAATTCAATGCAGTGAATGCCATCGAAATGTAATCTTCTAACCATGTAAAGAAGCTTGCAAGCATAGAAGAGGGGACGTTTGCCCCGGCGATTGTGAGATAGAAAATAAGCCCAAGCATGGCGAGCATGATGGGGAATCCCCAAATCGGCGAGGTGAAAATAGCGTCCAATCGCTCTGTTTTCTTATCTTCTTTGCTTTTCGTAAAGCGAACTGTTTTCTGACAGATTTGTTGACTCGTTTGATATAAACTTTGGACAACCTCGTCCCGTAGAGAGGAAGTTGACAGGTCGTTTGCTTGATCTAGAAGTTCTCTAAATGATTGGCGCTCGTGTTCCCCACTGCGTTCCACGTTAAGTCCTCCTTTTGCTGCATTCTCTTTTGAATTTCATCAAGTAACGATGTATCCCCATCAAGTAGTCTTAATGTGATCCATCTTGTAGGAAACCGATCTCCGACAAGCTTTTTTACATTCGGCTCAAGCTGTGTGATTTTTGCTTCGGTTTCTTCGTTGTATTGAATCGAAAATGGGGAGGTGCTAATTTCTCCCTGAATCATACGGTCAATCGTATCTAAGAGAGCAGGGAATCCAGTTTTATTTCGTGCGGATATCTTAAGAACTGGAACTCCAAGATGTCTCATTAACCGCTGTTCATCTATTTCAATACCACGCTTTTTCGCTTCATCAATTAAATTGATACACACAATAACATTTGAAGTCATCTCCATCACCTGTAGCGCAAGGTTCAGATTACGTTCTAAGGATGTCGCATCAAGCACAACTAGCGTAACGTCAGGTTTTTCGAAAACGATATAGTTACGTGCGACTTCTTCATCGGTTGAATTCGAATACAGTGAATACGTTCCAGGTAAGTCGATCAGCCGAAACGTGCTTTTTTTGTAGTGAACGGCGCCTTCCGCCAGGCTGACTGTTTTACCGGCCCAGTTGCCAGTGTGCTGTTTCAAACCTGTCAGGGCGTTAAATAAGGTGCTTTTACCTGTGTTTGGATTACCAGCGAGCGCAATCCGATACGTATTATTCATAATCATCTTGAATCAGCTCCCCAGTAATTTTTGTGCTTTCTTCTTTTCGGAGTGCAATTGTTGTATGGCTAACGCGAAAAGCAATTGGGTCTCCAAGTGGGCTTTTCTTTAGAACATCAACGACAGCTCCAGGGACAAAGCCTAAATCAAGAAGTCTTCTTCTCATGACCCCATCAATGGCTACCTCTTTAATTCGAATGCGATCTCCTTTTTTACCGTCATATAAGTTCATTAGTTGACCTCCGTTTACTCTTTTAACCCGCGTCTACTATTTTTCCCTTGGGCAAACTTTGTATCTTCATCGTATGTAAAAACAGGGGCATATGTCAATGGTTATTAATGAAGAAAGCGAGAATGTTTCGATATTTTTTACTTTTATGAATTTCATTGAATAGGAGAGAAATGTGATAAATAGCGTTTTACCCTGAAAATTAACGGGTAACATCATTCGAGTGAATTCGAGTAAATGCGGGTGGTGACAGGCACGCGCAAGTCGGCTTATGTCGATTTAGATTTGCCTGGATTGGACATAGTAAAACAGACAGAAGATTTTTGAGGAGGCAAATCAGCTATGATTAGTATTCTTGTAGGGCTCGCTCTTTTGATGCTCTTAGCTTATCTCGGATGGTCGATTATTTGGATCGCCCCGTTGGTATCAGGTATTGTAGCAATTTTGAGCGGTATGAACATTCTCGAAGCCTACACTGGAACATACATGCAGGGCTTCGTTGATTTTGCGAAAGCTTATTTCCCGATTTTCTTATTTGGTGCCATTTTCGGGAAATTAATGGAGGACACAGGAGCAGCACAGTCTGTTGCTTATAAAATTTCAAACTTGATTGGTGAGAAACGAGCGATTCTCGGTATGCTTATCTCAGCAGCGATTCTTACATACGGAGGCGTAAGTCTTTTCGTTGTTGTATTCGCCGTTTACCCACTTGCCGTAGCGATGTTCCGTCAGGCAAACGTCTCACGTAAATTACTTCCATCTACATTCGTTCTTGGGGCATTTACGTTTACGATGACAGCACTGCCAGGAACGCCGCAGATCCAAAACATTATCCCAATTAATACGTTCAAAACGTCTACAATGGCCGCGCCTATTCTTGGGATTGTAGCTGGCTTAATTATGGCAGTTGGCGGTTATTTCTATCTGAAGTTCCGCGAGAAACAACTCACGAAGAATGGTGAGGAATTTACTGAGCCTAAGGGCTCGAACGAAGTAAAAAGCATTAACGAAGATGAGCTTCCAAACTGGATTCTTTCTGTTATTCCGTTAATTGCTGTAGTTGTAACATTAAACGCTTTTGAAAACTTAAGTATTCTCGTTGCGCTTGGTATCGGAATTCTACTCATCATGCTCTTTAATATTAAAAATTACAAGCAATTTATAAAAGCGATCAACGGAGGCGCATCTGGTTCCGTTATGGCGACGATTAATACAAGTGCTGCTGTTGGTTTCGGCTCTGTCGTGACAGCATCACCTGGGTTTGAAGCAGTGAAAGATCTCATTTTCGCCATCCCGCTTAGTCCGTATTTCTCAGAGGCCTTTGCAGTACAGCTCCTGGCCATGATTACTGGATCAGCTTCTGGTGGTATGGGTATCGCACTTGAAGCTCTCGGGCCAGAATATTACGATATTGCGATTAATAACAATCTTAGCTTAGAAGCTTTCCACCGGATCACGGCAGTAGCTTCAGGAGCGTCGATTCTCCCGCATAACGGTGCACTGTTAACATTGTTCACTGTTACAGGACTAACGCATAAAGACTCTTACAAAGACGTATTTGTCGTTGGGTTGATCATCCCGATGATTGCGACCATTGCGATTATCTTCCTTGCAATGATGGGTGTTAACTAATTGTCTCAAATGTATAAAGTAAAAACCCCCGGTTCTCCTTATCAAAAAAGGAGACCGGGGGTTTTAAATTTTATTGCGCTGTATATCCGCCATCAATAACAGCTGCTTGACCTGTAATGCTCTTCGCTTTTTCACTCACTAGAAAAATCGAGTAGTCGGCTACTTCTTGAACTTGAATTAATCGCTTTTGAGGGACGAGTGGATAAATCACTTGCTCAAGAGCTTTCTCTTTCTCGATATTTCGGGTTTTAGCAAGATCCTCAAGCTGATTCTGAACGAGTGGTGTATCAACGTACCCAGGACAGATGGCATTAACGGTAATTCCATGATCAGCGCCTTCAAGGGCTGCAACCTTCGTTAACCCTATCACGCCATGCTTCGCGCTATTGTAGCCAGCTTTACCGGCAAAGCCAATTAGGCCGTTAATCGAAGCCATATTGAGAATGCGGCCATAGCCTTGTTCTTTCATAATAGGGAAGGCATGCTTAATACCGTAGAAAGGTCCTTTGAGCATAATATCAAGAATTAAGCTATATTTCTCACTAGGGAATTCTTCAACAGGGGCAACATGCTGAATCCCAGCATTGTTAACAAGAATATCGATGCGACCAAACTTCTTTACTGTTTCATCAATCGCATTCTTCACATCTTCTTCCTTCGCAACGTTAGCTACGACACCTTCAACGGTAAACCCTTGGGACGTTAAACTCTCTACGGATTCTTTAAGCGTATCCTCGTTAATATCATTTAACATCACTTTCGCTCCGGCCTTCGCAAACTCCGTTGCAATCTCTAGTCCAATACCCTGACCAGAACCAGTAATTAACGCACATTTCCCTTCAAGCATAGACATATCCTCCTTAAGTATCATAGCTCTTAGGATACCCAAATTCTCAGAAGATATTTCGACTTTATTCGAGCTAAAGCGGGTGGTGACAGGCACCACAAAGCCAAAAAAGCGCACTATCCTAAGATAGTGCGCATTCTAAACTCTTCTCTTATTTAATGATGTTCTGATCTCTCGCCATTTCTCTAGCTACTTTAGGCGCGAGCCAAACCATCGGCAGGAGAATGAGGGAGACGGGAACAGCTGTTACAACAATGAAGTTCTGTAGCTGCGTAATACCGCTGTCTCCAGTAATGAGTAGGATTACGGCAACAGTTCCCATTAGAATAGCCCAGAATACGCGAAGCCATCTTTGTGGATCGCCTTCGCCTGTAACGGCCATCGCAATTGTATAGGACATAGAATCACTTGTTGTTACAACGAAAAGAATCGTTAGAATTAAGAACAGTGGTGAAATAATGCTTGCGAGCGGGAATTGTTCTGTAATGGCAAACATCGCTGCTGGATTACCAGCTGCATTTAATGCTTCTGAAATGGATCCTGGGTTAGAAATTTCAAAGAAAATCCCTGATCCGCCAAGTACCGTGAACCAGAATGTTGAAATTACTGGTGCAAAAATAGAAACGGCAATAATAATATCTCGGATCGTACGGCCTCTTGAAATACGACTCACAAGAATGGCCATCATTGGACCGTATCCGATAAACCAGCCCCAGAAGAAGACTGTCCAGAATGAAAGCCAGCCAGTATCAGCACGGAATGTGCTCATTGTGACAAATTGATCGACATAAACACCAAATCCAGAGATAAAGTGGTTAAAGATAAAGCCACCAGGTCCGAAGATGACGATAAACACCATTAATCCAATAGCCAGTCGAACGTTAAAGCTACTTAAATATTGAATTCCTTTGTAAAGTCCAGTTACGGCTGAGATCGTGGAAACCACGACAACCGCTAAAATAATCGAGAACTGCGTGCTGAACTGATTTGGAATTCCGAAGATTTCTTGCAATCCATAACTTGCTTGTAATCCCAAGAATCCAATTGGGCCAATCGTTCCTGCCGCAACTGCGATAACAGAAAACGCATCAATAAGCGTTCCAAACCAGCTGTGACGAAGTTTTTCACCAAAAATAGGATAGAGAAGGGTACGCGGCTTCATCGGCATACCTTTATGATAGTGACCATACATCATAACAACAGCACTGATCGTTCCAAGGATCGCCCATGCGAGAAAGCCCCAATGCATGAAGCTTTGTGCTAGTGCTGTATCAATAGCACCCTGTGTTCCTGCTTCAATGCCTTTCCCATCTTGAGAAGGGGGAACGGTTAAGAAATGATACATTGGCTCTGCCGCTGCCCAGAACACACCGCCACCCGCGAGTAGCGTCGCCATAATAATGGATAACCATTTATAAAGGCTTAGTTCAGGCTTGTCCATACCGCCAAGTTTTATCTTTCCATATTTTGAGAATGCCAATCCAATACCTACGAAGAACGTCGCTAGCATTAATACTTGCCAAAAACCTCCGAAAAATCTCGCAGACCAGGCAAAGCTTGAGCTAACGATGTTTTCTACCAATGAAATATCAAAAAGTGCAAGAATAACGAAGAGAATTAACACTCCACCGCTTATTCCAAAGACGGGCCAATCAATACGCCCATTTTCTTTATTGTTCATAGAAGACTCCTTTAATCGCTTTTTAAACACAATTACTTACTCTATCACTACCGTTAGTATGGTGTAAAGAGAGAAGTTTTAATCTGATTAGTTACTTTATAAATGAAAGATGAATTTTAAGGTAATCGATTCCATTAACCCCCTTTTTTGTAAAATTAAATCGAATTCAGTCGAAATTGTGTTTTCAATTCATAAATACCCCATGGAGATAAAATAAAACCGGAAGAAACAGCTATCTCTTCCGGTTTTACAACTCATATTTTCAGTTATTTAGACCAGTGTCCATCCTTCAATCGGTATCCGTAATTTTTCATCTTAAAATAATAGACGCCGAGCACCACCACAAAGCTAAAGAAAAAGTTAATCAGCGTTATAATCAGAGCAGTGATGAGGCTATCATCATAGCGAACATAATTTCCGACGAAAAAAAGAATAAAAAGAGGAACACCGACAAACCAAGGGTGTTTCTTCATATTGAATTTGCGATCAGTTGGTGTAAGAAAGTTTTCGTCGGATTGTTTAATGAATCGCCTTGATATGTAAGCGATAAGAATCAGTAGAGCGAGAGCAATGGGGAAACCAATGTTAAAACCCAAATAATAAAAGGCAAGAAAGCCGACACCGAACAGAATCCCAAACAGTGAGAACATAACGAGAAACTCTTTAAAAGGTGATAACACTTTTTTCTTCGTCATTTTCAGCCCTCCAAATAGGTTAATTTATGATCGTCAGTTACGTAACCATTTCCAAAGAAATAAGCAGACGTTGAAAGTTAGAATACCGAGAAAAAGCGAGATGTTTTTTGAGGAGAAAATCGGTTCATTGTTCAAAATAGTCAAGATAGGAATGAAGAGCATCCCAATTATTAGCAATTCTAAGACTTTACGCCAATAGGATTGCATCGTATATCATCCTTTTATATGTAAATAAATACCTTTTGAGACGAGGAAGTAAACCAATTTTGCTCATATAAAAACCGCCTCTCTATTGAGTGGCGGTAAATCGGTTATTAAAAAGCGACATAAAAAGGATGCTGCGCTTCATTCAAGCAGTATTCAATTCGCTGTCTAAAGTTTTTCCACGTTACCATTTCGAGCGCTGTAGGAATGGGAAAGAAGCCAACTTCAAGACTTTCGGGTGTTGTTGTGAGTTCGCCGCCAACAAATCTGGCTAAGAACATATTATTTGAGATTGAGGACTTTACATTTTGGAACACACCACAGAATTTAACGACTTCAATATCTGCGCCTGATTCTTCCTTCGCTTCACGCACAGCCGCATCGATCAGGGATTCTCCTTCTTCAACCTGACCTCCTGGCATCTCCCAACCTCTACGCGGGCCTTTGATTAAAAGCATTTCATTATCTTCATTTAAAATAACGGAAGCTGCGGACACGATGTGTTTTGGCGGGTGATACGAATAAGGTTCAGCTGTTGAAGTTAGCATTTCCTCTCGGCTATCGAGGTAAAGCTCTCCTAATTCGGCTCTTCGTTCTTGGGCTTTTGTATGTAAAGAGCTTTGTCTAATGCTACGTTCGATCTCCTCATACTGTTCGATGCTATTATACTGCCATGTGGCTGTAATTTCATTTTCGCTTTCATTAACCCATCGACCAATGAGCTTTGCACCATGCTTTAATTGATTAGGGTAGAGGTAAGTATGAAAAAACTCATTGAACTCGTTAAGCTTTTCGGGTTGTATCGCATACGTTTTTCTTCTGTAAATCAATGGATTGACCCCTCGTTTCATATAAAAATAGATAATGTCATTATTTTACTGTTCACTATATTATTTCAAATAGTAGCTATTTTCGCAATATTAATAGAGGTTTCTTACTCCGCTCCGTAGTATTAGTGAAGAAGTATAGTGATATCGAATGTAAGTGGAGGCTCTTTTATATATATTAAGTGAAAGTTGATTTATTTTCTTAAGAAGCCTAAATGCTGTGAATAAGAAACTTTCCATCATTTCAATACGTACTTGTAGCTGGATAGAAGAAAGTAGTCTCTATGATCTTGAGAGGAGGGAGTTTGGCGAATGATTGATGTGATAAACGTAAGTAAACAATACGGTCCCATTCAGGCGCTAGATGACATTAGTTTTAGCATTAAGGAAGGAACGTGTTTTGGTCTTGTTGGTCCCAATGGAGCAGGGAAATCGACGTTAATGAAAATTCTTTCGGGAATTTTAATGCAGTTTGATGGAGAAATGTCGGTGAATCACTATCTTGTATCGAAAGATCGGCAGGCGATCAAGAAGCAAATCGGCTACGTGCCACAGGAAATTTGTTTAGAAGAAACCCTCACAGCAAGAGAAAACCTGAGTTTGTTCGGTCATCTTTATGGGTTGAAAGGGAGAAATCTTCAGGTTCGGATCGAAGAGGTGCTTGATCAGATCGGTTTGAAAGATCGGGGAAAAGATAAGGTGCTTACTTATTCTGGTGGAATGAAGCGCCGATTAAACATTGGATGTGCTTTGCTTCATAAACCGTCCATTGTAATTATGGATGAACCGACAGTTGGTATTGATCCTCAATCGAGAAATTCGATATTTTCGATTATCCATCATCTAAAGTTAGAAGGAAGCACGATTATCTATTCGAGTCATTATATGGAAGAAGTGGAACAGCTTTGTGATAGCATCGGCTTAATCGATAAAGGTAAGCTGATGGAGTACGGTGAAATGGGTGAATTGCTTGAGCGATATGGCAAGCCTTCGCTATATATTTCTGGAGAAGGTATATCAGAAGAACTATTATCTCCTTTCGGTAGCCCTGAAAGAAAAGGAAATGGATACTTATTAACCTCAGAGAATCCACTTGCTACGCTTGAACAAGTCATTGGGCGTTTTCGAGAAGAGGGGATTGAACCTCGTAGATTGGAATTATATCAACCGAGATTAGAAGATATTTTCTTTCATTTAACAGGAACTCAGCTACGTGATGTCTAAACGAAAGGAGGAATGCTCATGTGGGCTATTGTTAGAACTGAACTAAAAAAGACGGTACAGGATAAAGGGTTATGGTTTTGGACGTTCATCTTACCGATTGTGTTTATCGTAGCATTTGTTGGGATTTTCTCTGAAATGGGGAACTATAAAGAAGTGGTTACGCAAATTATTCCAGGATATACGATCATGTTTGCTTTCTATATTATGATATCGATGGTCATCACTTTTGTAAAAGATAGGGAGAGGGGCATGGTAGCTCGAATTGCGAGTACGCCGCTTTCGATCATTCATTATTTTCTTGGAAAATGGATCCCGTTCGTGATCATCGTTTTGATTCAGGTTACTGTATTGTTCGGATTTGGAATTCTTGTGTATGATCTATCATTAGGAGATCCGTTTGCCATCATCATTTTATCCTTCGCCCTTGCCTTCATCGTCACGTGTTGGGGAATGGCGATGGCCGTTCTTGTAAAAACAGAAAACATGGGCATTGCGCTCACGCAAATCATTGCACTCGGCGGAGCTTTGCTCGGAGGACTGTGGATGCCAGTTGAAACGATGCCAGAATTTATGCAGAATATCAGTAAAGGCTTCCCCCAATACTGGGCGCTTGATGGGTATAAGGAAATTATTCTTCAGAACGGTGGCGTAAGCGATGTTTGGTTTAATCTGCTTATCCTGTTTCTAGCTGGCGCAGTAGGTGGAGCGATTGCTTTATCGGCCTATCCACGTTTTTTGAAAAATTCTCGAAGCTAACATAAAGCTATGACGGGCGATATTCGTTCTGTCGTAGCTTTTTCCTTATGCCTTTGAATGAAATCTAAACATACTTCATGTAAACTCTAGTTAAAACGCTGAAGGAGAGAGTGAAATGCCAGATTTGAACGGTGAAGTCATTTTAATTACAGGCGGTAATCGCGGGCAAGGCAAAGCTATTGCCGAGCACCTTGCTGCATTAGGAGCACGTGTCGTCATTGGAGCTCGACAGTATGAAAGTGCAAAGGATGTAGCTAGTTCTATAGGAAAGAGCGCCTATCCTGTGCAATTAGATGTTACGAAGCAAGCGGATTGGGAAGCAGTGATGGATGAGATTGGTGAGGAATTTGGGCGCTTAGATACGCTCGTTAATAATGCCGGTATATTAAAAAGAAAACCATTTACGAAGTTAACGATCGACGATTATCAGGAAATGGTTAACGTAAACCAGTTCGGCGTATTTCTTGGCATGCAGTCTGTCGTTCCTTTCATGGAAAAGCAGCAAAAAGGTTCAATCGTAAACAACGTGTCAATATCAGCTTTTGCTCCGATTGGGCAATCTACTGCCTATGCGGCCACGAAAGCTGCTGTTGTCGCCATGTCGAAAGCAGCGGCGATTGAGTTAGGACCAAAAGGGATTCGTGTTAATATGATCCATCCCGGAGGCGTTGAGACAGAAATGGCTACGCAAGGGGAAGGGGTTCCAAATTTTTATCAGTCCATTCCACTTGGTCGAATCGGCCAGCCGGTGGAAATTGCCAGAGCCGTCGCATTTCTTGCTTCCAACGAGAGCTCCTATTGTACGGGAACCGAAATGGTGATCGACGGAGGGATGACGCTTGGTTCGGCTGATGTATAAGGTTTTTAAAATGGGGTTGCCATTTTTTAAGCCTAGCCGTTACAATAAGAAACTGAGACTGAAATAAGATGTTTGGTCTTTTAAAGCACGACTTTTACAGCAAACTCATAAATATCTCATCTAGGTGATGTGTGGTGCACAACTTGTATCTTCATACTCTTACGCAAATCACCAGGTAGAGCAATTTGTAAGACTGACAACCAAACTCAAAAAGAAACAAACATATATGTAAGGTAGCAATGATCTGGACAATTAGTATCAGACATAAGCCGAAAAGGAGAACGACTCCTTTTCGGCTTTTTTTATGCCTTAAAAAATGAAGAGAGTGTCAGTTTTAAGGAAGTCATTTTGAGCCAACATCATGTAAAAGCGTACTAACAAAATTACTAAAATTGGCTAACATAGCCCGAAAAAAATGGAGGTTATACATGTTTACGTTAAGCGACATCCCGATGTTTTTTGTGAACTTCTTTATTATTTTACCAATTGTTACATTGGTCCACGAAGCTGGTCACGTACTAGTAGCGAGAATCTTTGGTGGAAGAATTAAATTTTGTATCGGAACTGGTAAGAAATTATTTGATATAGGGCCTCTAGAGGTTAGGAAGAAATATTTTATGGAAGGGTGGTGTCAATACGATAAGTTAACTTACAACCAAACATGGGCACACGTGGCCATTTATCTTGGTGGTAGCCTATTTAACGTTATACTCATACTGATTATTAATTATCTCATTCTTATAGAAGTGCTCCCGAAAACTCTTGTATTTAGACAGTTTGTTTACTTTTCTTTCTATTTTGTCTTTTTCTCTTTAATGCCTTATAAAAACGACGATGGAAAACCAAGTGATGGCATGGCGATCTACGATGTTATTCGCTACGGAAAAGCAGAAGATCCAATTGATTAATGGACAGCGTTCGACAAGAAGCGGGAGGTGACAGGCACCCGCTCCCAGCTACTCTTCCTCGTAGAACGTAATCCGGTTTAAGAAAGGGTCGGTGACGGTCATTTCGATTGTTTTCCAGGGAGTGTGTTTCATGCCAGGGTTGGCATAGGCGTATTCTTTCTGAGTAAGAGTGTGATGATAGTCTTCGACGTTGTTTAATTTCACCCTTATTGAACTACCAGGAGAAGCATCTCCATGATGTTCCGTGAGATGAATAAGAGCGTCATGAAATGAAACCTGAATGTATTCGGGCATATTATCTTCGTATCGATGCCTCCAATCAACGTTGAAGCCGAGGAAATCTCGATAAAAGTCAGTGGCCTTTTCAGTATCAAAGATTCGGAAAATCGGTGTAATCATAAGTAGAAAGAACCTGCCTTTCTTCGTAGTTTACAACATATTCCATTATCTAAATTAGATTATCCATCACAATAAATGAGTGTGATGTCTAACCATATTCTTATCATATAACGAATGAGGAACTTTAAAAAGGGTATGTCAAAAAAAGGGTGAAGAAGTTATGAAAGCCTACGTGTTCGGAAATCTTGGAATTTCTAACGAAAAGATAGTGATGGGCGCATAAGTAAAGAGCCCGGCTGAGTGTATACACCGGGCTCTGAAATGTCGCTATTAACCTACTGCTTCTTCTTTTTTAGATTCCTCTTCATCTTCTTCCTCATCTTCGATCCAGGCATCTGCATCCTTGATGCCAAGCTTAGTTGGGTTGAAGACTGGGCTTTTGCCTTGCTTGCGCTGATTTTCGTAGTCTTTCAATACTTTGAATGCAATCTTACCTAGTAACCCGATTGCAATTAAGTTAATGACTGTCATTAGGGCCATGAATAAATCGGCCATTTTCCAAACAAGACTTAAGCTAGAGACGGAACCAATAAGCACAAATCCCATCGTTGCGAGGCGGAAAATAAATAGCGCAGGCTTGCTTTCTTTAATAAACTCAATATTAGTTTCACCATAGTAGTAAGAACCGATGATTGAGCTGAAAGCAAATAGAAAGATAGCTACTGAAATGAAGATGCCTGACCAGCCGCCAACGTGGCTGTTTAGTGAGTTCTGAAGCAATTCAATCCCCGTTACATCACCTGTCTGGAATACAGGGGCAAGTAAGATGATAAACGCTGTTGACGAACAAACTAAGATCGTATCGACAAATACACCTAATGATTGAATCAAACCTTGTTTAGCCGGGTGTGAAGTCGTTGAAGTAGCTGCAGCGTTCGGGGCACTACCCATACCAGCTTCGTTCGAGAATAGTCCTCGTTTCACACCGTTCATAATAGCCGCACCAATGGCTCCACCTAAAGCTTGTTCAAATCCGAATGCACTCTTAACAATTAAAGCCATCACAGACGGTAATTCAGCTACATTCATAATGAGAACAATCATCGCAATAACAATGTAAAGAATCGCCATAACAGGAACAATCACACTAGATAAATTCGCAATGCGGTGAACGCCGCCGAAGATCACAAGCCCCGTAATCGCTGTAATGATTAATCCGATCACAAGACGATTTACTCCAAAGGCATTCTCAAATGCTAATGAGATCGTGTTACTTTGTACTGAATTGAAGATAAGCCCGAAAGTAATCGTAATAAGAACGGCAAAGATAATGCCAAGCCATCTTGCTTTAAGGCCTTTTTCAATATAGTAAGCAGGTCCACCGCGAAACGCGTTTTTCCCTTTCACTTTATAAACCTGAGCGAGTGTGCTTTCAATAAAGGCAGTCGCACCACCTAGAAGTGCCACAATCCACATCCAGAAAACAGCACCAGGACCACCGAGTGTAATGGCCACTGCCACTCCTGCTAAGTTACCTGTTCCGATACGTGTAGCTGCACCGACGCAAAATGATTTAAAAGGGGAGATGTTTTTGGCCTCATCTTTGTAATCAGGTTTTTCACCTAATACGCGAAACATTTCTCCAAAAAATCGAAATTGAACAAATCGGGAAGCAATCGTGAAATAAATTCCGATTCCTAGTAATCCTGCAATTAATACATAACTCCATAGAATGTTATTTGAAAAATCAATAATACCGGATAGAAATTCAGCCATAGTTGTGTCGCTCCTCTAGTTGTTAGTTATTTTCTGAAAATTCAAATCTATTTTTAATTATACAGAAAATCGACAAATTATCAATAAATTCCGACAAATTACAACATTTATGCAATATGTAGTAATAGTTACCAGTAACTTGGCTTGAAGGGGGAGTCTCCTTATTTATTAGGTTTAAAGAATACAAAAAACCCGTTAAGAAGCCACCTGATTTATTACTAGTGGTTCTTAACGGGATCCATTAGGCTTACTCATCCATGTTCACTTCATAAGCTGCCCGCAGGCCAGATTCGATGGCGCCTTCCATCCAACCGTGAAAAGAGGAGGTGTGCTCTCCGGCAAAATGAAGCTTCCCCTCAGGCTGCTTAATAATGTCACCGAGGTTGTTTTCTTGTCCGGGTGTAAAAAGAGTAAAGCACCCAGCTGAGTAAGGATTTCGACTCCAATCAAAAGGAACGACTTTGATGAATTCTGTATACACTTCATCGCCGTATATTTTGGCGAGGTCCTTTAGCAAGATGCGCGTCAATTCTTCTTGCGGTAAACTTCCCCAGAGAACAGCATCTTCTCCCCAGGAATAGCTTGCTAATAAGACAGCAGGTCCTTTTGAACCAATCCCTTCACTCGGCACATAACTAAATCTTGTCGGTAAATCCGTTATAGCATTCCCGACGTTATTTTTCTCCCAAAAGCGATGACGAAACTCGATTCCAATTTTCACAGCAGGAACATTGATGAGTTCACGAATGGCCTGCCATTTTTTAAAGGACACGGAGTTGTAGGGAGCAATGTCAATAAATTGCAGAACAGAAAAAGGAACGGTAACAATAGCAAAGTCGCCTTTCACTTGATACCGTTCATTCGTTTCTGGGTTGAGTGTTGTAACAGTAACGCCGCGCTTTGACTGCTTGATCTTGATTACTTTTTGATTAAGGTAGATTTGATTTTGCAACTCGTTCGCGAATGAGAGAGGGAGGCGATCATTCCCACCATCAATTTGAAAGAACTGAATTTCTTTACTGAAAATCGGATAAATGATGTCCGTTAGAATATCTGTGAAAGAAAACTCTGGAAAGCCTTCAATCCCAAGCATCACACCAATGTAACGAATGGCGTTAAGCGATAATGGCTTACCTAGTGGATTGTACTGCAGAAATTCCCCCATTGAATATTCTCCGTATTCAGCTACGAGCTTTTCTTGCTCTTCAGGCGTACTTTGTTTATAAAGGTCGATGAAGGGCTTTGTTGCTTCAAGAAACAGATCTGTAGCTGTCTTTCCTTTCTCGCTTTCTTCTACAGGAAATCTGAGAATATCAGGATTCTTTTCGTATTCCGCTCGCGTCTTTAACACGTTGTTCGTGAAAATCAAATCTTCTGATGTGGCATTTAGAAACGGATGAGTTGGGAGGTGGAAATGTCTGATGTATTCCTGTGCAAGAGCATGGTTATCTGGAATTCTCATTGCCCCGGCGTCCATATACTGTCCCGGTGAAAAGGGTTTTCTTAAAGTATAAACTCTCCCGCCAATGCGATCATTACCTTCTAAAATGGTCACATGATGGCCGTTCCGCTGTAGCAACGACCCTGCGACTAATCCAGACAGTCCAGCTCCAATTATGATGACGTGCTTAGGGCTGCTTTTTCCCGGTAGACCATGTTGAATAAGAGACAGCAAGTCTTCTGGATAGCGTAATGAAGAGAACGGTTGATCCATATTTTAGCCGAGCCTCCTCTTGAAAGCTATGAAGCCCTCTAATATTTTCCTTTCTTAATGTATGTGATAGAAAAATAGGTTATGAAAAATAGCGTATTCGTTGAAAGAATTAGGTGGATTGCGGCAAGACTGATCACTAAGAAGCACCGTTTCCTGGGCGCTTACATAGACTACTGAAAATGCATGAATAGGGTTAAGGGTTTTAGTTGAAGGAGGAAAAGAATCATGAGGAAAGATCATTCGAAGCCTCGCACCTCTCTTTTTACAAAACGGTGTAAAAAGCCGAATTTTCTTATATTAATGGTGGATGAGCAACGATATCCCTCAATCTATGAAAATGAGGATATAAAGAAGTGGAGCAAGGAAAATCTGTTGGTGCAAGAGTTGTTGCGAGAAAATGGATTCGAATTTAAAAATCACTACGCTGGGAGTACGGCTTGTTCACCAAGTAGAACAACATTATATACAGGTCAGTATCCTTCTCTTCACGGAGTCACGCAAACGAGTGGTGCAGCAAAGACGCCGTTTGATCCAGATATGTTTTGGCTCGATCCCAATACTGTTCCAACAATGGGAGACTATTTGCGTAAAGCGGGATACCGTACGTACTGGAAAGGGAAATGGCACGCTTCTGAAGTGGATATTATTATTCCGGGGACAAACAATGCCCTACCAAGCTATACTTCTACGGGCGTGCCTGATAAAGAAAATGTTCAGGAGTACCTTGAAGCAAGTCGGTTAGATGGATTTGGCTTTAACGGATGGATTGGACCTGAACCACATGGTGCCAATCCTCGTAATTCCGGTTCATCGGCTGCCATCGGGGTCAGCGGACGAGACGTAGTGTATGCTACTGAAGTGGTGGACTTAATTCAGTGCCTTGAGCAGGAAGAAAAAGAGGAAACGCCTCCGTGGATGATCATGAGCTCGTTCATTAATCCACATGATATTGCTCTGTATGGCGTGATCGCTGAGCAACTTCCTCTTTATAACTTTGAAATCGATCCCACTGTTCCGTTCATCCCTAAAGCGCCTACATCTTTAGAATCTCTTTACACAAAACCTCGTGCACAAAGTAGCTATCGCGACGTGTATCCTAAAGCTTTACAGCCTTTAATTGATACGCCATTTTATAGAAAGCTCTATTATTCTCTACAGAAACAGGCAGATAACGAGATGATGAAAGTTTTTCAAGCGTTGAAAAAATCGATATTCTATGAAGATACGATTGTTCTTTTCCTTTCAGACCACGGCGATCTCCTTGGCGCGCACGGGGAACTTTATCAAAAATGGTATAACATGTATGAGGAATCGATTCATGTTCCGCTGATTATTCATAGTCCGTCTCTTTTCTCAGGTAAAGAGAGCACAACGATGCTAACGAGTCACGTGGACGTTCTGCCAACTATGTTAGGGCTTGCGGGAATCGATGAGGAAGAAGTTCAAGAGATGTTAAGTCTTGATCATACAGAAGTTCATCCTCTTGTTGGAAGAGACCTCACCCCATTATTGTCAGGTAGGAAGCGATTTTATCGTGCTAATGAACCACTATACTTTATGACGGATGACGACGTGACGAGGGGTCCGAATCAAGTGACCGTAACGGGTGAGCCTTATGAGTCCGTTATTCAACCGAATCATATTGAAGCCGTTATTACTACGCTTCCTACTGGAAGCGATAAAAAGAAGGAAATCTGGAAATATGGACGGTATTATGATAATCCTCAGTTTTGGAGTAACCCTGGAGTCTCGGACGTTACGGTCACTCAATCCGACCCTGTTCCACCAAATGCAGATGAACAGGTTTCGGAGTGCATCACGACTACGAAAACAACCCCGGTGCCAGATGAATTCGAATTGTATAACTTAACACTTGACCCCCTAGAGGAGAAAAACCTCGCTCATCCTGACTTTGAAACACCCGAATCAAAAGAAGTGCAGAAAATCGTAAATCTCGTACTAGAAGAACAATGTCGCCAAAAACGCCTCTCCCCTTCGAGTGGAGCAGTACCGGGGATGCCGCCATGTGAGTTTACGTAAGAATGAGCTTTACTGTTGTTAAGTATTAGAATACAAAGGAGAAAGAGCAAATGCTCTTCCTCCTTCGACATGAAACGCCAAATAACGGGTGGTGACAGGCACCTTCCACTTCTATAATGCGTTTAACGTGATTTTCTCGATGAGAAGATTTAAAATAAAATCTACGGGTAAACCAATGAATGGAGTATTGAAAGGAGCAATGAATCATGACTGTTCAAACAAAAACACTAAATAACAATATTGAAATGCCGGAACTAGGTTACGGCGTATTTAGAGTAGAGGAAGGCCAAGAATTAGTCGAAGCAGTGAAAACGGCTATTAAGAAAGGCTACCGCAGCATTGATACAGCAGCGATCTACGGCAACGAGGAAAGTGTCGGTCGCGGCGTGAATCAGGCGATTGAAGAAGGTCTCGTAACAAGAGATGAGCTCTTTATTACTTCAAAAGTATGGAACGACGGGCTATCTTACGATGAAACGATTCAAGCTTATGAAACCAGCTTATCTAAGCTAGGTCTTGAGTATTTAGATCTTTACCTTATTCACTGGCCAGGGGATAACAAATACCAGGAGCCTTGGAAAGCACTTGAGACGCTATACAAAGAAAAGCGTGTTCGTTCAATTGGTGTTAGTAACTTCCATGTGAATCATCTTGAAGATCTTCGTAAAAACTTCGAGATTACACCAGTGATTAACCAAATTGAATTCCACCCTCGTCTGACACAATTAGAAGTCAGAACGTATTGCGAAGAGCACAACATTCAAGTGGAAGCATGGTCTCCACTAATGGCTGGTGAGTTGTTAAATAATGAAACAATCTCTGGCATTGCTGAGAAGTACAATAAATCTGTAGCGCAAGTAATCCTTCGCTGGGATCTTCAACATAACGTGATTACAATTCCAAAATCAATGAACGAAAAGCGCATCGAAGCGAACATCGATCTCTTTGATTTTGAACTCACTTCAGAGGAAATGAAGCAGCTTGATGCATTGAATGACAATGCTCGTAGCGGCCCACACCCAGATGAATTCGATTTTAAAATGTAATAGCGATGATAGAAGAAGGACCGCACTTTTGATGCGGTCCTTTTGTTTGGAAGTATTCACAGATTCCTAATAGTATCTTTTAACGAAGCCGGTCCCATTGTGGGGTCGGCTTTTTTAGTTCCAGATAATTTTATTTCCCCCAATGCCCCTTTTCCCACTTTCCAAACGATATATAAGGTGAAAGGAGGTGATCGACATGGCAACAGCATCTCTCATGGATACGCAGCTTCGCATGGTACTTGAAGTAGGCGTTGACGAAAACGGTAAATCCATTTTCCGCAGCAAGAACTTCAACAACGTGAAAACTTCTGCTACGCCTGATGCGCTTTTTGCAGTCGCATTGGCATTAGCACCGCTTCAACAGCACAATTTGTTCGCAGTTGAGCGCAATGATTCATCTGATCTTCAGTCGTAAGTAGTCACCAATAAAGGGAAGAAAGGAGGGAATCCCAAATGGCTAAAACACTAGAACTTCAATTCAACACGCGTGACAACAAACCGTTCTCCATCACTCTAAGCGATCCAGTCGAGCCTGTTAATCCAGCTGCAATCGCAGCGGCGATGGATACGCTCATTACGCAGAACTGTTTTACAACGAGCGGAGGCGATCTTGTTTCGAAAAAAGGCGCTCGTATCGTTGAACGTAATGAGAACGACATTATCATCGGTTAAGTAGTTTAAAGGAAGGGCAATTGTCCTTCCTTTTTAGTAAGTCTATTAAACGAACGAGGAGGGGGAAGGAATGGAGTCCTGGATGTCTCTCATTAGCGATGTTGGCTTCCCGGTTGTGGTGACGCTTTATTTGCTGCACCGCATTGAACAGAAGCTCGATACGCTGAACGATACGATTCTGCAGCTGCCAGATCACTTAAACGCTCGAAGTTCGAATCAACATACAGGGTGATGTATTGCACAGGAGAGAAGGCGGGGGCCTCTCTCCCATTTTCCCTATTACATAATGGCACGATCAACTTCATATAGAACAGCGGCTTCCCATGCTCTATTTAAAATGAGAGATAGTGAGGTTTCTTCAAGTGCGCCGCTGATCAGAACGTGGAACGCCTACCACACGTTTAAAAACAAAACTTGTCAGGTGAGCTGAAGCCGATGCAGAAAATTCAGCATTCTCAAAAATACACAGTTCCCGGTTTCTGTGGTGAGAAGCTATGGCGAGAACGGCCTTTAACGGTTCGGGTAGGTAACCAGGCGTACTACGGTACGGTAGCAGCGCGAAGATGACGCACATTGGGCTGGTTTAATGTGTAGAAAGCGTGCTGTTGAAGAAATTCAAGCGTTCAAATCGGGTGATACGGTGGAAACCTCAGAAGGTCTCAGTATACTTCAGTAGTAATGAGCGGCTACTTTTACAGCGCTGATGCTTCTTGTCGGCGCTGTAAAGGTAGTCATTCTCTGTCCAATGTTTCCTATCTGATCTAGTGCCTTCAGCGGTTGAAGAGCCTAAAAGACATGAAAGATTAATAGAGAAGAAAGGTGATAGGGAAGTAGGGGGAAGCGGATCAGAGTTTGACGTTAGGTTTGATAAAACGATAAGCATCACCACACTCGTAACAGTTCGACATAATAGGACAAGAATCGGGTGGTGACAGGCACTATTTAAGAAACTATCAACTATCGAGACGAAATACCTATTAAAACTTGAAGGAAGTTATATTATTGAAAACCGCGCCATTATAGTCTTTTACCTTAATAAGTAAACCTGTTAAATGGCTAAATACAATTGATAAAGGTTGAATTGTAAATGAAAGGGATTCAATTGTTAAAGAGAAGTAAAAAAAATCATCCATTTAGCCTAGACATATTTTGGTAGATTTCTATCATTTGACCCCCGCGAATGTAGGAACCCATGTGCTAGATTAGGAGATGTGTTAAAAATACTTCTCAGGGGGAACACGTATGAAACGTAAAGGACTTGTAGCATTGACGCTTGCATTATCAATCGCTATCGTACCAGGATTCGGGGAGACAAGTGCAAAAACAGCAGAGCTAGATTCACAGGGATCAGAGGTTATGATCGGTCATGAACTTCCCAAAGCCAAAACAAAAGGGAAAGAGAAGTTTGATCGTCCAGCTGAAGTGGAGAGTTCTTCAGTAGCGGATGTTTTGGATGAAAAAGGTAAGAAAATCGGAGAAAAGAAAATCAAGAAAAATGCAGAAAAGAAAGCAGACAAACTAGCAGACAAACAAAACAAAAAGAATGCTAAAAAACAGGTTAATGAAGAAGGCGAATTGTGTATTCTATTATGCGGTAACGGAGGATCAACTGGAGGTTCAGGCGGAACGACAACACCAACTGCAACTGATGCTAGCGTAGTGACCGTATTGATTGCTGCGGATGAAGAGTATCGTGCTGCACATAGCGACTGGCAAACGCTCACGCAAAACATTGTTGAGAACGCGGATAATGGGTTTACACGTGATCATAACATTGATTTTGAGATTAAAGCTCTTGGTGAGTGGACTTCTGAAGGGGCAAATGCATCTGAAATTCTTCAGGACATGGACAAGGACTGGAATGGAAATGGATACGACTTTGTAGTAGGCTTCACGAGAGATGCTAATTTCAACTCAGGCGGTATTGCTTATGTTTATCCGAACTCACCTTATGGTAGTGCAGTATCAGTTAACCTCGATCAGGGCGCAACGAATACATGGCACGCGGCTCAGCACGAATTCTCTCATAACTATGGACTAAATCACGATGCTCAAGGCAGTGGGATTAAATGCATTATGAACTATGACTATTCTTATAGTGTTGATTATTGGGACGAAGATCATGATAATTTAATAGAAGCACATAAAGGTTGGTATGGAAATTAATACATATCAGTAGCAATAGGTGAGAGCGCTCAAACGATTCGTTTGAGCGCTCTTTTCATTTAAAAGGCGTAGATTAGCCGAATTATCAGGTGGTGACAGGCACTATTTAAGAAACTGATCCACCTTCTTACGTAACTCTTCTGCGATTTCTTTGTTTGTGCTGTAATAAAATGTATTCCGCTTATCCCTGACGTGAATATTCAACAATCCAGCCCCTCTTAAAATGGAAAGATGATGATGGATATTCCCTTTTGCCATGCCAAATTCCGAAACGATATTGGTGAAAGTAGAAGGTTCGTGAGATAAAAACTTCAAGATCTTTAGTCGTTTTTCATCCCCTAGCGCTTTGGTGAAACGAAGAACTTCAGTTAGTTCATCTTTCGCATCTTTAATAGGATAGGTGATGTATAGCGTATCTTTCAAATGATCGATAAACGAAATAGGTTGAAGGTGAATGGCGGGAATCAAACAAACGCTCTTCACGCTAGTCGTTTCAATGATGAAATGACTCGCTTCTAAAACAACATCCTCTTGTGATTGATTCTTAAGCTTATCGTTTTTCTCTTCTGCGTCACGATTTAATCGGCCAGAAAGATCGGGATCCATGTGTTGAAAATATTGCTCATTCCAGGCTTTTAACAACGTGAGTGATTGATCTCTTTGTGATGATAGATCAGCAGGAAGTGTTCGATCAACGTCTAATAATGGAGCGATTCGTTCAAAAAGCTCACCGCCAGATAGATTTCCTAACCAATCAAAAAAGAGATCGATTTTGTCTTTGTATGGTGATTGTTCAATCAATAAAACTAATATGTCTTCAAAGAACATGTTCTCTTTTGAAGCAATCAAAGAATGTAACTCAGGGGAAATGGACAATTCAATATCCTTAGGCCACTTTGCGCCAAGATCTAAATATTTCATTAATGTTTGTCTTTTATATAACGAAATGCTTAATAAGAGTTCATAAACAGGTGAAGAAAGCGTTCTAACTTGCAATGGCATAGGCGTCCCTCCATATCTCTCTTTTTTTCATATCTTACCATACGGTGTTCCTAATTAGAATAATCAAAACATTGACTACCTAAACATTGACTTAATATATTAGTTCAATTAATATTGAACTAATTAAGATATTGGGAGGTTTTTACAATGAGGTTTGCTGATCTACAGAATAGGGTGATTGAACTTGTGGAAAGTAAAGAAAACGAAGAAGCTTTGCGTGTTATGGAAGAAGCGAAAGAAAAGTTTCCTCATAAAAGAGATCGGTTGGGTCATTGGAGAGCGAATATTTATGTAATGGAAGGGAAGAACGAAGAAGGTGTTGGTGAACTAAAAGAAGTTCTCAAACATGGACTGTGGTGGAACCCGGAAATTCTAACATCTGATCCAGAGTTGACCCCCTTGCAAGCCCACCCAGAATTTAAGTCGATCGTAAGTCAATGTCGTGAGATCTTTGAAAACACAAAAGCATCTGCACATGCGGAGTTAACCATTCAGGGGCATTCTGAAGCGGATACGGTCATTTTTCCTTTGCATTGGAAAGGTTCAAATGCAAAAGACTTTACGGAGCAGTGGTCTGATGAGAATCTCGTCACGAAGTACTTGATGGGATTTCCTCAATCTTCTCAACTTTTCAGCTACCAATGTTACGCATGGGATGATGTGGCTGTTGCTTATAATGATGTAAGAAAGACGTATTGTGAATTTACTCAACGTGTTGATATATCAGATAAAAAACAAATACTCGCCGGCGCATCGCAAGGAGGAAGTATCGCAACTCAAATGAGCTTAAGTAATGATATGGAAGAGTTTAATTTCTTTATTGCTATTGCACCAGCTTTCGATATCCATTCACTAAAAGAAATTTTGCACAATCAGCTGAACCCCGAGGCAAGAGGATGCATTATAACGGGTGATCAAGATCCTTTCTATGAAAGTGTATTGGAAGCTTCTCAACTTTTTGAAGATTATCAGATACCTTGCAAGCTGATTGTAAATGAAGGCATCGGGCATGAATGGCCGAATGAATTTCCCAATGTGTTAGAAGAAGCGGTTCGTTTTGTAACGAAGCAGTAAGAACGTTTCTCCAAAATGAGTTAGACAATTTTTGTTTATCTGGAAAATGAAACCAAACAGAAGTGGAATCGTACAAGTAGTATAGAAAGTCATTGATCATCAAAAAAGGAGTGGTGGAAATGGAGTCTAGAAAACAGCTATTGTCGAAACCATATTGGAGGATAAATATTTTAGGACTCATGCTTTTTATCCTTGTAGGTGTGCTCTTAATTGTGAATGACAATCTTATTGCTTTCACGATCGTAGCGGTTTGTTATGGATTTGCTATGTTTATCGGTAACTCGTTGTATCGCTCATATCGAAAGCGAAAGCCAAATAATGCTTAAATGATTTTTCCGAGCCTCATAGTGAAATCCCCATGAACAGTTAGATAAGCAAGAGACAGGCATGATTTGAATTCTCTACTCTCACAAAAGGTGTTTGTTACTTAATGAAAAAAAGCTGGATCATTTCCACTACGATCACCATCGCACTTATATTTCTCTTAATGATTACAACGTCTAAAACCATTCAAGAAGAATTAAAGCTCGGACTAGATTTACAGGGCGGGTTTGAGATTCTTTATGAAGTACAGGATCCTTACGAAGAAAAAAACATACCAGAAGAAGAACGTGTCAAACAAACAGCTGCTCTGATCAGTGATCGGATTGACTTGCTAGGTATTAGCGAGCCCGTCATTACGATTGAGGATGAAGATCGCATTCGCATACAGGTGCCTGGCGTGGAAGATCAGGAGGAAGCGCGCGAGTTTATTTCCATTGGCGGAAATATTACGTTTCGGGATACAGATGACAATCTTGTCCTTTCGTCCACTGATTTCAAATCTGTCGGAATAGAACAGTATTCCAAGGACATTGCCCCCGTCGTGACCATCGAGTTCGGCGACTCCATTGATATGAGAAACGTGACTAAGACTTATGAGGATCAACGTCTTGCTTTATGGCTTGATTACGTTGACGGGGATGCGTATATAAAAGAGAAAGCAAAGGAAGATTCAAAGATTCTTTTCGAAGGATATATAAATGAGGCCTGGACAAAAAATTCCGGGATGGCGATTTCAGGTGAATTCACCCAAAAAGAAGCAGAACTCCTTTCCAAAGCGCTTAGCACTGGAGATCTCCCTGCTCCTTTAGAAGAGATTTCTTCACAATCTGTTAGTGGTCAGCTTGGTGAACAGGCGTTGAAAAATACGATGATAGCGGGAATCATAGCTATGACGCTTATCTTTTTATTCATGATTTGGCGCTATCGTTGGCTGGGCTTGCTCTCGATCCTTTGTATGATCAGCTATCTTTATTTAGCTATAGGAATTTTCGTTTTTCTGGAAGGCGTCCTAACGTTAACAGGACTGGCTGCTTTCATTCTTGGTCTTGGTATGGCGGTAGATGCGACGATCATTACGTTTGAACGTTTAAAAGAAATAGAGGATCGTCGTTTGTCATTTGAAGAGCGAGTGATGCAAGCGTCGAATCGAACGTTTCTTACGATTGCTGATGCGCATCTCACAACATTAATGGCTGCGGCAGGACTGTTTGTATTCGGCGTAGGCAGTGTGAAAGGTTTTGCGACAATGCTATTGATTAGCATTGTTGCTGGATTTCTAACATGCTATGCGCTATTGCGACTTCTGTTGTATATGATTGGGGAGACAAAGCTCGTGGAATGGAATCAAGATAGTAAATCTTAAACAATATTTACTCAAGAGATTAAAGGATATTTCCTTATCTTGAGCTTTTTTTGTTTCTTCTAATTTCATAGGTGGCGAATCATTGAAATGTATGAGCTGAAAATTGTATTTCTTCCAACTCATTTTCGGTATTATAGTGTGACTAATAAGGATTGTGATAATTATTCGTGGATGAGGAGAAAATAACAGCATCATTTTGGATGTGAGGGTGAGTTTAATTGGATAATTACAAGAACGATAATACAGCCAGAAGGTATAAAGCTTATGTAAGTATCCTTGGAACCACGCAAATCCATTTAAGAAATCCTTACATTATTGCTTGGTGGTCTGTCTCTTTTCCAGGGTTTGGTCACTTATTGCTTTCTAAGTATATAAGAGGTTTTCTGTTATTAGCATGGGAAGTTGTGATTAACTTAAAAGCGCACGTGAACCTTGCCATGATTTATTCTTTTCAGGGGAACATATCTATGGCAAAAACGGTTTTAGATACCCGATGGCTCCTTATCTACATTCCAGTTTACATCTTCGCCATATGGGATAGTTATCGATCAACGGTTGATATGAATAATGTTTATATCCTTGCTGAACGAGAAGATCATGAAATCAATTCTTTTAGTATAGGGGCATTAGAAATCAATTACTTAGATAAAAGAAGCCCGCTTTTAGCGGCGTTATGGTCATTACTTATGCCGGGGCTCGGGCAGCTATACATACATAGGATTGTAAGTGCCTTCGTCGTAATCATCTGGAGTGTTATATTCTTTTATTATTCCCACATGCTAGAAGGAGTATCTTTGCTGTTCTTAGGTGAAATTGAATTGGCGACTAGTGTTCTAAAACCGGAGTGGTTACTCATGTTTCCTTCTTTATACGGTTTTGCTATATTCGATGCTTACATGAATACAGTCGAAAATAATAAGCTGTATGAAAAAAGTCAAAGGCGTTTCCTTAAAAAGAATTATCAAGCAGCATCATTCTGTATGTTGAAAGGGAAAAAACTGGTATGAGTATGCAAGTGTTCTCAACTTTTGAAAATAATATCTTTTTAGAAATAGCTATTTCAAATCTAGAAAAGGTCGGTATTAAGCGAGAAGATATCTATGCAGTCCCACTTGATAATCGTGAAGAAAATAGAAAGATATTTGATACCCTCCATCGGTCAGACGGGATATCGCTTATTGACATTGCAATGCCGTTAGCCACGGCGTTTTCCGTAGTTACTGCTAGCCTTGGTTTTGAATGGAAGTGGGGACCAATCTATTGGGGATTAATCGGAGCGATCGTTGGTTTTGTTACTGGGTTGGTGATTCGTTTGATTATTGTATTGACAACTAATAAGAAAAAGCGACAGTTAAAAGGGAAACAATCTGAAGTGATTTTAATTGTGAACTGCGATATTACTGACGGGGAGGTCGTTGAAAAAATTCTTTGGGAACATTTAGCTTTAGGATTGGCGAAAGTGATGCATTGAGTGAATAAGAAGTAGTTAATAATAAAAGAATCGTGTACACATTACCCCCATGACCATAAAGGACCAACACCCTCCTCGATCGGAGGAGGGTGTTGGTCTAAATTTATAATTTAAGATAAACTCAAACATGATTTAGTTTATTACTGAGTTACGGACTCTTCCTTCTGTTCCTCATCATCGTCTTCACCATCATCTTCAACTTGAATAACATCGCCACTCATGCCGTCAATTTCAACTTCTTTCTCACCGGTATCGGTTTTGATATCGAACTCATAAACGATCTTCCCGTCTTCTTTCTCGACTTCTTTTTCAATCACGTCTCCGGAAACCTCTTCCAATGCGATTTTTTCAGCTTCAGCTTCAGAAATTTTAGCCTCCTCAATTAGTTTGCTTTCGTTATTGCCCGAAGCGAGCACATTCTCTATACCGTCTGATCCTTGATAGAGAAGAGCTCCTCCAGCTATGCCTAATGCGGTTCCGCCGATAATAAGTGTTTTTTTCATATTCATTAGTTATCCTCCTTGAACTGTTTTTTCTACACTTCTTATGATACGGATCGAATCTAATAAAAAAAGGACAGCAGGATGAGAAATGGATGAGCTTTTTCTCATGAAATTCTCATTTTCTATTTAATGTTTCTTACGTTAAGGGTAGTTACAATAGAGGAAGAAGAAATAAGGGGTGAGGAGAGATGGAGAAAGAATCAATTCTTCTTGTAGAAGATGAAATAAATGTTATTCAGTTCATGAAGTTAGAGCTTGAGCATGAAGGGTACGACGTGACAGCGGCGCGTGATGGAGAGGAAGCGATGGCTCGATTTCAAGAAAAAGAATGGAGCGTTATTTTATTAGATTGGATGATTCCGAAGCTTGATGGACTGGAAGTTTGTAGACGGATACGTAAAACGAGTCGCGTTCCGATTATTATCCTTACTGCCAGAGATTATGTTGGGGATAAAATTCTCGGTCTTGATCGTGGTGCGGATGATTACATTACAAAGCCTTTTGAAATTGAAGAATTGCTTGCGCGCATTCGTGCTGTATTACGACGCGCTCAGTCTCAAAGTAAGCAACAGGATGAAGATAAGTTAACGATTGCGAATCTTGAAGTGAATGTAAAAAGTCGGCGCGTCGTACGGGAAAACAATGAAATTGAACTCACTCAGCGAGAGTTTGATTTGCTTGTTTTTCTCATGAAACATGAAGGCGAGGCGCTCAGTCGCGAGTGGCTTCTCTCAGCGGTTTGGGGCTACGACTTTGTTGGAGAGACGAATGTGGTCGACGTCTACATCCGCTACCTTCGCAACAAGTTAGATCGAGAGTATGAACCAACGCTTATTCATACGGTTAGAGGAATCGGTTACATCCTTCGCTCTTCATAAGCGTTCGATTGGAGGGAATCGCATGAAGAAACAACAAAATCAATCGCTACTTCATCAATTTACATCATGGTACGTGTGGCAGTTTATTATCGCCCTTATCCTAATCGGTATCGTTGTGCTTGGTACAATCGGATTTTTCTTGATAGATCGAACACAGGATGATGTTGGAGCGATGGAAGAAAAATTGCTGATGATTGTACGGGAAGATGATGTTCAGGAGTCACTTGATGAAGTATTGTATCCGGATCATGCCGATTATTATGTTGAAATCCGTGAAGACGCGAAAATTCTCGCGCAATCGAGAGGAGACGACGAAACACTAGATATAAGTGATGAAGTAAACCTGCCGTTGTTTGATCAGTTTATATGGAACAAAGAGGAAGGGTTATTTTATCGAAACGATGTATCTTTTACCGATGGTAATATTCATTTAAAAGTCGATATGGAAGATGAGTTTGAATTCATTCAGCTTATTTTCTTTATCCTTCTCATCACAGGGATAGTAAGTATTATAATTGGCTCCATTTTGATTTATCAATTTACAAAAAAGAAGCTGTACCCGCTTCTAAACATGACGGATGAAGTGAGTAAAATAGACGGTTCGTCAGATCTGCAGAAGCGGATTTTTGAACCTTCGAATCCTAAAGAGCTGAAGGAACTTGCCGGAACGTTCAATCAGCTACTTCAGGAGCTAGAAGAACAGTTTGAACGAGAGAAAAGCTTTGTTTCCAATGCTTCACATGAATTAAGAACCCCACTAACCGCATTTCGTGGTCATTTGAATTTAATTAAAAGGTGGGGGAAGGACGATCCATCTGTTTTGGAAAAGTCAATTCAAGCGTTAGATGATGAAAGTAACCGAATGAAGCATATTTTAGAACAAATGCTCACGATCGCTCGTAATGAACATTTTGAAAGTAGGATGGAGAACGTTAATCTTACTCGTATTGTTGAGCGTGTGATCAGTCAATTCGAAGGAAATAAGGAAATACATCTTATCGGAAATCTTGAAAAGAATGTCACTGTGTTAGGAGATGCTGAGCAGCTTCGGCAAATTGCGGTTATTTTAGTTGAAAACGCCGTGAGGTATACGGAGGAAGGGACGATCACCGTTGACTTAACACATGATGATGGTGCTGTACTAAGCGTTTCCGATACTGGTATCGGCATTCCAAAAGAGGAACAGTCGAAAATCTTTTCACGCTTCTATCGCGTTGACAAAAACCGCTCACGTGAAACGGGAGGAACCGGACTAGGTCTTTCCATCGCAAAGGAGTTAGTGGAGAACCATCAAGGTAAGCTCCAAGTGAAAAGTGAAGTCGATGTGGGAAGTACGTTTACAGTCTTATTGCCAATGAAAAAAGTGTCCTCTAGCATCCACAATGAATCCTCTTAGGAGGGTTCTTTTTTTATAAATTCTCAATGGGAGAATCGCTTAATAATGGATAAATATGCTAAAGTGAAGTGGGGGTTATTGTAACGCAAACAAATTAATTGGGAAGAGGAAGCGGCTGAATTGACAATCCTAATAAGTTTATTCCCTCTATTTCTATGATTAGGCAACGTTTCACGCAGACAGCTGAAGAAGTGGTTCGAAGTTCTGGAACTAAGGGAGAGTGCGAATGAAAAGCATAACGTTTAAGCATACGATGATTCCATTGAGTTTGATCGGAATTATCGCAATGATACTGTTAATCGGATTAGTGTATTCTCTTTTTTCAATTAGTGAAGTATTTCTGTATGTGATTGCGATTTTGTTTCTATTCATTGTGATAGGTGACATAAGGAAATTTTCTTCAAAAGGAAAAGGATCACAGTTTCCACTAAAGTATATTTTGATCGGCTTAGCCTTTTTACTAGTAAGCTTTCTCTCTTGATCTTGAGAGGAAGCTTTATTTCTATTTTTATAGTGAAAAAAGATGAGATATTGTCCAACATGTAACTCCATAATTAGTTCAAATGTCATGTGAATTTCTATGATTTGAGAGCAAACTCACTAAAAAAGTATAGGTTTAGTTCACCGTTGAAAAGGAATAAAGAGTAGAAGATAGAAGCAATAGTTTGAGACGGTCGAGTGACGGACAGAAGTCACTTTAAGATAACAGGAGGAAATGCAATGAACGTACTAAAAGAGCAATATGATTTAGTTAAACACACGCGTAAAGTTCTCTTTCATTTCTGTGAGCAAATCGATCAGGATGATTACTTAAAAGAAGTAGATGGATACGGATGGGGTTCGATTCGTAATTTACACGTTCATATCGCAGAGTGCTATGAAAGCTGGTTAGGTCGCTTTGCTTTGGAAATGCAAGAGCCAGTCGTAGAAGTGGACGATGTAACGGATGTAAATGAAATGAGAACCGTGTTTGAACGTGTTGATCAGCTCGTCTATCGTTTTCTAGAAGAATATGATGAGCGATATGATGAGAAAATAAGTCGCAAGGTACCGTGGCAAGAAGAGGAAGAAGAGCTGTCTCCGCTATGGTTAATGACGCATACGATTACGCATGAATTTCATCACAAAGGGCAGATCGTAACACTTGCGCGAGCTCTAGGTTATGAACCGACGGACACCGATCTCTTAACGCCATCCGATATCAACCGCTATTTGGACTATCCTGAACAAGGATGAATTCATAATAATAATAATAGAAGCGACGACTCGTAAAGGGCTACAGCCATTATGAGTTGTCGTTTTTTTATTTTTCTCAATGAAAATCACCTTCATAATGGAAAACGAGGGGAACAAAATCATTGAAGAAATGGTAAAATTAAGGTGGGGACCGAGGGGGGAAGTTGTGAAATTCATGTTGGCCGGCTTATTAAGTTTATTCGGAATGGTTTTACTTGGATTATCCTTTGAGAGTTTTGGAGAATATGTTACTTAAATTTATAGCCATCATAAGTGTAGTGGCTAGTGTTCGTATTGCGATGTGTAATAAAAAGCTATTTCAAACTACTAAAGAGGCGGTTTTTATATGGGGGATATCCTATTTCAATTAGTTGCATTTCTTTTAATGTTTGGCGTTCTGGGTGGGATTGTCTTCATCGTTGTGAGTTTCAGAAAGAGAAGCTCAAAGCTTGATCGATTAGAAACTAAAGTTGATCGGCTGCTTGAGAAAGAGAAAGCACCGTCTGATAGATGAAAGGAGAGAAGCAAGGTTTTGGCAAAAGCGATAGAGGGTTTGTTTCTGTTTTCTATCACGTTGTTATTGATCTATGATTATTTTCCAGATATGAGTTTACAAGAAACCTTTCCTTCATCCATTCTACTCCTGCTTATGTTTGGGACTGTTGTTGCATCGTTTCTTTTCAAACGCTTGAGAGAATATACAGTAAAAGAGTTATTTCAGTCTCAGCTGTTTATGATCATCTATTTGCTGTTTCTGCTAGCTGTTTTGAAATTAGTCGGGGGTGAATCAACTTTAGGCATTTCATTTAGTAATCTCGGGGTCCAGGTTATCGTCATCATGTCACTTCTTCAATTAGTCGTTCTGTGGAAGAAGTTGAAAAGGGAGAGAGAATTTCAGTGAGCCGAATTGCTCAATTAAAAGGGATTTCATTATTGTTGGTGTTATATAGTGTGGTGTGTCTCATTCTATGTCCGATTTTATTTTTTAACGGGATGTTTCTGATGAATGACGGAGTGGTTTTTAGTAAGAGTGTGGAGAGTAGTCTGTTGGTAAAACTTTATCTCTTATTGATGCTACCAAACGCTGTGATTCTGTTCCTAATTCATAAAAGCTACGCTAAGTCACAGCAAATCCAGGTCATGAATTTGGTTTTCTTCGCAGTCGTAACTTTAGCGTTCGGCTATTTTTCATTAACCTTTCCTTTTGATTACATTCAGCAGTTTGATTAATAAGCGATCAGTATGAAAAAGATCAATAGGAGGACATCGATGAAAAGAGTTCAGATCATCATTGCGATTCCTTCCTGCTTTTTATTGTTATTCTCCCTTCTAACCAGCTATAAAGCGGGATTAATCATCGCGATGGCTGGTCTTTTTGTTGGGCTTATACTAAGGCAAGTTCGCCTGTGGAAATATGGTGAGATTCTCGATCATCCGAGTCGACGGTATAGCAGCGAGGAAAGTTTCGGAGATTCAGAAGACTAGAGCGTTCAGTTGGAGGTGAGAACATGAGTCAAGTGCAAGGAGTGATGTTAGGGCTTGTCATCGGCATTGCGCTAGCGATTGGATTTGCCCTTGGGCAAGAGTGGACGGATAACACGGTTATCAGCATCGTCATCGCTTTAATCGCTGGACTCCTCGCTCGAGTAGTGGGGAAGAATTTGATCAAGAAAATGAAATAAGTGAACTTGGAGCGAAAGGAGATGGAAATGAAGGAAAATCATCAGGGGAAGAAACTCCGCAAAATAGTAATGGGACTCATTAATGCCGCTCTCTTCATTGGAGCTATTCAATTTTTGTTTGATTCAGATCCATTTAATGATTATATAGGCTGGGGTTTTTTACTAACGTTTTGGTTTATTCGATTGCTTCTTACTGGATTAAAAAACATAGCGGATGGTCAAAAAAATCTTGCGATGTTAAATATCGGATTGTCTCTTATTGCTGGTATCGCCGTCGCTGCTACATGGATAACTTATTTCTTCGGTATCTAGACTATAGCAGATAACGGCTATTACATTTTTACCCTTTTCATTCTGGATTCGCTTACAGAAGTTTACACTTTTTCCTTCCGTGGTATTTCATTAAAACAGCATAAAAAACTCACTTAATGAAGAGAGAAGGAGAGAGATCACGTGAATAATCAAAACGGACAACCAAAACAAACGCAGCCTGAACAGCCTGGTATCGAATCTAAAATGACGCCAATGCCTGATCAACCGCATGATTACATAGGCAGTCACAAACTGGATCAAAAAGTAGCGCTCATTACTGGCGGTGACAGTGGAATCGGTCGCGCGGTTGCGATTGCTTATGCGAAAGAAGGCGCGAACGTTGCGATTAACTATCTTGAGAAAGAACAGAGCGACGCCGACGAGACGAAGAAGTTTGTTGAGCAAGAAGGCGTCAAATGTCTGTTGATTCCGGGGGATGTCTCGGAAGAAAAAGAATGCAAGGATCTAATCGATAAAACGCTTGATCACTTTGGGAAGCTCGACATTCTCGTGAATAACGCGGCGATTCAGTTTCCAACGGAAAGCATTGAAGACATTTCTTACGAGCAGTGGGATCAAACGTTTAAAACAAATGTCTATTCTGTTTTTAACATGACGAAGTACGCAGTGCCGCATTTACAAAAAGGAAGCTCGATCATTAACACGACTTCCATTAATCCTTATACAGGAAATAAGGTGCTAATTGACTATACCTCTACAAAAGGCGCGATCGTGGCGTTTACACGCAGTATGGCTGCGAGCCTTGTAGACAAAGGCATCCGTGTAAATATGGTAGCACCAGGCCCGATCTGGACACCGCTCATTCCATCTACATTTGACGAAGATTCCGTTGCAGAATTCGGAACCGATAATCCGATGGGACGCCCAGGGCAGCCTTCTGAACTGTTCGGTCCATACGTTTTACTAGCATCTGATGACGGTTCTTACATGACAGGCCAGTGCATTCACGTAAACGGTGGGGACTATATGTCCTCCTAATGCGAGTAGACGGCCCGGTGTTAGGCCGGAAGCTCCGTTTATTGGCCAAAAATGAAATTTATTGGCCAAACCGCCTTAACCAAGATAAGCCGCACACTCATGGATCAGCATTCATGAGTGTGCGGCTTTTTTTAGGCGAAGAAAAGATTGTATTCGGTCAGTTAAAACTCTATAATTGATAATGGATCTCAATTGTGATGAGTGTCATTGATTCGATCATGTTATAGGGAGGTTTTTCTTTGCTCAAACGCTTCTTTTCTTATTACCGGCCATACAAATGGCTATTTATCCTTGATTTCGTATCCGCCATCATCGTCGGAGTGTTGGAGCTTGCTTTTCCACTTGCGGTGAATCAAGTAATCGATCGGTTACTACCCGAGGGAAATTGGGGCATCATTCTTCTCGCGTGTGCTGGGTTGCTCCTCATTTACTTAATAAATACCGGCCTGCATTTTATCGTCACCTACTGGGGACATAAGCTCGGGATTAACATTGAAACAGATATGCGTCAGAAGCTGTTTACGCATATGCAAAAGCTATCATTTGGTTACTATGATAATAGTAAAACGGGTCACAGCATTTCAAGACTTACAAAAGATCTCGAAGAAATTGGCGAGGTAGCGCATCATGGCCCAGAGGATGTCTTTGTGGCGGTGATGACGCTACTTGGTTCATTTGGATTGATGCTGATGATTAATTGGAAGCTTGCCGTTCTTTCCTTTATCGTTATTCCACTTCTTATTATTCTCGCCATCTACTTTAATAAAAAGATGACGAAAACGTTCAGACGCATGTTTCAGGATGTTGCTGAAATTAATTCCCGCGTAGAAGATAGCATCGGAGGGATTCGCGTCGTTCAGGCGTTTGCAAATGAACACCATGAACAGGAGAAGTTCCGTCAAAACAATGAGAGCTATCGCTCAACTAAGCTTCAATCGTATAAAATTATGGCGCAAAACGTCATGTCGAACTATCTATTAATGCGAGTCGTAACGCTATTTACGCTGCTGTTCGGTACTTTTTTCGTTATCTCAGGAGAGCTCACGTACGGAGAGTTCGTTGCGTTTATTTTATTATCAAATATACTTATCGGACCAATCCAGAAAATTAATGCCGTTATTGAAAGCTATCCGAAAGGGATCGCTGGGTTTAAGCGTTATACCGAAATCATTGATACTGATCCAGACATTCAGGATTCGGAAGATGCGATTGAAATGGCGCTTAGCGGAGAGATTCGCTATCAAGATGTCTCGTTTGGCTATGAGGGCTATGCGCCTGTATTAAATAAAATCAACTTATCTATACAGCCTGGGGAGACGGTTGCGTTTGTTGGCCCGTCTGGAGCTGGCAAAACAACGCTTTGTAGTTTGCTGCCTCGCTTTTATGAAATTCAGAGTGGTGCGATAACGATTAATGGGATCGATGTGAGAGAATTGAAGCTTTCCTCTCTTCGAAGTCAGATTGGAATCGTGCAGCAGGATGTGTTCCTGTTCTCAGGAACGTTTCGCGAGAACATCGCTTATGGGAATCTATTAGCTGGAGATGAAGAAATTCTTGAAGCAGCGCGGAAAGCAAAGCTAGATGATTTTATTTATAGTCAGCCAGACGGATTGGATACGGTGATTGGTGAAAGAGGTGTGAAGCTTTCTGGTGGTCAGAAACAGAGGCTTGCGATCGCGCGCATGTTCTTGAAAAATCCACCGATTCTTATTTTAGATGAAGCGACTTCTGCTCTCGACACGGAAACGGAAGTAGCGATTCAAAAGTCACTGGAAGAACTAACGGAAGGGCGCACGACGCTTGTGATTGCCCACCGTCTTGCAACCATTAAGAATGCTGATCGGATTATGGTTGTGACGAAGGATGGGATTGCCGAGCAAGGAAACCATGCGGAGCTTATCGAATCAAGCGGTATATACAGCCGTCTGCATAAAGCCCAGTTTGGGTGATGAATGAAACGATTCCTATGATACGTAGGGATCGTTTTTCTTTTTCCAAATCGGGGTCTTATCAATTGTAATGAAAATGCTCGTTTGCTAAAATCTATTGGACTACTAACTGATGCATTGTGCAAGAAAGGTGTTAACACTCATGCTTCATAACCCAACAGGAAAAGAACGGTTTGGTCTCGCGTTATTGCTTGGGATGCTCGGGATATTAGGTCCGCTTAATATTGATATGTATCTTCCGAGTTTTCCAGGAATTGCGAGTGATTTAAATGCGAGCGCATCGCTTGTTCAGCTTAGTTTAACGACCTGTCTGATCGGATTAGCAGTTGGACAAATAGTCGTTGGACCCTACAGTGATGGACAGGGGCGACGGAAGCCGTTGCTCATTTTTATTTTCTTATTTGCGGTCGCTTCGATTCTATGTGCCGTCGCACCGAACATAATAACACTTGTTATTGCCCGGTTTATTCAAGGGTTCACCGCTTCTGCAGGCGTTGTTTTATCACGTGCCGTCGTTCGTGATGTTTTTAGCGGGAGAGAGTTAACAAAATTCTTCGCGCTTCTTATGGTTATCAATGCGACAGCGCCCATGATCGCGCCCATTGCGGGAGGGGCGATTTTATTATTGCCGTTTGCGACTTGGAACACGATCTTCTATTTCCTTGGAATTCTTGGACTGATTATCGTGACGGTTATCGGTTTCCGACTACCAGAGACGTTACCGCCTGAGAAACGGCTACCAAGCACGGTGAAGCAATCTGTGCGAACGATGGGAAGTCTGCTTAAGGACCGCTCCTTTATCGGATATGCGTTAACGATTGGATTTGTGCACGGTGGTAGCTTTGCATACGTATCTGGCACTCCATTCGTTTATCAAGGGATTTATAACGTTTCACCTCAAGCGTTCAGTATTCTGTTTGGAATTAACGGACTTGCGATTATTTCTGGTAGCTTCATGATTGGCAGGTTAAGTGCTTATTTTCATGAAAGAAGTCTTCTTCGTACGGCGGTTATTACAGCAGTCACGGCTACATCGTTTCTTCTACTCATGACGATTATTGAAGGGCCACTCGCAACGCTCGTCATCCCGATCTTTATCTATATGACAGCTATGGGAATGGTACTTACAAGTACTTTTACGCTTGCGATGGAAAAGCAGGGCCACCGCGCCGGAAGTGCAAGTGCGGTATTAGGCATGCTGCCGCTGTTATTCGGTTCGATGGTGTCACCGCTTGTTGGGATTGATGAATCAACTGCGGTTCCAATGGGAGCGATTTTGTTTACAACGTCTTCAATTGGTGCGATCATCTTTTTTACCTTAACAAAGAAGAATAACGTAGAAGCAAAATGACCCTCCAACTCGGAGGGTCATTTTTTGAATTAGTCTCTTCATTTTCACTACTTAAGTATTCTCTTCTTCCTTCGAGTCATTCGCAGTCTTATATCGCTGCTGCTGTCGGTATCCGTATGTTGAGGAAAGAACCACTTCTTCATCTTCAAGGGCGGACCCAAGTGCGCCGATAATAATCGAGATGCTCGTAGCTGTCCACGTAATGTAGAAATAATTATCGTATCCAACGGAACCTGATAATTGCGATTCTAGCAGTCCCATCGGAATAAACGCTATGACCGCTACGGCGAACATAAAAAATAGTATAATATAATAGAAACTAACCGTCACAAGAAGCGTCAGGATCGTTGCTATATTATAGAGGTTTCGAAGATATTTCGCTCGATCCTGTCTTGGTTTTTCCCATAGATTATGAGCTAGGACAAGCCATCCGACCATTAAGCACGAGGAGACGATCATAAGCATAAACATTCTCCATAGACCGTAACTGTTACTTAACTGCCAGAGTGTAGGAAACACGAGAGCATAGGACCCAGTCGCAAAAGCAAAAATAATCACCTTTTTAAAAGCGGGAAAGATCGCCCACGGGCGATTTGCTCTTACCATTCCAGTTAAGATGCGAATGGCCCCACTTAACCGCGACTTTACGATATATCTTACATCAATAGATGTTTCTTCTCCAGGCCTTACCCGCTTGATAGGAGAAAAGCGTTCGAATCCCCCTTTTTTAAAGAGTCTTTTCGACCCTTTTTCCTTTAAGTAGTCGTATTCATCGTTCTCTTTCGTTTGTAATCGTCTCTGCGCTTTTTCTCGATCCTCCTCTGGGCTACCATAGTACATTTCGTTAATTAATTGAAGAATGGATTGCCTTATTCTTTTTACCATAGGGGTCGATCCAAGTCCTGGCAGACTGATGATGGCTACTTTTTTATTTGTAGAAGCTTCTGCCAAAATCGGTTTTCTATCTTGAAAGAATGGTAAGTCTGTTAAACAAACGATGTAGTCCCAATTTTCTTCTTCTTTTCTTTTATAACCTGCTTCTAGAACTTCTTCGGGTTTTTCAGTGACTCCTGTGAGAGGATCAACGGTTGAATCCACATGCCATTCACACTCATCTTCTACATAATAGCGAAGGAGATTAGGCAATTCGCTACTAAATTTTTTACTTAACTTCTCTGGGTAACCTGGCGGGGTAACTAATCCAACCGACATTTTTTCGGTACTCACTTTTTCTTCCTCCCACTCCAATTTTATGTAAGTATCTAGAAGAATGAATTCCCTATTTTATTAGAGTAAAACTGCTTCTTATCTGAAGGTCGTGCATTCATCATTGAAATGGTTCCTTATATTTGACATGATAGAAGGGAATAAATGGAATGAGGAGTGTGCTTGTGAGTAGTACCGTCGATTCAATTGTTACACTAAGCCTGATATACGGCTTTCCTATGATAGCGGTCATAATCAGGTATAAGAAGATGAATGCGAAAGAAAAAAGAGAAGTTCGCGAAAGTTTTGGCACACTAGAGTTTTTGTGCACTGGTGGCTTTCTCATAATTGGAGCGTTTCTATTATCAGTTGGCAATGTCTTTGAATTTTTCATTGCAAAAGTAATGGGGCTCGTCTTTATTGTTCCTGGTGCGATCTTAATGACGATTAGAGTTTGGAAAAGAAGCAAAATGCGAAGTTTCATCTTCCTTCTTTTCTTTAGTGTGATGATCTTTCTAGGAACGTGGTTTTAAAGTATTTGAAGCGAGAAACAATAAATAGTGGTGGGTAATACGGCAATTTGCTTCTACATATGTTGGGCCATCTCCTAAAGCTGGAGACGGCCCTTTATTTTATACACTAACAACCTCTACCCGGCCATACTCATCCACCCAAAGACCAATGACCCAAACTGGAAATCCCCACGATTTAACAACTTGAGTGGAAGCAGCGATATCTGTAAAGTGTTGACGCTTGCTTACGGGATTGGCAGCACAGTCGAAATGACCAACGATTACAATAACCTGTGAAGCATGAGCGGTGAGTGAAATGAGCGTATTTTCTCTTATGCTCTCGATTTCACATAGTGGACCATGGGACAATACGCGGTCCATACCTGGCTCAGTAATGAGATCAACATAATCGAGACCATATTGTGCTTTTAACCACTGTGTGACAGGGATTTGTGTTCGTCCATCTATGCAGTTTAATGCCGTTCCGAATCGTTTCTCCATGTTGCACCTGTCTTTCATGCGCCATTATTTTATTACTACAATATCTTTTTAAAGACGGTGGAAGGTGCTCTGGCTGTGGTGAAAGCCATAACCAGGATGGTAAGTTGTTTGCCCGTGATGGTAACCATAGCCCGGATAATAAGTTCCGTGTCCGTGATGATAGCTGTAGCCGGGATTGTAACTGCCATGGCCATGATGATAGCCGTAACCAGGATAGTAGCTTCCATGTCCGTGGTGATAATATGGTCGATACACGATCGTTTCCCCCTTAATTAGTTGTACGATAGTGTATGAGAACAAGGATATTATCGTATAGGCATTGGACCGTAAGTGCCTGTGACATATGCTAAAATGGAATTAGAAAACGAGTGGATAAGATGGAAGCGTCCATCACGCTATTTATTTATGAAGGATCGGGATAACATGGATATTCAACTAAACAAAAATCGCATCAAAGAAATGTGTGGGGATCTCTCTTTCAAGAAAGGGGAGGCTTATTACCGTTCAAATAAAGTATCTTTTCAAAGCTATCAAACTGATCAATGTAAGGCCACCGTTCATGGAATGGAAGATTTTTTCGTATCGGTAATCAAGGATCAAAATGGACAGCTTCTAACGGAATGCAGCTGCCCTTCTCTTGCCACTTTCCAAAAAGATTGTCAGCACGTTGCGGCTGTCCTCATTGCGATCCAACAGTTTCAGCAAGCACAAGAGGAAAACAAGGTTGATAATAGAGAGCTTACAGAAGACTTCATGACGCTATTTACGAAGGACGGTTCAAAAAAGAGCGGCCATCAACGCTATTTTGAAAAAAGAAAGATGCTTGATGCGGTATTTACATGTAAACCCGTTTCGCTTAACGGTCAGGATGTGCTTGGGATAGAAGTAGCGATTGAACAAACAAAAGTGCCTCGCATTCGCGACGTTCTTTCTCATGTGAAACAGGGGAAGCCTAGTGAAATTTCCGCGAACTTTACTTATGATACAAATCTTCACTGTTTTTCAATTGAAGCAGATGCGATTCTTCATCACCTTATTCGAGTCGCTAGTGATGAGGAGGCCTTTCTAGAATCAGCGCCATACACATCCACCGATCACACGTCGAGAGACACCTTGATCATCTCGCCATCTTCGTGGATCAGCCTGATCCCGTTGTTAACAAAGGCGCCTAACGTTAAACTCGAACATAAAGGTCATTCCTTTGAACGTCTCAACGTGATCGACGGCTCACCACCGATCCGGTTTATCGTAGATGAGTCGGATGCGGACAGTTGCCAAGTCACGATTAAAGGACTCGAACGCATGACCATATTGAATGCGTATCAATCGATGGTCTATCATGGAACGATCTTTCAATTAGAAGAGAGAGACTTTCATCGAATCGTTGAATTGAAGCAGATGCTCCCGTCACCCGGGACAAATTATATTCCCATTCCTTACACACAGATTGATCATTTTCTTGAAAAAGTTGTACCTGATTTGAAACGAATGGGAAATGTAGAACTTTCGAGAGCCTTCCGTGAAAAATTTATGAGAACACCGTTAAAGGCGAGACTTTACTTAGATCGCATTAGAAATCGTCTGCTAGCAGGGCTTGAATTTCAGTATGAAGAAGTAGTGATTCAGCCGTTAGAGAATCGCGATGTGCCGGGTTCAACCATCATTCGCGATGTTGAGAAGGAAGAAGAAATTCTTGCGATGATGGAAGAGAGCGGATTTTCCAAAACGGACGGTGGCTATTTGATGCAAAATGAAGAGCTTGAGTATGAATTTCTCTATCATACCGTTCCAAAGCTTCAATCGCTGCTTCAGTTATATGCGACGACTGCTGTTCGGAATCGTCTCGTTCACAAAAAAACATATCCTAAAATCAACGTAAAGGTGAAGAAGCGAGAACGAACAAACTGGTTAGAATTTAAATTTGAAATGGACGGTATATCCGACAATCAAATTAAAGAAATCCTAGCTGCATTAGAAGAAAAGCGGAAATACTACCGTCTTCGGAGTGGATCGCTCTTATCGCTTGAAACGAAGGAAATGGAAGACATTCATCATTTCTTAACGACCGTTCCTCCTCAAGAACAACTGGAGCCATATTTTTCCTTGCCCGTTACGAAAGGCGCCAATTTGATGGATGCGATCGAGCAGAAGAACATTTTTCAAGCAGACCAGTCGTTTCGCGAATTTCTCGATTCCGTGCGGCATCCGAGTCGAATGGAATTTGAAGTACCGCCCGAATTAGAAGGGATTTTACGTGATTATCAAATTCAAGGATATGAATGGATGAAAACACTTGCGAGCTATGGATTTGGCGGCGTACTCGCAGATGATATGGGACTCGGAAAAACGCTGCAGAGCATCACCTTTATCGTATCTGAGCTTAGAGCCATTCGTGAACAGAAAAAGCCTGTTCTTATCGTCTGTCCATCATCCCTTACGTATAACTGGTACAATGAAATGAAAAAATTTGTTCCAGAGCTTCAAACGCTGATCATTGATGGCAATCAATCAACACGTGACAAGCTTCAACAAATGGTCGAAGGAATGGACGTTATCATCACGTCTTATCCGTTACTTCGTCGCGATGTGAAATGGTATGAAACAAAATCCTTCCACACCGTCTTTTTTGATGAAGCACAGGCATTCAAAAACCCTTCAACTCAAACCGCCCGTGCGGTAAAGAAAATCAACGCCGATCATCGCTTTGGACTAACGGGTACGCCTGTTGAAAATGCGATTGAAGAGCTCTGGTCGATTTATCACGTTGTTTTCCCTGAGCTTTTCAAGGGGATAAAAGCTTACGGGAATTTAACGAAAAAAACGATCGCGAGAAGAGTGCGGCCGTTCTTACTGCGAAGAATGAAAGAGGATGTTTTAGCAGAGCTTCCGGATAAACTCGAATCTCTAGAGTTAACAGATTTGCTACCAGAGCAAAAGAAGCTATACGCCGCTTTTCTTGCGAAGTTAAAAACCGATACGCTCAAACACCTTGATCGAGATACGATTAGTAAGAATCGCATCAAAATCTTAGCTGGCTTAACAAGACTGCGCCAAATTTGTTGTCACCCCGCATTGTTCGTTGATGGGTATAAGGGGAGCTCTGCTAAATTCGAGCAGCTGCTTCAAATTGTCGAAGAATCAAGGCGTTCTGGTCGGAGAATATTGATTTTCTCTCAGTTTACGAAAATGCTTCAAATCATTGGGAGAGAGCTAGCCGCTCGTGGACATAACTTTTTCTATCTTGATGGGGAAACGCCATCTATGGAAAGAGTAGAGAAGTGCAATCGGTTTAACAATGGCGAACGAGATGTCTTCTTGATTTCGTTAAAAGCTGGTGGCACAGGACTGAACCTAACTGGAGCGGATACGGTTGTGCTTTACGATCTTTGGTGGAACCCAGCCGTTGAAGAGCAAGCGGCAGATCGTACACACCGCATTGGGCAGGATAAAGTTGTCAACGTGATGAAGCTAGTAGCCCGCGGTACAATTGAAGAAAAAATGAACGACCTCCAGGAGAAAAAACGCGAGCTCATCGGGGAAATCATTGATTCAGACGAAAAGGCGAACACAAACTTAACGGAAGAAGATATACGAGAAATATTGATGGATGCTTAAATGGAATAAAAGTAAAATACTAAATCCCTGCGTACAGCGCGGGGATTTTTTTAGATGAGGAATGAAAGATCTTCCGATTGACAAAGCGTTCACTTATTTTGATTATCCAGGTTTTAGGTTGGCCGAGAGAGGGAAGAAAGACGTAAATGCAAGATGGAGGTAAGGGACATGAGCGAAGTAGCGATCAAACAAAACATACAGTGTAACACTGAATATACGGATCTAAAAAAGGTGTTGGTGGTAAAACCTTCCTTTATGAAAATAACTGAAATTATAAATGAAACGCAAAAGCATTATGAAAGAAGCAACATTAACATTCCTAAGGCACTAAAGCAGCACAGTGAATTTGTTGACGTTCTTAAAGAACATTCTGTTGATGTTCATGAACTTGAGGCTAATCCCGAGCTTCCCGAGCAAGTCTTTACGCGAGACATTGGGTTTACGATTGGTCAAGAGCTATTCGTCGCTTCAATGAGTGAACAAGTTCGTCAGCAAGAAACGAATACATTAAAAGCATGGCTGGAAGAAAGCTCGATTACTTATCAAGAAGGATTGCCGCTCTCAATGGAAGGGGGCGATGTCGTTATTGATGGCTCGACCGTTTACGTTGGAAAAAGTGGACGAACGTCTAACTTAGCCATTCAAGAACTACAAAAGCGCCTACCTGATTATCAAATTGAACCATTAACGTTAACCGATGAGATTCTTCATCTAGATTGTGTGTTCAACATCATTAGTGAAAAGGTTGCGCTCGTCTATCCGCACGCTTTTACTAGTGAGGATTTAAAGAAGTTAAATGCTCGTTTTCATTTGATTTACGTGTCAAAAGAAGAACAGTTTTATATGGGCCCAAATGTTCTTTCGATCGGTCAAGGTAAAATTGTTAGCCTCTCGCAAAACAAACGATTAAATCGCGTATTGGAGTCTGAAGGCTTTCGCGTATTGCCTGTAGACTTCTCTGAAATCATTAAATCAGGCGGTTCGTTTCGGTGCTGTACTCTTCCACTTAAACGAGGTTAAGTCACATAACAGGCTACGTTTTCAAAGTTAAGTTTTTATTCAAAGGAGAGAAACCCATGCTAAAGACAGAAAGTCGCTTCTTGTTAACAAAGGAGGATATTGAGAATCGTAAAGATCTGCCAGAATGGCTGTTATCTGAATACAAGACGTTCAGTGAGTTAGTCACAGATCCGACATTTCCTTGTTTTTTCGGTAGAACTGCTCAACTAAAAGGAGAGCTGCGCTATTCCTACATTGAACACGATGATTGGGCGAACTTGCCTGACGCGGTGGAAAGCTTTCTTAGCTTATTTCGTGAACCTACGAAAATAAGGCATGGATTATTTATTTTTGTAGAGCCGGAAAAGGAAGAAAAGTCGATTGACTACTATCGTTCTTACTTCTGGGACATTCTACAGTATCTACATAACCAGGATCGTTTTCCATGGCCAAGTGAAGCACCAAAGGATCCCGAACACTTTTTATGGGATTTTCACTTCGCGGGAGAGCCGATCTTTACTTTTGGAAACGCCCCTGCCTATAAACAACGCAAAACGCGTAACCTTGGTAATAGCCTGATCTTAGGATTTCAGCCAAGAACGATCTTTCAAGGATTGGAAGGAACCGAAAAAGGCGGCATTATGTCGCGTGACAAAGTGCGTGCGCGTGTAGAGAAATGGGATAACCTTCCGAAGCATCCGGATATTAGCCACTTCGGAGATCCTAACCATAATGAATGGAAACAGTCGTTTATCGGGGATGACATAGAGCCAATCGTCGGAAAATGCCCTTTCCTTCATAAAAATAGTTAAGTTGAATTCTAGATGAATATGAAATAAGTAACCTTAACGACACATGAGCCGGCTCATGTGTCGTTTTATTAATAACCTATCATTCTTTTGGAACCCCACGTGGAATAATATGTTAAAATGGTACAAATCCAGCGGTTTTAAGAAAAGAGACGTTAGTAATGTAAGGGTTACCAAAGTAAGAACTGAATATAAAGCTCCTGGAAATGGATTGACTATTTTACGGATTCATTTGGGAGGTACTCAGATGGAGGGTCAAAAGAAAGAGAAGAAGAGTTTCTTTAAAATTCAGAATGAGTATAGACGAAAAATAAGGAAGAAACAGGAAGAACCTTCACCGATAGCGGAAATGAAAAGCATCCTACTAATCTTATTTACTTTGCTTTTTATGAAATTGTTATATTTATGGATGTAAGCAGAGTAATGAATCAAAACACAGCATTAAGATATGAATAGGTGTTCGGTTGAATACGAAAATATGGATTTAATCAATGTTCTTTAAAAGAATGTGTTCCTGAAAAAATACGTTACATCGTCATAGAATGGGGGGCTAATTATTGAATTCTTTAAAAATACCACAGTTAGAAACGGAACGCTTGATTCTACGAAAAATCACCGAGGGTGATCTTCAAACTATTTATCAATACGGCTCCAATCCCAATGTATCACAGCATGTAAGTTGGGAAACGCATCAATCTATAGAGGATACAAAAGGCTTCGTTGAGACAATCCTTGACGGTTATCGTCAAGAAACCAAAGCACTATGGGGCATGGAACTAAAATCTTCTGGTCAGCTTGCCGGTACGATCGATTTTGTAACCATTGAGAGTAAACATCAAAAAGCAGAAATAGGCTATGTGCTTGCTGAAGATTGCTGGGGCAAAGGGTATATGACCGAAGCGGCTAAGAAAATCATAGATTATGGATTTCATGTATTAGAATTAGAGCGAATTCAAGCCAGGTGCTTTGTCGCGAACAAAGGATCCGCTAGAGTGATGGAAAAGGCGGGCATGACGTTTGAAGGCATTATGAGAAAAGCGATGTTTGCGAAGGGGAAGTTTCATGACTTTAAGATGTATTCAATTCTTTCGGATGAATGGAAAGCTACGCTATAAAAAACAATGTTAGGGGGTAGCTTTCGATTGAATACTTTTACGATTGTATGCTTAGTTAGTTTACTAGCGATTTATCTGTGGCTTAGCGAGTATTATTTGAAAAGGCATCTTGGTATTAGAAGCAAATGGACCTGGATGTTTGCGGAGGATCGTTACAAGATTTCTATGATTACTGATATCGTCTTAGTCGTTTCTTTTATTTATAGTTTTTTAAGTCTTAATATCGACGTTAATAGTGAAAACAATCCTATTATGATGAAGGTTAGCCCGATTTTTGCATTGTTTTTCCTTCAAAATCTGAATCAAGGGATCGAGGAACGACTGAGAAATTTTAATGATAAAGCCTATTACCATCAATTTCTAGGCTCTTTCATGATTGGACTTTCTTATCTCATCTTTCTCATCGGACATTCACGATAATTTAGATGTGAGACGTTCTGTGGAAATAGTAAAATCTATCGAAAGAGTGGTCAATAGAATGAGATACTTATGGGTCGTGTTGTTAGCTATGCTGGTCGTTTCGTGTTCAAATTCATCTTCAGGGTCATTATCTGAAGGGATTCTAGCCGGTAAGAGCGAGAATTGGAGTGTTCAATACGATCTCCGTGAAGAGAAAGGGAAAGAGTTGAGAGGAATCACGCTAGAATATATTGGCGATGGTGAAAAGCCTTCTATGAATGTTACATATGCTTTCAGTGGTGAAACAGCTTACGATGTTGATTGGCAGAAAACCGGAGAAGTAGAAATGAATAACTCTACGATCGAGATTGAAGATACATTAGGCTGCGTCTACCCGTGTGATGAGCTTCAGCTCGATAAGGGAATCCATACAGTCATGGAGTGGGACGGTCAAACGGAAAAGTTCGTTTTAAAAGAGAACAAGTAACGCCATTATAGAGACATGAAAAAAGGTTGAGGATTATACTCAGCCTTTTTGTTTACGGAAAAGCGAAACGATTCTAAGGTGAACTTCGTATAGTTAGTAAGGGAATACGGAACTTCTTTGTGAGAGGGAGAGGATGATAACAATCGAATTAAGAACAGGATCGCTAAAAGGATGTGAGAGTTGAATGGGGATGGGAGGTTTGTCAATTGCATTAGTGGCGTTTCTATTCACCGTACTTGGCGCATTAGTCGTCTTTTCTTTAATCAAATGGATTGTGAAAAAATAGTTGGCTCCATTCATGAACATAGAGAATTCAGTGAAACAAATGGAGTAACGCTTAGTGAGAAGCCGATCGGATAGAGGCATTAACTGTATTGAAGTGATCTCTTGAAGCGAATCTTCTTTTTTATCTTTGGAGTTGCTCTGTTTGTTTTAATCCTCTGGTCAAATATTCAAGAAGGTATTAAGTTCGATGATTTTACTGGCGTCTTTGTAAATGTAGTTGGCATTGTAGGATTATTTGTTTGTGTAGGTGGGATTGTGAATGAACTACGGAAAATAAGAACGAGCGAATGAAAGTATTCCTTCATTAATTTGTTAGTGCAATCATACATATCCAAACCATGTTTCAACTCTATCAAAAGGGGCGAATGGAATGATGTTTAGAACGTTAACACGCTTAGGGAAAGCCAATTTTGCTGCAGGTGTTTTCTTTATCATCGCTGGGGTTATTTTGTTAGCAATAAAGGTGAATGAAGGCAGTGTGAAAGAGGATCAATCGATGATAGTAGCCTCCATCTCTCTAGGACTAGCGCTGTTTTTCTTATCACTTCTTTCTAGAAAGAAGCAACAGGAATAAACCGATAAGAGAGGGCTAGGGAAAAGTTGAAAAATATTAATAAATTCTATGTTCGTGTTTTGTTACTTTAAGGTTTGAGGGTGATGTAGTGGAAACGTTTTTCCCGAAGGTAATCATAATGATGACGGTTGCTGGATTTGCACTTTATTTCATAAATAAAGCTTTGAGAAAACGGCTTAAGGTTGAAAAGAAACCGATCTTTTCTTATAACCATGTGAATGAACTACATAAGAAATGGGATTGGGGCATTCGGATTAGTTTTATCGTTGTACTGATCATTAGTTTTGTCGTTACTATTTATCGAGGTTTTCATGATCCTATTTGGTACCTTCAAACACATAATCTTTTGTTTGTTTTTATTATTGCGTCGGAAGCTGTTCGAGTCATTATGGAGAAGAAGTATGCAGCTAATAGAAATGATTATATTTTCACATCGATTCAATTGGCGCTCATTATTATCTTCTTAACATCAATGTTTTCAACAAACTTTTTTGGGATTATTTGATGAAAAGGATACCCGATATATGACTAGACTGGAGGGGATCTATTGAAAAGTAAAGCAGGTTTCATTGAAAATATAAAAAGAAAAATCATTGCTGGATCATTCACGATTATTTTCTTAGTAAGCATTTATTTCATTGTTTCTGCCGTTCTTATTGACGCTACGCTAAGTAGGGGCCTCTCAGAGCTTCAAGAAGATACGGCGTATACATACATTATTCTGTTCTATGGAGTCTTTTTTTACGGAGTGCCGGTTTCGGTAATAAGTGATTCGTTGGCTAAGTCGATTGCAATCACAACTCGTCAAAAGGAAATATATATGACGACTATTCTGCACTTGCTAGCTGGCTCTATAGTAGGCTTAGGTAGCCTCATTCCTGCCGTAACGTTTTTGGTTATCGATCGATTAATAATAAGGAAACCTATCCACTTTCGGTTTGGTGCAATCATGTTCATTTCCTTATGTGCGATGACATATTTGATCGATGTCAGCATTAAGGAAGTGTTTGGACTTAGCTGAATGATACGTGAAGGAATGGTTTCTCTCAAATGAGCCAAAATCGAGAAACAACTTAGGGTGTGAATTTTCATAAGACGTAAAGGGGATGGCATATGGCGAAACGTTTATTACTCTTCCTTCTGATTGCATTACTAACTGCTTGCAGTGGGGAGTTGAACGGTGAAGAAGCGCCTAAACCAAAAGTGGAAGTGTGGAATCTTGATAAACAAGCGAAAACTGAAATAGCGCACAGCGCAAAAACGGTGTGCTGGAATGACTGTGTCATGGTAACAAAAGCTAATAGTGAATCACAGAACAATCCTGAAATTGTCGATATCGGCAAGCAATCCATAGGCATCAGTTTTGATGTGATGGAACCAGCCCCATCTACGATCAATCTTATAAATGAAACGACGGGCGAACATATCAAATTGGATTCAAATAATATTACCATTACCCCTTCGACTAATGGTGAAACAGTCTATCGTCTTCATTTCTTCTGGAATGGGAAAGGCGGTAAGTCTTTAGGAGAATCAACTTATCGGTTTGGTGTGAAAACGAGTAATGATTATCAGGTGAAGTAAAGGTTGACTAGTAAAAGAATTTAGCTCATGCACCAAATAAATGCGATTAAGCAAAGGGGAAGAGAATGTCTTTGGTATCAGCATGCTTAGGCTGTCAATTGGCAAACAAAATCGAACCGGTACATGTCGTATACGAAGATGATGATGTTTGTTGCTTTTTAGATATTGAGCCGTTTAATGAGGGTCATACGTTAATTGTACCTAAGAAACACGTTTTAGATGTAGAAGAGTTAGATATAAAAACAGCCAATGCGATCATGGTGGCTTCTATGAAAATTTCCCGAGCAATCAAAGCACTTTATGCGCCAGATGGAATCACAGTTTGCCAAAATGGCGGGACGTTCAACGATTTGAGTCATTACCATATGCATGTGATCCCGAGATATGAAGGACAAGCTTTCTATCATGAAGAAGAGAGCGAGAATGGTAAAGAGAAAGCTAGCTTACGAGTTACGAAAGAGAAGTTAATGAAACAAATGGCATTGATGTCGTAAAACGAAAAGTTGATTTTTCATTAGAAGAATTTAATGCCATTCACGTGAGATGATTGAATTTCATTGTTTGTTTTGAAATAATTGGAATTGTATATTAATGAAAAATTTTGTTCAAAACAATTGCGATGGATAGGAGGGAAATTCCTGAAAACAGAAAGATGTTATCTCCGCTTATTTTCGGAGAGGGATTATGAGTCTGTTAAAAAGCTTTATGAGAATGAGGATGTGCGAAAATACTTAGGTGGAACGGTGGAGGAAGAGGCGTTTAAGCATCATTTCACACATATGCTTCATGCAAAGAAAGGCCGCTACTGGGCGATCTTTCTAAATGACAGTCATGCGTTTATCGGTTTTGTTTTTCTTGATTCTTATCATGATGGTGCTCGTACAGAGATTGGATATCAGTTACTACCACAGTACTGGCGGAAGGGTTATGCGAGCGAGGTCGTTACTTGTGTAATCGAATACGGGTTTAATGAATGGCAGCTACAGGAAATCGTCGCTGAGACGCAAACGCGAAATATGGCGTCATGTAAGCTTCTCCGAAAAGTGGGGATGACGTGTGAAGGCCAATTGAAGCGATTTGGTGAAGAACAATCGATGTTTAGACTCTTCAATCCCACCGCGAGCTAGATACATAGTTTGAAATCACTGCAATAGAGGAGCTTGCGAAATGAAATGGGATAGAAAAATGGTTACACTGAGCTTGTTTGCTTGTCTGGTGCTGGCTGCGTGTGGAAATAATTCAGCTGGTGAGCAAGCCGAGTCGAATGGCTCGAATGAAATGACTAGTAGTTCGAGTGAAGAATCCGACGCTTCAATGAATGAAGAAGCAAGCACCGAAACGAGCGATGAAGCTTCTATGGATGAAGAAGGCGAAGCAACATCTGATGATCCGGGTGACGAGGGTACAGAAGAGAATCCGAATGATCATACAGAAGGTGATTCTGAAGAGGAGTCTTCTGAATCGAGCGAGGTCGCAATAACGTCTGGTTCTTCGGCTGTCGATTATTTGAAGCGTGAATTAGAAGCTGATGATACACAAAACATTGATTTTGAAGATATCGTTTTTAGAGAGATGGGACCGATTCAAACAGATGATGGTGGATCTTATTATACTGTGCAACTTACTTCTAAATCCCTTAAGGAAAAGGGTGGTTCTGGAACGGTAGGGTTGTACAAAGTGTATGAAGATGGAACATATGAATTGAACTGATCAGTCGTTTGATTTCTAACACGATGAAATTTCTAAGGAAGAGCTTTTCCGGGACGAGGAGAAGCTCTTGTTTTATAATCACAAGCGTTTGTACGGAGGAGGATGAACAGTTAGTGAATCGAAATATTCTCATATGGGATCTCATTTGCTACGTTGTATTTCCGATTGGCATTTGGCACCTGTCTCGAGACATCATTGGTGACTACTATGCTATGCTAATATCAACTATCCCTGGGTTGATATATAGTATCATCCGCTTTATTCTACTGAAGAAAATAAACTTTTTTGGGATTTTTCTCATTGTGACGTTAGCAACGAGTACGTTAGTTGACGTTCTTTCCGGGTCTGCCATTCAAATGCTTTGGAATCGTGTCATCTATTCTTATGCGATGGCACTGATTATGGTTGTAAGTATTGTGATTAATCGGCCGATCTATTTATTGTTTACAGTCGATATCATGGAGCTCCAGGGCAGGAGCCGTCGCATTCTAAAACAGGAGTTTTACCAGAAGAAAATCTTAACGATATTTAAGCTCATCACTTTTGGTTTTGTGTGTAAGAACATCATCGTAGCGTCGATCAATGTTTGGTTGATCTTACAATATGGCGTGGATTCTTTTGATAAAGGCATTCTCTTGAAACAAATAGTCGGTTGGGGGATTACGCTTATTTCGGTCTACGGGTTTTTCCATATTGCCAAATTACTACAATACAAAAGCAACAAAGAAATGGAACAAACGTTATAGCTAAATTGTATGAGAGAAGGCTTCGTAACAAAGGGATAAGAAGAGAGAGGCGGCTAAAAAAGTGTACTGGTTTATAGCACTATTTGATGAGAAGACAGAACAGCAGGTGAAAGACATATGGAATGACCTAAGCGAGCAGTCCATTTCTTTCTATGCAGATGAAGTGAAAGATGGTAGGCCACATATTACATTAGGAAGCTATGAAAGCTTAGATAAAAAGAAGTTCATAGACGAAGTGGATGCCTATTATAATGAAAAAGTAGGCATTGAGATTACGTTTAATACAATCGGATCTTTCCTGGATTATGGGGCAATCTTTCTAACGCCTACGGTGACGCAAGAATTGCTTACGTTTCATTCGGATCATTATCAAAACCTTGGCGAATTCAATGAAACAGCTAACTCTTTATATTTACCTGGCAAGTGGATTCCTCACTGTACGTTAGCTAATGATCTTTCGCATGAAGATTTAGCGAAGGTGTATCACTATTGTATTGAACGGAATGATACGGTCTATGGCAGAATCGAAGAAGTGGCACTGATCGAATTGGTTGAAGAAGATGAGGAAGGAATGAACGCGCCGATTATTTACTCCAAAAGGTTAAAATGATCAACTTCTATGAAAATCATAAGAAAAAGCAGGTCACACTAAAAGGATGTGAACCTGCTTTTTTTATGTGTTTTCTTGTCCGCTTATTTCATTACCTTGCTCTTTGGAAACCAGAAAAGGAACGAGCATTGGAATAATTAATACAAGCACGAGCAGGCGTATGACCTGCATGGCAGCAACGATGCTGGCATCTAAGTCAAGAGATGCTGCAACAGAAGACATTTGCGGTGCGCCAGCTGGAACGATCGCGAGTAGACTTGTGATGAAATCGAGCGGCGTCATGAGATAGAACACAAACGTTACGACAAATGTTAAGAAAAAGAATGAGAGAAGAATCCAAACGCTTGTCCACCCGATTTCTTTGATTTCCTTTAAAGCTCTGCGATCAAATCGCACTCCGATGATGACGCCAAGCATCGCCATTCCCATACCTACAAGGAGATTCGGCATGGTTGGAAGCGGTTGGATAAACGTGTGAAAGAGAAATCCAATGATAATGGCGTATAGAAAAGGTGCGATCGGAATGCGCCATTTCTTTGCGAGGAAAAGGGTGATTCCAATTAACAAAAGGTAGAAAAGAATAGCAAGTCCCAACGGCATATTCACTTGAGAAGTGGCTTTCATCGCAGCACCCTGTACTTCATCTGTCGATAGAAAGGAAGACATAAAACCAGCGACGAGCGGGATAGTTGAGACAAGCATCATGATGCGAACCGTTTGAAAGGCAGCAACCATACCTAGATTCGCATTGTATTCGCGACTTAGAGCCATCATAACCGATGCTCCGGCTGGTAAACAGCAGAATAGCGCTGTTTTTGAATCAAGGTTTGAATAGTTTTTTAGAATCTTTCCTAGGACCCAGCTTGCGATTAATAAGATGATCATTGAGACCGCTAGAGGGAAGAGGTAACTTGCGACTTCCTGAAACATTTTTGCTTTAATACTTAGACTGATGCTGACACCGATCACGGCTAACGAGAGGTCAAACAATAGATTCGGGTAAGCTATATCATCAATCATAAGACGATAGAAGGCTCCAACAAGCATTGCCCCTAATAACCATCCAGCGGGCATGTTGAGAAGGTCAAAGAGAAACCCAACGGTAAAAGCTATGAAGAGTAGTAGTCCTTTTTTCATTCAAACAGCACCTTCAAAAAACAATATCGTTGTTTATCGAGAAGACAACATCGTAATAGTCTTTCTCTTGAAATGAGAACAGTGATTTTCAACAGTGTAGCATATCTTCACTAGCATATTCATGCGATACGATTCGCTTGAAATGTTCACAGAATGTTCACTTACGAGCGCGAATTGAAATGACTATACTAGTCACTATGCTAGAAAGAGAGGATGAGTCGTTTGCCAGAAACGAAAAAAGAAGGTTTTTATTTTGGATTAATGATGTGTTTTGGAATGGTATGTGTGATGACATTCTATAACTTATCTACGAATGGATTAATGGGAGAAATGACTCTTATAGAATTGCTTATGAGTCTACTGGTTGGCTATATTATCGCTTTGTTATTTGAAATGATTGTGGTAGGTCCCATTGCGAAAAAAATTACGGTTCGTTTGCCATTTAACAAATCTAATAAATGGAAGGTTATTTTAATTCTTTCAACTTGTATGGTTATCGGTATGGTATTCTTTATGTCATTTTACGGATTAATAATGTCATATGCTAATAGCGGATCTATGGAGCATTCCTTCCTAAGAGAGTATGTATCGTTATTTATTAAAAATGTCATTGTAGCCTTCCCGTTACAGCTCCTCATTATGGGGCCACTCGTTCGGTGGTTGTTCGTGAAGTATGTAAAAACGAATAAACCAATGAGCGCTAAAGTACAGTAATGGAATAAGTAGCGGTGAATTTGATTTATTGAAGAAGTGAACAGATGGTAAAGAAAAAAAGGGTGCCCTGCTGAAGGGCATCCTTTTCTAGTTGGTTATGGTTAGTTAAATCGTTAGATGGGGAAATTTAAAATTCTTCATAAGTAGCTGGATCTTGATCATTCAATCGTCCATTTGTTTTCGTTAATTCAGCCATCATCGCCATTTCTGTTTCATTTAAAGAAAAGTCAAAGATAGAGAGGTTCTCAAGCTGACGTTCTGGAGAAGATGATTTAGGAATCGGGATGGATCCTAATTGATAATGCCAGCGTAAAATCACCTGAGAGACTGATTTGTTATGTTGATTTGCTATTTGACTAATCGTTTCATTTTCTAAAATGTCAGTCACTCGAGCTAGCGGACTCCAGGATTGTGTTTTGATGTTGTTTTGTTGATGGAATCTTCTCTGATCTTCCTGGTTGAAGAAGGGGTGTAGTTCGATTTGATTGATACTTGGCTTTACGCCGGTTTCTTTCTCCAATTGCTCAAGATGCTCCGGAAGGAAATTACATACGCCAATCGAGCGAATGAGTCCCCATTTCTTAGCGTCAATTAGAGCTTGCCAAGCTTCTGGATAAAGACCTTGTTTAGGGTTCGGCCAGTGAATGAGGTACAAATCATAATAATCAAGATTGGCTCTATATAACGACTCCTGAATAGCCGTAACCGCTTTATTATATTCGTGATAGCGACCTGGTAATTTAGAAGTGACGCGCAGTTCATTTCTAGGAACTGTACTTCGACGAATGGCTTCGCCTACGGTACCTTCATTTTCGTAATTGTAAGCTGTATCGATGAGGCGATAGCCAACATCAATCGCACTATTAATTGCAGTTGCGCCTTCATTTCCATTTAGTTTGTAAGTACCGAAACCGATAGCGGGTAGTGTAAGTCCATCATTCAACGTTAGTTCTGGGATTGATTCCTTCATCAAAGATCATTCCTTTCAATAATAATCACCTTTTTTATCACACTTTAAATCTACCACTTCCTAAAAAATGCAAACATATGTAAGCGTATTAACAGTGAATTTATTTGTGAAAGGGGGAGAGATCAAATGAAAAATATCAAAAAAAGCTTATTGGCTAGAAGAGACCAAATAAGCTTCTTTTATATTTAGAGAGTCATGAGAAGCGGCTTCATCAAGTGCAATTGAGGATTTTTTCATAACACTCTGTTCGTGTTTGGGGAGGAGTGATTCCTCTTCTAATGATTTCACTAGTTAACATTTCAATAAAAGCTTCATCTAATTGAAGAGTATACGCATCACAAAAAGCGATTAGTAAATCCTTAGTTGATAAGAGTCGCAATCTATTCGACCTCCCTGTTCTATTTGGTTTTGTTTAAACGGTTATTGAAAAGCGCTGCTTAATTTTGACGTTTGGCGTAATCAAAATAATGAAGCAGAATCTTTTTCCCTTTTAACCGTTTTTCCAAATAAGAGATAAACAAGGAGGTGGTGTATGGCTCATAGAAGTTATTCCGATGGGCATGAATTTCTTGAATAGCTAATTGGTCAGAATGTTTTGGACGATAAGCTCGATCAGACGTCATTGCAATGTAGCTATCGATGACTCGAAGAATCGAAACAGATCGAGGAATTTGCTCATCGTGTAATTGGTAAGGATAGCCAGTACCATCGTTATTCTCATGATGATTTAGTATAAGAGACGGCTCAATATCAATCTCTGGAAAATCATTAAGTAGTTCTATTCCAAACTCTGGATGCTGCTCGACATACTCTTTCTCATAAAGGGTTAGTGGGCTCTTTTTTTGAAGGATTTCTGTTGGAACAAGCAGTTTACCGATGTCATGTAGCAAAACAGACTCAAGAAAGGGTCGTTTCAACAATGACCGGAAATTGTAATGCAAACAGAAATCAATGAAATAGCTCGTTGTTTGCACCGAATGGACGAAGGCATGAGGATCGTGACGCCTTAGCAGTTCCATTATCCGTCGTGACTGCAATGAAAATAAATGAGTGTGCCCGTACAATGTACACTTTTCCATGTTCATTCTCCTTTTTAAGGAGCCGGTTGCACTACTTACTCCCTATCACTCAAGTGCCCAGGCTAGAATGATAGTTCATCGCATTCTCTTTTTTTGTGGATCTCTTACTGAGGTATCATGTCATGAGGATATACTTATATAATCATTACCATAAAAAGTGGGATTTGTTAATAGCTTAATGTGTTATGATAGGTTTATTTTTGAAAGGAGATTGGAATATGAAATCTGACGTATTAATTGTTGGCGCGGGTCCGACTGGACTTGTATTAGCCCTCCATCTGGCGAAATATGGAGTTTCATTTCGAATAATTGAGAAAAATGCGGGACCCGGAGAAGCATCACGTGCGCTAATTGTACACGCTAGAACGCTAGAATTCTATGACCAAATGGGCTTCGCAGAAGAAGTCATCCATCAGGGGATTAAAGTGAAGACTATCCAATTTCGAGAAGGAAAGAAAGCAAAGGCGAACATATATTTTCGTGATCTTGGAAAAGGATTAAGTCCTTTCCCATTTGCCCTAAGCTATCCACAAGATGATCACGAGCAGCTGCTAATTAACAAATTAGCCGACGAAGGCGTTGAGGTGGAATGGGAGACAGAGTTGGTTTCGTTTATGGATGAAGGGGACCATGTTCAAGCCGTTATTAAAAAAGATAATAAGGAAGAACGGAGTGAGTTTTCATATATATGCGGGTGTGATGGGGCGCATAGTACTGTTCGAAGAGAGCTTGCTTTTGATTTTCCAGGTGGAACGTACGAGGAACTGTTTTTTGTGGCGGATGTTAAAGCGAACACCGGACAAATAGCTGAAAGTAGTTTAAATGTGTATTTAGATTCTGACACCTTTTACTTATTCATGCCGGTTAGAAGCACGGGAATGGAACGGATTATTGGAATAGTTCCTCGCAATTTAACCGATCAAAGCTCAGTTGCGTTCAAGGATTTCCAGTCGCTGATCGAGCAGAGAACAGGCTTAACGATTCAACATGTGAACTGGTTCCAAACGTACAAAGTCCATCATCGCGTTAGCAGTCACTTTAGAAAAGGACGTGCGTTTATTGCCGGAGATGCTGGACACATTCATAGCCCGGCTGGCGGACAGGGCATGAACACCGGTATTGGGGACGCGGTGAACTTAGCGTGGAAGCTAGCTGCAGTGTTGCTTCGGAAAACGGACGAAGGCATTCTTGATACATTTGAAGAAGAGCGTATTAACTTTGCGAGAACGTTAATCGATACAACTGATCGGGCGTTTACTTCTATTATAGGTGACCACATGACGAGCAAACTACTGCGGAAAATCGTCATACCCAACGTGGCTCCATTTACGCTTCGTTCCTTTTCCATTGCTCGAAAAGCAGCCTTTAGAAGGCTTTCTCAAATCAACATTCATTATCGCGACAGTCAACTTAGTGTTGGTACAGCGGGGAAAGTTCATGGTGGAGATCGCCTGCCATGGATCCAAACAGAATCATGCATTAATTATGATGCGCTTAAGTCAATGGATTGGCAGCTTCACGTATACGGTCAAGCAAATGAAGCCGTTAAGGGTTTTGCCAGGGTATCTGGATATGCTCTATATGAGTTTAGCTTTGAAAAAGCAATGACGAAAAAAGGATTGCAGGAAAATGCGCTGTACCTGATCCGGCCTGATGGTTATGTAGCTTTAGCGGATAGTGAACAGAATGTGGAAAGATTGAAACAGTACGTATCAAAATTCAACATTTTATCTTTAGACAAGGAGACTTAAGGGCAAGATTCAGTTTCTTGTTTCCTTAAGTCTCCCTGCTTTGTTTAGACATTTTGATAAAAATATCCGTTATCACTTTCGCTACATATATGACGAATAAATAGGCTGCTAATAAAACATACCAATTGGTGTATAGTTCAAAGAGGTCGAGCCAAATTAAAATCGGCTTAAAAATAAACGTAAAGCCTACTGCTGAAAGCGTGCCGTATAACCAGTAGTTTTTCTTATGTGATAAGCACCACTGATAAAGCAAAATAAAATAGACCGGGACAAGAGCTCCATCAATACTAATACTTGCAGGTAATTGGGGAATCGCAATGTAAGGATAATCCCACCAGGATTTACGAACACCTAATGCATCCACATAAGCAGCTATGACGTGAACGGAATAGCCGAAGAATCCGAGCAGAAAAATGTTGCGTCGATCGATTCGAAAATAAAGGATAATCAGCGGCACGAAGATGAACGCTAAAATAAGCCAAAATTGCCAGGTTGTATAGTCAGAATAACTTTGCCAATAATGATTCGCTTTCTCTTCAAGTTCTCTTCGCAACAAGACAATTTGATCAAACTGCTGTTGTCGATCCATGATGAACACCACCTTTAGGGATAGTATTCATCGCACGAATAGTTGTTATTACGTTTTTTAGAAATTTTCTTTATGAAAAGCTCTGTAAGGTGAACGTGTTGATTTCTCTTTTCTTATGTGTGAAAAAATCTTTTGGGATATGTATAAGGAGTTTGAGGTTTCATAGCGAAATGAATATAGGAAAGAATTCATTTTTCTAAGGAGAGTGATCGAATGGCTCAAACGGCGAAGCACGTGTTTGTAAATTTACCGGTCAAAGATCTCGATAAATCCATCGCTTTTTTCTCTGAAATTGGCTTTGAATTTAACCCACAGTTTACAGATGAGAATGCGACGTGCATGGTGATCAATGAAAATACATTTGTTATGTTACTTGTAGAGGAATTCTTCAAGACATTTACGAAGAAGAACCTTACGAACGCCAGAGAATCAACAGAAGTCATTATGGCCCTTTCTGCAGAAAGCAATGATGAGGTGGACCAAATGGTGAGTCGTGCGCTTGCGGCTAGAGGTAAAGCTTCGAATGATCCCATCGATCATGGATTCATGTATGCCAGGAGTTTTCAGGACATTGATGGCCACTTGTGGGAAGTGATGCATATGGATGAAAGTGCAATTGAACAGGGATAATAGCTTCATAAACCAAAACACCTCATCCGTTAGGGGATGAGGTGTTTCCATTTGCTTTCGCTTATTCAGCTACAACAAACTCAAAGTTCCCTTCGAATTTCACGTCTTTCCCAAGCAAGAACCCGCCTGTTTCCATCGCAGCATTATACGTCATGCCGTAAGCTTCACGGTTCACTTTACCTGAAACGTCAAAACCAGCTACTGTGCTGCCATCAAGTGGGCTTTTGGATTTGCCGTTGTATTCAACTGTGAACGTTTCTTCTTTCGTTACGCCTTTAATCGTAAAGTCGCCAGTAACGTCATACTCTCCATCATCTTTCTTTGCAATAGACTTACTTTGGAAGACCATATTTGGATATTGATCTGCTTCAAAGAAATCACCAGAGCGAAGGTGTCCGTCACGGTCTTCGTTACCTGTATCGATTGATTTCACCGAGATTGTAACTTTAATGTTTGCGGAAGTCAGGTTATCAAGATCGCCGTTGAAATCGACGTCAAAGTCAGTAAATTCACCTTTTGCTTTTGATACCATCATATGCTTGATTTGAAAATCTAAACTGCTGTGAACTTTATCTAGTGTTAATGTAGACATTGAAAAATTCCTCCTCAGGATTGTTGCTTTTTAGTATAGATTAAAGATACCGTAAATTTATCTCGAAGTCAAGATGTTTTAAGTTAAGACATTGTTAATATTCTTTCAATATTCCGTGCAACTTTTTATCCACGTTTAAAACGTCTTGCCTCATACTAAAGCCTCTTTTTAGTCATAATCCGGTAGTTAATTGGAAGGAATTTGGATTTGTTGGGTTTACTGAATGGAAAGTGGTGTCATGATGGTAAGTATAAAGGGAGAAAAGGAGCTGTTTCGATGAAAAGATGGACGATTCTTTTACTAATGATGAGTGTACTACTTGTGTTAGCCGCCTGTGGAGGTAACGAAGAAGGAACGACAGAAAACGAACCGGAAACAACCACGGAAAATGCCGGTGAAAGTGAACAGGAACAAATGGATACGATCACTGTTACTATGAAAAATCAGGACGATGAAGAGATTGGGACAGCCGAGCTGAATGAGCATGATGGCGCAACGATGATCAGTCTAGATGTTAGTGATTTGCCAGCAGGAGAGCACGGTTTTCATATTCATGAAACTGGGTCATGTGAAGCACCAGATTTCAAATCGGCAGGCGGTCATTATAATCCCGGTGATAAGGATCACGGTACAGAATCCGATAATGGTCCACATGCGGGAGATATGGAAAATATTGAAGTTGCCGAAGATGGAACGCTTCAAACCGACATTATGAATGACAAAGTTACGCTAAAATCTGGAGAAGAAAATTCGCTACTAAAAGAAGGCGGAACAGCCATTGTTATTCATGCCGGTGCAGATGATATGGAATCACAGCCGTCAGGAGATGCCGGAGATCGTATTGCTTGCGGTGTGATAGGTGAATAAGGGAGAAAAGATGAAAAAGGGGTTCCACGGTTTTTGAGGCGTGGATCCTTTTTTTTATGTACTTCATGCAGTGGAAAACAGCGGACAAGTAGGGGGGCTTGTGAGCCGTCCTTATTTGTCGTTTAGCCAATATACGACGATAAGCATCCCAAAAGTTACTGAGACCGTGATGAGAAAGTGATACTTTATTAAAATGTAAGATTTTCATACGTGAAAATTAAAAATTCGCAGAAAATTCAGGGTTAGTACTTTCGTATTAGGGTATTAAGTTAGAGTTAACTCGAAAACATTCGTATAAACAAATGTTTGTCAATACGAGCGAAAGAGACAGTGGATCAAAGAGGGTGAAAGTTCGTTGGTAGGTTGGTAATTTGTACCTAATTTGATACAATGATGAAATTGAATGAAAAAGGAGGTTACCGTATTGGACAAGTGGATGAAATTTCTCGAGGTAAACGCTCCTCGTATTTTTGATTTAGCGATTGAGCACGCGATACTCGTCGGATTAGCGATCATTGTTGCGCTTATCATTGGCGTTCCTCTAGGCATTTACTTAACAACAAATGATTATCTAGCTGAGACGATTCTACAGATTGCTTCTGTCATGCTTACGATTCCGAGTATTGCTTTATTCGGTATTATGATTCCGGTCTTCTCGATCGTCAACCAGGGAATTGGATTTGTTCCAGCCTTTGTAGCACTGGTTCTGTATTCGCAGCTCCCCATTATACGAAATACATATACCGCAATTCGTAACGTAAACCCTGAAATGCGAGATGCAGCAAAGGGATTAGGGATGAAAACGAGTCAGCGACTTCTTCGCGTCGAAATTCCGAATGCGTTCCCCATCATAATGGCAGGTATTCGAACAGCCGTTGTACTTAACATCGGAATCGGTGTCATCGCTGCTTATATTGGTGCAGGAGGACTCGGTGTTCTTATCACTCAGGGCATTTCACGTGGGGACAATTACTTAATTATTAGTGGCTCAATTGCCGTTGCCATTCTTGCTATGATCGCAGATGGCATCTTGTTATGGATTCAAAAACGTTATACACCAAAAAGCATTGCGAATTAAGGAGTGAGGTGAAGAAATGATTACATTTGATCAAACAACCAAAACATTTGAAGGCGGCGTAACAGCTGTGAATGGTGTAGACTTCACCGTTGAAAAAGGACAAATTGTGGTTTTATTAGGACCGTCAGGCTGTGGGAAAACAACCCTGCTTCGAATGGTGAATCGTTTGGAATCGATTTCAGATGGAAAGATCACTATTGATGGTGAAGATTCTATGTCTTTAGATCAAATTGCTCTTCGAAGAAAAATTGGCTACGTCATTCAAAGCAATGGTCTATTTCCGAATATGACGATTGAAGAAAACGTTATGATTGTTCCCGACCTATTAGGGTGGAAAAAGAAAGAGAAGCGCAATCGTTTTAATAAATTGATGGAAATGATCGGATTAAGCGGTGAGAAATTTGGTAAACGTTATCCGCATGAGCTTTCTGGAGGACAGCAGCAGCGTATTGGTGTTATTCGCGCATTAGCAGCTGACCCGCCCGTTATGCTAATGGATGAGCCATTTGGAGCTCTTGATCCGATTATTCGTGAGAAAATTCAAGATGAGTTTCTTCAAATTCAGCGTGAAGTAAAGAAAACAATTCTTTTCGTTAGTCATGACATTGACGAAGCGATTAAAATGGCAGACAAAATCGTTCTATTACGCGGTGGGGAAGTCATGCAATACGATACGCCGTCTGAAATGCTTGTTCGTCCTAAGAATGAATTTGTTCGTGAATTCTTCGGGAAAGACCGTGCAATCAAGAGTTTAAGTCTTCATACCATTCAAGACATTCAAGAAATCATTGGTCTTGTTAATGAAGATGAAACGATTGAGGATACCATTACGATTAATGTTCACCATGATTTGCGTAATACGTTATCCATGCTTCTAAATCAGGAAGCGGATCAAGTGATCGTAGTTGATGATGACGGTAACAAACTTGGCGCCATTACGATTGATCTCGTTCAAAAGTATCTTCATTTTGAAATTAAGGCAAAGCCTACCCTGGTGCAGAAGGGGTGATTTGATGAATAAGAAAAAAGTTATGAGCCGTATTGTAAGCTTTCTCGTCTACGGAATAGTAGCCGTGTTCTTTATTTGGGCCATCAGCAACAGCTATTTTGACTATATTTTCAGTCAATCCAGTACGTTTCTTCACTTATTGAAGCAGCATATGCAGCTTGTACTTGTTTCTTCTTTCCTAGCGGTCATCGTAGCGCTACCTATTGGCATTCTTGTCACGCGTAAAAGCTTTCGAAGAGCTGAGTGGGTCGTTTCAAATACGGTTAACCTTGGTCAAACGATTCCAAGTCTTGCTGTTCTTGCTTTGATGATTAGTATTCTAGGAATCGGATTTAACACGGCAGTATTTGCCTTATTTATATACTCGCTGTTACCGATGTATCGGAATACGGTTGCGGGAATTGATTCCATTGATGAGAATTTAATCGATGCAGCAAGAGGGATGGGCATGAAGCCAATTCAAATACTCTTTCGAATTGAATTACCGAATGCATCGTATTCGATTCTTGCAGGTATTCGTACAGCCGTCGTATTAAATATCGGAACGGCTGCACTTGCTTATGTTGTCGGCGGTGGCGGTCTAGGCGTATGGATCTTTACCGGCATCCAGTTATTTGATAACGGTTATTTAATTTCTGGTGCTATTCCAGTAACCTTACTAGCTATTTTTGTAGACTATCTTCTTCGATTACTTGAACGAAAGATTGTACCAAAGGGATCTAGACCACCACAAGAAACGTAACGATAGGAGGTGTTTGTATGAAAAGAAAACTATTTCGTATTATCGGAATCATTTCCATCCTTTCCATGCTAGCCTCGTGCTCAAGCGTAGGGATTGGGGGGAAACAGATTTCGGTTGGTGGCAAGAACTTTACAGAGCAATACCTACTTTCCGAAATGACCGCTTTTCTTCTAAAGGAGGAAGGGTTTGACGTGAAGCAAATGAACAACCTGGGGAGTACCGTTGTTCGTAAAGCGCTCGAAAATAGTCAGGTTGATATGATGTGGGAATATACCGGAACGGCACTCATTACATATATGGGCGAAGAGCCGATTGCTGATCCAGTGGAAGCATTTGAGAAGGTCAAAGAGTTAGATGCCAAAAATAATGATATCCATTGGATGAATATGTCTAACGTTAACAACACCTATGCTCTCGCTATGAAGAAAGAGCAGGCAGAAGAATTAGGCATTGAGTCGATTAGTGATTTAGCGAAGTACGTGAATGAAAACCCAGGAAAGCTAACAATGGCCTCAGACGCAGAGTTTGCGAATCGACCTGATGGATTGCCTGGTGTAGAGAAAACATACGGATTTGAATTTGATTCTAGTCAAATTAAGCTGATGGACCTTGGTTTAACACAAAGGTCTTTAGACAATGGACAGGTCGATGTCTCGGTCGCATTTGAAACAGATGCTACTATTGTCGAGTATGACCTTGTTACCCTGAAGGACGATAAAACCTTCTTCCCGCCATATAGAGCGGCGGTTAGTATCAATGAGGATGTATTCGAAAAGTATCCGGAAGTGGAAGAGATAACAGCGCGTTTAGGTGAAAAACTAAACAGTGATATTATGCGCGAGTTAAATTATAAAGTCGACATTGAAGGAAACAGCGTCTCCGTTGTAGCCCATGATTGGTTAGTAGAGAATGGTTTGCTAGATGAATAATAGTAATAAAAGCTCATCCTGAAGAAAAAATCAGGATGAGCTTTTTTGTGTATGATGGAGAATATGCGCAATTATTGGCGAATTCCTAAGTTATCGTATAATTATTAAAATATTATGGCGTTGTAGTAAAAAGTATGGAATGTGAACGGGTTTGCATGATTTTAGTTTTAGTTAGTAAAAGAGTGGGAATTTCCTCCAAACAGGTCATAAAGGCTTCAATTTAGGAGGGTATAAATGCATTTATTTAATATAGGCTATGTGATCATAGCAGCTGTTTTGTGGGGGATTTCCGGAGGATTGGCAGGAATATTAATGGATAAAGGTTGGGATCCGTTAGTGATCTCATTCTATAGAGGATCAATAGGATTTGTTGGTATTTTTGTATGGCTACTACTTCATCGAAAAGGAAATAAAATTAATTATTCAACGAAGACGATGATGTGGTCAGTATTAGCCGGTTTAGCGGTCGCTGGAAATTTCAGTTTTTACTTTCTTAGTATTTCGGAATCTGGTGTAGCGGTAGCGTCAACTTTGATGTACACGGCACCACTGTTCGTACTGTTTAGTTCATTTCTTTTTCGAATAGAGACCGTCACCCCATTTAAGGTTATTGCAATGGTTATTGTGATGGGGGGGATCAGCTTATTAACAAACGTTTATGAAACGGGACTTGGCAGTTTAAATATTCTTGGAATCACAAGTGGACTATTATCAGGTCTTTCATACGCTCTGTTTATTTTTGGTTTTAAGAACGCTTCTAAAGAAGGGCGTCCACCTTTTGTTCTTAGTATGGCTTTTGCGACATTTACCATTGTTATGTTTCTATTTATTGATCATAAGGAAGCGCTCGATGCCTTGTTTTCTGAGGATCTAATTTGGTTTATCACTCTCGGTATCATCGGCGCAGGTATTTCTTTTTACTTATATATAGAAGGTTTGAAGAAAACGTCAGCATCCGTTGCAGCGATCATCGCGATGGTCGAACCGGTTACGGCTTCTCTATTTGGATTAGTCATTTTGGGAGAGGTTTTGACTTTAACGCAAAGTATAGGACTCGTGATCATTCTCATCACGATTACACTATTGAGTCGAAAACAAAAGGGATAAGAAGCAGAACTTTTTAACATATCGCTTAGGAGGCAATTGCCTCCTAAGTGATATGTTTTATATTTTATGAATGAGTAATTTAGCTGTTTCCTTGGCTGAAGCTACTTTCGACGAAAGGCTCATCGAATAAGAAACCGTCACCCCTTCATGAAGAATCAGCAGTATTTCGCCTAATTCTTCTGCATTCTGAAATTCTAATTCCTTAAGATACGTTGTAAACAGCTCCATTAACCATCTTTTCTCTTCAATAATCACTTCTCTACCGGGATGTGACTCTTCTGGCAACTCAGCTAATGCATTTACAAAAGCGCAGCCTCTCTGATTATTTGTTTCTAACCAACTCTCCAAAGCGTCAAAGATGATTAAGATCTTTTCCAAAGGTTGATGATCAGCTACACGGTCTAAATATGTGAATAAGTGTTTTTTCCACTGTTGATCTCGTTTTTTTAAATATTCTACGATCAATTGGTCTTTTGATCCAAAGCGATCGTATAGTGTCTTTTTAGTCACGCCAGCTTCGGTGGCAATGGTTTCGACCCCGATGGAATGAATTCCTTTCCAATAAAACAAATCGGAGGCTGTATCTAGAATTCGTGAGGCAGCAGGTGTCATTTTGATCTTCTCATCCATTTATTCCACACCCTTTATTATTTAATTCTCTCTGATATCCTGCTTCTGGGACATCTTTCTTGATGACCCATACACCTAGTAAACATAATAGCATTCCCATAATCGTTAGCAAACCAATTCTGTCACCAAACATAATAAAGGACCAGATCATCGTGACTGGTGGAGTGAGGTATAACAGGCTGCTCACTCGAGTAATGCTTCCTAACTTAAGATTCCACCAGTAAAACCCATATCCTCCAATCGTAGATAGAACAGCCACCCAGGCAACAGCTCCCCAGAATTCTACCGTGATTGGAGGGGAAGCTTTTCCCGTGGAGAATGCAATAATCGAGAAAAGAAGAGCGCTAATAAGAGTTTGGATCGGTAGAGCGTCGATAATTGAAACAGTGTTTTTTCTTGTTTTTTCAAATAAAGTTGCAAAGACGAGACTCATCATTGCTAAAAAGGATAGTCCATAAGCCCATAAGGGAACTTGAGAAGAAGTTCCTAAATCACCATATACAACAAACAAAACCCCAGCGATCCCCAACAGTAACCCGCTCCACTGCTTCAGAGAAGTCGATTCTTTTAATAGAGGACCAGCTAAAGCGGCTGCAGCTATTGGTTGAAGGGTTGTGATTAGATTTGAAGTACCAGCAGACACGCCGTTTTCCACAGATAAAAAGACGCCATACAAATAAACACCTTGAGCAAAGAGACCGATGAGTGCTTGAGTAATGACACTTTTTATCGATAATTTTTTACGGTGCTTCCATAGCCACCAGCTCGCTAAAATAAGGGAAGCAACAATAAACCTCCACATTAATACCGTCATTGAACTAGCCTCAGCCGTTCCTAATCTTGCGCCAATAAAACCTGAACTCCACATAATGACAAATCCAACTGCAGCTACGACGCTAATTTGTGATTTCGAAAACATACGTTTCGCTCCTTTTGAAGTAAACTGATCGGTGTAGTATCAATAATATAAACACACCGGTCGGTATACTGTCAAGAGTGAGCTTTCCTTAACCTTATTATCGCTCCTAGATTAGTGGAGCGGAGGAAAATGACATAAAAGGTGCCCCACCTCTTAAGAAGTGGGGCATGACATAGTTGTTAATAAATTGTACTTAATTTAAAAATGAAGCTTCCTTAACCCTTACTTCGTATTCGTAAACCCACCATCAATGCGAATGACTTCACCATTGATGTACTGCGCTTTAGAAGTTAAAAGGAACGTCACGAGCTCAGCTACTTCTTCAGGGGTACCGAGACGCTTCTGAGGAATACCAGCTTCTGCATTTTCTTTCATTTTTGGATTCGCTTCATAGAAGTCTTTTACCATTGGAGTTGCCGTTGGTCCCGGAGCGATTGCATTTGCGCGTAATCCGTCCTTCGCATATTCAGCTACGATACTTTTCGTAAGTCCAATAATACCGTGCTTTGTGGCAGAGTAAGTGACTACAGAATCTTGACCAATCACACCGGCACTTGAAGCTGTATTTACAATTGAACCTCCACCATTTTTGATCATAACATCAGCTACGTAACGAACACCGTATAAGGCGCCCATTAAGTTAATGTCTACGATCTTTTCTATTTCTTCTACTTTCGTATTTAAGTAATATTCACCACTACCGGAGATGCCGGCGTTATTAAAGAAATAATCAATTGAACCAAAGGTTTCAACTGTTTTGTCGACGTAATTCTTTACTTCGTCCGCTTTAGATACATCAGCTTTTATGAAAAGCGCATCAACACCCGCTTTTTTCGCTAGGTCGACCGTTTCATTACCGCCTTCTTCGTTAATGTCTACTGCAACGATATTAATCCCTTCATCTGCTAAACGAACAGCAGCTGCTTGTCCTAATCCACTTCCTGCACCTGTAATAACTGCGACTTTACTCATGCATAAAACCTCCTGATTAGTTGATTGAAGATGATATCTTGTTGCTATAGTACTAGTATAGACCTTTAGATTTTGAAAATAAAAGAAAGCGACTTGAGGGAAGCATATTGCGAGCTACCTCGATACATACGGATTTCCAGTCACCCAGAATCTCCACGGATAGTCACGAGCTTCTCCTGAATTAGCAATACCGATTCGTTTTCCTTCAGAAATGTGATCCGGCGTATAGCCACGTTGAATATATAGAGGAGGACGTACTAAGGCATGACCATAATCACCTGGATCAATTCCAAGCGCTTTAGTTAATTTGCCGGGACCATCCGTCCATTCCTTTTGTTTACGTCCAGGTCTTCGCTGCTCCATTAAGTCTAATCCTTTGAGAGGTTCAACGGCGCGAACAAGAATGGCTTCAGGGACATCGGTGTCAGCACTGACCACATTGAATAAACAGTGCGTGTGCATTACGTACGTATAAGCATTCCCTGCAGGCCCGAACATCACTTCTGTGCGTTTCGTTCGTTTGTTGTTGAAGCTATGAGCGGCTTGATCCTGTGCGCCCAAATATGCTTCTGTTTCCACAATATAACCGGAGGCAACTCCTTCATCCGTTTCCTTCACTAACTCGCAGCCGAGGAGAGCCTTCGCTAGTTCTAATGTCGGTTTTTGGTAGAATTCTCTAGGTAAAATAGACATGTTCGTTTCCTTTCGTAAGTCGTTATAGTTGAAAGATGTTCTTTCTCTCTTGTAAGCTCTACACATTAGTTTTCCACATGGTTACGTGAGCTAAACGAAATGGTGTAAAGGGAGAAGGGATCAATAAAGGTCCATCCAAGCCCTAAAGCGTGAAGTTTCATTACCATGCGATATGGGAAACCATCACAATACTTGTATAATAAAAGGAAGTGAAGATATTGGATTTATTTAAAAACAACGGGAAAGTTTCCATCGTAACTGGTGGGGGTAGCGGAATCGGTCGCCTTATGGCAGAAACGCTAGCGGAGAGCGGATCAAAAGTCGTTTTGCTTGGACGTTCACTAGACAAGGTTCAAGAAGCAGCAGCGGAAATCGCTGATCAAACCGGCGCAGAAGTTAAAGCCTATTCATGCGATGTGACAAGTAAGCAGGACATTGAGAAAGTAACCGCAGCAATCAATGAAGAGTATGGACAAATTGATATTCTCGTTAACAATGCAGGAACGAATGCACCTGGCACAATCGAAAATCTCGACGAAGATGGCTGGGATAAAGTGATGGATACTAATGTGAAGTCTGTCTTCTTTATGAGTCAGGCAGTTGTACCATATATGAAGAAACAGGAATATGGTCGCATCATTAATACCGCTTCTGTTGCAGGAGATGTAAGTCTATTCTTCAGCTCAGTCTATGGGACAAGTAAAGCAGGCGTTATTCACTTAACGAAGCAATTAGCTAACGAATTAGCTGAAAACAACATTACCGTAAATGCGATCAGTCCATGGATGTTTAAGACGGATTTCATTAAAGATTCCTTAGAAGACCCAGAGTTTAAAGAGATGATTAATAAAAGAACGCCAATGAAACGAATTGGAGAGTTGGATGAGCTTAAAACATCCGTTCTTTACTTCGCTTCAAAAGGATCAAGCTACATTACCGGACAAAATATTTTCGTTGATGGCGGCGTCACAAATTACGGATTGTAAAAAGAAAACGGATTTCCTCATGAGTGAGGGAATCCGTTTTTTTTATGAATTCGTCCATTGTACTTCAACAGAGTTCAAATAGCTGTCTTGCGATTAATCGATCGTCGCCCACATTTCTTCTGGATTTAGTTCGTAAATGTTATTTTCTCGGTACATAAAATGATTGATAATAAACTCTCGACGAATGGTTGCGAAGTCGGGATGGAACTTTTTGATATACTCGTTCATTTCTTTCTCAGGGTACTTTTTCCCTCGTTCTAATCCGTTGATTAAGTGCTTAAGAATAATGATTTTTTTCTTTCGTTGAGAAGGGAGGTGCTTGAGCGTACCATCTGGTGCTAAGAAATTATTGATAACAGCTTGCGTTTTCACAGAATCGTCCTCCTTATCGTAGTCAGGCTGGTAAAGCATAATCGGCAGGGCTTCTGAGTAAGAGCGGAATTTCTTCTCATCTATGTAGTAATAGATGGTGTTTTTATCCTTACGTTGATAAACAATGCCGGTGTCTCTTAATTTCGTCATATGATGAGTGATCGTAGGTGCTTTTAATCCAAGTTTGCCAGCGATGGCTTGGCCGTGGAGAGGACCTTTAGCGAGCAACGAAAGAATGCGAATCCGAGTTGGATCCCCGAGTGTTTTATGGAAATTAACTAATCGGTTTAACTGCAATATACGACCCACCTTCCTATAAGTTAGATTAGTATCTAATTAGATACTAATCTAATTATAGTTGTTCGTCAACCAATGAACCGTTCACATATTGACTGGACTGGTTTCCGATTCGTTACATAGAAACCTCTATATTGTCTTAACTGAAATAATATTGAAATAATTATTATTGAAATGTATTGTGTATTATTTGTTGCGAATGAAAAGGAAAAATACCTCTTAGAAGGTTGGGTACCAATCTTGTAGTACGAAATGACTGCCATTTACACTCAATTATATCAAGTGATCAGACGATAGATGGTTAGATTTTCATGTGATTTCTATAAAAAGAATATTTTTCCAATCACTAAATGTTCTAGATTAAGTTTATCACTTAAATCTCTAGAAAGTTATTGGGAAATGTTATGGCAACATAGTGAGTATATAGGCGTATCGTCTAACAGATTTCCCAATACAACCTTCAGAAATTCTATGATAGGCTACTAGTGTATTCAAAATTCAAAACATTCCGAGAAGGGGAGGAGATTTTTTGAAAAAGGGAATCGCCGTCGCACTTGCGACAGGACTTGCATTTGGGGGCGCACTACCAACTGCATCAGCCGCATCGCCAGAGGATTTGAATGTGGATCAGAAGCAAGCACTTGACAAGATGGAGATTGTAAAGGAGAGCTGGGAAAAGGAACGGAAGGTGCCATCTTTCTTATCTGGTAAACTATCAGAACAAAAGGTTGCGAGTGAAGGAGATGTCCAGCAATATCTACAGGAAAATGAAGCCCTATTCCAGGTGAATGAGAATGATCTTAAGCTGATCGATCAATCGAAAGATAAGCTAGGCATGACTCATTACACATATGTTCAAACGGTAAATGGGGTACCACTTGATGGAGCGACATTCATCGTACATACAGATAATGATGGGGAAGTTGCAGCCGTGAACGGCAATCTGCATCCAGACGCTGTAAAGAAATTTGAAGGAAGTAAGAATGCGAAGGTATCTGAAGAAGAAGCGGTTAACACAGCATGGAACCATGTTGATGTACAACCTGAAACAAGTCTTCGTGATAATAAAAACATGACGGGTCAGGGAGAAAAAGTTGTTTATAAGGACGGCGATCGCTATGTTCTTGCTTATAAAGTGCAGCTGAACTTTATTGATCCTTATCCTGCGAACTGGCAAATCTATGTGGATGCTCGCGATGGTTCCGTTGTAGAAGCGTATAATGCGCTAGCTGACGGCGCCGAGACAGGAACAGGAACGGGCGTATTGGGTGATCAGAAATCGCTAAATACGGTATCACAAAATGGTAGCTATCTTCTTCGTGACGTAACAAAAGGTGGCCTCATTGAGACGTATAGTGCCAATAATGGATCAAGCCTTCCTGGCGCGATCGTAACAGATGATGACAATCAGTTTGTTTCTTCAGATCAAGCGGCAGCTGTTGATGCGCACTACAATGCAGGCGTTGTTTATGACTATTATGAGTCGACACATAATCGCGATAGCTTTGATGATAACGGTGCAACGATTCGTTCTACAGTGCACTATGGCTCAAACTATAACAATGCTTTCTGGGACGGAACGCAAATGGTTTATGGTGATGGCGATGGGACCACTTTTGCTCCATTATCAGCAGCGCTAGATGTTGTTGGTCATGAAATAACGCACGCAGTAACAGAACGCACAGCGGGACTACAGTATCGTGATCAATCGGGAGCACTTAACGAATCAATGTCAGATGTGTTCGGGTATTTCATCGAGCCTGAAGATTATCTTATGGGGGAAGACGTCTATACGCCTGGTACACCTGGAGATGCGCTAAGAAGTCTATCGAATCCAGAAGCATATAACCAACCATCTCATATGGATGACTACGTTCAAACGTCTCAAGACAATGGCGGCGTTCATACGAACAGTGGTATTCCAAACAAAGCGGCTTATTTCACCATCGAAAGCATTGGAGATAGCAAAGCAGAGCAAATTTATTACCGTGCTCTTACAACATACCTCACTCCAACAAGTGACTTTAGTGACGCAAGATCGGCTCTTCTACAATCGGCAGATGATTTATACGGCGCCGGATCTACTACGTACAATAGTGTCGCGTCAGCCTGGGATCAAGTTGGCGTTACGGAATAAAGATTAACGCAAAAAAAGGGCTCATGGCGAGCTCTTTTTTTTGCGTGTAAGTGATCGTTATTTCATAACCAGCTGTGTTTCAGCTTGTAGGTAACGATCAAAAGAATCGGGTGTTTGATAAGGATCACCGTTCACCAACTGATTGATATCAATGCTGAATTCATACGGAAATAAGCGTACGCTCCAATTTTCATCAGGGTGAATTTGATGACTATAACCCCCATTAACGTGTAAGGCATATGTATTTAGTTCCTCAGTTTCTTGAATCACACCACTGAGCGTTTGATAGATGCTACGAACCTTGTATTCGTCCCAATCATTTTTTAAGTTTTGACTTAGAACAACTCGTTCCGTTGGAGAAACATAAAAGGAATCTGCCTCTTCCGCCGGGGTGTTCGTATACTCGTAATCCATCGTTTGGGTCTCCCCGGTCTCAATGTTCTCCGCAACCACCAGCTGCTTTCCGATTAACGAGTTTGCTTCTATGTAATAATCACCCCCAAGCTCAGGTAAAGCGAAGCTGATCACATCATGTAATCGCTTCTTGGGCACTATCTTCCATTCCATCACGACATTTACGCGGTATTTTCCGTTTCCTAGCGCCTGTACATGTGTGGTCAATAGCTTATGTGAGGTCTCAGCGCTGTTCCATGTGTTTTTACTAGTTTGAGTGGATAATAGAAGGGAGTTTGTTTTCTCTCTATATTCTCTAGCAATGGATTGCCGGTTGTCTTCCGGTGAATTTTTCGTTTTTTCAACGGAAAAGTCTTTGTTCACATTAGCGGCAAGCGTGTCTTCTATAGGAAAGAAGACGAATAAACATACTAAAAACAGGGATAGTAACTTCTTCAAACAATCAACCTTTCATTTATTTCTTCATTAAGCTTAAAGGAAAATAAGAGAGGGTTCCAGGTCTAATCGAAAATATTTGTGCAATAGTGCTTTCGTTAATTGCCCCGAACGAAAACTAATAATTGGCGAAAGATGGTATTGTTTAGGTTGAGGGTTTTTATGATTCATATGGCAAATGGGAGAGGCGCATTTGAGGTGTTTTATCGTGATTCCAATGATCTTGTTAGGTAGTTTTTTGATAGGATTAAGAGTAAACGACTTAGGCAATATCGGTAATTTCCTCATGAATCTTGTAGGGATTGGCTTCGTGGGGTTAGGAGTTTTAATAAGCAGACGTAAGGGGGAAAAGCTAGTTTATAAATGATAGAAGTACGTATGAAAAGGAGGTGGATGAGATATTAAAAAAAATTAGGATTGGTTTAGCGGTCGTAACGTTTTCTATAATTGTATATGCGAGTATAACGGAGGATTATGCGGCAATACCTTATATGATGCTGTTTTTAGGCAGTATTATGTTGGTTATGGGGATAGAATATTGTAAAAAAGAGGCTACGGCCTACATAGGTTATTTCTTTTTCGTTGCCGCACTCTTTAATTTTTATGTATCTATCAAGAGTTATCTAATAGGTTAATGGTTTTAAGCGCTTTCCGAAAGTGGAGGCGCGAGAGCAATTTGATCTTTCTTGCTAGTACGGTGACTTATATTAATAATAAGAAGGAGACTAAAGCATGCAATATGAAGCGAAAACACCAGAGGGATATTTTGAAATGCTAGAAGATGATTGGAGAAAGGAAAAGCTCCTTGCAGTACGACAGTACATAATTGAAAATGCTCCAGAGCTCGAAGAAGGCATTCAATATAAAATGCTTAGCTATAAAGGGAAGTCGAGCGTGTTGTTTAATCTTAATGCTCAAAAGTCCTATGTAAGTCTTTATGTAGGAGATATTAAGAAAATCGATAGAGCAAGTGAATTATTGAATGGTTTGGATTGTGGAAAAGGATGTATCCGAATTAAAAAATCAATTGATTTACAGGAAAGCGGTGTGGAGGAATTTGTGAAAGAAGCGATTAATCAATGGCGAGCTGGTGAGGATCTTTCTTGTTAGAGGGTGGGGATAAGGGGTAGCCTGTGATAAGGTGTGAAACTTTCATTAAATCGATTCGTAAGTAGTAATAGAACAAAAATGGATGTTATTTAGCAAGAAAGGAGTTCATTTTGGGGAAACTACTTTTGCTATTTGTTGTAGGCTTTATAGGGCTATCTCTACGCTATTTGTTTCTAGGAAAATTCGAGATGGATCAGCTCTTGTTGCTAATGGGTTTTCCGGTGGCGGCTATATTGATTCTATTTATGATGAAGTGGCAGCATAAGAAGGATCTTGCTTTTCAGCCAGAAGCGGATGAAGAACGTATGGTGACACGCTTAGGAGATCGAGTCTCAGCAGCGCCGAAGCGAGTGTTTGACGGACGGGAACTTGTTGGGGAATACAAGCGACTTTATCATAAGCCGTGGAAGCGAGTTGTCGCAGATATTATGGACAGCCCAGGAAGATGGTTTCTTAATCTAGCGTTTTCGTCAGAAGATGGTCATCACATCATTCTAAAAGGTAAAAATGAAAATCGCCTTCGCGGAACAAATGAATGGCTGATCTTCTCTAATAACGATGAAGTAGGCAGCATTCAAATGGACTACTCAGTCAAAAATGTCGCCAAGTTAAAGGAAAGTCTCTATCTTAACTATCGTGATCACACCTATCATTATCAGTCATTTGGGATTGGGTCTAAAACAGTGATTCGTAAAGATGACCATAAGATTGGGGAAGGGAAAAGGGCTGAATTAGGAAATTCGATTTATAAATTAGAAATGAAAGATACATATGGCGAAGAAGCACATGTTTTATTTATGGGCTATATTCTATTTAACTATCATTTTAGTCAGTGAGCTAGCTTTAATATTGCTTTGGTGGTGAAGCTTGTGAACAATCATTTAGGATTGCTTTTTTATACTGCGATAGGATCTGTTGGCATGGCGTTTGTAGGATTAGGAATAATCAAGCTAGCCATCGTTTACGATGATCAACAAGGCTTCTGGATCGGTTTCTTAGGAATTTTGTGCTGTGCCATGTACTTTAGACATTTAGAAAGCCGGGTTGGTATTCATAGGAAATATCGCTGGTTAGGACACGGTTTATTTATCGTTGTGTTCGGTGTGCTATCAGTATGGTTGTATTTATAGCTGTTTGAAATGAGGTAGGGGGGGATGTTGACGTGATGGAGATTGCACTTGTAGGCTTGTTAGCAGCTGTTTTTTATCTCGTTTTTCGAGTAAGTGCTCAGATGAATAGTTTTAGCGTGCGAATGAAAAGTATGCACGATCAGTTAAATCGAATGGCCAAGCATCTGGATTTGCCTGAACATCCGATTAACGATGAATTGCGAGAGCTCATGAAAGAAGGAAAAACGGTAGAAGCCGTGAAAAAGGCACGAGAAGAATTTGGGTTATCGCTATTGGAGGCGAAGGAGTATGTGGACGGGGTTTGAAATAAATTGAGGTTGTATTTTTATAGGCTAGTTTATCAAGGAATCCAGAAAAGGTGTCAAAAGTATTTGACACCTTTTCTGGGTTTTATTAACATATAAGGTGTAAAAGGAATTTGACAGGATAGATAGAAGGGATAGAGCTCAAAGTTGAAGAACAGCATTAAGATTTTAAGAGAAGGTAAGGGGATTTCACAAGGGAAGTTAGCGGAATTGTGTCAAGTTAGCAGACAGACGATCAACGCTATTGAAAACAATAAGTATGATCCAAGTTTAGAATTGGCATTTGCTATTGCTTTAGCTCTAGAAACGAAAGTAGACTCACTCTTTAACTATCAAAAAACGCTAAAGAAAAGGGGATAAATGCAATGGATATCATTCTTGTTCTGATTATGGGATGTATCATGTCAGTGATTATTGTTTCCACGAAAAGAGTATCAGGTGATGATACTGGCTTTTCAAAGGAAGATGAACGTCAAAAGAAAATATTAAGAGATGCCGCAATGTCGAGTTGGCAAGTTATTATGCTATATGCCTTGATTCGATTAACGAACTTGTTGCCATTCTTGGACGGTTTCACAGATCCTACGAAATTCCAATCTATTGCTTTCTTTTCGAATGGGGGAGATATCCTTCTAATTGCTGCCATTGGATATGGTATGGGAGCGGTAACTTCGTATTTTCGTTATTCCTAAGTGATAAATCTAGATTGCTTTTAAAAGAAATAGAAAAGGCATTCCTATATACAGTATTAAATGGAGTTGCTCACTTTTTAGAAATTAATTTTCTTTAAGATATAGTCGTTAATATTATAGGAAAGCGAGAATGATTTTTTATGAGCTTATTTTTTGAAAAACGGAAGCCTTACAAAAGTGATATAGCCTTTATCTTACTAATGTTTTTGAATGTTATCGTCATGAGTCTAGATTATTTTGGGAACATGAGCTTTCCCTGGCTATACATGGTCATGATGGTATTAACCATTGTTCTGTTGATATTTGCTCTGGTTGAGAGAAAAAAGAGACGGGAATAAAGGTTCAAGTCAGAGAGTTTGAAAGAATGGGTTGAAAAACCCCGTAACACGTTTATCTAGTTACGGGGTTTTATATGTTTATATCCTAAAGAAATGCAATGTTAGGAATTTAACTTACTTTAACGTCTTCAAAATCCGATCAATCAACGCCATCGTACGAATGTTATCTTTTCCATCTGAGCGGGGCGTCTCATTTGTTGTACAGCATGAGACGAAGTGCTGCATTTCACCGACAAAGCCGCGGAGGTAAAGATCTTTCATTGAGCCTGACATCGTTGAGGCGGAAGGACTGTATACGAAATCAGATTCAGCCGGTGCTTTCCATGGAAGTTCGTTAAAGGATTGAGATTTGTGCACGGTTAGGGTGTGGACCTCATCGACTGAGGCAAATCCGTGATCAAACGTAACCGTCAGTTTTTCGCTTTCTCTAGACCAGGCTGTCATCCCAGTGAATGATAGGGTTCCAACTGTTCCGCTTTCGAATTGAAGGCTAATGCTTTGATTGATGTGTGAATTCGAGCTGTTTTTAAATCCACTTACAGCTATTGTTTCTCCAAATAGATAGCGAACTAAATCAACGATGTGAATGGCAGCAAACTTTAGGAATTCTTCATCGTTTTGGCAAAATGGTGTTGTATCAACGGCGAATCGCGCTTCGAATGAACGAACTGATCCTAGTTCTTCACTTGTAATAAGCGAGTGAAGCTGCTTATAAATCGGCGCATAGCGCTTCATAAAGCCAACCATAAGCTTAATGCCAGCTTTCTCTGCAGCATCTGCCGCTAGTTCTGATTCTTCCGTTGTCATGCCAAGTGGCTTTTCGACATACACATTTTTACCGGCTTGGATACAGTCCATAACAAGGGCTGCCTGGTCTGTGGGTTGTGCGACAACGATGACGCCGTCACATGACTCCTGTTCTAGCATTTTCTTGTGATTATCATACGGTGTTCCAGTGCTTCCAAAACGAAGAAGTGTTTGCTCTGAGCGTTCTAAGTTTCGTGTAGCGACAGCCGTAATCGTTGCACCTGTTTCGACAAGAGCGGGATAAATGTTCGTCGTTGCATGAAAGCCTGCGCCAATCACGCAAATGGATGGGTTCGTCATATGTAGGCTCCTTTTATGTAAGCTATTAACGGAATAAGAATACCATTTTGAGGGGAAGAAATCCAAAGAAGGGGGTCAGGTTCCTACCTGACCCCCTTCTTATTTTTTGACTACTACATAAGGTCGCATCATTTCATAATCTTCATGCTCGAGAATATGACAGTGCCATACAAACAAGCCTGCATAAGGTACGAACTTCATGATGATTCGCGTGATTTCTTTTGGGTTTGCTCGCACGGTATCTTTCCAGCCCTGCTCATTGAGATCTGGCTTCATGCGTGGGCCGGTTGGAACGATCTTACCTTCTTTTTCATATAGATCTCGATCAAAGGGCTGGCGATTAAGGATTTGAAAGCGAACGAGATGCAAGTGGATGGGGTGCGTTGCATTTGATAAATTGACGAAGCTCCAGATTTCAACATCGCCTAATCTAGGCATTTCACTGATTGGATCTGACCAGAGCTGGTTGTTTAATAGGTGAATGGATCGTTTATATTGATCAGGCCTCATGTTGAGGAGAAGGTTGCGTTGATTGTTTGCTTGTTGTTCGTATATGATCTCGTACCGAGATAATGTCTGAGGAACGACGCTTTGATCGGGAAGAGAGAGCTTCTTCTTTACACGGAACTGCATGATTACGCCCGTTGTTTTGGGATTCGGACTTTTCCCCTGAGGATAAGGGGAGGCGGCATCGTTCATTAAGGTAAGGGTTTCGCCTGCCGAGCGACTGAAATCAATGACGACGTCGACACGCTCGGCAGGAGCGATCAAAACGCGGGTGACAGGCACCGGCTCTCCGAGAAGCCCCTGATCTGTGCCGATTTGAACGAATGGGAACTGGTTGGATAGGGAGAAGCGGTAGAATCTTGCGTTTGATCCATTTAGGATTCTAAATCTGTATTTCCTCGGCTCGACTTCCAAATAAGGCCAAACGATCCCGTTAACAAGATTGGCTTTCCCGAAGAAGTCAGGAAGGACCGATGGCGTAACGCCTTCTACAGGAGGGTCTGGTTCAGCTGGATAGTACAAAGAGCCATCACGATGGAAAGAACGATCCTGAAGAAGAAGGGGGATATCAAACTCACCTTCCGGTAGCCTGAGGGATCGCTCTTCTTCGTCATGAACAATATACATCCCAGCGAGACCTGCGTAGATATTTAACCGTGTAATCCCCATCGCATGATCGTGATACCAGAGGGTCGTAGCTGCTTGATGATTTGGATATTCATAAATGGGATCGGTGAAATAGGGCCCTCCCTGTTGAAATCCTCGGGTGAACCATGCCTCAGGATAACCATCGCTCGTATCAGGCGTAACCCCACCGTGAAGATGCACAACCGTACGAACGTCAGGAACGTTTGTACCAGCCCCATGAATGGTGTGGTCAATTGGGAGGAAATGCTTTTCAGGGAGTTCATTTTTCCAAAGCACACGGATCGGGTGATTTCGGTGAACTTGAAACGTAGGACCAGGGTATTGCCCGTTATATCCCCAAACGCGTGTTGCTGGCAAATCGCGATGAAGCTTCTGAAAACTTTCCTTCATCGTCACTTCATAATAGGGAATCCCGTGATTTGTCTTTACGGGTTGGATGATTGGCATGATAGGGAGGCGATCTACGAATTTTTCGAGCATCTGTGCCACTCCTTCTGAAACGATGCATTTGTTCATCATATGTTACGAAGAGAGGATCTTTCATTTCTTTTTCTATTCTTGAAGCTCAGGATCTTGTGAGATTACGAAGATAGAAGAACCCCTACGTCTCGAAGAAACGGAGGGGTTCAAATAAGTTATAGATTTGCTCCTAGCGGAAGATCTAGATAGGGTTCGTACCGCTTGTTGCTAGGCTTTAATTCATAAATTCGAATGGATTCTACTTTGAAGGTAGGATAGGGCGTGAGTTCCTGTTTTGCTAAAAGCTCTATATCCTTTAAATCAGATTTCGATATACCGTACTGTTCTTTGCCGAGAGTTAAATGCCCAACGTAGTCATCTAATTCAAAGTAGTGCTTGATGAGCTCTTCGGGTGGAGAAATCGCTTTTACAATGGCTTCATGGAGCGGGAATAATTGATCGCAAGTGACACTTAGATAGAGGATATTGTCTCCGAAGTAGTGAGGTTCTGCTACTGTTAGCGTGAACGGATGGATTTTTTTGCATACGTTCTCCACTTTTTCGATCCATTTCTTGTCGGGGGATAGTCCGCCCTGCGCTTTCAGAGTAATATGTGGTTCTACTCCTAGGAAGTTGATCCATTTTCTTTGGAAATGTTCAACTTTGGCAAGATAGTCGGGTGGTGGTGTGATACCAATAAAGTATTGATTTGGCATGGGAGTCAGTCCTTTTTACGAATTTCCTTTTATTGTATTTTATCACGAAGCATGCTTGGGCGGGGGGGGCTTTTGTTAGAAAGAGAAAAGACTTATGGCGTGTTAGGAGATAGAATTTGTCCATAAACAAGCGTCTTCCCATCCGTAAAAGGGAAGACGCTTGTTTTGTTTAGTTTAGTGATTTTTATAAGTGACGCTTTTGGTTCATTATTCAATCAGCTTATGCTAGCCGAAGACCCACATAGATAAAGTAAGCGATTACAGCGATGTTGAAAAGTGTAAGTAGCAATCCGATCGTAGCCCATCCTTTTTTCTCATCACTAGTTCGATATACAACGAATGCCATTAATATGGAGAGGGCACACCCAACTAAAATAAAAATCATGATATATAGAGCGGCAGATTCGCCGGAGCTAGAAGATACCGGATCAATCAGAAACATGGCAAGCGTTGTAAGCGCGCTGATGAAGATGAAGAAAACCGTTCTCCAGGTTGTCATTTTAGAGCGATATGTCGTAAACATGTCGTACTCCTTTCTAGCCTGTTAAGTAGCTTACCCTCCATTATAGTGGAGTTAAAAGGAGATCACAAACCGCCTCAGAGTGACGATTAGGTGGAGTGGAGCAGTTCGACAATGTTCGAGTGAAAACGGGTGGTGACAGGCACCACCACTATGGTACCGTTTAGATAGGAGTTGAAACATGGAAAATTTGATTTGGTTGTTTTATTACGTTCTCATTCTAATAGTTCTCATTATTATTTTTCGGAAGGCGGCTGACTTTGAACACTATTTGTTCTTAAAGCTGATCGGCTATACGTTTCTTGGAGGTTTTTCGTTGCAATTCAATGATTGGCGGCTTCCACTTGGATTCCTTATATCCTTCTTGTTTTTCACTAAAACTAAAGTAAATGTGAAGGCTAAGAAGCGGGCTGTTTATGTTGGGTTATTTATCTTCTTAACATCATCAATTGCTCCTTGGGTTCAAACGTTTTTGTATGAACAACCTCAGGAAGTCGCTCTTCTTAATACTAATTTCTATAGTGGCAGTTTAGCGGAAGAATGGAAGAACATACATAGTAAGCTTGGAGATGAAAATGATTCTTCAAAAGTAATCGATTTTAATATGGAAATCAGTGATGAAGGAACAATGAACGATCTCTATATGGTTGTGGAAGAGAACGCTTCTCCCGAGAAGGTTCACTACAATATTGAACTTGCAGCTAATGATGAGGAACTTATAGTAGAACGAACGAAGGTTGGAAGTGAGGGAGTGCATTTTGCGGCTCAAACGCTGACGAAAGCGGATTTTTTCTTGAAACAAATCGACCTTATAAAGAAGCCTATGCTTAAAGAAAAGGATGTGGATGCTTACTTTTTAAGTGCGAGCGGTCAACGAACAAATCACCCTCAGACGGATGACGAATCCTACAGAATTGATACTGCTGGTAAGGAAAAGGTAGAAAGTAGTGAATTACCAGCTGATGCGCTTGTGGTTGATGTTTGTGATGCAGATTGCGATTATCATGAGTACTTTCTTTTTGATCTCTTAGAGAAAAAGCCGCAAATCACGGAAGCCAATATCCTGGATATCGCTCAACAAAACTCTACTGAAGTAGAAAATTGGTTAGAGAGTCATACGGGGGATCACATTGGCTATGAGAAAGATGGAAAATACATTCTAAAGAAGAACGGCGAAGAGATGACCGTTACTGAAGAGGAATACATAAGTGCACTTGAAGACGTACCTCATACGAACATCGATCGAAATGATAATATGTGGGAAGTAACAGTGGAGAATCCATATGGAGAATCTCCCCATGAGATGAAATTTTCTTTGAATGAAAAAAGTAGAATGGTAGAGTTGTATTGGGCTAGATAATGGCTCACAAAAGGATGGCTTAATAAACAAACAGGCACAATCCAACTAAAAGGTTGGAAGTGCCTGTTTTTTGAAAATAGCGTGTTATTATCATATATTAAGTACGTTTCTTTATTCACTTAAGCTCACTATATTTCGACTATTTAACCCATATTATCACGCTGCTCATGATAAAAACGCACGGCTTCTTTCAGCTTTTCATTTTCCTCTTTCAACTGATGGATTTCCTTTTTTTGCTCTTTAACACGTTCACGATAGATCCTCATCCAAAAGCATAGCATGATAAATGCGAAATAGAGTACAAAATCAAATGTGCTCATACCAGTAGCATACACGCACTCACCTCTTTTCATTGTGATAGAGAGATTCGTCCTGTTAGGTCTGTTGTAGAGAGTAAAGGTATAGTATTTTGTTGAGTAAGTGTATAGGGAAAGGGGTAAATGCGCAACATTCACTTTTGTCTATTAATTATGTTAGAAAACCTCCTGATTTACTAGGAAGAACTATATGCTCTTTTTTATATGAGAGATTATCTTCCGAATTCCACTCCTTTTTTACTAACTTTCACCTGTTTTCTACCCCAAATTTCAAAAAAATGTTTACTAATATAATAAAAAGGATATTCCATCTACTACAATCATACGAGAAAATTTTTTTCTTGGGGTAGAGGAGGAGACAAAATGCAGTCACTATGGTTTACATTGCTTACGTGTATAGCATTCATGGTGCTTGTTGGATACATAGCTTATCGCAAAACAAGAGGGACTACAAATGGGTCAGAAGGTTATTTTCTGGCAGGAAGAGGATTGAGCGGTGGGTTTATAGCAGGATCGCTTTTGCTAACGAACCTTTCTGCTGAGCAGCTAGTTGGATTAAACGGCCAGGCGTTTCGGACGAATCTATCGAACATGGCCTGGGAAGTAACGGCAGGTGTAGCGGTTGTTCTCATGGGACTTTATTTACTACCAAAATATTTGAACATGTCGATTACAACCCTTCCTGAATTTCTTAGTAAACGGTTTGATGAAGGGGTGCGTCGCTATACTGTCGTTTTATTTATGGTTGGATACGTACTCGTCACGATTCCTTCGATGCTCTACTCTGGGGCTCTAGCCGTTCTGAAATTGTTTGATGTACCATCGATTTTAGGCATTACATACACCCAGTCGATTTGGGTTGTGATTTGGGGGATCGGCCTTATCGGGGCAGTATATGCGATCTTCGGCGGGTTAAAAGCCGTTGCCGTTTCCGATACGATTAATGGAGTCGGTCTACTCATTATCGGAGCGCTCGTTCCGATTCTTGGACTTATCGCCCTTGGCGATGGCGTTTTTCTAGACGGTGTAAAAACCATCACAACGACAAATCCAGAAAAACTGAACGCGATTGGGGGAGCGGATGACTCGGTTCCATTCGGTACGATCTTTACCGGTTTGATTATCGCCAACATGTTTTACTGGGCAACAAATCAATACGTGATACAGCGTACGCTCGGTGCACAGAGTTTAAAGGAAGGACAGAAAGGCGTTATTTTTTCCGGATTCTTCAAGCTTCTTATTCCGATTTTCATGATGATTCCGGGCGTTATCGCTTTTCACCTTTACGAAGGGAATCTTAAGTCCGTTGACCTGGCGTATCCTACGCTCGTAACGAATGTGCTGCCACCTTACTTGTCTGGCTTTTTCTTAGCTGTATTGCTTGGGGCCGTCTTAAGTTCATATAACTCCCTTTTGAATAGTGCTTCAACGATGTTTGCTCTTGATATTTATAAGCCGGCATTTAAAAAGGATGCCTCAGACGACCAGCTGATTAAATCTAGTAAGTGGTTTGGCTCCATTATTGCACTTGTTACGTTTTTCGTGTCACCGATGTTGATGTACGCACCGAACGGATTATGGGATCTGATTCGAAAATTCACCGGCTTTTTCAACATTCCTATTGTGGCCGTTGTATTGATCGGAATTATTTCGAAGAAGGTGCCGGCATTAGCGGCGAAAGTAGCGATTGTATTTCATGTGGTCGCTTACTACATGATGGTGTGGGGAACCGAACACCTCTTTGGTCTTCCGCTCGACATTCACTTTATTCATATTTACGGTATTCTATTTGTCGCTGAAGTGGCGATCATGTTTGGGATTGCTTACGTTAAGCCACAGGAGAAAGCTTATGTATTCCCGAAGGCTTCCAAGGTGAATATGACGCCGTGGAAATACAGCGCGCCAGCTGGTATTTTATTAATCGCAAGCATTTGCGAAACGTATATCCTTTTCTCACCAATTGGTGTAGCGTATGCAGATGGGATGATCTCGCCTTCATTCCTACCAGCGACTGGAGCTCTTTCGGTTGTAACGCTTATTGCATTCGCTATTGCAACGAAGAGTTGGGAGCGTAAGTACGGTCATGCTGTTCGACGAGCGAAGGAAGCTGTGAAAGAAACAGGAAAAGAAGTAGGGGGCCAAAAGCAAAGTCCTCAGATGAACTATTTTTCTGAAAAAGATTTTTAATAAATGATGTCCATTGTATTAACAAGGAGCCCGCTTCATCCTATGTGATGAAGCGGGCTCCTTTTATTTTACCTTGATCCTTAAGCTGACCTACTGCCATTTCTCAGAGTCGAATCGAATGGTCGATTTATTGAAACGCATCTTTTGCCGCGCCACCCTCAATTAGTTTACGCTAGCGCCTACGAAAGGATCCTACTTCATCGATTGATGAGACAGGATACTTATAACTAGCTGAAATGCTAGCTAGTTAGCTTTTCCCTTAGAATAAATAGATCAGAACCGATCCAGAGCGCTAAACATACTTCCTCTTAATCTCGTTAGAGGAAAGGTAAACTACCAAAATCAAGATGAAAATATAGTAACTTTAAGTAGAGGCAGTTTCCTTTTATAATACCTCTTCTGAAGTTTAGTGAAGGACTCTAGTTGAAGTGAATCTTTAAAATGCATCAATGTCAAGCAATGTAAATCGGAACGGGGCATATTCATTTGATAGGTCAGTTTTATGGTAAAATAAGGGTGGTAAGGTTAAGTTTTCATGGAAGGATTGTGGAAGACTTGAAGTCGAGCTAATTGAGGTTATTGGAAATAAAACCAAACTCTTACATATATGAAATTAGCTATATTCACTCCAAAACCTTGAAAGGGAATTGAAACGTCTGAGGGTATGTGTTCCTGATGAAGTAAAGGGGACGGAACAGACCATTAGTATGCGCTTGCCGTCATGGTGAACAAAGTGAGCTATCTTTTGTGGAAAGCCTGAGGAATTAGGAGGGGTTGCTATGACCAAAGATAATAAAAGTAAATTGTTAGTTATAATAGTATTTCCGTTTTTTTTTTCTCTTTTTTTATTTATGATACAAAGGATATTGAGTTTTGGTATTACAATGGTTTCACATTGGTTCTTTTTTTGATTATATTTTATTTAGTTGTAATCAAAGTATTTTATCCAAGGCTATCTTTTGTAATAGTTGTGGTAATTTGGACAGCTCTGTGTGTATTTTTATTTAATGATACTTTCGTGAGCATAGGGATATCTTCATTTATCTTTAATTAGATAGGCTCTTTTTTTGAGGAGAAAAGATGGATTTATAAGCTCTGTTTTGAAATAATTGGTATTAATCATTTTGGCTAAGATTAGATGTTAATCAAACTATTGATTTGTTTAGGAGGACTTTTATTTGGATACCAAAAAACTAGATTTGATTATCTTATTAACCCTGACCGTTGCAGTTCCAATGTGTACAATTCTACCGTACCTTGGAATAATTCCAGACCTTTTACTATTCTTCATCTTGCCAATAGGAATTATCTTCTGCCTCATAGGAGTAACAGCTTCTGTTCTAAGGATACAAACTAGTGGTTGGAAACAATCATAATGAATATCTATGATCCGTCATGTCGGAGCCTTTCTTTAAAAAAGTAGAAGAACACTTTTTATGAAATAAGTGTACAAGATAAAGCTTCCTGCAATAAATAGATTATATTGTTGAATAAATTCTCTTGTAAGAGAAGAAAAGTGGTAAAAATACGTGTGAAGTATTTAAAAAAGAAGCAAAACCAGGCAGATAAATAATATGATGAAAAACATAGGGAGATTAAATCTTTCCTATGTTTTTTGTATGAAAAGTTTTATTTCGATATTTTTTGCAATCGGGTGCGATCATTGAATAATAAAAGGGAGGATCTAAGTGTCGGAGAGGTTACTTCACCATGTTGAAATCGATGTGTCTGATCTAATCTAAAAGGGCCAACTTCATTTTATGAGTTGGTTCTTGAAAGGAGTTAGAGTATGAACCCTTTCAAAGTTGGAAGGGAGATAAAACTTACTTAGTGTTTGTTCAAACAAAAGGGCGGTTTCTAGATATCTCTTTTCATATGACGGAGGACATGAAGCATCGTGTTATGCATGCCCAATTGAAAGTAGGCGACGCGGATCTGATGTTCTCTGTTACGTTTGCACGTATGCCTTATCAGCCAGGTAATACGATTCAGATTGCCATCCACCATGAAGAAGAGGCAATAGCAGGAGAAATCTTCTCTGCTTTGGAAGACGGCGGACAAGTGGTTATCCCCCTTCATAAAACAGACTTTAGCCCTTTGTATGGGATGGGAAAAGACAAGTTCGGGGTTCATTTCAATGTAAATGTTCCAGGGGAGCAACCCCAGTCACACAATTCTCCTTCACTAATAAACAAGGCCTCCTGTTCTCGAATAGACAGGAGGCTTACACTATATCCTACAATGGTAGTGTTTAATGAGTAAATGATAACTAAAAACTCGTTTCATTTGTTGAATTCTGAGCTTTCCATACGGAGTTTAGAATATCGTCAACTTCGCTAATGTTAGGAATAGAAGGTGATTTGATTAAATCACCTTTAACCATAACCATGTTTACTCCTGATATTGCTTCAATGCTATCTAGCGGATTTTTTTCTAAGACGAGCAAATCTGCATTTTTACCAATATCAAGAGTTCCAGTACTTTCATTAATACCTAAAATCTCCGAATTAGAACGAGTAACAAGATCAATGATATCTTTGGTATCCAAGCTCGTCTGCCTAATATAATGGTCGAGTTCTCTCCACAAGTCATAATGAGTGACGAAAGGCATAGCGGAATCGGTACCAATCCCCATGTTGATGTCGTGGCGAATAGCTTGTTTAACACCCAATAACATCGAATCATATACCAACTTAGAGTTTTCCTTCACAACATCATTTACCTTAGATAGACTTGCATCTAAAATAGCTGAAGGATAAGCTGCTTGAAGTGTTGGGATAAGCGAAGTATAACCGTCCAAAGAATTTGGATTGCACTTAAAAAGACTAATGATTTCATCATCCATCTCTGCACCGTGCTCGATAGTATCTACACCGCCTTTTAATGCGATTCTTACACCTTCAGTACTTTCTACATGAGCAGCCACTCTTAAACCGATTTTATGAGCTTCATCACAGATTGCTGAAACCTCATCCACAGTCATTTGCAAACGGCCTGCTTCCCCAATTTGCTTCGCATCTGTTACTCCACCAGTCACACATATTTTGATCAAATCTACACCACTTCTAACATTCAATCGAACATTTTTTCTTGCTTCCCATGGAGAGTCTCCAACATGAGCGAGATAAGGTGCACCATGTCCTCCTGTTACGCTTAGGAAATATCCTGATACAAGTAAATTCGGACCTATAAATTTTTCTGCAATGATTTCATCACGCAGTTCAACATCTGTGTAGAAAAATTCTCCTACACTTCGCATCGTTGTAACTCCAGAATGGAGCGCTGTAAGGGCGTTTCGCTTCATTCGTTTTTTTAATATTTTTCTTCCTAGTTTCGTATTTAATAGATGATTATAAGCAAAGTCGAGAATACCTTCACTTAGGGATACATGATAGGGTTTACCGTCAGAGAATAGATGGACATGTGCATTAATAAGACCGGGCATTACGTACTTTCCCGATAGATTAATTATTTCATAATCATTCGGGATGGTCGTTGATTGTTCTTTTTCAATCTGTTGAATATTTCCTTGTTCATTGATTAAAATTGTCATGTTCTTTTGTAGTTTTCTATTTAAGTCCCCATTAATCACATGAACATTCGTTAATGCATACCTTTTTTTCAATCTATGTACTCCTCTCGACTCATTCAAATAGTAAAAGTTAATTAGGATAAGGTTTCGTTTAAGCAAGGAATCTGCTAATCAACTTTTCTAATCGCAGTGTTAATAAGTGTGTCATTCAAAAGATAGGGATTTACTCTAGCCTTCATGGAGATGTGGAGTTCTGGTAGGGTACGAATGGTCTTTAGAAAAAAGTCGCTTCTGATTATCAATTTGACCACTTTAAAGACTAGCATAACACTTTTGACAACAATCATTTCATATTAATCAAATATAAAACGGAAGTGGTGTTAAAAGTGCGAGATCGTGAAAAGGAATCATGAGGAAGTGGGGGGGGGATAGAGGCAAAATGAATAGGGGTCGAACGAAAATTGATGCTAGGTAACTAACAATATTTCTTATAATATCGTGTTTCAACTATCAAGATGACACGTGTAGTTCACTCTATAAGATCCTATTAATAAATCTCTCTCGAACTAGTTAATGGAGACTAAATGAATCAGCTTCCCTATGTTTAACAAATAAATGAAGCTCCGTTAGACTCTTTTAAAATCTTTGTGCATACTCTGCTTTTGTTATCCAGAGCACTTCTTTAATAGAAAAGGCTCCTTTTATAAAATAAAAGATTGAGTAATAAGGAATATTTTGAAATAATTGGTATCGATATATTTGGTAAGTTTTTTTATGAATCATGAAGAATCGCCAAACAAGAGGAGGGTTCATTTGAAGAGTAGTGAAGTATCCTACAAGCATTCAAAAAACTTAACGTTTCTCTTAAGAAACCTAATTCTTATTGCCATTATATTAATCGCCACCAAGTTCTTGCTTGATAAAAGTCCTTCAAACGACTATGTTGGTTGGCTCATATTCATAGTGTTTTGGACGGTGAAAGGTTCCTATGACTTTTTTGAGGACAGGAGAAACGGTAGGGAAAATCCAGCATTTATGAATAGATTAATCATGGTTCTTGGGTATAGCCTTCTACTTTGGGAAATAATTAGCTTTTTATTTATGAGGTGATTCCATTATCTCAGAGCTTATCCCTTATTGACCTTACGAAACAGGTTAGTAAAATTATTAACCAATTGTCGCTGAACATTGTAAAAAAGAATAGCGACAAAATGGGATCTAGTCCGTATATAGACATTCAATAGTGATAAATCATTTTAGTAGGGTGCGAAGTCGATGATAGGAATAAGCATAGCAACGAAGTGGGAATATGAAGCGACATTGAAATACTTCGGAATAAGAAATAACGAACGTTTCGGTTATCCATATGGGGAGTATTTCATGAGAACAATGAATGATACCGAACTTGTTTTTTATAGTACCGGTGTAAGAAAAGTAAATGTGTTGGTGGTAATCAGTATATGATTTCTAAATTTAAATTAACTAAAGTAATCGTTGCTGGAACATGTGCAGGAATAAATGATCAGTTTCGTAATGTAGATATTTTTGTACCCGACAAAGCCGTTCAATATGATTGCACGGTAAAAGAAATTGAGCCTCTTATTAAACAATCCTTTATCGTTCATATTGATCTATCAAAATATGGAGATGATTTTCATAAAGGAACAATTGGTACCGCTGATAAAGCAGTCGTTATGTGGAACGACTATTTAGAACTGAAGAAAAACGAAATAACCATAGCGGATACCGAAGCGGCAGCAATTGCTTATATTTGTAAGAAGAATGATGTTGAATGCATTATTATTAAAGGAATATCTGATTTTCCAACGGATGAAAGAAACGCTAATAAATTCGAATCAAACATTGAACAGATGAATGTTTATTTAGAAAACACCCCGAAAGTAATGAACAAAATATTTGGCGAATATTTAAATAGATTTATTTAGAAAATGAAAAGTCATACAAAAGTTATGGTTGTTGATTTAATGAAAAGCTGATCAAACCTTTTATATAACTGGATTATTTTGTTTTGATGATTATATGATTTTACGTAAACATGTACATGAAAGTATGCTGTTATTGAGAGAACGGACGGAATTACGGAACAAAAGAAATTAGGAGTTGAAAGACTTGCCTTTACTATTTTTATTATTAGCTATACTAACATTAGGCTCATATGGAATTGTGCTTTCTCCTATTTTATTTTTATTGGCTGTAGTAAGCTCTATTTATTATTCTAAAAAGGGGAAATATATTTTCGCTTCAATAGTTACCTTTATTATTAGTGCATTCATTTTAATGACAATGTCAGTTATGGCACTCATTTTTATGTTTGATTAAAAGAGTCAATATATATAAGGTGAATTTTGTTAACCCAATAAGTATTTTTTGATAAAATGAACTTTATAAAAAGTACTAATAAAAAAACTGCCGGTCGAACATCTTACTCATTTGTTCGACCGGCAGTTTTTCACTAATAGTTTGTGCGAAGAGCTTTAAGCACTTATTAGAAGATAGACTAGCTTCTGTAGAGTAGTTAAAATCGTGGCTACTTTTTATCGTCTTTCCTTGTTTGTCCTCCACAATTGTTCCATTATGATGACAAGACCAGTCCCAACAAGTAGCCCATTACTCACCACATTCTGAACGATAGCTGGCATATTTGAGAAGACTTCAGAAGGGAGAAACATCGCTCCCATACCAAATAAATAAGAGACGCCAATGATCGTCATTTTTCTAGAATCTAGTGGTTCGAGTGTGAAACTATTAATTCCAATAGCTACTAATTGTACAAAGGAAGCCATTAAAGCGGCATTGGCTACTGGAGATGGAATGCTTGAAATTAATGTCATCACGGGAGGGAAAAAGGCAATCAGCAATAACAAGATGGTTGCGTAAACGAATGGCATCTTACGCTTTTGCCCAGTTAATGCGATAAAACCAGATGAAGTAGCTGATGGAACATTCGCGACAGATCCAAACCCACCGGCGATGACGTGGTTAATACCCGAGAACATGGTTCCGTTATTCACTTGACGTCTGCGCTTTTCGGGGTCTTCGCCAAGGGTCTGTCTCACCGCCTCAATGGAGGCTACAATATTGGATATTGAAATGAGAGCAATGATAAACGCTAACGGTAAAATACCTAGATTAAAGTGCGGGGGACCGAATCCAAACAAATCAGGTGTTGAAAATAAGGCCACTGTCGCTTGTTCTTCCTGGACTCCAATCACGCTTCTAAAGATCACCCATCCGATAACGATGCCAATAAATACGGCGTAACTGCTCAACCATCCTCTTGCAAACGTAGATAAACCCAGGACAATGAAAAAGGTAAGAAAAGCAATGAGCGCTTGCGTTCCTTGAATTGTACTTGAGCTTTCTTGTAACCCTAGCATCCCTTTTAGGAGAGTGCCACTTAATTGTACTGTCAGGAGTAGGAAGAATGATCCGGTTACTAACGGTGTGAAAACCGGAAGTATCTTTTGTGTGACCTTGAAAGCGCCGAAGAGAATCAAGAATAATCCTGAAATTATCATGGTCATTTCTAACGTCTGTAATGTTCCTTTATAAGTGCCTCCTGCTTGAACGCTTGTTACGGCCATAACGGAAAAAATGCTAACCCAAATGCCAGCAGGTACTTCCATTATGGGGAGTCGGTGGCCGAACAATGCTTGTAATAATGAAGCGATCCCTACAGTGAAAAAGGTACGCTGCATGAGACCATAAATTTCGATAAAATTCAATTCATAAATCGATCCAATGACGATAGGCAATGCAACCGCACTCGCAAGCAGAAACACAAACCATTGGAAGGTTTCTAGCATGTTGGTTGCTAAGCCAGGCTTATCCAATTTGAACGCTCCTTTATTATCTTTGTAAAAGATTAATTGTACCAGTTTATCATTTCTCATTATCAATTGGTATTAATAAGGCAGTCTAGCAAATGAAAAATAATATATTGATAAAAAGCTTGGTTTTTTGAAGGAACTTTGTAAAAAGGAAGCATTCTCCTTATACTCATTGGTTTCAAGATATGTACCAGTGATATCTATTCATTGCTTAATTTGTTTGAAATAAATGATTTTAAATAGGTGGAGGGAGGGGATTCACTAGAGAAGAGGTATGGCTCAATCTCTATCGAATTCTATTTTTCTATAATTGTTTATGATAGCCTTTGGGTAAAAGGGGATGGGGTTTAATGGAAGCGATATCTAGTAAAATATTGTATTTACTAATTACTTGTTTCTTGTTGTACGGATTCTTTAAGATCATTAGATTTATTTATAACAAATATATACCTTACAGTTTTGCAACTGATGCCATCGGTATAATCCTATTTGTTATCTTTTGCATTCCTGCCTCTCTTGTAGTAAGCCATAAATTGTTAAAGTCAGTAGGGAAATAATGATTATAAAGAAAGTGTGATGAACTGGTATTTCCAGTTGTTTCGGAGCTTACTTTTAATAAGGTAAGCTTCGATTTTATTTAAGTAACGATTGTACTAGTTGAGATGATTTGAAATAATTGGTATTAGAAGTTTAGAGAATTTAGTTAAGCCTAGATGTAGGAGGTAATGTATGAGGCTGAAAATAAAGGTTTTCTTTTTAGTGTTTTTACCACTTTTGCTCCTAACTTTGAGTATCCTGAAGTTTTCGGGAAACTTGAATCCGACGACGGGGTTCATCTTAACTTTGCTATCTGCACTTTCGGGTTTAGTGGTTAATCGATTTAAGAGAAATATGAAAGAGACATACTAAGTTGAAATGGCCGTTTTCTTCATTCGCCAAATGAGTCCGATTATATAAGGAAGTATGACTGGGAATACGAGGGGGGTATGGATGAAAATTTTGAAAGTAAGAAGCATTATTCTACTAGATTTGATCTTCGATTGAATCAGAGTTTTTCCATGATATCGTTTCGATTTGAGTACTTGATTGTTTTATGGAGGTGCGTGATGAAGTGTGCTTATATGTCTAAAATAGATAAATGGCGAGAAAAGTATGGAGCGATAACTATAGCATTCAGTTGTCTAATTAGCGTGATCACTAGTTGGGGAGATAATTGGATTCTTACAAGTGTTTTATTATTGGGCGTATTGGTGTGTGGAATGATAGGTTTTTTTGATATTAAAAGATCCATGAAGGAAGAGCATTAAACATTACCGGGTGAGAATTTTTTTGGACTAGAAGATATTTCTGAAGCTAGTTTTCAAGTATCTCGGAGCTTATCAATAATAAGATAAGCTCCTTATTTCATTTGGTTTTGTAAATGAATCTCTTCTGAAGTTATGATGAGTGAGCATGATTGAATTTGTGATAAATGCTCTCAATACCTTCGCCTCCCTATCCGTCATTACAAAGAAAAACGAAATGAAAAAGAGCCATTCGTGACTGAATGACTTCTTATATAAGACTGGATTAGCTTTTGAATTCAAAACTCTCCGGTGGTATGGTCCTTTTTATCGTTGAAGTATGCAGCTTCTTTTTCTTTCTTTTCAATTTGAGAGGCTTAGAAGACGTTAAGTCATATACGATACAGTTCACGGCTAGAATGGTTAATGCAAAGGCGGTAACGGGCGCAAGAATCATCCAGGGAAAAGAAGAGACGTATTGGAAGTTTTGAGCGATCAGCCCTGCCCACTCATTTGACATCGAAAATGAGTCCGTGAAGGCTTTTCCAGTGTCCATGTCATACTCAATAACTCTGACGTCTGTGCCGCCTATGAATACTTTCAAAAGACCAAGATGGGCAAAGACAACGAGGACCTGTCCGACTTGTTGAACGAAAAGGAGTAGTAACTTAGGATTCAGGAAAGGTGCTAGATGGTTTTTGAAAATATGAAATTTACTTCCGCCCATAGTTCTGGCGCTTTCTATGAATTCCTTTTTAGATATGAGGTCGAGTTCATTTTGAATGTAAAGGGAAAGTACTGGTACACTGATGAAAATAAGCACGAGCATAGGGAAGACGACTTTCGTAACGGTATCATAGCTCCAGCTGAAGGTTAACACAACGGGAGCGATCAATATGTAGGTAAAAATCGTAACCGGCGCATAGTGAAGCGCATCTGCAAGCCCGGCTAACAGTTTTCGAAAAGCACTCGGTAACCTAAACAAAAGATATCCGCCTATGAAAGAGAATAGCATTCGTCCGAAGGCAACGATGATGGATAGTCCAATGGTATACTTGGCCCCCTCGAGGAGCATGAGTACGAAGTTATTTCCATCGAGATCACTCCCTAATGGAAACTGTAGGGAGGGCGGGAAAGGTGCTAAGGCAATGGCATTACGATTCTCATCATACAATACTTTTTCAGGTGGAGCCGGATCTGCAAACGTGGTGTATACGAAACTTCCTATAAGGAGGAATAAGATAAAGAGAGTGCCTCCTATTAACAACGGACGTTGGATTAATTGTTTCTTCATATATTCTTCCCACCAATATTGAAGTAGTGTTCTAGCGTAACTTTTCCTGTTGTGAACATGATAAAAGAAGGGATAAATACCATAAACAGCCCCATGGTTAGTATTTCAGGATTCAGTACCCCATTCTCAAAAATAAAGGTCATAAACCCATTAATATTAAAGATAATCTCCAACATTAATAAGTTAGCGATTGCAAAAAGAAAGACGCCCTTAAAATGGTTAAATAAAGTTAATATTGAGTTCCTAAAAACGTGTAACACTAAAATTCTTGATCGCTTTAATCCCTTTCCTCGTGCTAGTTCTACGTAAAGAAGCTTCTCCTCTTCTTCAAAGGACAACAATAAATACTTATATATGTATATACCAGGCAGTAGTGATAGGACGAGGACCGGAAGAACGATCGCGTTTTCATCGAAACCGCTGGAAATGTTAAAAAGAAGAAAGTTGGTTTTTTTATAGACCCAAATAATGCCTAATTGTGCAACTAAAATCACGAAAATGTCCGGCAATGATTCAATAATAAAAAGAAAAGCCTTAGGAAGAGTTCTTTTATGAACCGGAAGTAACATTGTAAGGAATGTAAGAAGGATTCCTAAGATAAGAGCTAGGACGATAGAAATAAATAGGTAAAACATAGAAGTAAGGTAAACTTCCATGAATTCCGGGAATAAAGGTAACTCTCTCCCCCGAACGTAGTACTCAATGGTATTGCCTGTTAGGATGACGTTTAAGAGATGAAGCATGTGATGAACGTATGCATCAAAATTAAGTACGATTGTGTCATATAAAAACGAAGTATTATTTAACGAATTGTTATCAATCATTTTGAGCACGTTTAGTTGCGATTTCATATTAAAAAACAAGTAAGGAAGTGAGCCAATTAGTAGGATGCCTATTGAAGTTAATAGAAATTGGAATGCAATCTGCAAGGTAAGTGACTTCTTCATCACGGCCCTCCTTTTACAATTGAGAAATCTTTGTTTCGCTAGAAGCAACAGTTTGTTTTGGAACTATGCTTAATAAGTTCTCTAACTCATTCATATCCCCCTGTGCAGCGATATTTCCTTCATGATCGATTATGAAAATTGTAGGCACTTTTTTAATGTAATAGTTTTTAAAGAGTTCAGCCGAGCTTACATAATATGTATTCGGAATAGAAGGCACGGATCCCTTTTCTCTTCTATCATGAGTAATGACGAATATGTTTGTTTGGTAGGTGTCAGCTAGAAAGGGGACTTGACTTAATAAAGTCGAACAAGTACCACACGTCGTGCTGCTAAAGATCATAATTAAATGTCTATTATTAAAATCAGCAAGCGAAATTTGTTGATTCTCTTCATCTTTCACCCGAAACAGTGGAGCTTTCTCCCCAACTTGTAACGTCTTTTCTTCTATAGTTGCGCCAACATTTCTAAATCGATTTAAAAACTGCGTAATTTGTTTTAAAAAGTACAGTAATATCGCAAATTGCATCAAAAGAAATAACCATAAGCCAATATGTGAAAGAAGCCCCCAATTCACTTCCATTTTATATCTCTCCTCTGTGTAATAACCGATTAAAATGGTGATTTATCTTTTTAACCTCTACTAGGACAAAGAACGTCGCGATTATGCCAAAAAAACAAAATGAAGCAATTAAGTAAAGTGGTGGATAGACTTCATTCAATGATGAAGTGGATGCATAATAATCAAGAATGCCAACTTTTGTTGAACTAAAGAACAACATTACGGCCACCATGATAATGGATAGGTTTCTGAAAATAAGCTTCCATGAGATTGGCTTTTCGCCAACAATCCCTCCACAGCCACATGAAAGTGATGTGCGACCTCTCCTTAGATTGATTAGAATCGCAAGCGTATAGAGAACGATTAATCCAGTAAAGAAGATCAAACTGACTTTATAAAAGAGGCCAACTAATAGCAAGAGACCAACCATCATTTCAGCGATAGCATCGAATTTCGCTACTGGTTTCGCGTACCGATCAGGTATAAGCTGATAGTTTTGTATGCTTTGTTCATGGTTAGTGAGATCTCGCATTTTGGTATAAGCAGAGGTTACCGGAATAATCGCTATCCCTAACCTAAGAAAAAGTAAGAGTATTTCCATAAGCATTCCTCCGAATTAGGCATACCATTGAGCTTGGCTTGTAAACATTTCATAATAATTTTTCCTACGTGCAAGTAATTCTTCATGATTCCCGACTTCAACCAATTCGCCATCTTTCATAACCAATATGCGATCAGCTAATCGAGCTGCGGCCATACGGTGCGAAATATAAATAGTCGTTTTATCTTGAGTGAGTTCTTTGAATTGATTAAAGATGTTTAGTTCTGTTAAAGGATCGAGTGAAGCAGTAGGTTCATCAAGGAGAATGATATTGGCTTTACTAAACAGGGCTCTAGATAGGGCAAGCTTTTGCCACTGTCCACCAGATAAATCTTCACCATCACCTAAGAGCTTCCCTAATCGGGTATCAAATTGATTTGGAAACTGCTGGACCGTGTCGAGAAGGCCAGACTGTTTGGTTACTTTTCTCATTAAAACCGTATCTTCCATATTTTCAACATCACCAAGAGTAATATTATGCTTTATGGAAAAGGGAAGCTGCATAAAGTCTTGAAAAATTCCCGTCATACTTTTCTTTAGCGTAATAGGATCAAAATAGTTAATGTTAATGCCATCTACAAGGATTTCTCCATGACTTACAGGGTATAGTCCAAGGAGACATTTCACGAGGGTGGTTTTTCCGGATCCATTATCCCCTACAATGGCGATTTTTTCCCCGGGAGCAATTGAAAAAGAGATGTTATTTATGACCGTTTTTTTACTTTCCGGATAATGATAGCTTACATTATGAATCGTAATGCCTTTTTTAAGCTTTTCGGGAAAACTATGTATACGTTCATTGTTTTCAAAAGCAAATTCCTCATCTCTGAAATCTAAAAACTCAAACAGGTCTTCGATATAGAGGTTTTCTTCATAAATTTTAGCGAGATAAGAAGCCATCATATTTAAGGAAGCCTGCGCTCCTTTAATCGCTTGTCCAATGGAAACAAATTCACCTACACCTAAATTCTTTTTCTTTAGTAACCAAATCACAATGGCTGCCGAAAGACTATACAAAAGGGCTGTAAAAAGATCGAGCACCATTTGCACTTTCTTTTCTTTTTTTAGAAGTGCAAGAACTTCATTGCTATTACTTAAAAATAACTTTCCCCATCTTTCCAAGAAAAAGGGCCCTAAATGAAAAAGCCTTACTTCTTTAGCTGATTGTCGATTTTGAAGAAGGAAGTTGAAGTAATTGGATTCTCTCGCTTTTTGTGTTTGATGCTTTAATAAGAAGAACTTCTCGTTGCCAAAGCGCGATTGCAATAATAATATAGGCACTGCAGAAATTGCGCTTAAGATCGCTAATCCCCAATGGAATGACAGCAAGAAGGATAAATAAGATAGTAAGCTTATGGAGAACTGTCCCAAGTCTAGAATGTTCTTTACAGGGGACATTAGCTTATTACCATAGTTTCCACTAATACGTTCCTGGTGGTTATAAAATTCAGGTATTTCATAATAGCTAAGTGGTACTGAAGCTGCTTTTTCTGACACAAGTTTTCCAACACTGTAATCTAATTTCACTTCAATTTGTTCATCAAAAATATCGGATATATGCTTGAGTGTAGAGGAGAGACCTACTAGAAATAATTCTAGGGTGAGAAATAAAAACGCACGCTGATAATTAGGTTCGTCAGCACTAATAATGAGTACAACTGCATTTACTAATTCTTTAGTTACCCACAGAGTAGCTAGGGGGAAAAGACCAGTCACCACTCTAATGAAGATAGAAGCTAAAAACCACAGTGGACTAATATTCCATACGAATTGAAAACTCTTTCTTAAATAATGAATATTCATATCTTTACCGCCAAATTAGTTTAAGACCAGGAAGAATCCTGGTCTATGTATTTTCTTCATTAGCAAGAACAAGAATTATAGATCGTTTTACACTTTTGTCCAGTCACACTGTCATAATAAGATGTTTGCCATATGCGATTTCCGTTAGAATCACAAGTAGATCCACAAGAAGAGCGACTAACTTTAGAGTCACAAGGGTAACCCGCAGGTTTTACTCCAAATAGTTTATTCAACATTTCCTTCACCTCCCTTCAATATGAAATTGTATTGATGAAATACCCCTCTATACCACCCATGCTCTCCTAACACCGTTCCATTTTGGTCAACTAATAGCAGAGTGGGAAAGTCATGTATTTCAAGTTTGGTTATTGTCTCGTGCTTAACCTGAAGCTGTGTTACGTCATGTTGATAAAGGCTGTACTTTTCGCTGGGTGCATTCCCTTCAGCTTGGTTTTCGATTGATATGATAGTGAATAAGGGAAGGTGATAAGACTGGTTTTCAAGAATAAGCTCTTCTAGCTCTGTTAAACAAAAGCTACACGTTTGATTAACAATGATGACAATTGAAAATGGGGAGGAGAGCAAATGAGCGTCAACTAATATATTTCCAACGTTTTTGCCTATGATCGGATGTTTTATAATCATTTCTTTTTGTTGGTCATCAGAAGGAAGAAAGTTAAGCTCAGTATTTAATTGCTTTTTCAGTTTTAGAAATACGAGAAACATACTGATCCAGATTGCGGGTGCTAATATATACAAATTTGTGTGCTCCTCTAAATAACATTCCTCTGTTTTGCTTTTATTTAAAATTATCACAATTTTAGAAAATATTGTATTGGGAAATATGGCCAAGAATAGTGACTTTAAATCGGTTTTTTTCACTGTTGTTTCCTAATATTCATTAAATGAGTCTTTTTACTAGATCCCATTTCCAATATTAAAACGTGTTTCTATCAAAGTGGAATGTGTATTTTACCTGGCATAACGAAACAAACGATGAAATTCTCACTGATGAGTAGGAATGAGCTCCTCTTATCAAGAAAGTAGTGTAAAGAGACAAGTCCATTTCAAACACATCGCAGATTTCAGCTCTTGCTTCACACATATGGAAGTTAAGTAAAGGAGAGATATGGTGGAACAGTTTGCGGTTTTTCGTACACCTCAAACGATTCTCTATGGAAGAGATTCGTTTAAACAAATTGGCACAGAAGCAGCTCGTCGCGGGCAGAAAGCCCTTATTGTTAGTGATGAGGTGATGATGAATCTCGGTTATGTCACGGATTGTCAGGATTATTTGAAGCAGGTGGGAGTGGAAAGTGAGATCTACACGGGTGTTGCGTCTGAACCAACGGACGATTATGTGTCTGAAGCGCTTGTGCTTTTTCGAAATACGAACTGTGAGATCGTTATTTCATTAGGTGGGGGAAGTTGTATCGATACGGCGAAAGCCATCGCCGTTCTTGCGACGAATGGAGGATACATAGGTGACTATCGCGCGAACAGAACGATGGCAGAGAAGGCGCCGATTCCGCATCTCGCTATTCCAACAACAGCGGGAACTGGCTCAGAAGCAACGGACGTGACCGTTATTACGAATACAACGACTGATGTGAAAATGATGATTAAACAGCCCGCCTTCATGCCGGCGGCTGCGATTGTGGATCCGTATCTCTCGCGCTCATCGCCACAGCATGTCACCGCGGCAACAGGAATTGACGCCTTCAGTCATGCGGTGGAAGCGTACCTCTCAAAGCGAGCTCATCCGATGACAGACACGCTTGCTTTATCTGCGATTGGACACATTATCGGTCATATTAAAAGCGCTTACAATGATGGAGGGAATCTCGATGCACGAGAAGCGATGAGTTTAGGTGCCCTTCAGGCGGGTATGGCTTTTACAAATGCTTCCGTCTGTCTTGTACACGGCATGTCGCGTCCGATCGGTGCTCTTTTTCACGTGCCGCATGGATATTCAAACGCGATGCTGCTTCCAGCTGTACTCGAATACAGCAAGGACTTCTGCATCGAGCGACTCGCTGATCTCGGAAGACTGTTTCAGACAGAAGAAAGCGAGGCACTCTCAAATGAAGAAGCAGCAAATGTAGCGGTTTCTTCTATCAAAAGTCTTTGTGCCTCATTAAATATCCCGAACTTAAAATCCTGGGGAATTGATGAGACAGCGTTCAAGCAGGTTATTAGCAAAATGGCAGCAGACGCATTAGACAGCGGGAGCCAAGCGCATCATCCTCGCTTGCCTACACAGGCGGAATTAGAAGAACTTTATGTGATTTGCTATGACTACGAATTTATAAGTGAAGAAAAGATTCGCTAACACAAGTGGAAGGGGAATGAAAACATGGCTACGACGGCAACGAACGTGCTACAAAACTATATAAATGGTAAATGGGTCGATGCGAATACCGATCAATTTCAAGCTGTACCAAACCCGGCAACAGGGGAGGAGCTCGCTCAGGTTCCGATTTCAACGAAAGCAGATCTTGATGAAGCAGTGAAAGTAGCAAAGGCTACCTTCAAAACCTGGAGTAAAACGCCCGTTCCGAAACGCGCGCGCATTCTATTTAAATACCAGCAGCTGCTCGTCGACAATTGGGACGAGCTTGCGAGATTGCTAACAAAAGAGAATGGTAAAAGTTTTAAAGAAGCACAAGGTGAAGTGCAGCGCGGGATCGAATGCGTTGAGTTTGCAGCCGGTGCGCCATCGTTAATGATGGGCAAGCACCTTCCGGATATCGCTACGAATCTTGAATCAGGCATGTATCGCTATCCTGTTGGTGTTGTTGGCGGCATCACGCCATTTAACTTCCCGATGATGGTGCCGTGCTGGATGTTTCCACTTGCAATCGCGATGGGGAATACGTTCGTCCTTAAACCATCTGAGCGAACGCCGCTACTCGCAAACCGCTTAGCAGAGCTCTTTAAAGAAGCAGGCTTACCGGATGGCGTCCTGAATATTGTTCACGGAGCACATGACGTTGTGAATGGGCTTCTAGAGCACAAAGATGTGCCTGCGATTTCCTTCGTCGGTTCACAGCCCGTCGCCGAATATGTGTACAAAACAGGAGCTGCGAATGGTAAACGCGTTCAGGCACTTGCCGGTGCGAAAAACCATTCCATCGTAATGGCTGACGCTGATCTTGACGCTGCGGTTAAAGAAATCATCGCTGCTTCCTACGGTTCTGCGGGCGAACGATGCATGGCATGCTCCGTTGTTGTGGCGGTAGATGATGTTGTGGAACCACTGCTTCAAAAGTTAAACGAAAAAGCCGATGAAATAAAAATCGGCAACGGCCTTGATGAAGACGTATTCTTAGGACCGGTTATCCGAAAAGAACATAAAGAAAGAACGGAAAGCTATATCCGTAAAGGTCAGGAGGAAGGTGCTACGCTCGTTCGCGACGGCCGAAACGACGAAGCATACAACGATGAAGGCTACTTTATCGGACCAACGATTTTTGATCACGTAAACTCCTCTATGCAAATCTGGAAGGACGAGATCTTCGCGCCAGTGCTATCAATTGTGCGAGTGAAAAATCTAGAAGAAGCGATCGAGCTCACGAATGAATCTGATTTCGGAAACGGGGCTTGCCTATTTACGAAGGACGGAAGCAACGTTCGGTATTTCAGAGAAAACATCTTGGCATGCTGGGCGTAAATATCGGCGTACCAGCCCCGATGGCGTTCTTCCCGTTCTGGGTTGGAAAAATTCCTTCTATGGCGATCTTCATGCGAACGGATCAGACGGAGTGGAATTTTATACGAGAAGAAAGATGTTAACGGCCAGATGGTAAGCAACAAGAAATAAACTAACACAAAAGGTGTAGTGAGGAGAACCTCTCTACACCTTTTGTATTATGGAAAGAAGGAATAATGTGGTAAAGGTGAAACATTTGATACGTTTCATTCGTATAACGAATGAAGATAACAAAAGGAATAAATGTTCAAGGAGTGCGCTATGCAAACACTATTTCATTCAGTTAAGAATTTGTTTCTAGACTTATTTGCCATGGGAAAGGGATTAGTCTATGGCTTTCTATTGGTTGGATTGCTCACTTTCATTGGTGGAGCGCTACTATACGGCTTTTTGTTCTTACGTCATTTGTTTGTTTAATTTTCTTGGATATTAACTTAATGAGAAGAAGGGGGAGATAAGTGTGAAAAAGGTCATTATAAGGTCAGTGATTGCATCGCTTGTGATCGGTATACTCGTATGGGCTGCAAGTGTATTCATTTCTTTTTCATTTAGTGAATGGAGCTTCTTTATTGCTCTAGGGCTAACCATTGTGCTTTACTTCTTTAACAGTAGCGGAGGATTTTTATCAAAAGGGGCCACTGCTGAGGCAAGCGAGGCAGGGTGGAAAGTTCAAGAAGATAATGAATTGAAAGTAAATGTAGGTGCCGTTTTTTACGGTTCAGTGCTATTTACGATTTTTAGTCTTGTTTTAACCATTACGACATATTATTAAGGGGATTTTAGTTAAGAGGAGCTCTTATAGAATACAGACTTGCAGCTCCGATCGAAACAAATATATGATTGTGTAGCCTATTCAAACACTAATCACATCAGGGGGGATGAAAAATTGGGTTTATTCTTTTATCTTACGATCGTCGTTGGTTTATCGCTCATCTATTATGGCTATGTTAAGAAAACAGAAAAAGATATAAAGATGAAAGAGCTAGAGCTTGAAGCTAAGAAGATTGAGTTGGAAATAAAGAAGTTAGAACATCATAAGGACAGCACGGAATGAAAAGAAAAGTAATCGCTTTAGTTTTAAGCGATTATTTTTTATGAGGAGTAATAGGATGGCAGCGGATGTGTGGTTCATTTCGTTATCTTCTATTGAAGCCAGATGAAGCTAAGTGAGACAGAAACTGCGATAGGAAAGAGGGTTTGGATGGGAAAGTTTATGAAAAGATTGGCTATATGTATAGCCTTAATACTTATCGTTGGTTGCTCTAGTGAAAGGGATGAAACTCCTTCCCAATCTTCTATGAAAGTTGAGTTAGGTGGACAAAGTTTCAAAATCATTCCTCTATACGAAGAAGTTCTTGAATATACTAACGAGGCTATGGAGAATACCGAACTGAATACGAGCGGGGAGTATTATAGTAAAGTGACACAGCCTTTTCTAGAATCTGCTTCTCATGAAGGAGCGAGCTTAACTGGTGGACTGGATTATTCTACTTATTTCTCCCCTACGACAAGTGTTCAGACTTTAAATGAACAGACAGGTAAGCTACTAAAGAAGCAAGAAGAAGTTAATAAAGCAATCAAAGCATCACTTACTAAGTCGGGGGAAAGTCTTGAAGCCGAAAATAAAACTATTTATGTTATGCCGGTAAACCCAGACTACCAAAACATTCAAAACGAGATGAAGGGAGTTAGTGCGATTACTGTAAGTAAAGATGTTATCGTTCTCTTCTTATCACCTACATATGACAAAGAAATGCTAGAATACGCCGTTGCGCACGAATACCATCACACCGTTTTTCTAGAGAATCCAAATAGATCGGGAGGAATGAATCTGTTAAACGGGTTTGTTTTTGAGGGAAGAGCTGATTCCTTCGCATCTCAATTATACCCTGAGGCGAGCCCGCCCTGGTCAGAACCGCTATCGACTGAAGAAGAAAAGAGAGTGCTAGAGGAACTTAGAGAAAAGAGCGATTCCACAAATGTGGAGTTATATAACACATTCCAAAACGGTGACTGGAAAAAAGATATACCAAAGTGGTCCAATTATAAACTGGGTTTTAAAATAGTCGAAAGTTATCTACGTCATCATCCAGAAGCTTCTATGAAAGAATGGACGATGATGGATGAAAGGGAAATAGTGCGAGGAAGCGACTATAGTGAACTTGTTAGTGATTAAAATGATTGAAAAAGTAGCTGCTCGATCATGGAAGAGCACTCGCTTCTGAATTTAAGCTAGAGATTAGGGAGATGAAAGCCTAACTAATCGATTAGAAGAAAGATGGAGGCACAAAGATGAAACGATTTATCACTTTACTAGGAGTATTTCTGCTTCTAGCAGCATGTACAAATGAAGGCAGCAATGAAGGGAAGCAGGAGGAGAAAGGTTCTACTCAAGAGACTTCTGCAAGTTCCTTACACATTAAGCCTGCCAAACTATCAAAACGTGAGCAAAGCATCGTGAATCAAATGGGAGTCGATTTCAAAACCTTTTATACGGTGGACGGGACCGTAGGGGAAGGAGAAGCGCTCGTGACTTCGATCGTTGTATATAATGATGGAGAAGATGGAAAAGAAGAGTTTGTTACCTGGGGTGGAAATTATGAACAAGAGCGTTTCAATAAAGCTCTTCACTCATTCCAACTTCAAATGGAAGAAAAAGTAGCTTACTTTACAATGGGATCACCGGATGGATACAGCAAAGGATCGACCAATATGCCTAAAGAGCTGGGCGCATTTATCTTTGAACAGATAGAAGAAGAAGTCACGATTACTAAAGGAGAAACGGTGTATTTGGCATACTTAATTGGCTCGAGTGAGAACCAAATGTCGTCAGTGAACCATAGCGGTGTCATCACTTTACCTGAATCGGTAAAAACGGCGGAATATGCGATTGTGGCTCAATTGGAATGGAAAGACAATTTGGATAAAAAAGAGTAATTGGACCAAAAGTCGTAAAGGAGTATGACATGATTACTAGAATATAGATACGTGAAGGATACATAAGAACAGATTTCATAACCGGATGTCCTTCTCAAATCTTGCTGAAATTAGGAGGGAATTATGGGACGTGTTGTTCATTTTGAAATTCATGTAGATGACATGGAACGGGCTAAGAAGTTCTACGGGAACGTATTTGATTGGAAGTTTGAAGACTGGAGTGAATATGCCGGCATGCCTTATTTTGGCGTAGTGACTGGTGATGCAAAAGAACCAGGAATCGATGGAGCGTTAATGAAACGGCAAGGTCCACCTCCTGAAGGTAACGCTGCAATCAATGGGTATGCCTGTACAATGGGCGTGGAAGATTTGGATGCTACTGAATCGAAAGTTCTTGCTAATGGTGGCAAAACAGCGATGGCCAAATACGCTTTGCCTGGAATGGCGTGGCAGGCTTATTACTTTGACACGGAAGGAAATATCTTTGGTCTTCATCAACCGGATGAGAATGCAAGATAGTTTAATAGAGTAAAGTTGGAAGAGCCCTCATTAGAAGGGTTCTTTTTTCAATGTTTGTTGATGAAGAGTTTTGAAAGGGTGAAATAGTGAAGCTTGGACGATTTATTTTTGGACTGTTTAAAAAAGTTTTCCATATTTATCAAAATAAAAGATTGAGTTATCCAAATGAATTTGAAATAATTGGTGTTGGGTAATTGGCGGATAATTGCGAATTATTGATTTCTAGTAAACGATTAAGTAGCATTTTCGAGATGAAAGAGAGGAGGTGACGGTACTTAGTCCGTGAAAGGTCTTCAAGGTGAGATAGGTGACCAAGGTAATATGGCTTTTCCTATTAGTTAAGTGCTCTTAATACTTGAGGGTACGATTGGGTCATTATGAATAGTTTAGGTATAGGGATAATTGTTTGTGGAATAATTGGCTACTTAGTGAGAAATGACTTATTTTAGAGGGGAATGGAGACGATGTTTTTATCGTATTTATTAGTGTTTCTTTTAGCGGCGATTCCGTTATTTGAACTTGTTGCTGTTATCCCACTAGCGATCATCGGTGGGCTGTCGCCAGTACTAACAGGCATACTTGCTTTTTTAGGAAATGCTTTGACAGTGGTTTTGTTAATTGTATTTGTAGATAAATTTAAAGTATGGAGGAAGAAACGAAAACAAAAGCGTATGAAAGATGTGGTTCAGGAGGAGGGCGAGACGACAGAAGCACATGTCGAGGAAATGCAAGAGTCGAAGAAGGAGAAACGTGCACGCGTTCTTTTTGATAAGTATGGTTTGCCAGGCTTAACAATCATCGGTCCCTTTTTCGTCGGGTCGCATATTTCAGCGTTTATGGGGATGAGCTTCGGTTCGAAAAGAAAGCTGGTCACTAGCTGGATGATGACGAGTTTAGTTCTTTGGACTGTGATTATGGCTGTAGCTTCAAGCTATGGAGTTGGTTTTTTTGTATCTGACGTGGAAGATGATGGTGTTTTAGTTCGTCTATTCAATAACTAGCATGATCATGTGAAAATACCTTTAACTTTATCGTTATGTGTTGTAAAGTAAATATGAACTGGAAAATTGTAGCTAGGGTTCCGCTATCGAGATAGGCTAGTGACCGAGGGCTACATCTTTTACATAAGTAAAAGGCACCTATTGACATAAAAGGTCCGAGGGGAAAGGTTCAGCGTATTTGTACTGCGCTGAAATCTTTCTCTTCGGGCCTTTTTAATTATTGAAAGGAGGTATTGTTTATGTCGTCAATCGATGAACTAAAAGCTGGTGTTGCTGTGATTATTCTAAATGAAGAAAACGAGGTTTTATTACAGAAAAGAACCGATGTGGGGCAATGGGGGATCCCTTCTGGTCATATTGAAATAGGTGAGACAGTCTCTGAAGCAGCCATCAGAGAAGTGAAAGAAGAAACAAATTTAGATATAACGATTACCAGGATCATCGGTGTGTACTCTGATCCTACTTCACAGGTTTTTCATTATCCAAATGGGAAAGTTGTTCAATTTATTACAACATGCTTCCTTGCTGAAGTGACAGGTGGAGAACTTCGATGCAACTCTGCCGAATCACTTGATGTTCAATTTTTTGGGCAGTCACGCTTACCACAGAACTTATTAACCATGCACCCTCGATGGTTGAAGGATGCACTTGAAAAAAGAGATCTGGCCTTTATTCGTTAAATGAGGATGCTTGGGCAAGGGAAGGGGAGTCGGAGTAATATAGAAGTTACTTTGTGATGTGTGGTTACTAAAAGAACTGTTAAGAAGTTTATCAATCATAAGATAAGCTTCTTATTTATTGAATGGAACGTTGAGTTATTCTACCTATTTTGAAATAATTGGTTCTAAAGATTGGGGAAATTTAAGTCAAAAAAGAAATGAGATGAAGGTTGGAAGGAAAGGAAATGCCGTTATATCTTTCTGTGCGTCGGCATTTGTCAGCTGTTCTGATTACAAGCTAAGTAGCCTTAGCTTTTGACAAAGTGGGATGGAAGGAGGGAAAAGCGTGAAAAATAAACAAGCTTTGATCTGGGTAATAATAGCGATTTTATTAGTATTGGTTTGGGTTTTCTTGAGGTAGTACATAGATGAGTGGAATGATGTAACGATAGAATATGTCTCAATTTCAACTTTTCGTAGATAAGCTGTAAGAAGAAATGAGAAAGAACAAAGGGGTTCATATGAATAAAACTATTAAAATCCTTATCATTATTTTTTCAAGTCTACTTTCTCTCCTTCTACTGCTTTTATTAGCTGGGGTCATCTTATTACATAATGTGATTGAAGAAAATTCAGGTGAACCTGTTACTTATTTTCAAGCAGTGAAATTTGGCCTTAGTTTGAACTTTGATGGGAAGCTAGAGAGAAAAGCAAAGCATTCTAAAGAAATGAAAGTCTATGAAAACATGTCTATCTATGTTGATGATCAAGATATTGAGCTATTTCCTTTAATTATAGATACGTTGCATTGGGTTAAGGGTAGAAATGCAGACATATTGGGCGATATTGATGGAAAAGACGTAGATCTTCTCTTCTTTCATAATAAAAAGGATTTCGAAAGTATTTCTGATTTAAATCACGTATCTGGTTTTTATGATCAATATGGGTTATTCATCGCTGTTAGGATCGATGATAAGAAAGGAATATTGGATGGTAAGGAAACACCACTCTATTTTTTTCAGAAAAGGATATTACACGAATATACGCATTATGCGTTAGATCAAAAAGTGGCTGATACGCCTTTGGGATTGGATAAATATCCTCTATGGTTTCAGGAAGGAATTGCTGAGTATATATCAAATGATCAAACTACTATAGAAGTAAGTGACTTTAAGCTTTTGACTTATGATCAGCTTAGAAGTCATGAACAATGGGCAGCTGCTAGAGAGCAAAAAGAGACGGATGTCTACGATCAAAGTTATTTCACGATCAAATTTCTTATAGATGAGCAAGGTGAAGAAGTGATTGAAGAAATTATCGATTCAACGAATGATTCAGGTGATTTTAAAGAAAGTTTTGCTGATGTAACTGGGCTAGATTATGATCGTTTATATGAAAAACTGGAAATAAAGTTAGGGAAGGAAAAGGATAGAATAGGAAGCTTTCAATGAAGGAGTGAAAGCATACTAAGTAAATACCTTAAGTATGTTTCTTATACCTTGATACCAATAGTCTTCTTTTGTTGATTAAATAAGCCCTACAAAAAGGTTTGATTAAAATAAATTTGATACTTGAGTTAATGAGAATAATCTGAAATAATGGATGATAGTGTGGAAATTAATTGTAAATTTAGGGAATTTTTATGGGGAGAAGATTAGCGGAGGCTTTAGTAGAGGCACTTAGATGATCGTGATGTTGATTGAATGAGATGATTTCATTTTTTATTACTAATCGTTAGACAAGATAATAAATAAAAGGAATGATCGAATGAAGAAACAGGTAAAGCTATTTTATTGTCATATGTCCTTATTATTGTTTATTCTATTACTTGCAGGATGTTCAGATAATACGAATGCTAAATTAAATGCAAATGCTGGTGAGAATGACGTAACTTTATCAACGGAAGAAACGACTGAAGTGGAAGAGGGTAATCAAGCAAACGAAGCTTCATCTTCATCAACATCAGAAGACACTTCCCAGGAAGATGCTAAAGAATCCTCTTCTGAAGAATCAAAAAGCGGTGAGTCAAATCCTGCAGATGAAAGCGAAGAAAATCATGCGTTAGATGATTACTCCTCCAAGGAAATTGAATACGCTCGAGTCTGGTCACAGCTAGGACCGAATCAAGAAATAGATGAATTAAATGTTCAACTTATATCAGCTGGTTCCCCTCTTAATCCTGATGACGAGAACAGTCTCACTTATCCAGAAGATGTTGTTCAATTACGTGGTTCTCGTATCGTCGATGGCATCGTTACGTATAGTGGTAACGGAAATGGCACGATTAATGTATATAACGTTCCTATGCGCTGGTATGGTGGCTTTCCTCCTCCTGAAGATATAGATAAAGAAGAAATTCAAAAGGAAATGGAAGATATTATTACCAATACAAAGCTTGTAAACGTTGATACAGGTAATAATGAAGAAATCATAGAGATCATCAACAAAATGAATAGTCAATAATCTGAGTGTGACGTTGCTGAAGCGGATTTGCGTTAATCAGTGTTTCGTTTTAGAAGGCATAATTTGCCCACATTATGTTGGATATGAAAATAAGATTAAGACAATTATCTATCCCCAACAGGTTAAAATTTGAAGACAATTGAAGTCATGATGCCATAATCGTTATAAAGTATGGTAAGTTAGCTATTGGAGTTAGCACAAATATTTCTTTCGCAATATTTCTTTTTTTATATTTTCTTTTTGCAAAATATAGTAAACTATTACATGAATTACTATATTATCGTACTAATTTAATAGCGTTATATACATGTTGATTAATGAACTTGTAGGAATGAAAATCTTTATTTTTTATATTTTGAGCACTATTATTTGGCCCATTCCTTAGAATCCATATATAGCACGCTGTTTATATGTACTTCTGGTTCTCCAACATTAATTTAGGAAGGGAAGCGTTTAAATCGCCAATCAAATGCTATAATCGTGCAGATCTTCTTGATCTGATCGATGAAAAAAAATCTCTTTTATCCTTAAAGGTGTTAGCTCATGGCTTTACACATAAACAGACATTAATGGCTAGCCAGGAGCTTGATCGACTACTTAATCGTTACCAATTTGGAGAGTATAAAGAAAGTCAGCCAACATACTCAAATTAAATACAAACTGTTATTTTAGGAAAGCAAAAGCTAGCCGCTATGAATGTGTAATATGTAAATTTGAGATAGATTAGTTTTGTTCATGATTGTTAAGCGAACAAAGCATAATTCTATCTCATTTTTTTTAGGGAGATTATTTATAAGCGTCTACTTTAAATGGAAGAGGTGGTAACAATGTTAAACGAATGGGGTGTGTCTGTTTTAGTTGGATTTAGTCTATTTTTAATTATTGGCTGGTTTACTGGAGATAAAGAGTATGGAAGTGGTTCAAAAACCAATGATGAACGCTCTCGATTCATTAAACAAAAAGCGATTGTAGGAAGTTGGATTTTCTTACTAACCGTCTTTGTGATAAATGTGGTCTTAAGTTTTTTCGACTTAAGAACAGGACCTCTAGAAAACGCTCCATTTAATCATCCAGAGTTATTCTATTTACTTCTTTTGGTGGGTAGCTATTTTGTATGTTATTGGATGTATAGTAAGCGAATTAGTGGGAAACGAGAGTAATAGAGATCGAGGGGGGTCACGAAAGTTGATTAACTTCTATCAAAAGGTGGAGCGAGATTGTCTATGAACAACGAAAACGAAAATCAGCCATTCAATGATGCTATAGCTCATAAACAAAACATTGAAGGTTATCCAAAAACAAGAGGTGGAAAATTGCCCTTACCTATTAAGGTAATCGGATATTTTCTGTTTGGGAGTTTGATTATTATGCTATTGATTGGATTGGTTGGGAATTTTCTATTCGATTAAAAGAGGTGTAGCATTTCTGTTATAAAAGTTCCATAAGAAGATATTAAGTGGCAGGTATAATCTTAGGGGAGGAGATTTGATTATGTGGATAGCTGAGACAATAGCACCTCTTGTCTTAATGGGCATAATAATTGTCTTTGTGATTGAAAGCCTAAAGTATAAATCTAATAAAGGCAATCTGGGGAAGAAAGATTCAAAATCTGCTCAACTTTTATTAGATAGTCTCATCCCAATCGGAATGCTTTTGGGGGCTGGTATTGGTGTAGTGGTTAGTATGTATTTCTCGTTCTCATTACTATCTTCCGTTAATTTAGGTGCGGCACTAGGTTATTTAGTTGGATATTTTGTTTATGAAATTTATAGCAAGGAAGGAAATAAATATCCATAAGGAGCTAATAATATCTTGCGGAGGTGGATTCGTAAGGGTTATTTCAAGTAGGGATAGTCTCAGATTCTCTCTCTTACCTATGTATCTTATTTCGGTTAAACTTTTCATCGCATTACATGTGAAAAAATGATATATCAACATAAAAGACCCACAAAATGAAAGATGGTTTTGTGGATCTTTTTTCAATCTATGAAAATGTGAAATGAATAAATTAGAATTTAACTTACAACTTTCCGGACAGCCGTTAATGTAGCATCCATGTCTTTCTTCGTACTCCCATTATTCGTTACAAATCGAATCACGTTCGGACCAAACGCACCCGCTAAAACGCCGTGTTCTTTTAAAAGGTGGATAAAGTCTTCTGTCGCTTTCTTCGTATTCGTAATATCAATTAAGAGTATGTTTGTATCCACTTGATTGACAAGGTTAACCCCTTCAATATTCTGAAGACCATCAGCAAGATACTTCGCGTTCTCGTGATCCATCTCAAGATGCTTCACGTTTTCTTCGAGAGCAATAATGCCCGGTGCAGCGAGAACACCTGCTTGTCTTAAACCGCCGCCAAGGCGCTTACGCCATTTTCGAGCTTTCTCGATAAATTCAGAAGTACCGGCAATCATGGAACCAACTGGTGCGCCGAGCCCTTTTGATAAGCAAAACTGAACAGAATCCGTATACTTCGCAAATTCTGTTACGGGAATTTGAGCTGCTACAGAAGCATTGAATAATCGTGCCCCATCTAAGTGAACAGGGATCTGATGTTTCCTTGATAGTTGATAGATTTGCTCCATATTCTCAAGGGGAACAATCGCGCCGCCTGCTTTGTTGTGGGTGTTTTCGATGCAGATGAGTCCTGTTTCCGGCTGATGAATATCGTCGCCTCGGATAGCCGCTTCAACATCGCCTGGATTCATCGCACCGCGGTTCCCATCGATCGTCTTAATTTGTACACCAGCAAAGGCGGATAGTGCTGCCGCTTCATATAGGAATAAGTGCGCCTGAGATTCCATGATCACTTCTTGACCAGGCTGACAGTGGACTAAGCCAGCAATTTGATTTCCTTGCGTGCCGCTCGTAACAAATAAAGCCGCTTCTTTTCCTAGCATTTCTGCAGCGATTTGTTCGAGTCGGTTAACCGTAGGATCCTCTCCATACACATCATCGCCTACTTCAGCTTCGTACATCGCTTTTCTCATTTGTTCATTTGGTTTCGTTACCGTATCACTGCGCAAATCGATCACGATTCGTCCTCCCCGTCTTCAGTAAGTAATAGTCTACTAGTATCCATCAAAAGTATACGGTTATTTCATAAGTGAATCAACTTCGTAACGGGGAGGCTTTATGATCCTGTTATCTCGACGCAAGGTGGCGATCGATGATTTCTAATGCTTCATTAGGTCCGCCACAGGCTTGAAAGCTCTCTTTGATCTTTCGGATGCCTAGCTGATAGTTCACGTTATGAACGACCTGATTCACTGCATGCTGTAGCGATTCGATTGTTACGTTCGGTGGGAAAATAGGATATCCGGCCTGTAGTTCTGCGAGGCGTGCAGCGACCAAAGGCTGGTCCTTATCATGAGGGAGCACGACCATCGGAACTTCAAAGTAAATCGCTTCATTAGTGCTGTTCATTCCTCCGTGGGTAAGGAACACGTTCGTATGCTGCAACACATCTAGCTGAGGTACATATTTTCGAATAATGAAGTGATCGGGAGCTTCTTTTAGTTTAGTGAAATCAGCACTTGATCCTGCTGAAATAACAACTTTCCCTGGAAAATCTGTAAAGGCGTCGATGCACATATTAAAGAAGCTCTCAACATGATCGAGCACTGTGCCCATGGAAATAAAAAGAACCTGCTCGTTTTCAAGCTGGTCAATTGGGAAGTCAGTCGCGTCTTTTCGTTCCGGGAAGCTAGGACCAATAAAATGATACCCTTCACCAAATTCACTTAAATGAGGTTGGAAATACTCGCTTGAATAAACCATCGTTTGCTCACCTTGATTTTGCATGAACTGCAACATGGTCTTAGGAGCGACGCCAAATTCTTGCTTCATCGTAGCTAATAAAGCTCTCCCTTTTTCATCAAGATCAAATGACACCGAAGCATCTGGATGAAGAGGGAGGTTTTTCTTGTATTCTTCGGGTATTAAAAAGGATGCAGAAGAAGAGAAGCCTGGCACTTGTAAATAGTCTTTTACTATTTCTCCCGGTCCAAAAGCATCGTAATAAACAAAATCGATCGAAATTTCTTGCGCTAACTCTTTTGTAAGCGCAAGGATATCCAAAGATGTGTCCATAAGGAAATGGGAAAAGTTATTGATACCTTCTGAACTAGCATGATTGATGTCTAAACCATCTAATCGATCCTTATGAAGAATCACATTGGCTCCGACGCCTTCTAGGCGATCTTTGAATTTTTCAGTTGAAATATAATAGACGCTGTCTCCCCGATCGGCAAAAGCTTGCGCGATGCCTAAGCTCGGGTTCACATGTCCTTCTGCTGGAATGTTAAGCATTAGAATGTTTGCCATAAGTCGTCACCTCTTAAGTCTTTTTATCGTTACATAATAAAGGATAATTGTTTTCCTGTAAGGATGAAACCAAATTCCTTTGGTTGCTCTCTTCCATATTCGAACGAATTTAAAACGTCATTCCACCCATATCCTCCCAAAGTAATAGCATCAAAAATAACCTTAGGTAATCCTACCTAAGGTTTCGTTAAGGGAACCCATTACAAAGGTCTGTCTCGATTATCTTCGCCTGCGACGTTTGCGTGATAAAGGGGGTGGCGGCCCGATAACGACAGGACTTTTCCCTTCAATTGGATCTAGCGCTTTTTCCATTGTTTTCGGATCTATGCGATACGCTTCTTCATAAACCTTCAAAGGGGTTTTCGTCAGCATGCTAGAGCCATCTTGCGTTTGGAATCGGTCGTTGTTAAAGAATAGTAACAGCAAGGTCTCGTCCGAATCTGCCTTAATCCAGTGCCAGTAGCCCATTGGAATAAAGACCGTTTCGCCAGCTTTTCGTAGCTGATACGTTAATAATTGATCATTGTTCGGGTTGAGGATGCCGACGGTTGCGGATCCAGAAGCGAGGTATACCAACTCCCATGAGTTTGTATGCCAGTGCGGCTCGCGTACAGATCCTTTCGACATTCTTAATTCGGCAAGTGAGCCGCCGATCATCGCTGGCATTTGCGCTGAGGTTAAGAGATAGATAAGGTTTTCTGGATCTTTTTTAAACGCAACATTATCTTTTATATCATAAAAAAGGTTCGGATTTCCTTTTCGACCTACTAAGTTTCGGTTATCCGTAATATAGCCTGATACTGGAGTTGTCATATATTCTCCTCATTTCTGTTTCAATTCTCTACTATTCTATGAAAAAGGATAAGCCCGGTGTAGGTGCCAGTCCACTGGCGATGAAATAGGGCGGAGAAGCGCCTATAAATGCACTCGACCAGGCACAACACGGCCCCTATTCGCAATAGATTAAAGCGAAGGGGGCAGATCGTTGTGAGCGATCACTATCTAGGTATTATCCTTCCCAAATCAACGTATGAGGCGATGCCTGAATTACAGGGTGGCACGCGCAGCATGTTTATGATTTGGGAGAAGTCAGCAAGAGAACTTGGCATGATCCCTTGTTATTTTCGATTCTTTGATCAAAAGCCAGGCGTCGCGACGGTGAAAGCCTATGTGTATGAACAGGAAACGTTTGTCGTGAAAGAAGTTCCAGCGCCGAAAGTCATTTATACACGCGTGCTCGATTACTTGCCAGCTTACCGTTCGCATATCAAATCTTTAATGAAGGAGGGCCGCGTCGTTTACAATGTGCCGAATTATGATGTGGAGAAGCATAAAGTTCACGAAGTCCTGATCAAGCATGACAATCTTCGAGACCACTTGCCTGAGACGGAGCTTTTTACGATCAACAACTTAAATAAAATGGCTGCACGCTACAAGCAATTCATTCTCAAGAAAAGCTATGGCGAATTCGGCATTGGCGCGATGAAAGTCGAGCGGGTTAAGAAAGGATGGCTCCTCTCTTATAAAACAAAGGAAGGCGAGCTCAAACAAGTTGATTTCAAAAAGACGCTGCCTGCGGTACTCGTTAACCGCCTCCGTACGCACACGTACATGATTCAAGAGATGATTCCGCTAGCTGATTTTAACGGTCATCCATTTGATTTGCGCGTTGCTGTTCAAAAGAATCGAAATGGAGACTGGCAGGTGTCGGGCGTCATGTGCAAGGTGGCGAATGGGGGAGACTTTCTAACGAATGGAGCACAAGGGGGAACGACGTACACGTTTGAAGCTGTGGCGCCTCATTCCCATCCAGGAATTTCGTACGAAACGCTCCTACAAAGCATTGAACAGCTAGGAATTCAAACCGCCCACGTACTCGATCACCATTTTCCGAAGCTAGCCGATCTTGGATTCGATATTGGCATCACAAAAGCGGGTAAGCCTTATTTTATTGAGTGTAACTTTATCTCAGACTATGTGAGCGGATTGTTTGAGGATGGAGAGCTCCTTCACGATAAGTGGGAAGCGGTCTTCAGAACGCCGATTGAGTATGGGAGATATTTGATGGATCGGATTTGAGTCGCGCAGTAATCATAACGGGTCCTGTTATCTATCACGAATAATGAATATGTACTAGAACAGAGGGAGGAATTGTACATCGATTCTTCCCTCTTTGTTTGTAGAAGTGGAGTTTAACGAAAACGGAATGTTGAAATTAATAGGAGTGAGACGGTGTAATAAGTAAAAAAAGAACTGAAATCATATGCCTAGTTTGCTCGTTATGAATAGTTCGATTAAGAGGACATACGATATCTCTAAGACAACTTCTTTGCGAAGGTGGGATTTAAAATGAAAAAAACAATGATAGTTCTGCTTTTACTAGGGAGTGTTTTTTCCGTTTTCTATTTCTTTGCTATAGAGAATAATAATGATATGCCGGTGGGTGCCAGGAGCACTCCATCAACGGATCTTGAACTAATGGATGTCACAAAGAAAATAAAGGAAACTAATTTTACTAGTAAGGTTGTAAATGAGTTAGAGAATCAAGGTTACCAAGCAGAGGGAAAAATACATTACTCAATATACGACGCAAAGAAAAAAGATCTTATAATTGTCATTTCAAATAGTGAATATAAAGGGGAAAAGACGGAACAAGAAATAAACGCAATCATTGATAAGCTTTCAAAATCAAGTGAGCTAGGTTCATTTCATGTCATCTTTCAAAAAGAAGAAAAAGCTGTAGATTAACCTTTCAAGCATAGCCGATTCAGCCCCATTTTATGAAAGAGACGAGGAGCTTATCTGTCATAAGATAGGCTCCTTTTATAATGAAAGAAGGAAGTAGGTTATTGATGCCAATTTAAACTAATTGGTATCAATAACTTGAACAAGGTAATTAAAGAGGAGTAACATGTTATTTGCTGATAATGATTAAATGGGAAATACAATGGTACAATCACTAGGAGTTACGAATAGATTCATAGATCCAGAAACTTTATAAACCGTTAGAGACGAAAATATTGTCGTTAAGAGTGAAGTGAGAGATCAGGTGTAAAAGAATACGCCGTTTAAATTCAAAAATAGAAGATTTATAACGAAAGAAGGAGAGTCAAAATGCTAACGAACCCAAAAGCTATTTTCTTAGATATGGATGGTACGATCTTGAATCACTATAACAAGGTGAGTGAATATACGAAGCAAGTGATTGATGAGTTACGAGAGAAAGGCATATACGTTTTTATCGCAACAGGCAGAGCTGCGGATGAAATTAATGAGCTTGTCCCTGAAGGATTTCAAGTAGATGGCATCATTTCTTCAAATGGGATGGCAGGGTATGTTGAAGGTAAGGCCATATTTGAACATTCACTTCAGCTGGACTTAGTTGAAAAGATTATTGAAAAAGCGCGTGAGCAGAAAGTTTATTATGAGCTCTTTCCATACGGAGGAGATCGCATTGCTTTAGAACAAGATCGTCACTATATGGAAGCAGAAATTAAAGATCCGCAGCCAGAAGGTGTCGGACTGAATGAATGGCTTTCACGTCAAGAAGCGATCAAAGAAGCGATCAATTGGAAAGCTCAAATTGAAGGAAATAAGTTTTCCAAATTCTATTTCTTCGCTCGAACGAAAGAACATATCAATCAATGGAAAGATGAGCTAGAAAATATCAAGCAGGACATCGATTTTACAACGTCGATCTCTTCAGAGCATAATGTCGAAGTAATGGTAGCCAATGTGAACAAAGCTACTGGCATTAAAGAAATGCTCCAGCATTTTGATTTGTCAGGTGTAGAGACGCTTGCCATAGGCGATAGTAACAACGACTTACCGATGTTCCAGTTTGCAGATTATGCTGTAGCTATGAAAAATGCATCCGACCAAATTAAAGAAGTCGTCGACGATGTGACGGAATTTACGTGTGATGATGACGGTGTTTATCATTATTTGAAGTCGATTGTCGTGCGAGATTCTATTAAAAATACATGATCATTTGTAAAACAAGCCACATCTCCATCTAAAAAAATGGAGATGTGGCTTATTATTATGAGGAATTGTTAGTTTCTTTTCGATTTCACTACAAGTGATTGTAGCGTATCGCTAAACGATCTTCGCATCGATGTTTTTAAAAGAATCGACGTTTGAGGGGAGGCGAACTGATCTAAGAGCGTGAGCAGCTGCGATTGCGTTGTCACGTTATGAATGGCTGATGGATTCATGCCTAACTTAGCGGCTTCGCTACAAATCGGATAGGCGTTTTTCCCGACGGCGATTAGCACATCCACGTCTTTCTTCGCAACAAGCGCACCGACTTTGCGATGCTCCTGCTCGGCGTAGTGACCGAGCTCTTCCATTTCACCGAGGACGGCAACTGTTTTTCTTCCCTGAGCGGTTTCAATGAGAACTTCCAATGCCGCTTCGATAGAAGTTGGATTTGTATTCCACGTGTCATCAATAAGCAGGCTGCCCTTTCTTCCTTCATGAAATTGCAGATGACTTTTGACGTGGTGAAAGGACTTCAAGCGACGGATGGCGTCTGGAATCTTCACGCCAACGAGGGAGGAAGCGGCGATCGCTGCGAGCGCATTGAAGACGTTATGCGTGCCGTATCCTGGTACAAAACAAGAAAATTCACCTTCACGACAAACAAGGATAAAATCCATGCCGTTCTTCTGAAGATTGAACCGAATGCTGCGTGCTCGGAAATGAGCTGACGAATCCTGTCCATAGTAAAGAACCTTACCGGTAATTAGATCAAGGTTTCGGATCGTTTCGTCGTCTCCGTTTAATAGAATCGTTCCATTCTTTCCAACGGCTTTTAACATCTTCGCTTTTTCCGCGATATACGCATCCTGACTTAGAAATCCCTCGATGTGATCCGTACCAATGGCTGTGATAATACCGATCTGTGGCCGGAAATAATGGGCGGAATAAAGAAGCTGATTAGACCCAGAAACGCCCATCTCAAACACAGCACTGTCTGTTGCATCATCAATTTCTAGTAAATAATCGAGGTTTCTCGCCAGTCCATTATGACTTAACTTCGTACTAACAACGCGATCTCTTTCCTTCAAAATCCACGTGATCATTTCCTTCGTCGTTGTTTTACCGCAGGTGCCTGTCACTCCAATGACAGGCAGCTGAAATAAGCCTCTGTAAAACGAAATAAAGCGATAATACGCTTTTCTAACGTCTTCTACATAAATGACCGTTACGTCTTCTTTCACATTCTTAAGAGCTTTCGGGTTAGAGGTGACAACCATGATATTTTTCGCTTTATCTGGTAAAGGCATGGACGACTTTCGTTTAAGCATAAAAACTAACGACTGATCTGTAATAAGGTGCTCTCCATATTTCGCGGCGTTTTTCACTGTTTTTGCGGTGCTTCCAGATAGAACCGTTCCTTCTAGAACAGGAAGGAGCCGTGGCAGTGGAAGATGCTTCATATTAACCACACTTTCGCTTTAGACTTACTCCTATCTTATTCCAGACAAGGGGGAGGTGTACGGGCATATCTCTCCTGTCATTCTACCAATCTTTTAGAAGCACATTCCTATTTACTTCCAAATGCATATACTACCTTCGTAGTCAGTCGGAAGAGAATGATATGTTTTAGACAATGGAGCGGAGGGAGTAGGATGTTAGGCGTCAAACCGTACCTTCAGAAAAATGATCGGTTGATTGTATCGAAGAAATCTCACATTAGTCGCGAGGTACAATCGGAAAAGACTTATCGTATTCAATTTGGCATCAAATACTGGAACGTCACTGTATATCATTCAGATTATGCGAAAGAAGATGAACTCCATCTCTCAACGAACGTAATCGAAGAGCTCGACCTCCCATTATCGTGTCATTATGATGTTATCGTGCAAGGAGACACGATCATTATCGGTCCATTTATTGGGATTCTTTGCGAATTAACAAACAGAAAGCTAGTCGAACTAGTATCCACATACAAAAGCTTCGTCAAAGGCTACCGCGCGATCGGCGGCGCTGTGGTGGTTTTCTCTATCGAAGGGATTCAGAAAGAAAAGCGAATGATCAACGGCTTCCTTTATCACCCAGTGAAAAAAGCCTGGGAAGTTATAAAGCTCCCTTATCCTGCCGTCGTGATGTCTATTGCCGAGCCAAGCTTAACGTCCTCCTGGGAGAAGTTTCACGAGTGCATGACCGATTTTGAACTTCGTTTAGGAGGAAGAGTGTTTAACTATCCTCATTTCTCTAAATGGGAGATGTATCAAATGCTGCAACCTGAATTTGGTGAATATTTGCCAGAAACTGTGCTGTACGAGGGTGTGCAGAGCGTCCACGACATGCTGCGTAGACATGACAGCGTCTATATCAAGCCATTAAACGGCCGATTAGGGAAAAGTATATTGAATGTGAAGAAGGAGAAACATCACATTATCGTGAAATACGATGAGAACCGAAGAAGACGCGAAGAACGTTTCGAGAGTAAAGAGGAGAGCGATGTCTTTTTCCGGAAGCATCTTGAGACAAATAGCTTTCTTATTCAGCAAACGATCCCACTCAAAACATATGAACAAAGGGTTATCGACTTTCGCGTGATGACTTCAAAGAATCATAAAGGAATGTGGGAAACGATCGGGATTTATTCCCGCTATGGTGCCAAAGGGCAAATCGTTAGCAACATCACAGCCGGTGGTCATACCGAAATAGCGAGGGCAACGTTAAAAACCGTCTGGAAGCTACAGGACAAAGAAATTCAAAGGGTAGAAGAAGAAATGAAACGCGTCGTGTTAAACTCGATTCAGAAAATCGAAGAACAGGGCTACCATCTCGCCAACATCGGCGTTGATATCGGATTAGACGAAAACTGTCAGATCTCAATCATTGAAATCAATCATCAAAATCCCGATCCGTATATTGCGATGATGGCGAAGGATCGACTGGCGTTCTATACGAGTCGGTATCAGAATATGAGATATGCACGGTATTTGGGTGGGTTTTAGGTGGGGGATTTATTTATGTAAAGAAACCTTCAGCTGATGAAGGTTTTTAATTGTTGATGAGTAGAAATAAGCTAGCTATCCTTTTAAATCTTCATACGAAGAGCCAATCATAACCAGATTGAAAAGTAGATTAGCAGATACGAAAAGGATAGCTACATTACTCTAATGACTTTCTTAAAACGCTTCATTGATTGTATCTTTCAGCAAATTCAACAATCGGATCGACGCGAAAACAAAGCGGCTTCATCTCTTTAAACGAACACATCACTTGATCGGATGATTCATCAAAGAAGACGATCGCATAATCATCATCACTTTCCGATAAAACACGCTCCCCATAAGGTAGCGAATCATCATGTTGAAGTGTAACATCCTCTATATCAAACGTTGATTGAATCCATTCTTGTACTCGCTCACGAGCTTCCATGATATAACCTCCTCTAATTAGCACTACTCCTAGTGTTACCCGGATTAAATGAGGATTAAGCTATTTTTATGTTATTTTAAGAAACAGAGAACGTTTTAGATGCGTGAGAATAGCCCGAAAACATGGGGTGTGGAAACGGTTGAAATCGGGCGAAATGAGGCCTTTGATCCTGGAGGATGAGCATCTGGCGAGATCGGTATTTATGAATGTTAGAATGATTCTAGTTAGCTAATAAAAATGGAATTTGGCCAATATATTAGTATTTCGGCCAATAAAACAGCCGTTTACTGGAGGAGAGACGTGATGAAATTTCATTTTGTGCCAATCTCATTCGAAACTGCACAGGAAATTGAAGATTGGGACTATGAGGGGAAGTTTGCGGACCTTTATATGACCCCTTACTTCATATCTGGTGAGAAAAATGGTGTTTTCACAGGCCCTGGTGGCTGCGATGGCTTTGTCGCGATGCATGAAGGGACTGTTTCAGGTTTATTTGAGTTTACGATCGTCGATGGAGGATTAGAAATCGGACTTGCTTTAGCTCCTGATTTAGTGGGAAAGGGATTAGGTCCCGATTTCGTCAAGCAGGGCATTGCTTTCGGTTTAAAGCAATATGAAGGCGTGAACGATTTTATCCAGTTAGAAGTGGCTGCCGCAAACAAACCGGCCATGCGCGTGTATGAGAAGGTAGGATTTGTGAAGACAAACCAGTCCGCAGATCAGATTGAAATGAAGCTGGAAGTAAAGCGGGATCTTTAATACTGGTATCAAAAAACTACGATCTATAAGTACATAATCGCCTCACGCTGCTTCGCCCCATTCAAGCATTATCGAATGGGGCGATTCGTTGTGTTACGGAAAATGGGGAGAGGGATTGTCTCCTTGATTTGAGCGATAGAACGGAGGAGATGCGGTATGCCGATTCGTAACTAGCGTAGTTAGCTAGGCTAAGGTGGTCGGCCGTTGCTTGTATGGACCAATTCCGTAGTTCCGTTAAATGTTTTAACCTCATATAAAACGCGAGCTATAGAAACTTTTTACATAGATTAGCTTAAACAAATAAAAGCTTCTATAAAAAGGTACGCCTATTAAGTACAAAAGCCTTGAACTATTTCATGAAGTAATTATAATGGGGAATGTTGATACGCGTTACACGAACTATTTCAAGTGATGGAAATGTTATTTATGAATAAATACTAGGGGAAGCATCCTCTCGCTAGAAGCAGAGAAAGGGTGAATTTCAAGCTTATCTGTAGAGAAATTGGTGCAGTTTGTGAAACCACCTTTTGCCGGAATTTTAACACGACAGTTCGATAGATTAGAAGACGATGCAGAAGAAGGAGAATCATCATGCCGACAACTATGACCAACACAAGAACCGAATCCGATTTTTTAGGAGAAAAGGAAGTTCCGATTGATGCTTATTATGGCATTCAAACGCTACGCGCCGTGGAGAACTTTCCGATCACGGGCTATCGCATCCATGAAGAATTGATCAAAGGGTTCGCCATGGTAAAGAAAGCGGCGGCGCTCGCCAACATGGAAGTGAAGCATCTGTATGCTGGAATCGGAAACGCAATCGTTGAAGCAGCGGATGAATTGATGGAAGGAAAGATGCATGATCACATCATCGTTGACCCGATCCAGGGAGGCGCTGGTACTTCCATTAACATGAATGTAAACGAGGTCATCGCGAACCGCGCGATTGAATTGTTAGGCGAAGAAAAAGGGAACTATATTGCTTGTAGCCCGAACACCCATGTGAATATGTCACAGTCAACAAACGACTCGTTTCCAACAGCTATTCATCTATCCGTCTTAAATATGATGGAGCAGTTGCTAAGCACAATGGAAGACATGCATGCCGCTTTCGAACAAAAAGCAGAAGAGTTTAACCACATTATTAAAATGGGACGAACTCATCTTCAGGATGCCGTGCCGATTCGACTTGGTCAGGAGTTTCAAGCTTACAGTCGCGTGATTGCGCGCGATATGAAAAGGATCAAACAATCTCGTCAGCATTTATATGAGTTGAACATGGGCGCAACGGCAGTAGGAACGGGACTGAATGCCGATCCGCGCTATATTGAATTCGTCGTCAAAGAACTAGCGGAAATTAGTGGTCTACCACTCGTAGGAGCGGAAGATATGGTCGACGCCACGCAAAATACCGACGCCTACACCGAAGTTTCTGGCGTGTTAAAAGTGTGTATGATGAACATGTCAAAAATCGCAAATGACCTAAGGCTAATGGCGTCCGGACCACGAGCGGGATTAGGCGAAATCAGCTTGCCAGCAAGGCAGCCCGGATCTTCGATTATGCCTGGTAAAGTGAATCCCGTCTTACCCGAAGTTATTAACCAGGTCGCTTTCCAGGTAATCGGAAACGACAACACGATCTGCCTCGCTTCAGAAGCAGGTCAGCTCGAATTAAACGTCATGGAACCCGTGCTCGTCTTCAATTTGCTTCAATCACTCAGCATCATGAAGAACACGTTCCGCACGTTCACAGACAACTGCCTAAAAGGCATCGAAGCAAACGAAGACCGACTAAATGAGTACGTCGAAAAAAGCGTCGGCGTCCTAACCGCAGTAAACCCGCACATCGGCTATGAAGTAGCCGCAAGAATCGCCAGAGAAGCAATCCTAAGCGGCGCCTCAATCCGAGAGCTTTGCTTGAAGTACGATGTGCTCACAGAAGAAGAACTAAACTTAATCTTAGATCCGTACGAGATGACCCACCCAGGAATCGCTGGTGTGTCGTTGTTTGATCGAGAATAGGGAAAAGCCGTACTTAGCGCTCGCGCGAGGTGCGGCTTTTTTGTAGTGGTGATGGAGGGCGGGGGGATGAGAACTTGTGGGTGGGAGGGTAGTTAGGTTGGGGGGCGGTGGTTAGAATGATTCTAGTTGGCTAATAAAATGGGGTTTTGGCCAATATAGCTGGTATTGGACAATAAACTGTCCAGCCCACAGTCATGAACCAACATTTTTCTTTAAATAGCTCTCAAACAGCAAATCAATTAAGAGCATTAACGTCGATCGTGCGGTGATGTCATAACCTCCGAACTTCACTTTTCCAACCGTCATGCTGAGGTTAGTTATTACCATTCGCCCGAGCGTGGAATCAGATGAATTTGTGATCGCTGCTGTATCAACGACCATAAAGGAAAGCTTTTCAGCAGCGTGAATGAGCGTTTTTGTTTCGCCGCTTGTTGAGATAAAAAAGACAAGGTCATCGGGTTTGACCATATTCGGTAGCAAGTCGATCATATGTGATTCATATGTATAATGCGTTTGTTTGTTCGTTTGCATAAGTAATTTACTGAAGTATTCGGCCATCATTTTTGATAAACCTACACCAACAACTATAACCCTGGAAGCTCTTGCAACTTTCTCGCTTAGTCGATCGAGTTCATCTAGTTGAATGGTTTCGAAGGCCTGGATAAAACTCTCTTTATAGTTTTCTACCGGATGATCGTTTAGCATCCTTTCTTTCTCATCACTACTCTTCAAACGGTACTTCAGTTCTGAAAATCCCTCTAACCCTAGCTTGTGAGACATGCGGACGATCGTCGTTGTACTCACATTATTCACTTTTGCTATTTTAGTGAGGGAGAGGTTTTTCGCTTCGGTTAAATGCTGGTCAATGTAATAAAGTACCTGCTTCTCAGTAGGTGTTAGTTGTGCGAGGTGATTCCCAAATTGATCAATGATCTGTCCCATAATAAACTCCTCTTTTACGTGTATGCTAGGTCAAGTATAGCATGAGCTTTCATGAGTCTGTACAATTGTACAGACTATGTACATAAACAACCAATCATTCTATGGTACAACATAACTATAACAACTTGTAAGTGTTTTCAACACAAGAAAGTTAGGAGTGAATGGGATATGGAACTAAAGAATATGACAGATTCAAATTTAATTATGTTCGATGTGGAAGCAGATCACAAAGAGCAAGTCATTAAACAACTCACATCAACATTATTTAAAGAAGGCTATTTAGAATCAGAGCAGCCATTTTTGGAAGCGGTTTTACAAAGAGAGGATGTATCACCAACAGGAATGGAGAGAGGCCTTGCGATTCCACACGGCAAATCAACTGTTGTTAAAAAAGCCGTCTTTGCCGTGGCGAGGTTAACAACCCCTCTCGACGATTGGGCAAGCATTGATCCTACGAACAAAGTGCAACTGATCTTCTTGATTGCGATTCCAGAGAGCGAAGCGGGAACCACGCATCTAAAAGTATTGTCTACGCTAAGTACGAATTTAATGCGTGAGGGATACCTTGAACGTCTGATGGCTTCGGAATCAAAGAAGGAATTTCTAGACGGTCTCGATCTGGAAGAAAAGGAAGAAACAAAAGGTGATCAGGCATATACAAAAACCGTTGTGGCGGTCACTGCTTGTGCCACAGGAATTGCTCATACGTACATGGCAGCAGAAGCACTTGAAAAGGCCGGGCGTGAACTTGGTGTGAACGTCCTAGTTGAAAAGCAAGGCGCAAACGGGATCGAGGATGCCCTAACAGCGTCTGTTATTGAAAAAGCAGACGCCGTGATTTTAGCAACGGATATAGCTCCTAAACAAAAAGAACGATTTGCTGGGAAACCGTATGTGCAAACACGTGTAGCTGAACCGCTTAGACGCGGAAAAGAAATGATTCAAAAAGCGTTAACGAATCCAGACGGCGTTGTTGAGAAAAACGAATCAGACGACGCAGCAGTCCCTTCTTCTCAGAGTGGCGGTGGATTTCTAAAAGACACTGTTCAAGCGGTTATGACAGGGATCTCTTACATGATTCCAGTCATTGTTGCAGCAGGGTTAATGATGGGGATTGCGAAGCTTGGAGCCATGCCATTTGGTCTTGTGAATGAGTTAGGCGATCCGAAATACGCGACTCATTCAAATGAACTCTTCGTCATCCTGCACCATCTCGATCTATTTGGCGGATTAATCTTTAAATTCATGTATCCGATCTTTGCTGCTTTTGTTGCGTATTCATTAGCTGACCGTGTTGGATTAGTATCCGGGTTTATTGGAGGAGCCTTTGCTGGTGGACTTCATTACACTTTTTGGGGTATTGCAGACGGCATACCTTCTGGCTTCTTAGGTGCATTAATTCTCGGTCTAGCTGCAGGGTATATTTCACGATTCTTAAATCAGAAGATTCAACTTAGTAAAAACTTCCAGGCGATGAAACCGATGTTTCTGATCCCTGCAATCAGTGTATTATCCATCTTCTTTTTAAACTTCTACATTGTTGACCCTGTGTTTGGTGGGTTGAACGTCGTCTTGCGTACTTGGATCGAATCAGCTCAAGGCACGGGCGATGTTGTTCTGGCATCGATTATTGCTGCAGCGACAGCGTTTGACCTTGGTGGCCCAATTAATAAAGCAGCCGGTGCGATCGCGATTGGTCTCGCAGCGGATGAAGTTTATCCATTAACGGCACGTGTACTAGCGATTGTTATCCCACCAATCGGACTTGGTTTAGCAACGGTTATTGATAAATATGTTGTGGGACGTCGCGTTTTTGAAGCAGATCTTCGTGTCGCTGGGAACACCGCTTTATTACTAGGTTTTATTGCCATTAGTGAAGGGGCAATTCCATTTATGCTTCGGAATCCGCTTATCACGATACCGATCAACATTATCGGCGCGATTCTTGGCGCTAGTACAGCCGTTTTATTAGGCGCAGTGCAATGGCTGCCGCTACCCGCTTTCTGGGGATGGCCGCTCGTTGAAAATCTGTGGGCTTACTTGCTAGGACTTATCGTTGGTGCAGCCTTTATCGCATTCGTGAACATATTTGTTCGCTTTACGATTTTGAAGAAAAAAGAAAGTCACGCTTAAAATAAATACAGGGGCACATCTTGCAAAGGGGTGACCCCTCTTTCTATTAACGAGGCATCCTTGGAGGGAAACCGAATGAAGCAGAAAAAAGTATACGTCGTCCCACACTCACATTGGGACCGTGAATGGTATTTCACAATAGAAGATTCGAACTTGTTGCTAGTTGAAAATATGGACCGTCTCATGGACGTCATGGAAAAGGATCCCAACTATACAGGCTATGTGTTCGATGCGCAATCGTCTATTCTTGATGAATATTTAAAAATCCGTCCTGAAGAGAAAGAGCGTCTTGCGAGCTTAATCCAGAACAAGCGGATATTTGTTGGTCCCTGGTATACTCAGGCAGATTCGCTTTTAGTTAATAAAGAGTCGCTCATCCGGAACTTACTATATGGTACGCGCATTGCCGAAAAGATGGGGCACAGCATGAACATTGGTTATCTCCCAGATATCTTCGGGCAAAACACGTACTTACCATCAATTTTTAACGAGTTCGGCATCGATTACAGCATTCTGCAGCGCGGTATTTATACCGATCAGCTAAAAGGTGATCTGAATTTCACATGGAAATCTCCTGATGGAAAAAGTGTGAAAGCCAATAACACTTACTTTGGGTATGGACCAGGAAAATTCTTGTCAGATGAACAGGATTATATGGAAGAACGACTGCTTCCCATTTTAGATAAAATTTCTGCTATGAACAAAAGCACGGATAACTTGTTACTCCCAGCGGGAGGCGATCAGGTTCTTATTCGGGAACAATTCCCTGAAACCGTAAAGGCGTTGAACGAAAAGGATGAGAAACATGAGTACATCCTTTCAGATTATGAAACGTTCATGAACGAAACGTTCCATGAAGCGGATCGCTTCACGAATGAGATTGAAGGCGAGCTCATCGCAACGCAAAAATCACGTATTCACAACACGATCCGTTCACAGCGGTATGACATTAAGAAGCTAAATGATATCGCAGAAAAGAAGTTGATTCATGAGCTAGAGCCGCTTGGAAGTATTGCCAGCACACTCGGATTACGTTATCCAAACGTGTGGCTTGATGAAATGTGGAAGATGCTCTTCGATGTGCATGCCCACGATAGCATCGGCGGCTGTAATTCGGATGATACGAATCAGGAAATCGTCAATCGATTGACGAAAGTGATTCGCATGGCGAATGGGTGCTTGAATTTATTGAAAAAGCAAATCACGGAAGCGATTAGCGGTAACCTGAATAACGATAGCATTTTGGTTCTGTTCCAGCTACTTCCTACTCCATTCGAAGGGTCACAAACGGCGATCTTGTTTACAAGAGAAAAGGCGTTTTCCGTCAAAGATTTGGAAGGGAATACCGTTGAGATGGACAACCTGAATCAGGACTATATGAGCGGTGGAAAGACGATCGTCGTAACAGCTGAAGGCGAAAAGCAAGTAGAAGCGCCGGGGTATTACCGAAATGAAGTACTGCTACAGAACCTTGAGTTGCCTGCAATGGGGTATCAAACGTATGAAGTTGTTGAAGACGTTGAAGCGAGTAGTGAAAAGCCAGGTCAGGTGGACAAAACGAAGATCGAAAATGATCATCTGGCTATTTTCGTAGAGGATGAGTCCTTGAAGCTCGCAATGAAATCAAGCGGACAAATCATTCCTGACTTCTTGACGTTCGAGAACGTAGCGGATGCAGGGGACTCGTACGATTTCTCTCCATTAAAAGGGGACGAGCCGATCTACAGTCGTGTTCAATCCGTCAATGTGAGTGCTAAAAAGGGTGTGCAAATGATGAACGTCGAGCACGAGCTTCATGTACCTGCAAACCTGAAAGAGCGCGAATCCGGCATGCGGACGAAAGAGCTCGTCATTCTTTCCACGTTCGAGTTGCGTACGGGAGAAAATTTCCTTCGGGTGACACACAATGTAAACAATGACGTAAAAGATCATCGTGTTAGAGTATTGCTCCAAACGTCGCTAGATCAACCAGAGCATTCATTCGGTGATCAGGGCTTTAGCTTCATCCAGCGCCCGACTGTTAATCCTTACATGGCGAGCTGGAAAGAGCAAAAGTTCGCGGAAGCACCAGTGCCGATTTATCCGCTTGAAAATATCGCGGGCGCAACAGATAGCAAGCTAACCGCTGCGGTTGTAACGAAGGGAATCAAAGAATATCAGCTAATTAAAGAGACAGGCGAACTTGCGTTAACATTATTTAGAAGTGTCGGGCTACTTGGTCGAGATGACCTAGAATGGCGCCCGGGGAGAGCATCAGGGATTAACAACAAAGTCGTCTACACACCTGACGCGCAGATGCAGGGTGAGATGACGTTTGATTACGCGGTTCACTTTTCGGAAAGTTATGATGAGCGCGCACTATTTAAAACAATCGATCGCTACAATGATCATGCGGTAAGCTATCAAAAACAAACGCTAAACACGTTTGAAGAAAGATTGGATCGTTTCGAAATTCCATACCCTGTTATGTCACTACCAACATCGTTCAGTTTGATGCAATCATCGAACGAGAATGTTTTCTTCAGTTCCATGAAACAAGCACATGATGATCGGACAATCATAATCAGGCTCTTTAATCCAAGAACTCAAGAACAGAAGGTCCAATTACTTGGTGAGCACGTTCAATCGATAACACAAACGACATTGGATGAGAAAAATGGCATCGAAATGAACGAAGATGTCACAGTCCCATCAAAAGGATACGTGACCTTGAAACTGACGACAAAGGTGGATGTTCAATGAGCTTTTTAAACAAGGTCGAGAATCTGTTAACGACGATTTACGGTGAAGACTACACACCATCATACAAAGAAGAGCTAATGAAAATTGTCCAAGCATGGAAACAAAAAGCTTGGAAAGAGTCGGCCCCACTTTCCGAGAAAAACGTCTACCTCATCATGTATGGCGATGCGATTCGAGAGGAAGGGCAGCCTACTTTAAAAACGTTAAACAAGTTTATTCAGGAAAATGCAAAAGAAGAAATCACAGACGTGCATCTCCTCCCGATGTTTCCTTACACGTCTGATGACGGGTTTTCTGTTGTCGATTACCGTGAAATTCATCCAGAGCTTGGGGACTGGTCGGATGTCGAAAGACTTTCGCACAATTACCGCCTCATGTTTGATTTTGTGACAAATCATATGTCGAAGTCGAGTGAATGGTTCCAGAAGTATTTAAAAGAAGATCCGGAGTATAAGCATTATTTCATTCCGAAGGACGATACGTTCGATACGTCTCAAGTTGTTCGTCCGCGAACTTTGCCCCTTTTTCATGAATACGAAGGAGGAAAAACGGCCTGGACAACGTTCAGTGAAGATCAGGTCGATGTAAACTTCAAGCATTTCCCGGCTTTACTTGAGATGTCGAATATTCTCTTAGAATACGCCTACCGTGGCGGCACAAGCATTAGGCTTGATGCGATCGGCTTTATGTGGAAGGAATCTGGCACAACGTGTATCCACTTGCCACAAACGCACGCAATCATTCAACTATGGCGAGCAATTTTAGAAGAGCTGAAGTTAAATACGCTGCTGATTACAGAAACAAATGTGCCTCACCAGGAGAACATTAGCTATTTTGGTGATGGAGAGAACGAGGCACATATGGTGTATCAATTTTCCTTACCTCCGCTCGTCTTGCATACGTTATCGACCTATAACACAAAGACGCTGACGGATTGGGCAAAAACAATCGATAAAGTCTCAGACAAAGCGACTTATTTCAACTTCCTTGCCAGTCACGATGGGATCGGCATGCGCCCAACCGAGGGTATTTTAACGGAAGCAGAACGAAATGTCCTTGCTGATAAGGTGATAGAGAATGGTGGACGGGTTTCGTACAAAAGCAACCCGGATGGCACCCAATCGCCATATGAACTCAACATCAACTACATGGACGCACTCGTCAATCCTGAAGAAACTGAGGAAGATACAAAGGTTCAAAAAATGCTTGCCGCTCACTCAATTTTGTTCTCGTTCATGGGCGTACCAGCGATTTATTATCATTCTCTACTAGGTTCAGAGAATGATCAAGAAGGTCTAGAAACTTCAGGCATCAATCGCCGAATTAATCGTGAGAAGTTCCAGTATGATGAGCTCGTTCAGCAGTTAGAATCTTCTCCAAGACGAAAGAACGTGTTTCATGGTCTGAAAAAGTTAATCCGTACGCGTCAGAAGGAGTCCGCTTTTTCTCCTTTCGCAGATCAGGAAATCTTGCCAATCAATGAACAGGTCTTTTCGTTAATTCGTAGAAATAACGAAACAAACGAATCGATTCTTTTTATCGTAAATTCATGTAACGAAGAAGTCGACCTCGACCTTCCATACGGTGGGTACGATCTCATCAGTGAAGAATTGGTGGAGGGGGATGTTACGTTAGCTCCATATCAATTTATGTGGATCAAACAATTAAAGTAGGTGAAGTCTTTGAAAATCGTCATCGCACCCGATTCATTTAAAGAAAGTTTATCAGCACTAGACGTTTGTCAGGCGGTGGAAGCGGGTTTACAGAAAGCATTTCCGCAAGCGACCTATATACACCTTCCAATCGGAGACGGCGGGGAAGGGACCGTTCAATCAGTAGTGGATGCGACAAATGGCTCAATCATTCCCATTAAGGTAAAAGGTCCGCTTGGCACTAATGTTGATGCTTTCTACGGTTTAACTGGAGAAGGAAAGACCGCGATAATCGAAATGGCCGCCGCTTCTGGACTGCATCTGGTGCCACGTGATGAACGTAACCCACTGATCACCTCAACGTACGGAACCGGTCAGCTCATAAAAAATGCGCTAGACCAAGGTGTGGAGCGTATCGTTCTCGGTCTCGGAGGATCGGCAACAAACGACGGGGGAGCAGGGATGGTGCAGGCACTAGGCGCGAAACTAGTTGATCAAAATAACGAAGAGCTCTCTCCAGGCGGACAAGCGCTCAGTGAGCTCGCATCGATTGATGTCTCTAATTTGGATCCGCGATTAAAGACCGTTCAAATCGAAGCGGCGTGCGATGTGACGAATCCTTTAACAGGATCATCAGGAGCATCAGCCATATTTGGTCCGCAAAAAGGCGCAAACCCAGCAATGGCTGACGAACTTGATCGCAGCCTTGCGCATTATGCTAAAGTCATCGAAAAGGACCTTGGAAAAGCAGTGACGCACATAAGCGGCGCCGGAGCTGCAGGAGGTCTCGGCGCGGGGATTGTGGCATTTCTAAAAGGAGAGCTCCGGAGCGGGATTAATCTTGTTCTCGATGTGATTCAGTTTGAAGACTGTATCAGTGGAGCGGACCTTCTCCTAACAGGTGAAGGCCGGATCGATTCGCAAACGGTTCACGGAAAAGCCCCGGTCGGTGTTGCAAAGCGAGGGAAAGCTTTGAACGCTGCTCTTCCGGTCATCGCGATCGCTGGCAGTTTGGGTGATGGCTATGAAACTGTTTTTGATCATGGCATTGATGCTGTCTTCAGCGTGATGAATGGTGTGATGACGTTAGAAGAGGCGTTGGAAAATGGTGCTGTGAATATGGAGAAAACGCTTGAGAATATCGGGCGTTTGGTGAAGGTTAGTCGGATGATAGAGATGTAAGAATAAGGGCCGGTGTTTGTCTTCGAAAGTGGAGACAGATGCCGGTTTTATTGTATTGAAGGAGGTTGTGGAAGGGGGAGTGGTAATTGTGGAATTAGAATGATTCTAGTTAGCCAATAAAGAGCGGTTCTCTCCTATCACGAGGGTATTCTTGCTCAGTAATCGCACGTTTCAACCAGGCACGCCTTCTTAATTTCGGGAAACCCCTCACCTAACCCGATACTTCCCACTGAAAAATCGTTTTCGATCCCAGCGGAAAATTCAGCTTCTCCACCATTAATCGTACCATCCACGTTCAATCCACCCATTTCACTTTGATAAACATTAGTGAATTCAACTGACTTGATATCCTCGTAATTGTTCATAAGGAAGCTTTCAACAGATTTTCTAGCTTTTGTTTTTGTTCCATCATCATAATCGTCACTACAGCCTGCTACAAGGAGAAGGAGTGTGCCAAGCAAAATGATTTGGTTTTTCATAGAGTCACCTCATAGCCATTCTTAGTAATCACAAACTCTTTCTTCACAACCCTTTTTCCGAGGGGGAAAATCATCGCTTCGAATGGCTAACCCGGCGACTGTAAGATCGTCTTCGAGGTTGATGGTGAAATCCTCCCCCTGATTCACCGTACCATCAATCGCCATGCCGCCCATTTCATTTTGGTAGACGTTTGTGATTGTAACGGATTGGATCTCTTTAAAGTTGCTCTCGATGTAATTTTGTGTGGAAGCCTCCGCTTTAGCGATGGTTTCTTCATCATACGTTTCTTGGGAAGATCCCCAACTACACCCACCGAGAACAATTAAAATAAGAAGCACCATAAAAAGTCGTTTTAACAAAAAATCACCTCGCGATCAGGAAAGGGAAGACGCGCTTTTTTCGTCACGTTAATAGTCACAAATGTTCTCCAGACACGCTTCTTTCTTCTCGGGAAAATTCTCACTCTGGATCGACATAACTGAAATCGTCAAATCATTATTTAACATCACTGAAAAAGCCTCTCCATTTGCTTTCCCTTCAAGCTTGAAACTTCCCATCTCTCCCTGGTAGGGATCCTTCAGCGTGATATGTTCAATGCTCTTATAATTGTTTTCAATATAGCTTGAAACGCTAGCTTTCGCTTCTTTGATCGTTTCCTCGTCATATTCCTCTCTTTGCATCAGACTACATCCCGTAAGTAAAAGAAATGTTAATGCCAAAAGAGAAAGGGGCCATTTCATAAAATCACTTCCTTAGAAAGATACAATCTATCATTTGAGACTAGATATTAACCTATTCTTCCAGCTGTCCATAGTCACACGAGTGCTCCAGGCACGCTTCTTTCCGCTCGGGAAATCCCTTGCCCTTCCCGATCCCTCCGACCGTGTAATCTTCATTTACCCCAATATTAAATGTGGCCTTTCCATTGACCGTTCCTTCTAGAACGAGGCCCCCCATTGGAGCAGAAGGGGAGTTGTTAAATTCTACGCTTTCAACGTTTTGAAAGTTAGCCTTCAGATAGCGCTCCACGCTCGCTTCCGCTTTGTCGATTTGTTCTGGATCTTGCTCCACACCACAACCGATTAGGATCGTAAACGATAGGAATAAGACAATTCTTTTCATTCACCATGCTCCTTACTAGAAATGTTAGGAAACGCTTATTCATAATCACAAACGGTATCCCGACATTCTTCTTTTACGTCAGGAAATCCTTCCGTCTCACCAACGCTTTTCACCTTGAACGTTTCCGAATCGACGCTCGCTGAAAATTCAGCGCCATTGACCGTTCCGTTTATCATTAAACCTTCCATCGGATCACTCGTATCATCGCTGAACGTCATTATTTCTACGTCTTCATAATTATGGCGCAAATAGCTTTCTACGCTCTCTCTTGCTTTTTCAATCGTTTGTTTATCAAGCGTTTCTGATGAAGATATGGCGTTACATCCTAATAAAAAGATTAAAAGGAAGATGCCAATAGTACGTTTCAAAAAAACACCTCCCTGTTAAAGAATATAATGACAACTTAGTCATCACAAACTTTCTCCTTACACGCTGGTTTCTCTACAGGGAAACCCGTTCCTTCGCTGATCGCGATCACCTTTAACGAGTTGTCCATATCCATTGAGAACACAGCCTCACCATTTACTTTTCCTCGAATCACAAGCCCACCCATAGGGCTACTATGATCGTCACTAAAAGTGACCTCATCAACGTTTTCATAATTCGCTCTTACAAAATGTTCCGCTTCCTTCTCGGCTTGTAAAATGAATTCTTCCGAATACTCATTACTACCAGTAGAGAATAGACTACACCCGCTAAGGAAAAGGGCGAGCATGATAAAAATTTGTGCTTTCCATTGCATGATGATCACCTCTCGTGAACGGCGGTTAGAAGTTGCCCCACCACTGTTAGAATCATTCTAGTTAGCTAATAAAATGAGGATTTGGCCAATATATCGCGAGTTTGGCCAATAAAGAGGATGACACTCTGTATCAGAGGGGAGACGCCTAAATTAATATGCACATATCTGCTCTTTACAAGCATCTTTCTTCTCCGGAAAATTCTTTCCTCGACTAACTCCAGCAATTTCAAACCGTTCATCCATCGCAATTGTAAATTCCGCTTCTCCATTTACCGTTCCTTCAACGGTTATGCCATCCATTGGATTGTTGGGATCATCAACAAACGTGACTTCACTTACATTTTGATAATTATTTTTCAAATAACTTTCCGCTTTCTCTTTTGCCTTTTCTAATATTTCATCATCAGTAGAGTTTACACTACAGCCTGATAAGAGGACTAATAATGAGATAAGACAGATGTAGACGCTTTTCAATGAAATCATATCCTCACATATTGAATTCGCTAAAAGGTTTGGTCACTCGCAAATCTGTTCTTTACACGCTTCTTTCATATTAGGGAAATCCTCTCTTGGAGCTAAATGCCCAATTGAAAAATCACTTCGAACCCCAGCTGTAAATTCAGCCGCCCCGTCATTAACCGTTCCCTCAATCGTTAAACCACCCATTTCACTTTCATAGGACCTGGTTATCTCAACCGATTTGATATCTTCATAGTTATGTAGTATAAAACGTTCAACCGATTTCTTAGCCTTGTCGATGGTTTCCTCATCATAGTCGTTTTCCTGTGAGAAAAACCCGCAAGCCCCTAATAGAACGGAGAGGGTAAGGAAGAAAAATAATCGTTTATAAAAAGCAATCACCTCGTTTTGATACACCTAGTTAATAGATCGATAGAGACGAAAAACGCTGAATCTAATTATACCAAATAAAGGTAGAGGATGAAGAGATCGTTGATTTGCTAGTTTCATTACGATTGAAAAGCATGTTTCGTATATGAGGGTAAGTGGTAGTTAAAATAGTAAGTTACAATATTTGGATGGTGTGAGAGTAGGAGATTTGAAGGGGGTATACATGTCTTTTGGTAAAAGGTTCCTTATTACATGGTTGATTGTAATGGTATTAATGAGTATTGAGTATGTGTTTTTGCCTGATCATGTCATTATAAAGGGTCTTGCACTAGGTTTAACAACCATGACAGTTGTGACCGTCTTGAATAAACTGTATCCCACAAAAGAAAAAACGAATTGATCTTCATAGCCTGATAAGATTCTTCCTAAGCTAAACGAATAAAAACCATACAAATCTCATGAAGAGGTTTGTATGGTTTTTAGGGGGCCTCTTTACGATCCACAAATCTGTCCTTTACAAGCTTCTTTCATCTCTGGAAACCCTTCCCCTAATCCTAAACTTCCAACAGTAAAATCATTGTCGATTCCAGCTGAGAACCTAGCTTCACCACCATTGACCGTTCCATCTACATTTAGTCCACCCATTTCGCTTTGATAAACTTTAGTGACCTCAACGGATTCAATTTCTTCATAATTATTCGTGATGAATTTCTCAACAGAAGCCTTTGCTTTTTCCTTTGTTTCGTCGTCATAATTCTCACTCTGCGTATGGAAGCTACAAGCAGCTAAGAGTAGAAGAACGACAAGAGGAAACGTTTTTAATATAGAAATAGGATCATCTCCTAACCTTTAGCTCGAATATGGAGTAAGCGCATTGAGTGTGAGAAGCAATTAATCGTCACATATTCTCTCCAAACATTCTTCCTTCTTTTCAGGAAACTGTTCACTTTGAATCGCTATCCCAGCTACCATAAGATCAGTGTCCAGGCTTACGGAAAAAGCTTCACCGTTTACTTTACCATCCACGGTCATAATCCCCATTTCTGCTTCATAGGGATCGGTGACTGTAAGGGTTTCGATGTTAGCGTAATTGTTTTCTATGTAGCTCGTCACGTTTGCTTGTGCTTCTCTTATTGTTTCGTCGCTGTAATCTTTCGTACTAGAATTCACACTACAACCAACTAATAAAATGAGCATAATTAGCGATACAATGGCGTAAATGCGGATGAATTTCATATGGGGAGCACCTCGCTTTATGCATTTTCTTGACCAGCCTAAACAGTATAGAAGGGAAGAGAGTAGCCACATACTTCAAAAAGAAAGCCTGCTTACACAGAAAAATCTGTGGCAACAGGCTGAGAGTACATTATCTTCATTACTTACTTACTTCATAGTCACAGGAGTGGTCTTTACATTCTTCTTTAGGCTCTGGAAATCCTTCACCCATGCCAATGCTTCCAACTGTAAAATCATCATTCACTCCGATATTAAATGTAGCTTTTTTATTAACGGTGCCTTCAAGAACAAGTCTACCCATCGGTGCAGAAGGAGAATCTTTAAACTCTACGCTTTCGACATTTTGATAATTATTTATAATGTAACTTTCTACGCTGGCTTTCGCCTTTTCGATTGTTTCTTCGCTGTAGTTTTCGCTGTTAGAGTTCACACTGCAGCCTCCTAATAGTATAATAATGGAAAGTATTAAGATGAGTCGAGAATACAAAAAATCACCTCATTAGATATTTAGAGGGGAAAAATTGAGATAATGAGGAAGTAAAGAATTTTAGGTACTTCATATATGTTGGTTCAATCTTTAAGCAATATAGAAAAAGGTCTATTGATAAATATAACATTTACATCGAAAATCTATCATAAGTAAGTTTGATAAAAAAACCACCCAGAACCCAAGTGGTTTGTTATATAATTTTATAGTTAATTTGTAAAATAAAACAGTAATTAATAATCACAAGTTTCTTCTCTGCACTCTTCTTTAATCTCAGGAAACCCTTCCCCTAATCCGATACTACCTATCGAAAAATCATTTTCTATTCCAGCTGAAAAGTCAGATTCTCCATTGTTAATTGTACCGTCTACATTTAGACTGCCCATTTCACTTTGATATACATTGGTGAATTCTACAGAGTTAATATTCTCATAGTTGTTAACCAAGAAACTTTCTACAGATTCTTTTGCTTTTCTCTTAGTCTCATCATCATAGTTTTCACTTTGTGAGTTCACACTGCAACCTCCTAATAGTATAATAAATATAATTGGTAAAAATAACAATTTATTGATATAAAGTCCCCCTCAGCCTCCGTATTAAAAAAGGAGAGATATGATGATTAATGACAAAACTGCAAGTAACATTTCTGTAAGAACATACGATGAAGTTAAGACTGAAATTCGAGTAAAACTAGTTGATAATAAATTTGAAATTTGGAAAAAAATCGATACTATCGAAAATAAAGAAACTGGCTTATTGGGATATGTACTAAGAAATTCTAATACTGATGAAATTGTCATCAGTTTTCGCGGTACAGAAATGCCAAAATCAGTCACTACTAAAGTCGAAACAAAGTATGTCGGTTCCCCTTCCCAAGACGCGATGTTAGCGACCGGTGAAGCAAGTATAGAAAATGGAAATCTCTTATATGAGAAAAATACGATCAGTAACGCTGAACTTGCTGAATCAAATAAAGATATCAAAGAAGACCTAGAAGGCATCGTTTTAGGCAATTCCAATTATACCAAAAGAGGTATGGGACAACAGCCTATTTAGGAACCCCTTCTCAGGATGCGAGTCTAGCAAGTGGTCGAGCTGAACTAGATTCAAAAGCCGGCACTATTTCATATCTTCATAAAAATCAGTTCACTGAAGCTGAGGAAAAAGTGGACCACTATGTTAAGAAGTATGGAGCAAAAAACATAACATTTGTTGGTCATTCACTTGGTGGCGGATTAGCTCAGTATTTTGCTGTAAACCACGATTCCAATGCCATAACGTTTGCAGCAGCAGACATATATTCACTTCTAACGCCCGAGCAACAGCAAAATACTGTTAATGGAGAATATAAAGATAATGTGATCAGCTATACATACCCTAATGATATTGTTGGAACGTATTATAATAAGTCCGTTGGATCAGTTTATTATATGGGAAATCCCGACCAGGCAGGCATGCCATGGTTGGAAACACATGGAATTAACAACTATCTTGACGAGAATCTATTTAGCACCGAGGGTTACTTTGTCCCACAGGTACTATTTGACGAAAAATTACAAAGCAAACTCACCCTATCCCCACTTGCCTTGAAAAACAGTGGTGTCTCTGACTTCCATATCCAAATCCAAGAAGCCTTAATGGAAATGTATGTGCAAGAAATGAAACACAGCGAGGAGCAGATTGAAGCAACGAAACAGGCGCTGCTCGAATTCCTTGATGTGTACATGAACACGATGCGCGACATGAAAAGCAAATACATCAGTTCGGTAGGAAGCGGGCAATTTGATAAGTTAAATACATCAGACGTGGAGAGTTACTTTCATGAGTTTACGAAAGCGCCAGTTGACGGGGTACCGATGTTATTTGATATTCAGATGTTCGATAGTTTAATGGCTTCACTTGGTGATACTCATCAGGATACAGTGGATATCGCTTATAACATGGAACGAATGAGTCAAGACTTCATGCGAGCCGATCAATATCTTGCGCAGTGGCTAAGGTACGAATCATAATGAGAGGAAGGTGAAGAAGTGGACTTTGATTTTGACTGGTGGAACGATTACTGGGAAAGGCAGCGGCAAAAAGATGCCTTAAGAACGCAGATCAAAAGTGATCTAGAAGCGGAAGCAAATCTATTAAACGCTCATTTAGAACATTGCTACGCGGTCGGATCGCTTAGTGAGCGACATAAAGCGATTCTCAATCAGATTGAACATAACTTTGATGGTCAGGCGAATAAGGCGCTTGTGCAGCGGTTTGAAGAAAATGAGTTAAAGTTAATTAAGATGAAGATGATGTATGAAATGTTGCATGACAGTATAAAGGTAAGGTGAAGGACGTCTCGGAATCGGGAGGTCCTATTATTTTTGAATTTTGTAGGTTAGTAGAGTAAGAGGTGTAGGGTACACACAGTGAAAAGATAGGTTGTAAAGAGACAAACTTCTATAGGTGCAATTGAATGGAAAGCTGATAGCTTATTGTGATTTAACACGCTCAACTTGGTTTTGAAGTGTTGAATAAGCAAAGAGAGGAAAAGCTAATTTCTGAAAGACGGAGGTTAGCTTTTATGTATCATTTGTGGAAAGGGTATTGATCAAGCTAAATAAATTTATTTCAAATGAACGATTTCTAAGAGGTCAGCGTCATATAGGTGCAGGTAAAGGAGAGGGTTGTATGGAACGCGAGGAGGAGATTCAATTAATTCAGCAGGCACAAGCTGGAAACGATGATGCGTTCACTCAGCTTTTTCAGTGCTATTATGCTTTCCTCTACAAATATCTTTTAAAGCTAACCTTAAATGAAGAAATCAGCGTGGATCTTGCTCAGGAGACGATGATGAAGTGTTATGTCAAACTTACTTCGTATAAAGGAGAAGGGAAGTTCTCGACGTGGATGATTTCGATCGCTTCTAGGCTGTACATTGACATGCTTCGGAAAGAAAAACGAGAAAAGAAATGGGTAGCTGAAGAAAAGCGTACCTTATCGCGAAAGCTAGCCTGGGACTCGAGTACAAAAGGGATGAATTGGAGCGATCTTTTCACAGATTTTAATGCGTTAGACTCCACGCTCAGAGTTCCGATCTTGTTACGGCATTATTATGGATACTCGTATGATGAAATTGGGAAAATGCTCGGGATACGCTCAGGAACAGTGAAATCCAGGGTGCATACAGGTTTACGGAAGTTACGAAAGGAGTTGGATACGCCGTGAATGACAAGGAAGAAGAAAAGATTGTGCAACACCTCAAGCAGGATTGGCAGCATATCGATGATCTTGGAAAAGAATCACTTTCTCAGCTTGATATGGAGAAACAACTAGTCCTGTTTCAACAAAAAAAGAAAAAAGCGTTTTACATCGAAAGTACGCTCTTCTTGTTTACAGCGGTCGTGATTTTAACCGTGGTTATCGTAAGTCTTTTTGAAGCTCCACTTTTCTTTCTATACTTCCAGATCGCTGCAACTCTGATTGCTCCTTTTGCTGTCTATTTCACTTATAAGAAAGTGAATAAGAAAGGAATGTTTGATTATGACAAATCTTGAGCTCTACGTCTTTGTTCCGATTCTTATTCTCTTGTTACTCACGCAAAGCATGCTTCTCTTTGTAGATGCAAAGAAAAAAGGGAGTTACCCGTGGCTATGGGGGATCTGGGGATTGATTCAATTACCGATGCCGACCTTATTTTACTTGCTGTTCGTCGTATGGCCATATAAACGAAGGTTAAAGGGGAAGAGGTGAAAAAATGGACATCTTGAACGATATAAACTGGGCGTTAGTGGCGCCATTGTTGATCTTGCAGACGATCTTAACCATTTCAGCGCTTGTTAGTTGTATCAAACAGAAAGAAACAAACGGACCAAAATGGATGTGGATCCTTCTTATTCTCTTTGTGAATCTCTTTGGGGCAATCCTTTACTTTGTGATCGGACGTAAAAACAGTTAGGCGGTGAAAATCATGCTTGTTAAAATCGACAATCTATCGAAACAGTTTAAAGGTAAAAAAGCTGTCTCGAATCTCTCCTTCACCATTCAAGAGGGAAGTTGCATGGCCCTATTAGGTCCTAATGGAGCGGGTAAAACAACGACGCTGCAAATGTTAGCTCGAATGCTCACACCTGACTCGGGATCCATCCAATTTAACGGATATCCGAACAAAGACTATCGGCCATTGATTGGCTTCTTACCTCAGCATCCATCCTTTTTTAATTGGATGACAGCCAAAGAATTTCTTTCTTTCGCCGGTAAGCTATCGTCGATACCAAAGGCAGAGCTTCATGATCGCGTAGTGGAGGTGCTAGCGTTCGTCAGCTTAGAAGAGGCAACGACTACAAAAATCGGTGGCTTCTCAGGTGGAATGAAACAGCGCCTCGGATTAGCGCAGGCGTTGCTTCACAAACCGAAGCTTCTCATTCTAGACGAACCGGTATCTGCGCTCGATCCAAAAGGAAGACGAGACTTTTTACAACTGATAGAAGTACTGAAACAGAACATGACGATTTTATTTTCGACTCATATCTTGCACGATGCCCAGCAAATTTGCGATGAAGTTCTTATTCTGCAAGATGGCTGCTTAAAATGGAAAGGATCATTACCTTCTTTGCGTAAAGAATTTGATTTATTGCCAATTAAATTACAAACCGAAGAGCTGATGAACGGAATCATCGAACAGCTTGAGATCATCGAAGCTTATGAATACATTGATCCTAAAACTGTGAAAATAAGACTTCATGCGCATGTTCTTCCAAATGAGCTGTTACAGGAGCTCATTAACCGGAATAAAGCAGTCACTCATTTTGAAATGATGCATGATTCATTAGAAGATGCTTATATGAAGGTTGTGAGACAATGAATCGATTTCTAACGCTATTACACAAAGAAATTCTCGAGCTAATACGGAATGGCAAATGGATTTGGCTTCCTGTCGTACTGATGATCATCGGCATCTCGCAACCTCTAACTAGTTACTATATGCCACAAATTCTTGATATGGCCGGCAACCTACCAGAAGGAGCTAGTATCACGATCCCGACACCTACGGGTGAAGAAGTATTGAGCGGCGCCCTGTCTCAATATGGCACGATCGGTACCCTTCTGTTCGTTCTCGCAACCATGAATGTGATCGCTCAGGAGCGGCAAAACGGTTCCATTACGCTTGTTATGGTGAGACCCGTTAACGAGTGGCAATACTTAGGCAGTAAGACTGTGGCCCAGCTTGCCCTATTGCTTTTCTCACTTCTATTAAGCTACTGCCTCACATGGTATTATACGAATTTATTATTTACTTCAGTAGACTGGAAGCTCATGATGAGTAGCCTCGTCATTTACTCCTTTTGGGTTCTCTTTGTCGTCTCTGTTACCATTTTTGTCGGAACAATTCTCCAGCATAATGGAGGAATAGCCGGCGTTAGTATTCTCTTTCTTTCGCTGCTCAGCCTGCTAACGTCACTACTTCCGAAATTTATGGAATGGAGTCCAGGAAACATACGAGGAGAAGCGATGAAGGTTTTAGTCGAGCAGCAGTGGACCGAGTCAGCCTGGGTCGTCATCGGTAGCACGACGATCTTATCGCTCTTATTGTTTATTGCAGGTGTTATGGTGCTGAAGAGGTATAGGCATTATTAATAGCGGGTGACAGGCACCCGCGAATTCCCTACGACTAACGTATAAATGATCCAAGCGGCGTCAATAATGAAACGACTTAATCCGATTGAGGTGGCTTTATGTATTTATTATTCGTGATGGTCGTTTGGATCTTTTTTGCTTATAAATTTATCGACTGGACACAGTGGAGAAAGCAGTATGCTACCATTCTCTTTTTCATAGTGGTCAATCTTACATATAACTTCCTCTATTACAATCACACACTATGGGCGTTCAGAGGAGTTACGGCAGAATGGATCAATCATTCGATTATTAACATGGCCTTCACTTTCTTTATCTGTCCCGTTGGTCTCATCATCTACCTGCAGCGCTTTCCAAAGAAAAGGATCAATCAATTCAGTTACATCGCCATATGGGCAGGATTCTACACGGTGCTTGAGACGATCTTCGCCTATAAAGGCTTGTACGTCTATGATAACGGCTGGAACGGTTGGTTAAACATTCCCTTAAATATCATCCTGTTCGTGATGATTTATCTCCATTATCGAAGTCCGGTAAAAGCACTCATCATCTCCATCCCCATCGCCATCCTTTTCTATTTATTTTTCCCCGTCCCATTGGACAGTCTAAAATAATTAAGGAGTGGAGCAGCCATTATGATGATCCGTGATGTTCTATCTGTACCCGTCTTTTTGATATTGGCGCTGATAACGTATAGTGCCATGTGGATTTATTTGCGTAGGAAGAAAGTGAATAAGGATGAAGAATGATGAGGGGATTAAACTTTTGCAGGATGTCGAGGGAGGTTCGATGTCCTGTTTTTTGTTTTTAACTGTCTCCTAGATCTCATAATAAGAGTAGTTTATTTTTATTTTAGTACTAAACATTAGATCTTTCTGTACCGATTAAGAAAATAAGAGAAGAAATATATTATGACTATTGTATTAAATAAGGAGTGTCGTTATTAGTTAGGGAAGGACATCCTAGGGCTAGAGAAGTGGTCACCAAAGAGAAAGTTGTCGCCACAGTGAGTACTGAAATCACTGAGTTAGTTAAGCGGTATGAAGGTGAATGATCAATATTAATGATTCAAAATTCATTACTTCAAAATGAATTAGCTCAATTGAAAGTACAATTAAATATAAACATAAACCCTATGGAAGTTATTGGTTTATTAATATAGGAAAACTCCCTTACTACTTTAGGGAGTTTTCCTTTTGTCAGAGTATGACTTTTGTCATAAATAATAATATCCAATTCAGGAAAACGCTGTTATTCTATTAATAGACTTATTACATGTTTTGTAAGATATTTGTTACTATATTATTATTTTAGCAAGATTATATTTTAAAGGGTGGTTAATTTGTATCAGGTTTTTGAGAGATTTTTTAAATTTATTCAAAATTTAGGTGTGGAAGGATTCACGGGATACTATCTCGCATTCCAGTTTATCCTTTTCCTAGGGATGATTGCTTTTACTGCCATAAAGATAGCGAAAGAAATAGGGATTATGCGACGTTTAAAACCAAAGCTCGAAGGCATTAATCCATCCACTATAGATCGAGAGAAAGCATCAAACGTTGATCAGGAACTACAGGACGCATTTATGATTTTACCTAAATCGAAGTATAAACAACAATGGGATCGTTATTTTAGGCGTTCCTCACAAAAAGGCGAGGATGAAAGAATCCGGGTAGAACCGTTCTTTAGTTTTGATGTTCTCATGCATCATCTCGGTTACCGTTCCATTTTAGAAAGTGGAGCTGGAACAAGCGTTAGTCTTGGAGTCCTTGGAACATTTATCGGTTTATCTGTTGGGTTGGCTGATTTAAATGTTGGAGATACTGATGCACTGCGTACAGGAATAGATGGCTTGTTATCAGGGATGAAAGTGGCTTTTTATACCTCAGTATTTGGTGTACTCTTATCACTCCTATGGACGTTTTATGATAAAGGAATTAGTAGTCGTCTTGAAAGCCATATTGACTGGCATGCCGAAAAACTTGACTTCCTTCTCAATACAGATGATGAAGAACTTTTCCTTAATCGGTTAGAGAAGATTTCACGTAACCAGGCGGACCATCTGAAAACACTTTTAACAGATGCGCTAGAAAAAGTAATGCATCCTGTAATGAATCAAATGCAGTCTTCAAATGGACAGGTGACAGACGCATTTAATAATCTTTCAGAGCAATTTAGTGGTTTTCAGTCTGGTATAGAAAATCAAACAAAACTATTAGAAACACAGTTCCAATACACACAACAAAACAGTAATGATATGACTAACCATCTAGTAGACCAAATTACAGGTGGAACAGAGCAGTCGATCAATCAGTTCAGTACGCTCATAAGTGAGACACAACAGATGCAGCAGGAAATGATGGGGACCATCAATAAAGTGGTACATAACATAGCTGAATCAGAGGAAAGGCAAGCAAGTACCTCACAACAAACAGAGCGGATGCTGAGTCAATTTCATAGCATGACTGAAGAACTGGAATCAATGCGTAGTAGCTATAAAGACACTTCTTCATTTATGAATGAATTAGGAGATACGATTAGTAGTGTTCAAAAGTTATCAGAACAACAGCTTCCAATTCAACAGGATGTGATGAGAAGTAATCAGCACCTTGCGGAAAAATATGAAACCATTTCAGCTGGCTTTGAATCGTTCAACGAAAATATAGAAGGACGTCACAATGAATTGCTTAATGAAGTAATCTCCTTCACGTCCAAAATGTCAACAACTTATCGGGATATGACCGAGAAATTCAATGAATCACTTTCAACCCAAATTAAAACGATCAGTGAATCGGAATCTCTTCTCCAAAATGTAAGAGAAATCGTCTCTACGCTTGTTCCACTTGCTCCTGAACTTAGAAGTGTTATGACAAATCTCGATGACCTTCGTGGGAAACTGAGTGAAACACAACAAATACAATCGCAACTTCTACCTGAAATGATTGATTTACGGAAAGATACGAATACGACAATTACTTCAGCACTAGCAGATACAAGAATGTACATGGAAAAGATGGAAGATCAAATTAGCTCCTTGCAAACTCATTGGAGTGTAACGGAAAGTAGTTTCAAAGATACGCGCGATATCCTTGATACATCTGTAAAAGGTTTTAGTGAAAATGTCGATAATGGCTTGAGTAAAACATTCCACCATCTTGATGAAACGATGACGAAAGCAGTCAATACGGTTAGCAATATGATTAATCAGTACAGTGACCTACAACAGGAGTTAGTAGAAGGACTTGAAGATCTTAGTGAACAAATCAATCAAACGAATCGTAAAGTGACTAGCTAATGAAGTACCGCAAGCGAGAAGAAGTCAACTACTGGATGTCATATGCGGATTTGATGAGTGCGATGCTCATGATCTTTGCCCTTCTCTTAACTCTAGTGATTCTGGATTACCGTGAATTGTTAGAGGCAAAGGAAAAACAAATCGAAGAAGTTGTGAGTGTGAAGACCGAAATTATCGAAGCACTGACAGATGCCTTCGAAGAATCAAATTTAGAAATAGAAATTGATCAGCAAACTGGAGCGATTCGCTTTCCGGGTAGCATTTTATATGAATCAAACTCTGCTGATCTATCACCAAAAGGCGAGAAATTCTTAAGAGATTTTGTACCGAAGTATTTTGGGATACTACTACAAGATCAATTTAAAGACGATATCTCATCGATTATTATCGAAGGTCACACGGATAAAAAAGGCGACTATATGTATAACATGCAGCTATCTCAGAGCAGAGCGCTCTCAGTACTCGAGTATGTATACAGCGATGAAATGGGAGATTTTAAACAGAGAGAACTTGCACAGTCTATTGTAACTGGAAATGGGCGAAGCTTTAGTCAGCCTTTGAACGACAGTAAAGGGAAGTATGATCCTGATCGATCAAGAAGGGTTGAGTTCTTATTCCGACTGAAGGATGACGAGGCGATCAAAGAAATCGAAAAGCTGGTTGATAAATAATGAAATATGTCTATGAATTTCATCTCCTCAACAACTGGGCGAGGGATAACCGAGAATTTCGGATCAAGATGAATGATGATTTGTCAGGGGCAAAATATCAGAGTAAGTTGGAAGGTTTGAAGCAAGAATTTCTAAGCCTTCCCTATTTTCAAAAGTCATCAACGTGGATGAAATCGTTAAGTAAACGACAAAGGAATCTTGTTCCATACCTGTACGATCAGAACCTAGAAGCAAAACAAAAAAGCTTCTTGCTCCATGCTATCAAATCAAGCATACCTGAAGAGAGACGGATGTTTCGTACGTTGGTGGATGTGCTTTATCAAACGTGTGACGTTGATGCTCTATGGGAACTGGTTCGAAGTTCTCAAGTGGCGTATTCGGAGCGGATTGAAAGAAGGATGGAACCAGAGCAGTCCGACAAGTGGGAAAGGTTTCTTCAAGCAGATGAGCCGGTATCTTATTTAGCTGAAGAAGGATACAAGAGTGATAATGGATTTATCGAGGAGTTAAGTACTTACTATTTAACTGAGAATATGCCGCTATTTAAGTATGTTTTGCTTGATGTGCTTAAGATAGCGGATGAGGATTTCTTCATTAAAGAGAGGGTGCTATATAAAAAGTATTTTTCTGATGCAACTAATTTAGAACAGCAAGAAATGGCTGATAGCTTAATTAAGAAATGTAATCTCAATAGGGTTGAGGATCTTGGTAAGCTAATTTATGAAAAGTTAAAGATTTATCGTAGAAAACCAATGCTGTGGAAATACGTGGGTGAAGAAGAAAAGAAGCGGTTCTCTCAATGGATTATTCGACTTGAGGTAAAAGACTTCTTTGAACAGGTTGATAAAAGTCATGAACGATATCGGTACTGGGAGAAGTTTCTTTTCAAGTTAGAGGATGTAGTGGTAACTGATGAGAAAAGAACATTAATAATGTATTTCTCTGACGTAGTCGTTATGGAAGTGTTGGGAACAGGGGCCGTTTATGTTTATAACAATCGTACATTCAATAACTACTTTCAGAAAAAGGTTGATAAGTATTTAGCGGATAAGGAAAAAACGTATCCAAGAGGGCATCAACCTAAAGAACTGAAAAGACATGAGCTTATGGAGAAATCCCTCACAGTTGAAGGTGGGTGGTTGATTCATAGTGGGGATTGGCAGTATAAATTTGATTATTGGCTAAAATATAGGTTGAAGTGGGAGGTGGACAAGGATGTTCTTTCGAAAGAAAAAGCAGCACTCGATGCAGGTGAAACGCATACCTCATAATGATGGAATTGATATAGGCATTGAACTAGTATCAGGTAAAGATTCACAAGAACTATCACTACCTCTCTCAAAAGAAGAAATTGAAAACTACTACAAACTACCGGGATTTCAAGCATATGTGTCCTGGGAAGAGCTTCACGATGCAGGATTATTAACTGACTCTAGATTAAGTTATGAAGACTACTATCAACTATTAGAAGAAGAAACTGGAGTGGAGTTACTAGAACAGCTCCAGTTACCTGTTCAAGAAATGAACGTTCATGGAGAATTAAAGTTAGATTCTCTTCCGGAACAAGCGAATCTTAAGCTTGTGTTAAAAAATGAAAACGCTCAAACGATTGATCGAATTGGAAGACGTAATGGAGCAATAGCCGTGATTAATCAGCAGCTATTTCTTTTGCCTGGGAAAGTTTACGAGCTTCAAAAAGCTATCGAAGCAGAGTATGAAACAGGCTACCAGAAGATAGGCGTCTGTCAGAAGCTTGCGAATGAAGCACACATCGATCAGGAGGATTTTTTAGAGAACGAGTCTTATCATGTAGTCGATTCTTATGACCTTGAAATGAAAGTCCATTCGCCGAATCACATCGAGTTACAACCCGTTGGAAGCACTCCGGCCGAAACGACCGTGCTTGGCTCGCCTTCTCCAGTAACAACGTACAAAACGAGTAACAAACGAGATCGTTTCGTGCGAACGGAAAAAATCAGCCGTGACATCATTCAACTTTCAAAAAAGCGACACATTACTGGGGAAGAGGTACCACTTTTTTTTGAAAACCCGCTTGCCGTGTTACCTGAACACGATTATGAATTTGATCTTGAAGCCTTTTCTGAACGAGTAAGAGGAATTATTCCAATTGAAAAAGTTCGCCCATATTCTCAGGGGGACAGCGGGATTCAATGGTTTGATCCTGAAGCAGATCAGCAAGTGGCATATGATGAAGATTTTCTAAGAACGCTAATGGAGCAGCATCCTAACGAGCAGTACATTCAACACGAAAACAAGTGGATTTATCTTGATCCGCAAATGCGCAAAAATTTACTTGAGGAAGTTGTTGAGGAAGATCAATCTCTCAAGAAGAATTTCACTTTAGATATTAAAGACAATGAAGCTGATCTTGAATATCGGTTAGAAGCGAATGACACCGAACAGGTTCAAGAATATCCGATACCTCAAACATTGAAAGCTGACTTATTTGATCATCAAGTTGAAGGTTTTCAATGGCTTTGTCATCTTGAAGAGAGAAGCAGAGGTGGTTTATTAGCTGATGATATGGGATTAGGAAAAACGATGCAGGTAATCACTTTTCTACTACATCAGAAAAATCAGGGAAAGCATTCTCCAACTCTACTCGTGTTACCTGTTGCCCTAATGGAAAACTGGATTGAGGAAATACGAAAGTTTGCCCCTGATCTACTAAGCAGTCTTTATATCCATAAAGGCTCAGGAAGAAGCAAATCATCGGCCCATATTAGTAGCTATGATCTTATCTTCACAACCTATGACACACTTAAAATCGATCAACTGCTATTTGGTAAGATTAACTTTCAATCGATCATTTGCGATGAGGCGCAGAACGTAAAGTCTCACAGTAGCCAGCGATCACGTGCACTCAGAGCAATGAAGTCAGAATTCCGACTCGCCATGACGGGCACACCTGTTGAAAATAGTTTGGAAGAACTGTGGGCGATTATGGACTTCGTTCAACCAGGCGAATTAAATTCCTTAAAGGATTTCAAGCAACAATACATCGAAGCAGCAGATTACGACGGACTACTCAAGGCGATCCAACCGTACTATCTCAGAAGAACAAAAGAAGGAATCTTCAGCGATCGCTTACCAAAGAAAGAAATCAAGGATCCTATCTATGTTGAAGCCTCAAAGATTCAGAAGTCCATCTCAGAATCAATGCTTCAAACGAAAGAGACTGGACAAATAGCAATATTGAATATGCTCATGAGACTAAGGCAATTGTACGGTCACCCTGGAGTCATTATTCCGGAGTATGAAGCGTTACCAGCAAGCGAGGTCCCAAAAGTAAAGGAAGTGATGAGCGTTATTGATCGCATCAAAGAAAAAGATGAAAAAGTTCTCATCTTCACCGAGTTTCGTAAGCTTCACTCCATCTTTAAACGTCTCTTTATGGAAAAGTATGGAGTGTCTGTTCCAATTATTGATGGAAACACGGCCAACAGGCAAGGAGTCGTAAAAGAATTTAATAGTCGTCCAGGGTTTGGGATCATGCTGCTCTCTCCGAAGGCTGCAGGTGTCGGACTAACAATCACAAGCGCCAATCATGTTATCCACTACACTAGATGGTGGAATCCAGCTGTTGAGAACCAGGCCACGGACCGGGCATATCGTATTGGTCAGGAGAAGGACGTGTCTGTTTATCAGGTGATTACAAAAGATGGGCAGAATTTTCCTAATGGAACGGTTGAAGAGCTGATGCATGAGCTGTTGGAGAATAAGCGGGAGTTGGCGGGGAATGTGATCATTCCGTTTGATATGAGGGAAGTTCAGGAGATGGTGGTGAAAAAATTAAAAGTTTGAAGAAGGCAAATCGAAACGATTGCAGGTAATGAATAAATGTAGAGAGCCATCTCCTTATTTGTATAAGTTTTGAAATTTTTATTAAGAATGCCATCATCACTATTTATTTTAAGAAGGGGATTAAACCCTTTTTTTTACAATTGTCAATTTTTTTTGATAGAATAGTTGCTATACAGAATTTAATGTGTTGGAGCATACTTTATACAAACATGGATATGGGGGAAGCAATTGAGTGTTCAATACTTGTTTGATTTTATAAGTGAAATATCAGAAAACTTAGGCACTTTGACCAAGGAGATTGAAAAATCTTTATTCTCACATCCTCAAACGGTTCTTGTTCAAGCTAGATTGTATTCGGAGAACTTAGTGAAAATAATTAGTAAAGAAGAAGGAATTGAAGATATATATCCTTTAAAGCATGCCGAAAGAATTTACAAGTTGTATAAACAGAATGCAATTGAAGAAGAGATATATGTAAAACTTGAGTGGCTTCGAAAGAAAGGAAACAAAGCTGCTCATGATATTAAGTCTGCTCAACCAGAAGATGGATTTAAGGCGCACCGTTATTTATTTGATATTAGTGTTTGGTACATGCAGGTTTATGTGAATTATGAATTTGATGCGCCAATTTATATGTTGCCTATTCAAGATAAGGAAGATAAAACGGTCATATCTGAAAAAGAATTAGAAAAAATGGTAAAACCTCTAATAAATGAAAGAATGAAAGAGATTGATGAAATTCGACAGGAGATTCAACGTGAACTTGCCAATATAAAAAAAGAAAAAGAAAGTATCTCTCAGTCAAGTAATGAGCCCCAAGATGAGAAGGAAGATAGAAATAAATCTTCTTTCTCACTATTAGAGTATTTGGAAGACCAGGAAATAAAATATATTGATAATCGTCATAAGAATGGGGCACTATGGTTGATCGGTGACTGGTCCTTAAATGAGAAAGTTTTCCCTTTAAAGGATTACAAAATATATTTTCGTTTTGTTCATAAAGGAGGGAAAGCCACGAACTATGAGCCAGGTTGGTTTCTTTTAAACAAAAATTATATTGAGGAAAATGATGAAGTGGCAAAAGATAAAATAATAAGTGATAAATATTATAAAGAAGAGAAGAGCCAAACATCTATAAGTGTCATTGTAAAGAGGGTTCCTAAGACTTTTTGGGAGCAAGTTGGACAAATGAAAGTACCAATTCATCTCCAAAACATTAAACTGGAGGAATGTAAACTCCCTTCTTTAAGAGCCTTAAATAGCTGTTACTATTTTCCAGATATAACAGAGCAGGCTTTAAGACTATTATATAAAGAGTCCAAAGAAGATTTTTTCTCTGTTATATATGACTTATTCTGGCTCGGTTTTCGTTTTGACGAGAAGATGGAAGCGTTTCAGCCTGTGAGAACTACATCTATTGAAGAAAAAGTAACGATTGAAGGTTCGGAAAATATCGAACTTACAGATATCATGCCTTTCGCTATAGTAGAAAAATTTAAAGAAAAAGAAATTAAATACCTTAATGAACTAAACAATATGCTGGTTTCATCCATTGTTTGGTTAACTAAATCAGAAGACATTGGATGGTTGAAGAAGGTTTTTCACTCTAAAAATGTTGAATCGATAGAAACTAAATCAAAAGAAATTAATACAGAGAAACATATTATCAGATTCTTCGAAAATGAAATATCTGTTTCATGGGAAGTTGCTAATGAGGAAATTGAAATGTTGGGAATTGAAGGTTGTTCACATTTTGTTAGTGAACTGAAATTGCTTGGTATTTCAAGATTAAGAGATATTGATTTTCCTCTGGATGGCCTTTCTACCAAACTCAAAGGTGTTGGAGAAAAGAGAATTATTAAGTTCTTAGATCAAATTCCTCAAACCTTACATGCTGAAGATATGAATGATAAAAATAGTTGTGAAAATCAAAGTGATAAAATTTTAAGGTACAGCACAAATGTAATTCATGTTTCTAAAGAGTTAGAACACATAGAACTTAAAGGGGATGATTATCCCGGGGCAGAGAAAGCAGTAGAAAAGTTAAAGGAACATGGGATTTGTTGCTTATTAGATCTACCGAATGACTTAACAGAACTAATAAAACTACAGGGCTTTGGAAAAGGAAAGGTTAAGAGGCTTTCTGATAAACTTCCTGATGTAATACTTCGAGAAAAAAAGCGTATTGAGTTGGAAAGGTTATCCCCTGAAGAATATCTATTGTACTTATTTAAATCAGCGGAGGATTGGCTGGACTTAATAATAAAAAATGAAAAGGTAGCCAAAGAAGAAAAGATTCAATCTAGATACGTTGAGTTAATGAAGAGAAAATTCAATGCAAGTCTTGAGGAACGACATTTAACGCTAGAAGAACTTGGTCAGCAAATAGGCGTTACTAGAGAAAGAATTCGTCAGATCTTAGCTAAAGGTGACGAAAAGATTGCAATTCGATTAAAAGATATACTTGAAGTTTATTTTAAAACCCAGCCTGACAATATTCAACTGTTAGAATTTCGTCACTTGGATCTTGACTCTTTTATACATTACATAATGTCTAAAGGGATTGAGAGACTAGGCTATGAATGTATCAAGAACAAGGATATAGTTTATATTACTCGGTTAAATAAAGATCAACTCGAAAGTATAGAAGCTACTATAAGGAAATATCTAGAGATTAATTTTAGTTCGAAGGTTATTAATAAAAAAGATCTACTAAACTTTTGCAAAAATGTATCAGAAGAAAAACATTTATCAATTAGCTATGTAGAACGCATTGCTAATAATGAAGTTAATTGGTTATCTCACGACCGGGCTCTATTAAAATCTACAAAGAAAAAAGATGTAGTTGAGATGGTTATGCTTCAATATCCTGCTGGTGTAGAGGTTTATAAACAAGAGGAAGAACTTATTGCAAAAGCTAATGATTATATGCCAGGACAGTTTCAGGGGGAGCGCTCGTTTTATTCAATTGCAACTAGGTTTGACCTTTCAGAAAAAATCATATTATGGGATCGTGGAAAGTATATTCACGAGTCTTATGTAAAGAAAAATGAAAGTTTTATTAAACATGCTCAGCAAGTCGCTCTTCAGATGGTTGAAGAAGATGGGCCTATACATGTATTGAAATTGTATCAAAGGCTAAAGAAACAGGCATTAGAACAGAATATCATAAGTGAATATGGATTATATTCGTTAATGAGACAATTACGTAACGATCAACTATCATTACAAGCGTTTCCAACTATTTATCCTGCAGGGGTAGAAAAACAAATGAACGCAGAATATATAGAGCAGTTCATAAGTAACGATGGCGGACGAACAACTTACCAAAAACTTTATAATCATTTTGTTGAAGGTCGAGGGTGGAAAAAGTTCACATTAGAGCATAATCTTTCAACAAACCCAAAGTTTGTGCAGTTTAGACATGCTGAGTACACTCTATTATCAAATTATTCATCTATCACATCGAATGATTTAGATTTTATCACCGATCAAATAGTCAATAAAATAGACGCTTCACCTATTATATTAATTTCTTCTTTTTTCGAGGAAAACGAAATGCTCCTCAAAAGTAAAGGTATAGAGACAAAGAACGTACTTTATGCCATTTTAAAAGATCTAGGACATAATTTCCTACGGTTTCCTAGATATCCATATATTCTTTCAATTGATGCAAAAAAAGATCATTTATCTGCCCAAAGGTTGATAGAGAATTTTATAGAAGAGAAAAAAGAAATTGTTTCTAGAGAAGAGATTATCCAATGGATGTTGGATATATTTGGTGAAGATGATAGCTTCCTAGACCTTACACTTCTGAATTCAAAAGAAATACTTTACTATACAAGAGGAAAATACGGGGAATATATACATTCGAGCACGATTGGCTACACAAAAGATATGGAAAACAAGGTGCTAACCACGGCAAGACAACTCTATCAAAATGTATCTGCTATAAAAGAACGAGAATATATACTGCTAGAAGAAATATATGCTCCTCAGTACCTTCCAAGGATGGAGGGAGATATTGATTGGAACGAAGAGTTATTTGGAGATATGCTAAAAAAATCAAATCAATGGAATATGATTGGGTCTTATGACGCAATTCTCACACCAAAAAATTCGTTTATTTTAACTTACACTGATTTTATAGGATATCTTCTCAAAGAAAAATTTGGCGGTTCAGCTAAATTAAAGGTTTTTCAGAAGTATCTTGATCAGATTAAATATTCAAGTGATGGAAAACTATTATTTGAAGTGGAGGAAGCTTTGGAAAGAAATTTAGCACCTTTTGAGATAGACGGTGATGAAATAATGTTGAAAGACTGGAGTGAACAGCACTATGAACAATAACTTAATTGCTCGTGTTTCTTCTTTACTTGAGGAAGAAGACCCTCTTGTAAATGAACTAATCATTGATACGATACGTCAAGTAGAAGGCAATTATTTGTCTATAGAAACGCACGCTAGAAAAATAGAGAGAAAGTTAGATCGTAAGTTAAAAAACCAAGAAGGTGAAGAGGGTTGATTATACAATCTCTAGAAATGACCCATTTTCGCCAGTACTATGGAACTCAAAAAATTGAATTCGCACATTCAGATGAAGGCCAGATAGTGACCGTAATCCTTGGAGATAACGGTAGAGGTAAAACAAGTCTTTATCGAGCAATTATGTTTGCCTTGTTCGGAGATGTTAAACTCGCTCAGGATTCAGAAGAGGCGGAGTTAATATTGACCAATTTAAAAGCTCTTAAAGAACAACCGAGTGGTGTAGAAAGCATAGTTACAGTTAATTTTGTTCATGATGGACAACCATTTACTATGACAAGATCATTTTTCGCAGGAAAAACTGATAATAAAATCAAAGAGCAACCCAAAGATCAAAAGCTGATTAATAAAAAGTCAGGAGAAGAATGGATCAAACAACAAGACATCGTTTTTCAATTGCAACGTATTGTTGATGAGAGAGTAAAACATTATTTTTTCTTTGATGGAGAAAGAATTGAAAGACTTACAAGAGTTGCTCGACAACAAAAAGAAGAAATATCAACTGGAATTAAAAATTTGTTAAAAATTGATGAAGTCTTAAAATCTAGAGATGTATTGAAACATATAATGGCTAAATCAAAAAAGGAGTTAGCTCAATATTCGAAAGGCGAATATAAAAAGACTTTATTAGAGTATGGAAAGAAAGAAATTGAGCTGGAAATGATAGAGCAAAATGAGGAGAAGAGTAATCATCTAGTTCTTGAAATGGAAAATAGGTTGTCGGAAATAGATAGGCAATTAAATGAATATGAGTCGATGAAAACACTATTTCAGGAACGCGATCTGTTAGAAGAAAATCTAAAAAAAAGACAGAGCAAAATTAAGGAAAAAATTGAACAGACGAAACTATTCAATGAATATCTTCCGTTGTTAATGGGGGAAGATACTTATCATCTTGTGGTAGCGAAACTGAAAAGCGAACTTGATTCAGAGGATTTATCTGGAATATCTTCTGAACTTATAAATAAATTGCTCGAAGATATGCGATGTATATGTGGGAGTAGTCTAAATGAAAAAAGTAGTCAGTATCAAGAGTTAAAGATACTTGCTAATTCAGTTGAAAAATATGAATCTACACGTTCTTCTCATGGTCTTCTTTCGGGTATTAGTTCACTAATTTCATTTTTGAGTGGACGTACTGAAGCAATTAATTATGCAGTTGCTGAAATTAAAGAACTTCAATATGAACAAAATCAGAGCCAAATTAGGTTGGAGGAGCTAAATAAGCACCTCTCATCTTCAAAAGAAGGCCATTTGAATTCTCTCAATAATGAGCGAATGAAACTGATAAAAGAAATTGCAAATATTGAAATTGATGCGAAAAACTTTCAATCACAAAAAGGAGAACTTGAAAGTAATTTGAAGGTGATGAAACATAGGTTGAAAGAGTTACAAAGGCAAAGTGGAATTCGTGAACAATTATTAAAGAAAAATGAAATATTGGAACGTTCTATATTATCCGTTTCTAATTTAATTGGGCTATTTGAAATTGAAATGATTGAAGAACTTGAGAGAACTACTCAGCAAAACCTTCAATACCTTCTTGATAGTTCAGGACAGTCAATGATTAAGAATGTAAAAATCCATAAAGATTATTCTATTGAAGTATACAATGCTTATGATCAACCTTTTTTGGCGAATATTTCGCAAGGTCAGAGACAAGTCCTCTCATTAAGCTTTATAACAGCTCTAGCCCAGGTTTCCGGTGGTGATTCTGTACTTGAAATGCCGCTTTTAATGGATACACCTTTTGGTAGACTATCTGAAATACACCAGCGGAAACTCATTGAGTACCTCCCGAATATTTGTTCCCAATGGATTCTCCTTGTAACTGATAGAGAGTTTGGTAGCAATGAAAAAGCTCTTTTCGATGAGTCTGACGCTATAGGAAAGTATTATCAGCTGGACAATTTAGAAGCTGGAGTAACAACAATCAATGAAGTTAATATGTCAAGAATGGAGGCTAGATAAGATGGATGAGATTGGACAACTCAGAATATATGTCTCAGATGAATTTTTCCCTCTATACCATCATATTGGAAAATCACTCTTCCAACAAAATAGTAAGTTCTTTGTGTACTGTGCCTTTGTAGGAAAACGTCTAAATGCTAAAAGTCCAGTTATTAAAAAACAGGAGCTATGCAGAGCTGTCACTCTTACAGAAAATGATTGGAACGCAGTAAAAGGGGTTTATTATGCTGATAATGGAATTATGGGATCATATAAAGAAATGACAAATCTAATGGAACTATATGCACAAACAGGACTTTCATATTTATTACAAAATGTACTATATGATCACGTAGCTAAAAATGATCAAAATCAAGAATACTTTTTCAGTTCTAGTGATGAAGACATTCAGATGGAACTTATTAGTTATTTCGTTAGTTTGAAAGAAGAAGTGCCTTTTTAGTTTTATTAAGGGATAAGGGATCAGTTTTGAATTATTGAAATTGGTCCCAGATAAAATTTATAATGTAATCAAAATATTAAGCATATTATAAATAAACTTCGTTTTTGATAACAATCGAGAAACTCACTTCCAACGAATCAAAACTACTCTAAAACTAGTATCAAAAACCATCTCATAATCAAAGTTCTAATATATACTAACACTAACCTTTTTGATAATATAGAAGTACCACCGATCAAAAAGGGGAGACCAATATGTTATTTGGATACGCTCGAGTCAGTACGAAGGATCAAAACTTACATATGCAATTTGATGCATTAAAAAAATATGGAGTAGAAGAGAAGAACATCTACTCAGAGAAAATTACTGGAACGAAAAAGGACCGTCCAGCGTTTACGGAAATGTTGAAGTATTTACGAGAAGGGGACACAGTTGTCGTCTACAAGCTCGACCGGATTGGGAGAAGTACGAAACACCTGGTCGATTTGATCAATGACTTTCAGGAGAAAGGTATCAACTTTGTTTCAATCAATGAGAACATCGATACTACGACGGCGATGAGGAAACTCGTATTTACGATCTTCAGTGGGCTGGCTCAGTTTGAACGTGACATCATCTCAGAACGAACGAAATCTGGATTGGATGCTGCAAGAGCTCGAGGACGAAAGGGAGGACGACCAAAAAAAGACCAATCCAAGTTGGATATGGCCTTTCGGATGTATGATAGCAAGGAGTATAGTATCCAGGAGATATTAGAAGCCACTGGGATGAGTAGAGCGACTTTTTATAGATATTTAAATAATAAGAATCTCTAAAGATAACTCCAAATACTAATTTATTTTAGAAAAATAGATAATTTCATTTAAATATCGAATAGTAATTTCTGCGCTATTAGTGTTATAATTTTACATATATAACCAAACTAATAAATTTAGTTTTATCAACATTATTTCACGTAAAAGCAACTTATTGTCTAAATTCCAAATGAATATTCGGAAGGGATTAATATGAAATTAAAAAAAATATCCGTAACTAAATTATTCGGTATATTCGATCACGAAATAAGACTTAATAATGAACGAGGAATTACAATTATAATTGGAGAAAATGGATTAGGGAAAACGAAAATATTAGAAATGCTTGAATCCTTTTTCAAGGGAGATATTTACAGGTTGAAAAATATTGAATTTGAATGCTTAAGGTTTGAATTCGATGATGACTTTTATTGGGAAGTTTATAAGGAGCACAAAGATGAAGAAGAAATCGCATTATTAGTAAAGGAAAATAATAACGTTGACGGAATATTCGCCTTAGATATTGAAGAATTCAGTCCAGAAAGAGCTCGACGTGAAGCCTTACATTTAGCAAGAATGCATGGTTCACTAAGAAGATTAGGTGCTGATAGATGGGAAAACAGGTCTAACAGGGAAATTTATAATTCTATAGAAGTTATTGAAAAATTTGGTGCTGAGTATTCAACTGTTAATGTTATTAAAGAATCAGATCCACCTAGTTGGTTTATTAGTAGGTTAGAAAGCTTAAATGTTTCATTAATTGAAACTCAAAGGGTTTATGATTTTGCATATCCTGATAGAACACACATTGAAACTGTTAAGAAATATTCAGGAGAATTAACAGATTTTATTAAGCAAAAGTTAACGGAATCCACAGAATTATCCTCTAAGTTAGATAGAACATATCCAAACAGATTAATTGAACAGTTAAAAACTGGAAGTCAAAATATTTCTGAAAATGAATTGAACGAAAAGCTTAAAGAATTAGAAGATAAACGAAGTTTGTTCGATGAAGTGGGATTAGTCGAAACTGAAAAAAATTCAGCTTTATCGTTGATAGATAACCCTGAAAATGTGGTAAAAGATGTTCTCATGCTATATGTTAAAGATAGTTTTGAAAAATTGGAAATATTTGATGAGCTAGCAAAAAAAATCAAATTATTTCTAAAAATTATTAATGCACGTTTTAAACATAAGAAATTACATGTAAATAAAGATGATGGTTTTCAGTTTAAATCTACTGTTATAAAAGATAAAGATGGTATTTTTGAAACAATTCCTTTGGACCAGCTTTCTTCAGGAGAAAAAAACGAATTAATACTATTTTATAAGTTAATCTTTAATACTTCTACAAATTCATTGATTTTAATTGATGAACCAGAAATTTCCTTGCATATTTCTTGGCAAAATAAATTCATTTCAGATTTAAAGGAAATCCATAAATTAAACCAATTAGACATCCTGATTGCTACACACTCGCCAGATATTATTTCGAATAATTGGGACTTGCGGGTGGAATTAAAAGGGGTGGAATAAATGTTTGAGCATATGACGGCTGATAGAACTGCTAATGCAATTATGCAAGACTCCACTTTTAAAGGAACTAATTTGGTAGTTGAAGGCACGAAAGATTACAAGTTTTATTCTAAGTTTTTTAACATCGAAAACACCGTTCAAATCAAACAAGTTGGGGGAAAAGAAAAAGTTCGAGAAGTAATTGAATTATTAAATGCTCGTAATTTCAATGAAAAGATTGGAATAATTGATTCGGATTTCTCAAAAATATTAAGTGATGAAGTAAACACTGAAAATGTTTTTTTAACAGATTTTCATGATATTGAAGTAATGATGTTTGGGTCACCAGCATTGGAAACAACTTTAAATATTTACACTACAAACGAAAAAATTGAGAAATTTCTCGATGGTAGAAAACTAAGGGGTATCATTCTAGATCTTGCTAAACAAATTGGGTTTTTGAAGTTAGCCAATCACATTTATAAGCTTGGTTTAGCATTCAAACCAAGACAGCCACAAGGGAAGCCTTTAAAATACAAAGATTTTATTGATAATAGAACTTTGGATTTTAAGGGGAATGAACAATTAATCACTACCGTTCATAATTACTCTATAAATAGAAGTGATAAAGTTATTGATGCAAAAATAGTTGAAGAAAAAGTCAAGGAACTCGTCGATGATAAATATGATCTGTTACATTTAGTGAATGGTCATGATTTATCAAATATTTTATTCTTTTTATTAAAGAAAGTTTTGAGAAGTCCTAACATGTCTTTGTATGATATTCATTCGATTGAGGATTCATTGATTATGTCTTATGAAGCAAGGTTTTGGATAGACACTGAACTTTTTAAAAAAATATACGATTGGGGATTATCGAATAATCAAACATTGTTTAAAGAAGATATCGAACATCTTTATAATAAGTTACGTTTAGAAGTCTGAGAAATATGTTATAAAGAATAATATGGTTATCAATAATGAGATATGATCTTTATATTTTAAGTGGCTCGATTCTACTATCATTCACGCAGCTGGTTTTATGCCAGCTTTTTTCTTTTACGTAAGAATCTCCTTTAATATGATTTAAATGGTGGAAGCGTCCGCTTATACAACATAATATTAAAAAGTTCTTGTAATGTAAGATTTACTTATTCTTGTCATCAATTTCAACAGAAATTGGTGTTTAAAAAAAATAGATTTAAATATTTTTTTCTATTTCTATTAATCAACTTCGTGCATAATATCAATTTTACGAGAATATCAACAGATCTCAGTATCAAGTTATCCATACAGAAAAAGGTCTCACTTATTTTTCCTATTAGAATGTACAAACTGCATGCCCCCACACTTTGAAGTGTGGGGGCATGAATCATTTTATATTATTTCAAAGGGAAGGTGAATGAGCACTAAAATTTATAAATAATTCCCATAAGGAGCCTTTTCATTTATTCACACAAACCCTTCCACTTAAATGGTAAAATAGTTAAAGATAAAGTAATGGAGGAATACACATGACAACGAAGTTAACACGACAAGAATTAGAATCGCACCTTTGGAAATCGGCCGATATCCTACGGGGATCAATCGATTCCAGTGACTATAAGAATTACATATTTGGTTTACTCTTTATCAAACGCCTGAGTGACGCCTTTGAAGAGCGAAGACAAAACCTCATTAAAGAGCATGGAGAAGAAATTGGGGAACTGATAGCAGACGATCCACAGCAATACCAATTCTATGTTCCACCTGCTGCACGTTGGGAAGCCATCCGTAGAAACTCCGAAGACATCGGAACGACTATCAATGTAGCATTTGAAGCGTTAGAAAATGAAAACCAGACACTCGAAGACGTCTTAACACCGATTGATTTTAATCGAAAAGATGTTCTGACAGACGGTATATTACAACGGTTATTGCAACACTTTTCTCAATTGAACTTAGCCAACAGCAACCTTTACGAACCGGACATGCTGGGACGCTCTTATGAGTACCTGATCAAGATGTTTGCTGACGACGCTGGAAAAAAGGGCGGGGAGTTCTATACGCCTTCCAAAGTGGTGGAATTGATCGTCAAATTGATCAAACCAGAAGAAGGTATGCGTGTCTATGATCCAACTTGTGGCTCTGGGGGGATGTTGATTCAATCTGTGGATTTTGTGCGTGCCCGTGGAGGAAACCCACAAGCCTTGTCTTTATTTGGTCAAGAGAAAAATCTCGGAACTTGGGCGATTGCAAAGATGAACTTGTTGCTTCATGGATTACCGGACCACAAAGTGGTCAAAGGCGATACCATCCGTGAGCCGAAGCTCGTAGAAGATGGCGAATTAATGCTATTCGATCGTGTCATTGCCAATCCACCGTTTTCCCTCAAAGAATGGGGACGTGAGGAAGCAGAGGGCGATGTCTATGGACGTTTTCAATATGGCATCCCACCTAAAAATGCCGGGGACTATGCGTTTATCCAACATATGGTGTCATCGTTAAAAGCAGACGGTGTCTGTGGGGTTGTCATGCCGCATGGCGTACTGTTCCGGGGTGGAGCCGAAGGCAAGATCCGTCAGGGGCTTTTGGAGTCTGATTTATTGGAGGCAGTGGTTGGTCTGCCATCCGGTCTGTTTTATGGTACCGGCATCCCAGCGTGTGTTCTGATCTTTAATCGGAATAAAGCAGAGGAACGAAAAGGCAACGTGCTCTTTATTGCAGGAGAAGAGGACTTTCAGGAAGGAAAGAATCAAAACATCCTTCGTGATTCGGATGTTGAGAAAATCGTGAAGTCCTTTGATACCTATGAAGATATTGAGAAGTATGCGAAAGTGGTTTCGCTGGAAGAGATTAAAACAAATGACTACAACTTGAATATCACGCGTTATGTCGATAAGACGGAAGAGGAAGAACTGATTGACTTGAATGAGGTCCTTTCTGATCTTCGTCAGTTGGAAGAGGAACAGGCCGAGAAAAAAGCGAAGTTGAGTGAGTTTCTTCATGAGTTAGGGATTGGTGAGAAGTGATGGTGACAGATGTGAAGGACGTACGAGACGGGTATAAGATGACGGAGTTGGGTGAGATACCTGTGGAGTGGGAGGTATTAACTACAGGTGATTTATTTGAAAATATATCTAATAAAGGCTATCCGGAATTACCCGTACTCTCTGTAACGCAAGAGAATGGTGTAGTATATAGAGATTCTGTAGGTATCAATATTAAGTACGACAAAAAATCATTAAAATCTTATAAATTAATTGATAAAGGGCAATTCGTAATTAGTTTAAGGTCCTTTCAGGGGGGGATCGAGTACTCAAACCTAAAAGGAATTTCAAGTCCGGCATATACGGTGTTGTCTGCAAAGAAAAAAATTAATAATGATTTTTTTAGATACTTTTTTAAGTCATTTTGGTTTATAGAGCGATTGAAAAAATCAGTTGTAGGAATTAGAGACGGTAAGCAAATTAGCTATTCGGATTTTAAAGTTATTAAGATTCCTTTTCCAACACTACTGCAACAACAAAAAATAGCCGAAACCCTTTGTAGTGTTGATGAAACGATTGAAACAACTGATCAACTGTTGGAGAAAACAAAAGAGCTTAAAAAAGGGTTGATGCAGAAGCTGCTGACGAAGGGGATTGGTCATACAGAGTTTAAGAAGACGGAATTGGGTGAGATACCTGAGGAGTGGGAGATTGAAACTCTAAGTAATGTTACTGATTTTATAACTAAAGGCAGTACACCAACCACTTACGGATTTAAATGGCAGGAATCAGGTGTTAAGTTTTTCAAAAGTGACGTAGTTAAAGAGGGTGAATTTGTATATGGTGATTTTAAATTCATAGACAATGAAGCCCATGCCCATATGGCACGTTCAAAAATTATTGCGGGCGATTTGCTTATTACAATCACTGGGAACATAGGTAGGGTTGCGGTTGTCCCTAAGGAAATTGAAGAGGCAAATATTAATCAGCATATAGCTAAAATTACAGTGATTAATAGTGGAATAAATCCATTATTCGTGTACTTTTGGTTTAATCAAGAAAAAATCATACGTTATTACGAGCAGATAAAAACTGGGCTTGCTTATCCTCAAATAAGCTTAAAACAAGTAAGAGAAACTAAAATCCCTATTCCTTCAAAGGACGAACAACAAAGAATTGTAGATATTCTTTCATCCGTTGATGACCAGATTAAAAGTTATAGGATTGAAAAAGAAAGACTTCAAGAACTGAAAAAGGGCTTAATGCAACAGTTGTTAACCGGTAAGGTTCGAGTGTCTGCATAAAGAAATCGAGGGTTTGATGTCTAGCTTCAGGCATTAGTAGTGGCTCTAGGTCATAAGTCAAAGCCCCATAAAGGTTAAAGATTTACCTTCATAGCGCTTCGTCTTATGCTTGTCGCCACTGAGCGAACGCCTGAAGCTTCTCAAAGTAGGAGGGGAGAGAATGGAAGGGTATGAGTGGACGGAGGTTGAGAAACCGTTCATTGAGCAGCTTGAAGGGTTTGGTTATACATACATAGCTGGGTCCGAATTGGATCAAGAGCGTACGACGCGATCTTCGGTGGTGTTGGAGAAGCGTTTATTCCAAGCGATTAAGCGTTTTAATCCTTGGATCGAGGACGGAAATGTGGAAAAAGTGATCAAACAATTGACCCTAGTCCAGGCGGAAGATCTATGGAGTGCCAATTATCAACTGTTTGATTGGCTGTTTGGCCAAGGGCTATCGGTGCTTCAGGACCTTGGAAGTGGAAAGAAGCATCAAACCGTTCAGTTATTTGATTTTGAAGACGTGGAACGCAACGAATTTCTAGTCGTCAATCAAGTCTCGTATGAGAATGCTAGTGGAACGATTCGTCCTGATGTTGTGTTGTACATAAACGGTTTGCCTCTTGTCGTGATTGAATGCAAGAGCCCGAAGTTGAAATGGGATAAACAGCTACCGGAAGCCGTTCGTCAGTTTGATCGTTATCAGGAAACCCATGAGAAGTTGCTTTGGTATAACCAAATGCTGATTGTGACGAGCCGTGATCGCGCACGTGCAGGAACGATCTTGGCGCGTCCCCAACACTACGGATTATGGAAGGATCCGTATCCTCTGACCTTGGATGAAGTGGGGAGTGATCGGCCTCAGGACATCTTGGCGGCCGGGATGTTACGAAAGAAAACGGTATTGGATTTGATGAGGAACTTCATCGTGTTCGATGGAAAGGTCAAAAAGCTCGCTCGTTATCAACAGTATCGTGCCGTTCAGAAAGGGATTGAACGTATCATGACCCAGGACAAACCTTCTCTTCGCGGCGGGGTAGTTTGGCACACCCAAGGATCTGGGAAATCTTTGACGATGGTGTACATGGCGATGAAATTACGCCGGATTGCATCCTTGAATAATCCGATGTTGGTCATTGTTACGGATCGTCAGGATCTGGACGGCCAGATTATGAAGACGTTTCAGAATTGCGGGTTCCCTAATCCTACACAAGCAAGGTCCGTGGAAGACTTGAAAACGCAGCTCGTAAAAGGCCCAGGAACAACGGTCATGACGTTGATTCAGAAGTTTCAGGGAGCTGAAGATGATGAAGGTCATAAGATCTTCCCGATTGTTTCAAAAGAAGAAAACATTATCGTCATGACGGATGAATCCCATCGTTCGCAGTACAAGGGGCTCGCTCTTAACATGCGAAAGGCTCTCCCCAGTGCAACGTTCATTGGGTTTACGGGGACTCCGATTGATAAGAAGAAACGATCAACTACGGGAAAATTCGGTTCATATATTGATAAATACACTATTGAACAGGCGGTGGAGGACGGTGCCACGGTGCCCATTCACTATGAATCTCGCTTGCCGAGCCTTCAGGTCAAAGGGGACTCGCTGGATGAATTATTTGACCGGGTGTTCTTTGAGTACAAAGAAGAGGACCGGGAGAAAATCAAACAAAAGCACGTGAATGAATCCCTTATTCTGACGGCTCCTGACCGCATGGATCAGATTGCCCTCGATATTGTTCGACACTATGAATCTCATATTCTTGTGAATGGATATAAGGGGCAGGTGGTTGCCGTTTCTCGTGAAGCTGCGGTGAAGTATAAGGAATTGATTGATGAATATGCGGCAGGTCAGTTTGAAACGGCCGTCATCTTTTCGTCTGGCCACAATGACAAGGAACCGTTAAGAAGTCATCATATTACGAAAGAACAAGAGAAAGAGCTTATCGAACGATTCAAGAAACCCTTTGAGGAAGATCGATTGGCGATGTTGATTGTGTGTGACAAGCTATTGACAGGGTTTGATGCACCGGTTGAACAAGTCATGTATCTGGATAAGCCGTTACGTGAACACAGTCTTCTTCAGGCAATCGCCAGGACAAATCGTCGATACGATGAGCATAAATCTTACGGCCTGATTGTTGATTATTTCGGAGTTTCCCGATTTTTGGATCAAGCCCTGGAAATTTTCAGTTCCAATGATGTTAAAGGTGCTCTTCAATCGATCGACGAGGAGCTTCCTCGTTTAGAACAGCGCCATCGCTCGGCGATGCGTTTTTTTGATGGATTATCAGACAAGCAGGAGGAAGAACGGGTTCTTCGTTTAAAAGCAGAAGATACTCGGGCGGAATTTGATGCGGCATACAAACGATTTGCGGGAAGTATGGATAAAGTGATGCCGAGTCCGAAGGCAGAAAAATTCGTAAGGGACTTACAGCAGCTAGGGGCTATACGGCTGTTGGCCAAGTCACGCTTCTCTGTGGACGCCGATGGGATGAATATTTCCGATTGTGGAGAAAAAGTTCGCCAACTGGTTCATAAGTATCTGCTTGCCGAGAAAATAGATGCTCGTGATCCCGTGCCGATCCTGGATGCGCGGTTTAAAGAAGAAGTAGAGAGTAATGAACTGCCAGAATCGAAGGCAGCACAAATCGAGCATGCAATCAAGCGAGAAATCTCCGTGAAAATGGACGAGGACGAAGTCTACTATACTTCTTTAAAGAAAAAGGTAGAAGAACTTCTTCAACGGTTCAAGGATCGTAAAGAAGATATTCATGAACTGATTCAAAAGCTGTACGAGGTTCGTGAAGAGCTTTTGAAAAAAGCTGAAGGCCGTACCAAGAGTGGTCTTACGCCTGAACAGGAACCGTATTTTAATAAGTTCAGTGAAACGTTTGAAGATCGAGAGGAAAAAGAATTAAAAGGGTTAGCCGTGGACGTTCAGCAATTCATTGAAGAACGAGTATCGGATATTCCGGATTGGACCTCCAAAATAGACTTTAAACGAAAGCTCAATGCGGACTTGAAAATTCTCCTGTTAAAGAAAAAAATCGGCATCAATGATGCCTCCATGCTTGTCGGATATTTTACCGCGCTTGCTGAGGTACAGTACAAATAAAACCTCCTGAAGCCTGTTGGCTTCATATAAAATCTTTTTGCGTTAACGGGATAAAAAAAGGACGAATTTCTCTAAATGAAGTTCGTCCTTTTTATAATTCTTTTCTACATATCGTTATACATCAAGCGTTGAGCCCTTCAAGCGAAGCCATTCTTTCCGGTCCTCATAGTCCGGGAGTAACATACGAACAGTGTCCCAATACTCTTTCGAATGGTTTAAGTGTACTAAATGGGCCAACTCATGAGCGATGACATAATCAACGATGGAAGCAGGAGCTAAGAAGATCCGCCAATTTAGTAATAGCCTGCCTTCAGATGTGCAAGAGCCCCAACGTTGTTCTTGGTCCTTGATCATTACACTCGTTGGTTCTTTTTTGAGCTTCAGCGTAAAAGGTTTTAATCGATCCTTTGTAAACGTATCGGCTTTTCTTTTCACCCATTCAATATAAAGGGGTCTTAAAAGAGTGCGATACTCTTCTTCACTGCATGAATGGTGTACTTCTCCATAGAAACGTCCTTTATGAAAATGAAGGGTAGGAGTCGATTGATTGGTCTTCATAATTTTCAAACGGTAGTGTCGACCTAAATAAGGTAATTTTTCTCCAGAAACAAACGATTTTAGTTTTGAGGTTTCCTGCATTTCTTGAAAGTCTGATAGTTGTTTTATAATCCAAGGTCCTTTTTTAAAGAGGATATCTTCTATCTTATCTATTGAAACATTAGGAGGAGAAACAACGTTAATCCCAGACTGATTGACTGATATTGAAAGGGTTTTTCGGTTATTGCTTTCTTTTAATGTATAGTAAATAATCTTATTTCCAAATTGTATAGAATTCATTGTTGCTCACAGTCCTTCTTTGAACTTATTACTTACCCTATTATATCAGTTATTCAAGGAAAAACTGATTGTATATAAGTGGAATTGAAGGGGGAGGAGACTAGTAAGATTAAAATACCTTCATCCGGTATAACTGTAGTTTGACTTATGTGTTCAATAATTCCACTTTTAACTTCGTGTATAATCTTAGTTTTACGAGAATATCAAAAGCTCTGATAGTAGATTATCATAATAAGTCCTCTGTTTTAATAATGTTTAATAATTTTGAAAAATACCTATTTTCCTGTTGAAATACTTTTTCGGAAGCATTTAGTTAGATAAGCTAAATTCGACAAAAAGAACGTCTTTTTGTTAGTAATATCACCATAAATTTTTAACATAGACTAAAACTAAGTAATTGAGTAACTAGTAATAAATATCTTGTAATCATCTTATCAATTATAATTAAATTACGTATTATTAACATCTTTATAGTCTCTACAGATTAATGTAGAGGCTTTTTGTGCCTGGCATGTGCACACATCCTTTTGGGTTCAAGTTCCGACCGGTGAAAGTTGTGTTAACCGATAGGCAAATAAACTTATATTATAGTTAAATTAAGGTATTTATAGTAAAATAATCTTACAACTATTTTAGGTATGGGGGGTAATAAGATTGATGGCTTTGTTTCTTTTAGGTTTTTTAGCATTGATAGTTTCCATAATTTATCTTGTGTTCCATCTAATTAGTAAGGTAAAAAACAAAGAAAGAACACTTTCAAAAAAAATGTTTTATTCATTATTAATTGGAGGACTTGTTTTAATGATAGTAGGGATAGGATTTTCAGATGATACAGCTGCTGGTCAACTTCAAATAGAACAAGATAATAATGAAGAATTAACTAAACAGATCGGTTTATTAAAAGAAGAAAATAGTAAATTAAACAGTAAAGTCGAGGAATTAACTGTTAACAATAAAGAAACCAATAGCCAAATTGAAGAATTAAATAGCAAGAAAAAAGAAATAGAAAGTGAGTTAGAAAGTAAAACAAACGAATTGAATAAATTAGAAAATAATGACAAAAAAATCAATGAAGAAAAAGAAGAATTAAATAAGAAAATAGAAAACCTCAATACAGAAATCATTGATCAATCAAACACAATTAATCAACTCAAGGAAGATAAAACATCTCTACAAGCAAAAATTGAAGACTTACAAAATATCGAAGTGGCCAGTAATTCAAGTTCATCAAGCTCTGAATCTAACACCTCCTCTAGTAGCAGCAATAATGCTTACTATAAAAACTGTACTGCTGCTAGAAATGCTGGTGTTGCGCCTTTATATACAGGCGATCCTGGTTATGGTTCTCATTTAGATAGAGATGGTGATGGAGTAGCGTGTGAATAACTTAAAGAAACCTTTATCAATACTAAAGAATTACAATAGAATGTAAGTCGTGAAATCTTATAACGTTTCAGTTTCACTAGGTAATGACTTCACATACTAAACATACAAAAGGAGCTTTAATTGGCGCAAGACTTTGCCTCCAAGCTCCTTTTTTATATTTGGAATTCTCGAATATTCATGCTTGTTTCCTCCCAATTAACTAATAATCTAATTTAAATGAATTATGTGGATGGTAATGCTTATTGTCAATATGAAAGGTTGATAAATTTGAACATTGGAGACTTGGAAAGAATGAAATCTAGTTATGGGTACTTATTTGAAATTGAGTATAAAACGAGGGAACAAGCGAAAACTTTATTAGAAAATTTATATGGAGCTAATTCATCAATCATCCTTAGTTCACAATATAAGAATAAATTATCAAATAAGTCATTAGAAAATATGCATTTTCATGAATTAGTAAGTTTATTGAAAATGGTACCAATACTAAAAGAGTCATTTGGAGAAAGTTATATTAGAGACTTAATGCAACTTAATCCAATTAGAAATAAGATTGCACATTGCAGTTTTATTAATGATAAGGAATTTGCACTTTTGTCCCGCACATATTACCTATATGAAAATAATTTTAAATAAATATTGAAAAAAAAAGTAATGGGTTTTTTAGATATTGAAGCGAGCGAATAATATTAATATTCCAAAGTATGCAACTTAGGAAATAAAAGCTAAGGAATGGTCCTTTTGACAATTAATTTAGGGTTATTTGAAGAAATCAAACTTGCCAACAAGAAATATCCAATAAACCAAAAACATTCACCATTACTATCAATCGAATACTCAGAATCCCTAATTCATAAAAGTGCACTCGCAATCGGACAAAAATTCGAGAGGTTACTAGAAGAGGGAAACTTAGATGAGGCAATTACCTTTACTCACCAAGTATTGCAACTTGTTGGGTATGAGAGTGGTGATTTTACTCTACCATTATCAAACATTCTTTATCGATATGACAACCAAGAGATCCCTGAGCTAGAAAACCAACACTTATCTTCAATAGAACTGATCTCAAACGAAAAGCAGAAGATGAAGAACTTATTTAAATCATTGAAGTTTGAGATGCTAACAGCTGATTCGGTGTCCTTTATGGTGAGCTTCATTCGAATGTCTGGGTTGCAACTGCTAATTCGACCGTTAACGGAGTTGCAACAACGTGGTATTAAGGTGAGAATTCTAACATCACTTTATATGAACGTTACAGAAGCAAAGGCACTACGAAAGCTGCTTGAATTTTCAAACGTAGAAGTGCGCGTATTTGATTCTGGAAGAGAGTCATTTCACACGAAAGCTTACCTGTTTGAACGTGCTTCTGGATTACATACGGCAATCATTGGTTCATCCAATTTATCACATGCTGCCTTGGTTAATGGGCATGAATGGAATGTGAAGGTTCCGGACTCTAGTTATTTACCAATCTATAAACAGGCAATGGAAAAGTTTCAGAAGGCATGGGATGATGAGAGATCACACATATTAACAGAAGAATTGCTTGAACGGTATGAGCAACATTTAGATGAAAAGGAAACGAAGCCTGTCATTCGGCCGTCGTTCCAAATTTCACAAGTGGCAGAAAGTAACGTCTCTTACTCACCTCATCCTGACATTGAACCAAATGAAATGCAGAAGAAGGCGTTACAAGCTCTAAAGCAAACACGAGAGAATGGCAATCGTAAAGGCGTTGTGATTGCAGCAACAGGAACGGGAAAAACTTATTTGTCTGCATTTGATGTATTTGAATTGAAACCTAAGCGTATGCTTTTTCTCGCACATCGGGAAGAGTTACTCGACAACGGGAAGGATACGTTTGAAAAGGTGTTTAACAATACTCATTTATGTGGGAAGTTAACTGGAAAAGAAAAAGACATACATAAACCGTTTTTATTTAGTACGGTTCAGTCACTTCATTCTGAACAGGTGCTACATCATTTTCATCCGAATGAATTTGATTACATTATTGTTGATGAATTTCATCATGCTGAAGCACCAACCTATTTGAAGATCCTTCACTATTTTGAACCAACCTTTTTGCTAGGGTTAACAGCAACACCTGAACGAATGGATGGTCGGGATGTGCTTGCACTTTGTAATTATAATGTAGTGTATGAAATACGATTACGCGATGCTCTTGAAGCGGAATTACTGGCACCTTTTCATTACTTTGGGTTAGCGGATGATACGGTGGACTACAATGAAATAGGGTTGCGAAATGGATTATTAGATAAACGTCAACTTGTAAAAGCGCTAAAGACAAATGAGCGTGTCGATTATGTCCATGAGATGATCAAGCGTTATGGGTTTGATGGGGAGCAGCTTATTGGGTTAGGCTTTTGTGCAACGATTGAGCATGCGATGTTTATGAGCGAATCGTTTAACCGTTTAGGCTATGTAACGAAGGTGCTCACAGGAAATGATTCTCCTGAATATAGAAGACAGGTTGTTCAGCAGCTTGAAGATACCGAAGATCCGCTGCAAATGATTTTCTCAGTGAATATTTTTAACGAAGGAATAGATATTCCTCGACTCAACCTGATCTTATTTCTAAGACCAACTGAATCCTCTACGGTGTTTATTCAGCAGCTTGGAAGAGGTTTGCGAAAGGTCGAAGGGAAAGAGTTTGTCACTATACTCGACTTTATTGGAAACTATCAAAAGTCGTTTATCGTTCCTTTGGCGCTTGCTGGTGAGACCAATTCACGTGCGTTTGATAAGGATTCACTTCGAATTGCTGTTCAGCATGAGTTTGCTGATCTACCTGGCGCGTCATATGTTGACCTTGACCAAGTTTCTCAAAAGCGTATTTTAGAAAAGATCGATAGTATTCGAATGGATTTGCTTGCGATGCTAACAAGTCTTTATGCGCAGTTTAAGCGAGAACTTGGAAGATCCCCAGAGGTAATTGACTTTCTTTATTCTGAGAATGCCCCGAACTTGCATTTTTTTGTAAAGAGATTAGGGTCTTGGGTGAAAACGAAGAAAAAAATGAAGGATCTTTCTAAAGTAGATGAAGTTATTTTAGAAAATGAACAGGTAAATGAGCTGTTTGAGCGAATGGAGAATATGTATCCAATAAAGTGGCCGTATGAGTTAGCCATTTTGGAGGCTGCAAATGAGGTTCCTGTTGTTCATCAGTCAGATGTTTTTCGTATTATCCAGCGTCGTTTCGGTATTCTACCGGATGAAGAAAAACATCGTAGCTTAATATACGATGCAATGGTGAAGCTAACTCAAGGATATAAAAAGCATAAACATGGGATTGGGATTATTGAAAATGATGGCTTTAGGGTGGATAAACGCTTATCTGAAGCCTTATCAATTAAGATTGTTCGTGAAAAATTCATGGAACGGATAGAATATGGGGTTGTCGAGTTTCGTCGTACGTTTAAACCAGATCGTTTTCTGGGAGAAGGTGAGCGTGTGATTCGTTATCAAAACTATTCGCGAAATGATTTGATTTTTTTGTTTCAAGCAGGTGTCCAGGAAGGAACTTGGCGTGAGGGTGTAAGTCGAGTAGGGAACCACTATCTCTTTTTCATTAACTTAAATAAGGATGAAGCGGTATCGGACCACCTTCATTATAAGGATTATTTTATCGATCAGCGTCACTTCCATTGGCAAAGCCAGAACCAAACGTCGCACAGTTCATCTGTTGGACAAGCATATATTAACCATAAGGAAAAAGGCATTCACATTCACTTGTTTGTAAGGAAGTTTAATAAAATGCACGAGATAACGTTGCCTTTTACCTACTTAGGGGAGATCGACTATGTTTCAAGTCATGGGGACAAGCCGATGAGTATTAAGTGGAGGCTTCATCATCCCGTGCCAGAGGATTTATTTATTGATTTAATTCGATAACAGCTTATCGATTGTTGGAATATCAGCGGGAGCCCATTCAAGAGAACGTAAATCAAGCTTTGAAACCCACTCCAACTTAGCGTGTTCTTTTGCTTTGGGTTCACCGTTAATAATAGTTGATTCATATGTAAGTAGATTAACAATGACGTTAGGGTATTCATGAACAACTTCTTCTACTTTTTCTTGAACCGAAATTTCGCAGTCTAGTTCTTCCTCAATTTCGCGTATTAACGTTTGTTCAGGTGTTTCCCCTTCCTCAATCTTCCCCCCTGGAAACTCCCATAAGTTTGGTAGAGACATGGTTGGGGATCGAAGGGCACAAAGGAATTCATCTTGTTCATTTCGGATAACAGCACCGACGACTTTTACTTTTTTCATGATTTGTTAGCAACTCCTTTAACATGATTACTCTATCTATATTATCATTGAATTATATCAAATTGCGAAAGGTGGATGACCATGCCAACTTACAACAAGTTAATTAGAGACCGTATCCCAGAGATCATCAAAGCGACTGGAAAAGACTTTAATACCACCACGTTAAGTGACTTCGAATATAAGGAAGAATTACAATCAAAATTAAAAGAAGAGCTTCAGGAGTACTTTGAAGCAGATGGAGATAGTCATTCCATTGAGGAACTAGCAGATATTCTTGAATTGATCCATGCACTTACGACGGTACATCATTCTTCCTATGAAGAACTTGAACAGGTGCGAAAAGAGAAAAAAGAGAAGCGTGGCGGGTTTGAAGAAAAGATCTATCTGATTGATGTAGAAGATGAGTAAGATTCAACTTGTTACTGAAAGACTAATTGATCATCTTGTACCTGAAATCGAGTCAGCTGATTCGATTTATATCCTGACTTCATTTGTGATGAAGTCAGGGGTAGAGCTTCTTTATCAGCATTTGGAATCGGCTTTAGGGAGAGGAAAGACGGTAAAGCTCTGTGCAGGCGATTATTTATTCGTCACGCAACCGGTGGCCCTTGAAAGACTGTTGGAACTGGAAGGCATTGAGCTTCGCTTATATCAAAGCAATGGGCGGTCCTTTCATCCAAAAGCTTACTTATTCGGAAATGAGTCAGAGACGGGTTCTTTCCTAGTTGGTTCTTCTAATCTATCACGGTCGGCTCTAACGAGTGGTGTGGAATGGAACATGTTCTTACCTGAAAGTAGCTCGCCATCAACATACCAGGAAGCGGAAGATTTATTTTTACATACGTTTTATCACGACAATACTATTCCAATGAATATAGAATCCATTCAGTTATATAAAGAGCGTTATGAGAAGTATCATGAAAAGTACCCAGATCTCCTGCAAAAGTGGAGCAAGTTAGAAGAAGTGGAAATGACGGTTGGTACTCCAGATCAAACTAATACGATTCACGAAAGTAGATTGCCGTACGGAATTGAATCTGAAAGTGTTCTTGAGCCAAGACCAGCTCAACTTGAAGCTTTGGAAGCTCTCGAAGCAACCTTGGAAGAAGGTTACACCAGGGCGATGGTTGTTCTGCCGACTGGAATCGGGAAAACCTATCTGGCTGGATTTTTTGCACGTTCTTTTAAACGAGTCCTTTTTGTTGCGCACCGAGAGGAGATTTTGTATCAGGCTAAGAACTCATTTCAGCATGTCCTTCCTGATCGCTCTACTGGAATTTACAATGGACGTGTGAAAGATAAGGCTGACATGCTGTTTGCTTCTGTTTTTACAATTGGTCAGGAAAAGAATCTAAAGCAATTTAGCCCAGATGAATTTGACTTAATTGTGGTAGATGAGTTTCACCATGCTGCTGCCAACTCGTATCAAGGAATTATCGATTATTTCACACCAGAGTTCTTACTGGGGATTACTGCTACACCTGATCGAATGGATAGTAAAGATGTTTATGGGATATGCGGCGGTAATGTGGCGTATCAAATGCATTTTATTGAGGCTATTCAGAACGATTGGTTAACGCCCTTTCGGTATTTTGGTGTTTATGACGAAACGGATTATTCAAAGGTTACTTGGCTTGGGATTAAGTACGATCAAGAAGAGCTACTAGCAGCACAGTTAAAAGATGAAGTAGCGGACAAAATCCTTCGTGCATGGGTAGAACACAAGCAGTCACGTTCACTTGGGTTTTGCTCATCTATTGTACAAGCGAATTTTCTGGCTGAGTATTTTAATGACAAAGGCTACAAAGCGATAAGCTTGAATTCAAAGTCACAGAACTACTCGAGAAAAGATGCGATTGATGCATTAACAAATGGTGATGTCGATATTATCTTTACTGTCGACCTATTTAATGAGGGGGTAGATATTCCTCCGGTTGATACACTTTTATTCGCAAGACCAACTGAATCATTAACGATCTTCACGCAACAGGTTGGGAGAGGTCTTAGACTACATAATGGAAAAGAATACTGCAATATCATCGATTTGATCGGAAACTATCGAAATGCGGATATTAAGCTTTCGTTATTTGATACTTCACCAGAGCAATCAGGTAAGAAGAAAACAGTTGAACCAGTTGTGCCCGCAAATTGTGAATTGAATCTTGATCTTAAAGTGGTTGATCTACTTAAGGAACTGAAAAAGAAGAGGCAGCCAAGAAAAGAGAAGCTATTTGATGGGTATCAAGATTTGAAGTTAGAGCTTGGAAGACGTCCAAGTTATTTAGAACTTCATTTGTATGGCAGAGAAAATAGTCGAGAGTATCGACAGGAATTCGGCTCTTATCCAGGATTTCTGCAGTGGGCAGGTGAGTTAGCTCCTTTTGAGGAAAAAGTATATAGAGATTATGAAAACTGGGTTAAGGAAGTTGAACGAACCGGAATGGCAAAAAGCTACAAGATGATCGTTCTTCATTACATGTTAAGTAGGGGAATGGAGAATTGGTTAGCATCTGTCACTCCAGAAGAAGTCGCTCCCTATTTTCATCAGTATTTGACTGAAAAAGAGTATCGAAAGAAAATTGATTTCTCTGATAAAGGGTCTCGAGCGATGTGGGAATATGATGAGAGCAAAGTCGCAAGTTTAATTGCGAGAATGCCTATGACGAAGTGGAGTGGCAGTTCTAAGGGATTGGTTGTATTTGATGGTGGGACTTTTTCGTTTGATTTGGAATTGGATAATAAGGAAGAGAACGAGTTGCTTTATAATTGGATGAAAGAGATTTGTGAGTATCGATTGCATGAGCATTTTGAGAGGAAGGCGAGATGATATCTCGTCTTTTTAGTATATAGTATCCAATAGCTTAATAGCATTTGTGAAACTATGGAAGTGGATTGAAAACTTATAGGGAGATGAAAAGCATGCCAAATTGGATCTTTCAAGGAAACCCAAAGCATTTTGATGTCGATACATATATAAGGACAAACAAAATCGTTGAGTGGAGTATTCGTCAAAAGAATTTTGTTGATGAAATAAAGCCTGCTGATAAAGTGTTCATTTGGCGCTCGGATGGTGAAGAGCGGGAATCTGGAGGAATTATTGCTTTCGGTGAAATTGTATCTACTCCATTTGAATATGAAGATGACGTTAAGGTTGAAGTGAAAATAGAAGAATTCCGTCTTCATAAAGAAGAAGGGATGTTACCGCGTGTGCAATTAAGAGATTTACCTCAAACTATGAACATGCAGATCTTTCGCATGCGTCAGCATACAAACTATCGATTAAAGGATAATGAATTTGAAAGCTTGCTGGAATTATGGAAAGAACCAGAACGATTAACTACATACATGGAGTTACCTAAAATTGATCGGTTTTTGCACGTGTTTAAAAATGAAGCAAAACAGTGGTTTCAGGATCATGACTATTTATGGGAAAGCTATAATTTTTATGAAACATTTAAAAAGCAGGACCATATTGATGCTCTAGAATGGAAAGATATTCAGGAACTTGGGGATCATGTGAATGCCTTTCGAATGGCATTAGCTCGTAAGCGTGCTCTTGGCTATATGAATGCATCGATTGATAAGTACAGAGCTAGCTTTTATTATCTGATCTATGGACAGGATTCAATTGAATATCGAATGAATCAGTTTTTATCTAATGATTCATACAATCTTTTCGGGTTTGGAGAAAGTGTACTAAGTGAGCTTGTTGGTAGTCTTTTCCCAGAAGAATACTGTTTCTATAATCAACGGGATAAAGTAGCAGTTGAAAATATTTTAGAAATACAACCAGAATATACGCGTGGGGATACTTTTGCAGGAAAGTTTATGAAGTTCCAGAAAAGTCTGCAGGATAATCGAGTGAAAGAGAAATACTTGGAGATCGTTGGGAAACAAACAGATCTACCTATTTATTATGAAATTGATCAATTTTTCAGCTACCTCTATGAACAGTTTGCTAGTAATGAAGAAAATGATGTGGAAGAAGGTCCACAATACTGGGTTCTTGGTGCAGGAGAACAGAGTTTTATGTGGGAAGACTTCCTAAGAAATGAGCAAATTTCAATTGGTTGGAGTGAACTTGGTGATTTAAAGAAATATAGCAGCAAACGAGAAATTGCAGAAAAGCTTCGTGAGGTAAAAGGTCTCGGTCATAATCCTAACAACGATGCACTTGCAAACTATCAGTTCGCTTATGAAATGGAGATTGGGGACTATGTGTTCGTTAAGAAAGGCAATTCAAAACTAGTCGGCTATGGCAAAATTTTATCCGATTATCAGTATGATGAGAGTCGAGAGAAGCATGCTTCGATTCGAAAGGTGGAATGGCTTTCTACTGGAGAGTGGGAGCTAAAAGACGTAAAATTTCCGACAAAAACGCTCACTGATTTTCCTCTTGAAGGTGCTGAAAAAGTTCTTACAGTGATAGGGGATAATCGAGTGACCTATCCAGAAGCAAAAGATACTGGTTCTTTGGTAAAGGAAGCAGCTGCTTACACGTCAGAAAATATATTGTCGGAAGTTTTCATGGATGGAGATAAAGTACAAGATATACTTGAAACGCTGGATTATAAACAAAATATTATACTTCAAGGTCCTCCAGGCGTTGGAAAGACCTTTGTGGCAAAGCGTCTCGCTTATCTTCATATGGGAAAAAAGGATGAGAGTAAAATAGAAATGCTTCAGTTCCATCAATCATATTCATATGAAGAATTCATTCGTGGTTATAAGCCAGATCGAGAAGGTCGCTTTACGTTAAAGGATGGTATCTTCTATTCTTTTTGTCAGAAAGCGATTGAGTCTCCTGAAGAAAACTTCTATATGGTGATAGATGAGATCAATCGAGGCAATTTGTCTAAGATTTTTGGGGAACTCATGATGTTAATTGAGTCAGATAAACGCGGAAAGAAGTTCTCTGTAAAGCTTGCGTATAGTGATGGAGAAGAATCTTTTTATATTCCTAAGAACATTTATCTTATTGGAACGATGAATACAGCTGATCGCTCATTGGCACTTGTGGATTATGCATTAAGAAGACGCTTTTCATTTGTAGACGTAGAGACGGGGTTCGAAACAGGTGCTTTTCAGAATCACTTGAGAAAAAAGGGGGTTAGCCAGGGGTTTGTGGATAAAATTGTAACAGCTATGAATGATGTGAACGAGGAAATTGTAAGAGACGAAGCAAACCTCGGGAAAGGCTATGAGATCGGCCATAGTTACTTCTGTCCAACAGGTGAAAAAGTGGAAGATGAACAGAAGTGGTATGACCGTATCATACGTTTGGAAGTAGCTCCACTTCTTAGAGAATATTGGTTCGATGAGGAGGAGAAAGTGAATGAGCTCCTTGGCCGAATCAAGTAAAATCCCAATAAAGAACTTGTACTACATGCTCTGCTATTCTTGGGACCATTTGAGTGAAATAGGGGAGACAAATGTTGCTGGAGAAGATGATAAAGATTTACCTAACCTTCTTACTAGAATACTGATTGGTAAGTTACGCTCCCTTATTAAAAGAGGTTTTTATAGAGAATATGTAGAGCTTGAAGAGGAAGCATCGACTTTAAGAGGAAAAGTACTATTCAGCGAATCAATCGCAACAACTTCGTTCAAGCGCGGTAAGATGCATATTCTTTATGAAGAAATGAGCCATGATATTCTTCATAATCAATTGATTAAAGCAACACTTCTGCAATTAGTGAAGTTGAAAGAGTTGGACGATGATTTACGCAAAAAAGTTAGCAAATTAACGAGTTATTTTCATGAAGTGACGCCTATTAAGCTGAATCGTGATCTTTTTAAGAATATTAAGCTACATCGAAGCAATCGGCATTATCGATTTGTTCTTAATATTTGTCAATTTCTTATGGATTCAAGCCTATTAAATGAAGAGGGTCAAACAAGTCAATTTGCAGATTTCTATCGTGATCCAAGGGAAATGTCGATGCTATTTGAGAATTTCGTTAGGAACTTTTATCGAAATGAATTACCCTTTTATCAAGTTAGTCGTGAAACAATCTATTGGCAGGCTGAAGGAAATAATGATAAGTATCTTCCACGAATGCAAACGGATATTACATTGAAAAATAATGAGATAAAAATCATAATTGATACGAAATACTATCAGCATACGCTGACTTCTAATTATGGTTCTCAAAAAGTTCATAGCGGTAATCTTTATCAGCTTTATGCTTATTTAAATAATCAGCAAAGTTCGCTTCCAACTATGGGTATGCTTTTATATCCAGAGGTGAATCATACCTTGGATTTGAATTATCAAATTCAGGGTCACCGAGTTCAGGTTTGTACGGTCGATTTGAATATGGAGTGGAGGAAGATTCACGAGCGATTGCTGGAAATAATTAATAGATTTTAAATCTAATATATCGTGACAACTTATCTACTTGCGTGTATGGATTTTTTTTAGATATCTTCGAACGTCTTTTTTGACACTTATTACATTATTAAGTAAACTAATACCAACTAAATAAGGTTATCACGAGTGAACGAGAGTACGGGCTCTTTGACTTCACAGCAACCTGCCAGGCGGTAAGGTGCTCCAACCTGCAAAGCATGGCTTTGAATGATAACGCACGGATAGCGGAGGCTCTTTGTTGCATTCATTTGCGATGAAGGGCCTTTTTTGTTCATTTGTTGAATACCTTGTTTATAAGGATAAGGGGGATGAGTTTGTGAACGTAAATCGATTTGCACGAAGCGTCATGGCGAAAAGTTATGATGGTGAAAGTTTTTTATTACACGTGGCAGAAGTCATGGAACGTCAACTGAAGGAGTGGAATGAAGCGTATGAAGTGATCGTGATGAAGATGATCGACTACGAGGTCACTGTTAAAAAGGAAAACCGCTCTTATGAACTGTTGCTTACGGAGGTTGCATTGCTTTCGCTACAACAGAAATCCCCTTATGCGCTGGATCGATATTTGTGGCTGGAATTAGAGAAGCAGGGGCTTCAAATTGTGAGAGGAAATGGGGATTATATTGAGAGTGTGATGTGAGCCAATGTTGATGGAAGAGGATTTTGCTAATTCATTTTGATGATTCGAAATCGTGGATGTTTGGGGATTAGACTTGGATGCTTTTAAGAATAAGCGGTAAAATTATTTTTGAAATGAATAGTGTATTTTTTCTGAATGCTTTTGAAGTTATTTAATGTGGTAAAATTAAACTATTAAAGTAATGGATAATAAAAGTGTTAGAAGAAATTATGGTTCCATTTTTACTCTTTCTTTTGATTTTTTTAACATTACGAAATTTCCCTATTATAGGAGCGTTCTAATATGAAAACGAAAATGAACTATTTCATCTTATTTTTAACGATCATTTTTATAGTTGGTTGTACCAATTTAGAAAAGGCATCCAATAAAGATGCAGAAACAAATACACAAGAAGTAAGTACAGTTGAAACAAATGAAAATAGTGAAAAAGAAGAATCGAACACTACGGTTGTTGATGAGCCAGTAGAAGAGGAAACACCAGACCCAACAGAAGATGAACAGTTCTCAGGATACGAACTTATTGAAGTTGATGGTGGAGATTTGTCTGGACATCGAGAACCTAACGTCGTCGTTGATATTGGGTACGGTGACCGTGAATATTGGGCATTTACGAATGAATACGGACAACTCGTACGTGTCGTTGCTGACGAAATCATTCTACAAGATGATGGTAACGAACCTGTATTATCGTCTGGCAGGTACTATTCTGATGAGGCAAAGGTTCCGGGCGTCGAAAGTGACGTGTTAGACGAAGGACATATTATTGCTGATTCTCTCGGAGGGGTATCGAATGCTTATAACATTACCCCACAAGAGAGTACACTTAACCGACATGGTGATCAAGCTTATATGGAAGACGCGATCCGTAGCGCAGGTGAAGCTACGGATTTCGAAGCCATTATCACCTATTCGGATACGGAAAAGCAGATACCTTCAAGTTATCAGTACACGTATACTTTGAACGGAAATGAGATCGTTGATACATTTGATAATGTGAACCCTGATGAAGTCAACGCATCACTCGGATTAACTGAGAGCGAGCCTGACGATTCAACGCCTTCAGACACAGAGGGTGATATTTCTAGTATTGATACAAATGGTAATGGACAAGTGACGATTAAAGAAGCAGAGGCAGCAGGTTATAGTATGCCGATCATGAGTGATCATTGGTTATATCCTTATATGCGTGATAATGATAACGACGGTATGGTTGGTGAATAAGAGTCTAATCGCTTCGCCGGGACGGTTCTTATGATGCGATATTTCGAAAAAAGGTAGAGGAGCATTAATTATTAGTATAATTGATGCTCCTTTTATTTTAGAGATGGGATCGATAGAACCGTCCCGATGATTTCAGGCTTGGTTGTATTTGAAGATGGGGCTTTTTCGTTTGATTTAGTAGTGGAACAGGAAGAGAATGAGGTTCTTTATAAATGGATGAAAGAGATATGGGAATATCGATTGCATGAGCATTTTAAGAGGAATGCGAAATAATAGAATAGGTGATGGAAAATGGGGAAACGTTTGAAAGTTATTAACGATTATTCGGAAGTTGGGAAATTAAAGCGTGCAGATTTGTTTGGAATTATATTTGTTGCAATTCTTCCTTTTTTTTTATTATTTGGTAATACTTATATCTTCTTTGGCGTGTCATTTATTGGATTATTCATCAATTGGATTATACAAAAAAGAGAAAAAAAACTTTATGAAAAAGATAAACCCTATTTATACTCACAATATATTGTAGCTACATTTACTGTTTACTTTTTAATATTAATATCATCATTTTTTTTAGTATTTAAATTGCAACTACTAGTAAATATTATGCTTGTTTTAACACTATATATATATTTGTTTTTAGTAGTTGCTTTAATTTACTATTTTTTTAATTGTTTATATGTTTTGGAGTTAAAGCGAGTTTTTCCATTCGAAGGCTCTAATAAAAGCGACTATTCTCCATCTATGCGAGAATTGTCTAGGTATATAGACTTGGATACTCAAAAGAAATACTTTACTATTGTATTAATTGAAATAAGTGTTTATATTGTATTATCTGCATTTGCTCTCGGTTTGTTTTTAAAAAATCTTCATGTTCTAAATTTTGAACCTTTACCTTTTATCGGTAGTTGGGTTGAAAATCAAACCTATTTAACAACATTTAATTTGGTTAGTCTATTTTCTGTAACTTTTGCAATTTATACTATTACATTTCCTTGGAAAAATCGAGTAAAGTTTAAAGCAACAGAAGCTAAAAAGGAGAAGGACTCAAGTTATTTTTAAATTAGCTCCATTTGTTATTGATAGTCTTGAAGTGTAAGCTAACTGCAAAAATACATAGAGGAGTGAAACCAATGGATTTAACCCCTTCCGACCTAAAAACAAAAGACATCTACAAACTACTAACCGGCTCCGTTGTTCCAAGGCCGATTGCCTGGGTATCAACAGTGTCTGAAGACGGCGTTCATAACTTAGCACCATTCAGTTTCTTTACTGTTGCTTCCATCCGGCCTACCATTCTCGCGATCTCTATCGGACCAGGGACGGGGGAGCGTCAGGGTACGGAGAAGGATACGCTCGCAAATATCCGGACTCAAAAAGAGTTTGTCATCAATGTGGTGTCGAGCTCTCTTGGAAACGAAATGCAAAAAAGTGCAGAGAACGTACCTGCGGAAGTCGATGAATTTGAGCATGCTGGGTTAACACCGATCGATAGTAAGACGGTGCAACCGAAGCGGGTGAAAGAAGCGGCGATTCATATGGAATGCAAGCTCCATCAAATTATTCCGCTTGGATCTAATGCCCTTGTTCTTGGGGAAATGACGCACTATCATATTCAAGATGATACGTATTTAGGTGACTATAAAGTCGATCTCGAAAAGCTTTCACCCCTTGGCAGGCTTGCGGGGAACTATAGTGAGAGTAAGGAGTTTTTTACGTTACCGAGGTGAGGTAAACAAAGGTGCTTTCATCACATGCTTTCTAATTTGCATCACTCTGGGAGTCCTTGATTAGATTATGGAATTCGGAGCGGTATGAATCATGTGAGTGGAGAACGGAATGAATAGATACAGTTGTGAAAAGCATACGAGATTCGCAGAAATAGTCCTTTTCTCTCATGAGAAAAGGACTATTTTCGTTGAATGCGTCGAAAGACATAGAAAAGGAGGGGGAAGAGAGGGTATTCTAGGTTTAGAAATTAATGGAAGATATGAGAGCGATCATTTCCTGCTCGACAATACAGCGGCTATACCTAACTAGACGTACACATAGACTTCATTTGTGGTGAAACGAGGTTTGGTCGAAAAGGAGGTTGCGGTGCTAAACGAACTAGAAGAATTTAAACGTTATTTAGAGCGTACGAAGTATCGGGCAGAAGCCGAGGCGTTGGAAGCGTATCTAGGAAAGGTAAGGGAAGCTAGATTTGATATCGATGATAGTAAACGAGTCTTTGATCACCATCATTCGGCTTACTCGTCGAATTGGGTTGGAGAGGCACGTGAAGCTTATGAATCGCTTATTGGAGAACTCGAACAAGCCTCTCAAAGTGTGTATGCGGTTCATGAGGAACTGACCTCTGCGATTAACGAAGAAATAGACCGACTTCTTCAGAAAGCGGAGGGCTTGAAGTGACGAGAATAGCAATTAAACCAGAACAATTAGACCAGCTAGCAAGCGGCATCCAGGATGCCGAGCGAAAAGCAGATGAAGCGATTAGCGATTTTAAATGGAACTATCAATCTCTTCTAATGAACATCACGGGCGCGAACACCGGTAAAATTGATGCCCTTCAAGCGGAGTTACAGTATGAAATGCGCAAATACCGGGACAAGCTCCATGACTTGCAGGCGGCAGTGAAATTAACTGAGAGAAAAATGACGGAAGAAGATCACTCGCTTTCGGCAAAGTTTGGTCTTATGGCATTAAAATTTAGTGGTTTAAACAAGTTGTTTCAGAATTATGATCCTATCACGGGAGAAGCATTAAGCTGGAGTGAACGTCTTTTTGGAAAAAATCCACTGAATGCTTCATACGGTGGTGCATTTGGAGAGATGTTTCCAGACCTGCAATATGCCTTAAACCCAAAGGTGATTCAGAGTAGGATGAAGCAAACGTATGAAAGTGTCGTGCTCGATCCTTTATCAAAAACGACGACTTATCTAGACGATGTCCGCCAGGATGTGTCGCATAGTGTGGTCAGGTACTCAAACTATGTGGATCGCTGGTGGGGAGAGACGCAACAGAAGGTTGATGAAGTAAGTAATACAACGTGGGATTTTATGGGTGATGTTGTAGAAGGTGTGCTGGATGGAAGTGGGAATGCAGTAAAGGATACATTTGAAGGGATTTTTCATGAAGGGTTCCTTGAAACAATCCGTCGTTTAAATCCTGTGTATAGCGTAACGAAAGATGTGCCTAAACTGATAAGCTTATCTAAAAGCGTTTATGAAGATCCAAAAGGCAGTTTTCAAAAAGTAGTCGATGTGCCGAAATACATGTGGCAGGGTGTTAAAAAAGCCTGGGATCGAGATGTCGTAAACGGAGATGCGTCCAGTCGAACAGAATTTTTCACCTATGGGCTGACCACTATCGGTATAGGATTGTTAGGAGATAAAGGTCTCAGTAAAGTTGGAACAGCCGCGAAGACGATTGATAAAGTCAGTGATGCAGCCAAACGTGTTAAGATTGAAGGAAATGGTTCTCAGCCGGCATTAGCAGGAGTGAGTGCTGGGGCGGCTTCTAAAGGTGGCCCACCTTATAATGTGTTGAATGATCCGGTTTCGCGGATTAAGACTGAGATTGATCGGGTTTATGGTGGGAAGGGTAGTAAAAATAAAGCACTTACAGTAAATGATTATCTTGACGAAATAGTCGTATCTGGTAAGGTCGATGCTACTAAACTGAATAAGCTTAAAAATAGTATTCAAAATAATGTTTTTAGTGTAGAGGAACTTTCGGAGATTAGAGAAGAAATGACAAGATTAGGTATTGCTTCTAAGTATGATGAAGCTTTATTAAAAATAGATTTTGGTAAGTACCTTAGAGGACTAATAGGTGATCCACCTGTAAATATGGTAAATCCACATGCTCACCATATATTATTTAAAAAAGGTTTGGGTGACTCTCAGCAAAAACTCGTCCAAGAAGGACAACTAATATTAAGGAAGTATGGAATAGATCCGATAATCGGTAAAGAAAACTTAGCTTGGGCACCAAATAGGATTAGTGGACAACACAATATTGATGCATTAGAACATGTGGTAAACCAATTGAGAGCAGTAGATGAGGCTGGTGCAGATATAGATGATATTATTGAAATTTTAGAGGACTTAGGAAAACAAGCTGCAACTAGAAAGTAAAAGGAGGAGGAATTAATATGGATAAGACACAAACTGCGAAAGAAATAAGGACTGCTGTTAAGCGTGACCAATTAAATTCGGTAAAAGATTTGCTTGAGAAAGAACCAGAAATGTTAACATGGATAACTCCTTTTGGCTCATGGTTGCATATAGCTGCTGCACATGGAAATTTAGAAATAATTCGATATCTTATAGATGTTGGCATGGATATTAATATACAGGGAGGGACTTTCTCTACAAATGCCCTCGAAAGAGCTGCGGCAAAAGGGAATTTAAAGATTGCTGAATATCTTATTAACAAAAATATAGAGTTTGATATTAGCGAGCCGGATAGAAACCCTTTATTTGCTGCGATATATGGAGGTCATTTAGATGTTGTGAAGTTATTGGTTAACAATAATTTCGATATTTCTATAAAATACTCTGGTGACAACATGGAAAATATGGATGCCCATGCCTTTGCTGTGGAAAGAGGACAAATAGAAATCGCAGAATATTTAAGGAGTAAGTTGAATTAATAAGTTGAAATGTTTTTAGAAAAGGGAGTGCTATTCAATTATATAGCGCTCCTTTTGTTATGGATTTTTAACTTAAACTCGATGCGAAGATATGCTTATCGGAGAACTCGAACAAGCCTCTCAAAGTGTGTATGTGGTTCATGAGGAACTGACCTCTGCGATTAACGAAGAAATCGACCGACTTCTTCAGAAAGCGGAGGGCTTGAAGTGACGAGAATAACGATAAAACCAGAACAATTAGATCAGCTTGCAAGCGGCATCCAGGATGCCGAGCGAAAAGCAGATGAAGCGATTAGCGATTTTAAATGGAACTATCAATCTCTTCTAATGAACATCACGGGCGCGAACACCGGTAAAATTGATGCCCTTCAAGCGGAGTTGCAATATGAAATGCGCAAATACCGGGACAAGCTCCATGACCTACAGGCGGCAGTGAAATTAACCGAGAGAAAACTGACAGAAGAAGATCGGTCGCTTTCTGCGGAGTTCGGTCTTATGGCATTAAAATTTAGTGGCTTAAACAGGTTGTCCCAGGATTATGATCCCGTTACTGGAGAAGCATTAAGCTGGAGTGAACGTCTCTTTGGGAAAAATCCACTGATGGCTTCATACAGTGGTGCATTTGGAGAGATGTTTCCAGACCTGCAATATGCCCTAAACCCACAGGTGATTCAGAGTAGGATGAAACAGACGTATGAAAGTGTCGTGCTTGATCCTTTATCGAAAACGACGGCTTATCTAGACGATGTCCGCCGAGATGTGTCGCATAGTGTGGTCAAGTACTCAAGCTATGTGGATCGCTGGTGGGGAGAGACTCGGCAGAAGGTTGATGAAGCGCGGAATACGGCACGGAGCTTTTTGGGTGATGTCGTGAAGGGTGTACAGGTTGGAAGCGGGAATGCAGTAGAGGATGCGATTGATGGGTTTAAGGAGCTTAACGCATTAGCTGAAAAAGCATTTGGACCGAACTTTGCTGTATATCGCGATGAAGAAGATCTCCCTGAATTACTATTTAAAAGCTTAGAAACGATAAACTTCTATAAGAACATCTTTGGTGATCCAAAAGGCAATGTCCAGAAGGTGTTAGATGTACCGAAATACATGTGGCAAGGATTTAAAGAAGCCTGGGATCGAGACTTTGTGAACGGCGATGCCGAAAGTCGAACGGCATTCATTACTTACGGTCTAACATCATTAGGAATTGGAGCAATAGGAGACAAAGGTCTCGGCAAAATTGGAACAACCGCAAAAACGATTGACGACGTTGCGGATGCCGCGAAGAATGTTAAGGTTGAAGGGAAGGGTGCTCAACCGGCGTTAGCTGGAGCAGGTGCAGGGGGAGATTCTAGAGGTGGCGCTCCTTATAATGTGTTGAATGATCCGGTTTCGCGGATTAAGACTGAGATTGATCGGGTTTATGGTGGGAAGGGTAAGAATAGTAAAAGAGTTAATAGTGGGTATGCATTAGGTAGTCATTTTTTAAATGAATTTAAATTAAAACCTAATGTTAAATATGAAACGAATGGATATCAATATCAAACAGACGATTTGGGGAGAATTAAGAAAGCTTCAGGAGAACTAAAGTTGGAAATGGGTGTACGTGATACAAAACATCAGTTAGCTGCTGGGGGGATAGACCGAATTAAAGCTCCTAGTACTCAAGGAGATCATGGTGGACATTTAATCGGTACGCAATTTAATGGATCTCCATTTATCGATAATATAGTTTCAATGAATGGTAATGTTAATGTAGGTGCTTATAAAAAATTGGAATCTGCTTGGGCAAAAGCATTAAGAGATAAGCGGGAAGTTATAGTTGATATTAAACCCGTATATGAAGGAGATTCTATAAGGCCTGTTAGCTTTAACATAAAATATAGAATTGATGGAGAAAAATTTAATGCTAGATTAAAAAATGTATATGGAGGAAAGTAAATGAATACAGAGAACTTGCAAGAAATTTATCAAAAAGTAGCTGTGCAGTTAAATAATACTATTCCAGAGCCATGGGAAAAAGTGATGGTATATTCAGAAGTTGATGAATATAGTGATTCGACAGTATTTTTTTACTATCCAAAAAATAAGCAGGAACTGATATACAGTTTAGATATTGAAGATATGGAAGGGATTGATGAAGATGAGATTGATCATCAATTAAATCTACTTGGCAGTATCTTTAGAGAATTATGGGAAGAATTCAAAAGAAATAAGCAGGAACCTTGGACTAATTTAACATTTGAGTTATATTCTACTGGTAAGTTCGATGTTGAATTTGATTATACTTTATTAGAGGAAGAAAATAATTATAATCATTATGAGAGATTAATTATATGGAAGTATAAAAAGTTAGGAATTTCCCCTGATGCAAAGAGAGAAAGTGATGTGAAACTAATTAGAGAATATATTAGTACACAAAAATAATCTCTTTTAGAGTTATTGAGGAACATATGACAGATTCCTTGTCCCTGCAACATTACCGAGTTGGTTCCTATGTTGCAATACTTCGAAATAAAGAAGCATTAATTATTCAATAATTAATGCTTCTTTATTTATGAGATGTAATCAACAGAACCGTCCCCGCAATTCCCAATCAACGTGCCATACCTTATTTAGAAAATCCTGAAGCAAGGCATGTAGGAAACTTTGATAATGAATCCTATTTTGATGCTATTGATGCAATTAAAAGTGGAAATCTAGAAAGTCTAAATCGAATTGCCATAGCAAATGGAAAAGAACCATTCTCAGAGGTTGGTTTAGACACGTTAAAGGGAGATTATAACTATCATCAAGGAAACTTGAAAAATGCTGTTAGGAATGTCGACACTACTTATGGATTGAAAGGTACAGCTGCTCCGTGGAGAACTAGCTCTACAGGTGAGAAATTAATGGATGGTGGAGCTGAACAAATAGTAACACCGCTAAGTGGTGAGGTTTTGGAGGATATAGGAGTTATACCTAAATATTAAAAGGAGGACTAATTATGACAAAACAAGAGTTCTTAAAAAGATATAAGGATGACAAATTAACTATCGGTGCAGAGTATATAATGGTACTAGATAGCATTACAGATGAACCACTAGTATTAGGTTGTGTATATGATCAAGGGGTGTGGAAGATTTTTAAAACAGGAGAGCGGGGAGGCCACTATGTCATTAAAGAAAAAGATAGTGAAGAGGAAGCGTTTGATTATTTTTATCAAGTAGTTTTAATTCAAAATAGAAGATATAGTAATTAAAATAATCTTATAGTCTTTACTAGTTGAGGAAATTTTATATTTTCCATCTTCATACTTACCACACTATGACACAGGTTCATTGTCTCTAAGAACCACAAACTTTAATCTCCTTAGTTTTTACAGAAACAATCTCATAATTATAAGCAATTATACGCAGGCTGTAAGCATCGCGGAGACGGTTCTCATAATGCAATATTTCGAAAAACGTTAAAAGAAGCATTCATTTTTCCAATAATGAATGCTTCTTTTATTTATGAGGTGGAATCACCAGAACCGTCCCGGCGATTCTCCTTCATTGGTATTATCAGTTTACAAAAGCAACGCCGACGATGATCAATAGAACGAACAAGACAACAATTAGGGCGAAGCTGTTATTGTATCCAGACATAGTTATCACTCCTGTGATTTTCAAGTTAAGAGGTAATGGATCACTCTCATTAATAGAATATGCAATGGTTTGAAAGGAGTGAGGACAAGTAGTGAAAATAGTCTTTAGTGGTTTAATGTATCGGGGGTCAGGTACGTGCCTGCCCCCCCTCTTTAGTTCCGGTTCACAAAAAGCTCATATCAGCTGATAATACAATCCGAATTTCGTATCATACCACAATAATTTGCCATGCTTGCTTTTAGGAAGACGTGCTTGTAAATTCCATTCCGGATATTGCTTCATAATTCGAACTTGATCTCCAGTTGCAAAAGCAATAAAGGAGATATAGTGATCTTTAGACATCGGATGTTCGCTAGAAATATACCATTCATTGTCAATATCCATGATGGTAAGTTGGTTTTCAGTTGTTGCTTTCTTTGCTTCTAATCGATCTAATTTTCTTCCGCAGCAAGATATGGAAATATCTCCAGTTGCTAAAGCGATATTTTGACATAATTCACATACAAAGTAATTTGATTTTTTCATATTTCCTCCTACAAAATCATTTGACGCTAAATCACCATCTAAGATACTTTCAATGTTAACTCCTAACAGTTCAGATAACTGTGGTAATAGCGAAATATCTGGATAGCCATAACCTCGCTCCCACTTTGAAACGGTTCGATCAGAAATGTTCATTAGATCGGCTAATTGCTTCTGAGTAAGGCGTTTTTCCTTCCTCAAACTATAAATTAGTTCTCCCACTTTACTATTGTTCATCGTATTCTCCTCCTACTACGCTTCTATCTTATAAGCTAATAAGCTCAGTAACAACAAACGTTCCGTAGAGTTTTTTTATAAAGAAACATGGTGACGATTCGAGATTGAAAAAAGGTCTAATTTGGTCCTAATAGTTTAGGTCATTTTATCGTGGGTGATTCGCACTGATTTTTTCATATCATCCAAAGGTCACGCTTTTTATGAAGCTTGTAAAAATTGTTGGGAACATCTACTTAAAAATAAGAGAACGCTCACTAGCTCATATGAACCAACTTTGATTATATGTCTTTGAACGGTAGAACATTGTTTGAAAATTATGCTAGATTTAAGTCGCGCTGATACTTAAAAGAAACATACTGCTTGATAAAAGAGGTTACTACGCTTTGTTATGTCTCAGTTCTCTTTTTGACTTAAAAGACTATTAATATCTCTTACGCCTGAACGAAGGTGTTAGGACATAAATAATCAAAAAAGTAGGAGGCATTACTATGTTTAAGAAATCAATTTTAGTTGTTTTTACTTTGGTTCTGTTGTTTAGTGGATATCAATTTGGACTTCCGTCCGCTCTTGCGATTCCTCCTGGAACACCGTCAAAGTCTGCCGCTCAATCTCAATTGGATTCCTTGACTGTACAGTCTGAAGATTCTATGTCCGGATACTCACGTGATAAATTCTCACACTGGATTGGACAGGGGAATGGCTGTGACACGCGTCAATTGGTGCTGCAGAGGGATGCTGATTATTACAGCGGTGACTGTCCTGTAACGTCTGGTAAATGGTACAGCTACTTTGATGGCGTGCAAGTGTATGACCCGTCTGATCTTGATATCGACCATATGGTGCCGTTGGCAGAGGCGTGGCGTTCAGGAGCAAGTAGTTGGAGCACACAAAAGCGAGAGGATTACGCGAATGACCTTGATGGTCCGCATCTTATTGCAGTAACGGCAAGCAGCAACCGCTCCAAGGGTGACCAGGATCCGTCTACTTGGAAGCCAACGCGTTACAGTGCTCACTGCGGGTATGCAAAGTGGTGGATCAATACGAAATATGACTATGATTTAAGCCTTCAGTCTTCAGAGAAATCGGCTCTTCAAAGCATGCTGAATACGTGTAGTTATTAATTCGGGTTAGTTGATAGTTTGATCGTTTCGACAAGCTGAGGAGGTGCGCTCAAATGAAACAAAAGTCGTCCATTTTCACTGCAACTCACGGTGTTATGACCGAAGAAGTAGGTGTGATTAGCGGGGAGCTTGAACTGGTGACTTCCTGTGATGAGAAAGGCGATCTCACGCTTCGCATCACGTATGTAGGAGCAGAGGAGTGGTACACGCTTCCTGGGAAAGAATATCGCTTACACGATATGCGTGACCATGAAGTCATTCACCGTTTGCTCGTATCGGTGCTTGAGCGCTCTTAAAATTCGACAAGTGACAGGCACCATGCAACCATGCACCATGGACAAGCAACATGCGACGGCTATGGTGCCCTGCCCCTATGTCCCTAGGAACACCGAGCCCGTTGGTGCATTAAGTGTTGGGGAAAGGGATGGTTGAAATTTGATCATCCTCTCGAGAGGGTTATGAAATGATGTATTGGAAAATAGAAGGGAGAGCTAATGATGGATTTTTTAGCTCTCCCTTTTGTTATATATTGAAATTGTGGTTGAGAAGGTCCTTCCTGAATGCTTTTTTCTTTAGTCAATGATCCCTTAGGTATATAGTCCATGTTATCAGGTTTGTGGTTTCCTGGAAAAACTCTCTGTTGTTGTTAAATAAAGCTTCTCTCTGTATGTGCGGTTCATTCATTGTTTGACACCGTAAGAGGACTAATGGCTCAATTATATGCAATGATGTAAAAACTGATTTACACATCGAAAGGTTTTGCCTATACTTTACTTTATAAATCGAAATCGTTTCGATTTATAAAGTAAAAAGTGAGGTGACTTTCTTGAAAGAAAAATATGAACTCCTTTGTTCGTTGAAAGTAATCGAAGTGGAGATTGCGGAACTCGCTCGATATGCACAGGAATTCGATGGATGCTACGATCTTTTGAAAAGCAAATTGGATGATTTATGTGCGTTCATCAATCGGAAAGAGAACATTGTGAAATGGAACCAGTGGAGCGAATTAGAGGAGGTTCAGGAGCTTTCACAGCAGCTGCGTGAAACATCGGTCAACGCTCTATGTGACGTGGAGAAATACCAGTCCATTCGAGCTCAGCAGGTTGGACTCCCAGTTGGACAATACGTGTCGTCTTTGGCGCAGTCTGTTAGGGATGAATACCACAACTTCGGCATACATAGTGAATCAAACGTGCTGTTTATTGGATCTGGAGCATTTCCAACAACAGCCTTAACGATTGCGAAAGAAACTGGTGCTAATGTGATTTGCTTGGACATAGATCATGAAGCCATTGAGTTGTCCAGGGAAGTGGCACGTGCATCGGGGCTCGAAAAACAGATTGCGTTTCTTCATGGTGATATTACCGCACAACATGAATTTGAGACTATCACTCATGTCTTTATTGCTTCTCTTGTGAAAGATAAACTTGAAGTGATCGACGTTCTTAAGGAGAAGGTGTGGGAAGGGACAAAGGTGATCGTCAGATTTGGAAACGGTTTGAAATCGATTTTTAATTATCCAATCGATGAGATCATCACAGGTAACTGGCTACAGCATACTGTCCCTCATGAGAAAAGTGACAGCATTTACGAAACACTCGTACTTGAGAAAAAGAGCAAGGTGATGACATGAGTATACAACATACATTGATTGTCGGTGCAGGTCCTGCAGCAATTCAAACAGCCGTTGCTGTTTCGAAGAGCTGGGAGGGAGAAATGTCACTAGTAAATCATAATAGTTCTTATTCGCGGGAAGTAAAGAACCAGCTCGAGAAATCTGAAAATGTGATTACAGCCATTGCACCAAATCGACCTTCTCTTTCTGGTAAGGTCAAGATTACGCGTTTTTATGATGGGTTTGCAACCGTTGAGGATCGATTTGACGTGATGATCTTATGCGTTCCAAGCTACAGTTATCATGACGTTCTTCAGGCTCTTCGGATAGAAAAATTAACACAACTTAAGACGATTATTTTATTGTCACCCGTAGTTGGATCGAACGAACACGTTAGTAATTTGGTTCACGACTCAGGTAGGAGTATTGAGTTGATTAGTCTTTCTACTTATTTCGCTGCTACTAAATTCGTCCCTGACGGTAACCTCGTTTCGTTCACGAAGGCGGTGAAGAAGCGGATTTACCTTGCTACAAACAAAAAAACGGGGCGTGATCTTCGCCTTATAGAGAAGTTATTAGCGGAAGCTGGTATTGAGACAGTCGTGAAGGAAAACGCGATTGATGTGGAATGTCGGAACATCACGACGTACGTCCATCCTCCGTTCTTTATTAATCCCTTCTCATTAAACGAAATCTTTTCTGAGAAAAAATCCTTGAAATCCCTATACAAGCTTTATCCGGAAGGGCCAATCACGCAAGAAACAATCAGAATGATGGTGAAGCTGTGGAAGGAGATTTCAGCTCTCGTCGTGGAGCTAGGTGGAAATCCAATTAATTTACTTCAATTTCTTAACGACGATAACTACCCTGTGCATGATGAGTCGCTGTCACGGTCTGATTTAGATAGGTTCTGTGAAGTTGAATCTGTTAAGCAGGAGTACTTACTGTACATTCGTTACGCTTCCATCTTGATCGACCCCTTTTCAAAACCTAATAAAAACGGTGCATACTTCGACTTCTCTAAGGTACCGTATAAGCAAATTTCGAGAACAGAATCCGGAGAATGGCGCGTGCCTAGGATCCCGTTCGAAGACTATAAGAATTTAAAGCAAATGCACCGCATGGGAGTAGAGAAAGGTATCAGTATGCCGGAAATAGTCCGATTGATTCAATTATTCGAACGGAAAGCTCACGAATGGCAGTATTTGAAAGGTGAGCGGATAACAGGAATGAGAAGTGAGCAAAGGGTGAAGGTATGAGAAATGGAGTTATTCTTGCCATTCTATCTTCATTGATTTTCAGTATGATGAATGTGCTCGTCAAAAGTGTAAGTGACACCGTGCCAACTTCAGAGATCGTCTTTTTTAGAAGTTTCATAGGAACGTTACTCATCTATTTCTTCATGAAGAGAAGCAAGGTTCGTTTCTCGAGGAAAGGGATTCCATTTCTAATGTTGCGCGGCATCTTTGGAGCACTGTATTTACTAGCATACTTCTATACGATTTCAAAAATTCCACTCGCGGATGCAAGCATTCTCGCACATCTCTCTCCTTTCTTTGCTGTGTTCTTTTCCTATCTGTTCTTAAAAGAACGAGTTTCTAAGCGAGTTATACTGATACTGCCTCTCGTTCTTGTTGGAATTGTATTGTTAACGAAGCCAGGAGCGTACTCGGCGTACTCGCTTTTTGCTCTTGTTGGTGTGGCAAGTGCTCTTTTTGCAGGAGCTGCTGCTGTGAGCATTCGTTTTCTAAGCAAAGCGCATCATTCATTTGAAATCGTATTTTATTTTTTGGCCACTGGTACCCTTATTACCATTCCACTAATGTGGAACAATTTTGTGCTTCCTTCGCCTACAGAATTGTCTATTCTAGTCGGAATTGGGGTTGTATCACTGCTCGGCCAGGTGTTCTTAACGAAGGCTTTTACACATGAAAGTGTTGTTGTTGTTGAAATCGCTCGTTACATAGGGATCGTGTTTAACATACTGTGGGGTTTTCTTTTTTGGGCAGAGGTACCTGATCTACTCACTGTAACTGGAGGGATGCTTATCGTTACTTCATGCATCTTGCTCTCTCGAAAAAAACAGCCAGTCCAAAAGTCGAAAATATCTTTCGTACCGGTATGGAAAAAGTAGTTAAAGGGATAAAAAGTTATTGACGTGAGGTTATCCGATGAGTATAAGTCATCCATTGTAAATAGTAATTATTTCGATTTAATGGAACGACGTCTCGTGTTATGGATTATAGTTTTTTCGGAATTTAAATCGTAATGATTTTGTTTTGTGGGGGTGTTCAATGAATTGTGTCGACTGGTACATAAGAAACTTTTTAACAATTTAATACTAGAGGAGAGAACAATGATGAAAAATAAGAAAACCATAGCGGGACTCCTGCTGAGCCTGTTATTAATCATAATCACAGGCTGCACAGATGAGGCAGGAACAGAGAAAAACCAATCAACCTCAAAAGATAAATCATTAACGATGTTATTCAGCTTTGCCTCGAAAACCATTGATCCTCACCAAGATTGGATGGGAGTGCGAGCTGGAATCGCTGAAACGCTTGTAAAACTTGATGATGATCTTGCGATTAAGCCGTGGCTTGCTGAATCCTGGGAGCAGAAGGACGAAACGACCTGGGTGTTTACTCTAAAAGAAGGAGTAACGTTTCATGACGGTTCACCAGTGGATGGGGAAGCGGTTAAAGCCTCCTTTGAACGTGCCATTGAAGTGAATGAAGCCTTAGCTTCCGCTTTGAAGATCGACAAGATGGAAGCGGATGGCCAGCAAATCACTTTTAAAACAACAGAGGAGTATCCTGCGTTTTTATCGGAACTCGTTCACACGAATGCATCGATCATTAAAGCAGATGCGGATAATATCGGTGAAAAGCCAATTGCTACAGGGGCTTTTCAAGTGGAGAGCTTTTCCTCAGAAGAAGAAATCAAATTGAAGAAGTATCCAAAGTATTGGGATGGAGAGGCCAACGTGGATCACGTCAGTATCAAGTTCAATTCCGACGCCAATGTACGGGCGCTAGCGCTTCAATCCGGAGAAGCGGATATCTCGTACCACTTGCCTCCAGAATCATTGGAACCGATTGAGAGTCATAATGAACTGCGTGTTGAATCGGTTGCTAGTTTAAGAGTACATTTCTTTCTCTATAATTCAGCCAAACCTGAACTGCAGGATGTGAAAGTCCGACAAGCCTTGGATCTGTTAGTAAACCGTCCGGTCGCTGTTGAGGAAATCATGAATGGCCACGCTACAGCAGCTAACGGACCATTTAACCCAGACTTCGAATTTGCGAGCGAGAAAGATCCTACATCTTATGATCCTTCGAAAGCTGAGAAATTATTAAACGAGGCAGGCTATGAGAAAAATGAGGATGGAAACCTGGAGAAGGATGGAAAGCCCCTCGAATTGACTTTAGCTACTTATGAAGGTAGACCTGAACTCCCAATGATGGCTCAATACTTTCAGTCCGAGGCAGCAAATCTTGGTATTAAGGTTAACGTCGTGACAGTTGAAAATATTGACAATTACCTATGGGAGCAGCAACAAGAGTGGGACATTGTTACCTATTCCAACTTAACAGCGCCTCGTGGAGACGGTGGTTACTTTCTCAATGTCGCTTATCTGCCTGATGGTTCTTTGAACCCTGGTCAAATTAATATCCCTGAAGTCAATAACATCACGAAGCAGCTTAACAAGGAAGCAGATCAAGAGAAACGAATCGAGTTGCAGAAAAAAGCAGTTGAAAAGATACAAGAAGAGATTTCGCAATCTTTCATTCTTCATCCCCATATTATCGTCGGGGTAAACCAACGCGTGAAAAATTGGAAGCCGGGATCAGAAGAATATTATTTGATTACAAATGAAATGGATGTTGAATAGAAGCAGAGTGGAAGAGTCTTTTGATGCTTTCACTTTTCTTGGCAAAGCTCATCCATTAGTTAGAAGGTGAGCAATGTGAAAAAATTACTGTTGATTATCGGATCCAGAATGCTTCAATTGGTTATTATGGTTCTGTTTCTCTCTTTTATAACCTTTTTATTAATGAAGATTACCCCAGGAGACCCGATCAGAACGATGTTGAATGTGGACGATATTGCCGCAACGAAAACCGATGAAGAAAACTTAATGAAAGCATACGAATTTGATCGGCCGATTCTTGAGCAATATGGAAAATGGGTCTTGGGGGTTCTTCAACTAGACCTTGGGGAATCGTTAATTTCCAAAAGGCCCGTTCTGGACATGATCCTGGATAAGCTACCCGCAACTCTTTCTTTATCCATTGGCGGTTTGGTGGTGCTCTTTATCATAGCTGTGCCGATGGGGATGCTGGGAGCTGTGTATGAAGGGCGATGGCCAGATTATCTGAGCAGGTGGACCGCTTTGACGGGAGCTTCTATCCCTAGCTTTTGGCTTGGATTAATGTTGATTTATGTTTTCTCCTTGCAATGGAATCTTCTACCTGTCATGGGAAAGGGGACGCTCGCACACTTTATTCTGCCTTCTGTCACGCTTGGGGTTGCGATGGCTCCCATGTATATTAGGCTTTTACGTGAGCGTTTAATCGCTACACTGCAAAGCCCTTATATCGAGGCTGCAAAAGCACGGGGTTTACGAAAAAAAAGAATCATTTTTTCACATGCTTTAAGGGGAAGCCTAATCCCACTCGTTACCATGTTTGGGTTAAGTATTGGCAGCCTCCTCGGAGGTGTGACAGTTATTGAGATTCTCTTCTCCTGGCCAGGGATGGGTGAATTAATCGTGAGCGCGGTTTTGCAGCGGGATTACCCTGTTATTCAAGGGTATATTCTGATCATTGGCTTTCTTGTTGTCCTATCAAACCTGGTGGTGGATTTTATGTACATGATGATCAACCCTCAAATTAACAATGGGGAGGAGTCGGTGTCATGAAAACTGCCGCTATTCAAGCACCGCTGAATGTACGGAAGATCAATCTCGTCCTTGGCCTTCTGCTCGCCTTATTCATCGTAGGTGTGATGCTGATTGGTGGATGGCTTGTGCCACATGATCCTTTTCTTGTCGATATGGGGAATAGGCTCCAAAGTTCCTCATCTGCGCATTGGCTCGGTACAGATCAGCTTGGCAGGGATATTCTTGCCAGAATTGTATATGGTGCCAAATTAACGATTGGATTAGGCACTGTAGCAATCGTCGCGGCTATTGTGATAGGCGTGCCGGTTGGTCTTCTTTCTGGGTATGTTGGAGGGAAAGTGGATGCCATTCTCATGAGAATAGTAGATGGTATCTTATCGTTTCCTGATTTCATCTTGGCCATTGCCATTGCCGGCATTCTTGGACCAAATCTTACAAACCTCCTCATTGCGATCGTTCTTGTTAGGTGGATTGTGTATGCGCGCGTTGTTCGTGGGCTTGTCTTAACGGAAAAAGAGAAGGAATACGTTCTTGTTTCGCAAACATCGAACTCAAGTGCCTTAAAAACGATTCGTATGCACATCTTGCCTCAGGTCATTCCAGATATCATTGTCATGGCAGCCATTGATGTTGGAAAGGTGATTCTACTCGTTTCCTCCTTTTCCTATATCGGATTGGGCGCACAGCCACCGATTCCAGAATGGGGAGCCATGCTTAATGACGGCAGAGCCTATTTCCAGGTCAATCCTTTGTTGATGGTCTATCCAGGTTTAGCGATCATGCTAACAGTTCTTTGTTTCAACCTCTTAGGTGATGGGCTGAAGAATCATTTTGATATTCGTAGAGGGAGGGGCAGAAATTGAGTGAAAGTCTAATCGTTATTAAAAACTTGACCGTTGAAAGCAGAGGAAATCCTTTAATCAAAGGCATCGATATGGAAGTAGATCAAGGACAAATTGCTGCACTAATCGGCGAAAGCGGCAGTGGAAAAAGTTTGACCGCTAAAGCTATATTAGGTCTTTTACCTGAGGAGATGAAAGTGACAGGACAGATTTTATATAAGGGACGGGACTTGTTGCAGATGAAGGAAAAAGAACGTCGCCAATTGCTTGGAAGAGACATCAGTCTGATCTTTCAAGACTATCGTGGAAGCTTTACTCCCTATATCAAAATCGGAAAACAAATGATCGAAACGATCCGCACTCATCAACGCATTTCCAAAAAAGCAGCGAAAGAAGCAGCTCTCCTTGTTTTGGAAGAAACCGGCCTGGACAGTGAACGGGTGTTTAAAAGCTATCCATTTCAATTGAGCGGGGGACAAGTGCAGCGTGCAGCCATCTCGATGACACTAGCCATTAAGCCGAGCCTTCTCATTTGTGATGAAATCACGACCGCATTGGATTTAATGAATGGAGAAAAAGTACTAAGTTATATCGATAAAGTACGCAGAGAAACGGACTGTGCCGTTCTGATGATTACCCATGATCTCGCAAAAGCCTATAAGTGGTCAGACAGGATTCATGTCATGTACGAGGGAGTTATTGTAGAAGAGGGATCGTCAGAACGAATCCGTTGCCACCATCAACATCCGTACACGAAAAAACTCTGCTCTTGCTTATTGTCACTCCCTAGTGAACGACAGCCATCGACCAGCGAAAGGGCGAATTCCCTATGAATACTTTGCGAGTAGAAAATCTATCAAAACATTATTCTAAAAACCTGCAAGCACTGAACCAGCTTTCTTTTTCTGTGGATCAAGGGGAGTCTTTTGGGATCGTTGGAGAGAGCGGAAGTGGGAAAAGTACATTAGCCAGAATTTTAGTCGGCCTGGAAACCTTTAAGGAGGGGATGATTACGTTTCAAGGAAGTCCGATCGTACCTAAGAAACGTGCTCCTTTACGAGCGTACCGCAAGAATGTCCAGATGATCTTCCAGGACGCTGCCAGTGCTTTAAATCCAAAACTTCCAATCTGGAAAAGCCTACTGGAACCTCTGAAGAATTATAAAGAATTCACGCCGTCTTTTATACAAGGAGATGGCCTTTCAGATAAAGAAATCGCAGGGGAACTTTTGGGGTTGGTGGGTTTGGACAGTAGCCTGGCTGAACGATATCCCGATGAGCTAAGCGGAGGTCAGAAGCAAAGGGTGAGTATCGCAAGGGCGATCAGTCTCCAACCTTCGCTCCTCATCTGCGATGAACCAACTGCCAGCCTGGATGTAACGATGCAAGTGCAAATACTTACTCTCCTAAAAGCGTTGCAAAAGCAATTGAACATCACGATCTTATTCATCTCGCACGATATAAGAGCGGTAACCTTCCTATGCGAAAGAATCATCGTCCTAAAAGAAGGGGGCATGGTGGATCAGTTCATATTAGAGGATATGTATGAGCGAGAAAGAGATCCTTATACAAAGGCACTGATTGCCGCAGCTTCCCTGGATTGATGTTGTATTTTTCACTATGATGCGGTTTGTGTGGAAGATGTACTCATTCCTTTTAATCGGGGTGAGGATGCGCCTTCCGTCGAGAATCGAAAGATCCCCCTTTTTACTAGGAAGTTATAGAAGGAGAATAGTATGTATCCAGAAGCAACATCTTTAGAAATCAAGAAAGCATGCAGCCATAAAGAGTATCTGCGTTTAGCAATCCCCCTCGTCATATCAGGGATCTCGACTCCGCTTCTTGGGGCGGTGGACACGGCTGTTGTCGGCCGAATGCCTGATCCGATTTCCATTGGGGGAGTCGCAATCGGGGCCGTTATCTTTAATACGATGTACTGGCTCCTTGGATTTTTGAGAGTTAGCACCAGCGGGTTTACGTCGCAGGCAGAAGGGCTTAAGGATGAAAGGGAGATCCTATTAACCTTTTTCAGACCCACGATCATCGCTATCCTGTTCGGTTTGCTTTTTCTCTTTTTGCAGGAGCCAATCTTGCATATCTCCTTAATGCTGATCGGTGGAAGTGAAGACCTTTCAGGAATGGCCGCCTCCTACTTTACCATCAGAATCTGGGGAGCACCTTTCATTCTATTAAGCTATGTGATGATTGGTTGGCTCATAGGAATGGGAAAAGTCCGGCTTGCACTCGCCACACAAGTGGTGATGAATGTCCTGAATATTTTTTTGGATTTCATCTTTGTGCTTGGACTTGAAATGGGCGTCACAGGGGTGGCTTACGCAACATTGATCTCTGAAGTCACAGCGGTATTGTTCGGCGCCGTAGTTATCTATCGATCAATCAAGCCAGGCCTTAAGGAAATTCGGTTGAGGATGTTGACCGAACTTGAACCACTTCAAAAAATGTTCAAAGTGAACCGAGACTTGTTCTTGCGTACAATCTGCCTCTTGGCGATGACGATCTTATTCACTTCAAAAGGAGCAAGTATGGGCGAAGTTATCTTAGCTGGCAATGCGATCCTCTTGCAAATTCATTATATGATGGCTTACTTGTTCGGAGGTTTCGCAAATGCGTCCAGCATCCTAGTCGGAAGGTCGATTGGAAGTGGAAACCGACTGCTGTACACACGCGCTTTTCACTTATCAGCACAATGGGGATTGGGATCTGCCGCTTTTCTCTCCCTCGTTATGGTGTTATGGGGTCAGGCAACCGTTTCTCTCTTTACAACGATAGAAGCAGTGCGGGCAGCTGCCCAAGATCAACTCATCTGGATGGTCCTCTTTCCTATTCTCGGATTTTGGGGACTGCAGCTGGAAGGGATATTCTCAGGCGCCACTCAAGCAGCACCAATACGAGATTCGATCCTTCTGGCCTTGCTTCTGTTCCTGCCAGCAATCTGGCTGACTGTTCCCATCCTAGGAAACTCGGGGATTTGGTTAAGCTTCATTCTTTTCAGTTTCGGTAGGTCATTGTTTTTATCACTGTATATTCCAAAGCTAGGGAAGAAAAGCTTCAAGCACGAAGGAGCAGGTTCCATGTCTCGGTCGCTGATGTCCATGAAGACCTGATTCTGGGTTAGTTTAGAATGGGGTCATTTTTATAGATCTTGGAGTAAGCGCTCATCACTGTGAAAGGATTTTTGAAAAGTAAAAGAGAGGGCTACTGATTCAATCAGTAGCCCTCTCTTCCGTTATGAGATGCATCAACAGTAGAGGAAAGAAGGGGTCAGACACGTACCTGACCCCTCCATCTCAACCATGCATCCCCCCAACTAACCAACTTTTAGCACGATGAAACCCCACAGGAATTTGAATAATCGTCGTTTTCTGTGCAGCTTCCAGTTCATAAATGTCATCACAACCATTGATATCAAAACCAAGCAGGGGATGACCGTTCATGCCAAGTGCGCTGGCCGTTAATAATAGTTGCTGAAGAAGCATCCCAGCTTCCATATGTTGAATGCGATAGCCTCTGTAGCCAAGTTCTGCTTTGTGATACGTGCGATCTCCGACTAAATGCAGGCAGATTGGAACTTGATGCAGATTAACGTTATGAAGGGACATTCCAGCTTGGAGGTCTAAACGAAAGTCACCCTCTTTAATGGGTAAAAGGGAATGAGAAGTAGGGTCATACCGATAAGCCCCATTTGGAATGCCATCTACTTGATAAAAGCACCCGTAAAGAGAGACGCGTGACAATTGATTTTCTCCCTTATCTAAATCGTTAGCGTACGTGTAGGAATCAGTGCTTTCCTTCAGAAGGGAAGCGAGCTGAATCTGATCGATTCTTTGTCCGTTAAAATCCATTTCTGGTGAATAGCGATTCTGACAAACGTGAGCTAAATCTTTGGTTATCTCTCTTGCTTTAGGCAAAGCAATCTTTGACTTGTTTTCGAAGTTCTCTTCGCTTTTTTTAAGCCCCCGTATCAACCTGGTAGATTCAAGAAGCGTGGCGTGATGAACCTGTGCGATTTCAGGAAACGGTAAGACGTTTTGAGAACGTTGGTAATGCGTTGTTTTGATTTTAGGAATTTCTTTCACCAATTCTGCTGCTGAACATTCTCCAGGCGCCTCTTCATGCACAATATTATGCTTTGATAGCGGAATGACCGCGTAGGTACTTTCCTCCAGTTCTTCAAGCCCCAGTAAGTGATTGATCGCTGAATCTAGAAATCGAAATTGAACCTTCGGGTAAAAGCGAAAACATTTACTAACCTCCAATAGCTGACCAATAAGTGCCCCCGCATCCAATCCTTGAAGACGATAGGAAAAGTTGTTGTATTTAAAAAAGTTCTTCCAAAACATCGTCGTGATGATGACGGCCCCAAAACAGCTCGAAAGGTTAGAGTTACTTCCTAGTGCGCTGTTTAAGTAAGAATCAAAATAACCTTTACGTAACAAAAGAAGACGATGATGAGCAACATCATAATGGTAAATCCCGTTCGGTAGTTCATCTAGTTTAAGATATAGATACAGTTCACTTGGATATAAGCCGCCTCCTGATGGGGGGAAGCGGCGGAATGATTGCATCGTTTCCGTTGATTCGCCACCCTTATCAGATGGAAAAGCTGTCTGACTAATCTGAGACAGCCCATAAACATACCAGAGAAAAGAACCGATTGTTTTCAGATCGGGCGTTGGGTGAAACGATGATTCTTGAATAACGAATGGAACATCATGAGCAAGAGCGTACTCCGGCAAATGACGATAAATCTTAAATGGAAGGGGAGCATCGTCCCAATTCACTTCCCAGTTCGGTGGCGTCACAAGGTCATTTTGGAAATGCAGTTGATGTAAGAACAAATCAAGATCCATCACTAACCTCCTCGCCACGTTAAGGGAACGGGTGCGGATAAGGGTTGAGCTCCTCAACTGTTAGTTCGCGATCAACATATCCGAGTTCTTTTGGAACTTTCAATACTCGGCTTAAGCCGGTAACGCGCCTTAAGTGATGGCCAAATGTCATCGGCAGCATCCCTGGAATGATGACCTTTGCGCAGTGAAGTCCGTTCCGATGAATTTCAGGTGTAGTTTGATCGACAACGATCACATCCAAGTTTAAACGGCGAAAGGTTTGTAACATCGTATTTAGATCATCCGTGAGGTCGGCATGACGTTTTGACGGTTGAAAAGCTTCTTGGAATGTTTGCATAGGTCGATTCTGATTTAGTAAAAAGTGAAGGCGTTCTTCTGCTTCAGGAAGTCCGTACACCATGCCGTGATCTTCCATTTTCTTAACAAGAGAGGAGTCATGATACATGGCTAGAAATTCATCTTTCTTGTTTTTGAAATCTTTATTTAATGGTGGGATCAGTCCAACACTTTCAAAGATTGCACTTTTTACAGCTCTCACAGGATCGAGATGCGCGCCAGCCGCACACATCAGGTTTAAGCGATCGGTATGAGAAGTGCGGTTCTTCGTGATCGTTAAGATGCAGGGGATGTCGTGTTCCATCGTTGCATTGTATAAATAAAGATCATATCCTAATACTTCTCGCATGCGGTCGATCATCAAATGTAGTTCTTCATCATTTGATGAGACTGGATCAATCCGAGGAAGAGAGAGCTTTGCATACCATGTTAATAGAAAAGAGTCGCGTTCAAGCACTTCCATCATGCCGTAGAAAATCGCTTCTTCAAGACTTCCTCCGATCGCACAGCCATTAGACGTTTCAAACACAAACCCGTCGCCGCAGCCCATGCTGTAATAAGCGAGCCGCTCTGGCACGAGAATCGGCTTTTTTTCAATAAGAGAGTAGCCCCACACCCAGTTCATTTTTCGATCAGGATGAAATGGAGCGAATGGATAGCCTTGCTCTGCATACTGTTCATCATCATGAACGCCGAGCTTAAGAGGGTTCAAGGCTCGATCCAGATTGCGATAGGAATCGTGAACAACGGTTCTTTTCCCTTTTGCATCAATGCCACAAGACCGCTCCAACCCTTCCAATATCGCTGTCATTTCACTCATCGCGTACGAATTTGTTCTTCCTGCAGAGCCTTCATTTCCATTAAACAGAGGAAGGTTAACGATCGCATCAGCATACGGTGTTTCAAAATCGATCATAAGACGATTTAATAGACCTGTTCGTGGATCGAGATAATCTCTTGAAAGTACGTTGCTTAAGTCGTCCATCGAACGACATCGATAGCGATCTTCACTAATTTTCAAACTTGGTTTAAGCGTAATCACCGCATCCGTTTCCGAGTCTTCGGGCAAATGACTGCAAACGGAACAATAGGCGTCTGGTAAGATACGATGGCGAGAGCTCTCAAGGGAACCTAAATTGGTGAAATGAACCGCCCTTTCTAATTGAGGAGACTTAAGATGTACCACATTGTGCACTTCATTTTTGATTAGTTGAGCCATTTGAAGAAGTCCCGTTTGAGAGAGCCATTCATCACGAATATTGCCATCGGCCTTGCTTAAAACCTGTTGAATTTTCCATAGATCTTCCCGGTCGTTCGCTGCCATCATCTTTCTTGTATCCGCACATTGTGAACAGCCTTCACGACCGGGGCGAACGAGCGGACCAACGACACCTTCACCAAATGATAAGAAGCCCCGTAGCCAATCGATACCGTGCTCCCGCGCCACTTCCTCCGCAAGTTTATGTATCGATGGATTCCAATAGTCATGGATGACGAGCAACAATGTCGTATTCTTAAGTATCGCCTTCTCTAAGTCTGGAAGGAGAGTGAGGTGATGGAAGGGAGCCAGTTCTTTTGCTACGCGTTGTTGTAACATGCCATTTCCTACTAGTGTAATATTAGCGCTCACGTCTTCTCCCCCTTCCTAACAACACACCGTAGACATCTAGATATCCATCTTTTTCAAAGGTTTCGAGATTTATTTTTACAATGGAAAGCTCCTTGTTTTGTTGTTCGAAAAGGTCCACCACGGAACGAAGAATGTTAGCCTGGTCGTTCGTGTCATAGGCAGGAATATCAATGGATTGGACTGCTTTTTCTTCAAACTGGATCGTTGAAAAGGAGGGGGCTAATGAAGTTGATTTGTTTTGTGCCTCTTTAACTGCCTGAAGAAGCGAAACGCGCAAAGCCAGCGTGAGAGTAAATCCGACAGTTCCGTACCAGCGGTTATCTTCCGCTTTCCTCCATACGACAGGAAGTCCGTACACATCTTTTCCTAAGCCTAGCTCCGGCACTTTCTTCATGGTCGATAAAACTTTCAAATAGTAGTTACAGAGATTGTCTTCAACTTGATCGAAGGAAAGTTTGGATATGTTTGTAGTGCACTGATCCGCTTTCTCATTCCACTCCTCTTCAAGTGTTTTTTGCAGAGCCCGGCTAACCCCTTCAATGAACGTTTCTCCAGCTCCAATATGAAGCTCGGTTTGCGTATACGGACAACGCTCTAATTGAAAGGGGAGTGATGAGATGATCTTCCCCTTTAAAGGAAGTACGTACTGCTCAATTCCGGTCAAACCAGCTTCTCGCCTCGCTTCTTCGTGTGTTAAAGCGGCGATTAGGATACTCGGATGTCGTGAAGAAAGGTCATCTGGTTGTATGTTAACCGTTTGAATTTCACATTGAGCTAAAGGTAATTGATTCAGCTCGCCTTCTTCCCACTTATGGAAAATACCTAACTCGCTTGAGGTTAACTGACTGAAATAGTAGAGAAGTTCGTTTTGAGCTTTTTTTCCATCATTTGTCCTTATCTTTTCTAATACGTTTTCTACCCTTATAACGTCGAGCTTTGCTGATACGAGCGGATGAGGTTGATACGGATGCCATTTGCCTTCAAGTGTCTCGAGGTTAAGGAGATACATTTGGTTGTGCGACAGCACAGGGATGCCCGTGCTCTTTTTAAATAATTCAAATACGATCACATTCGCTAGCATTGCACCTGCTGGGGAAGAGAGTGAGCTCGTTTGTTCGTTCCGGTTCATGCTTCGCCATGCAGACTCCCAGCAGCCAGCATCGGGGCTTACAAGTGGGCCGGCCACACCCATTTTTCCAGGACAGAGTGCTGGGATAAACAGTTTTCTTTTTTCTTGGCAGGCATGAAGGATGGTTCGTAGTTCTTTGACGTTTCCTTCTTGTGATACATATAAAATCGCATCGAATGGCTCGACGAGCGTATCCCAGGAGATCGGGTCACTATCCATTTTTAACGTGAGTTCAATAGAAACTTCAGGGTCTGTTTGTCTCGCAGCCGCCTCTAATTCCCTTATTCTTTGTTGACTGGTGTTCGTGTTTGTTAGTAACGTATGGAACCGGGGCAAGCCGGATGTAAGTAAAGATGACACTAATCCAATTAACATGGATCCTTCTCCGATAGCTAAAACGTTTTGCTCTCGGTATTGTTGAAACCGGTAAGCTCCTGAATCACAGAAACTTTCGATGTATTCAATCTGTGCAGCGAATTTCTCCACCACATGTGGTTTCAACTGATGGGAGCGGTCTTTACTAACGTCACGAAGAAATCCATTCGTAAAGAGAGAATCGGTAATCTCGTAAACCCGATTGCGATAGGGCTCTGGTAATCCATCTGTTAAGCTAGCTAGCGAATATTCCCCGTTATACATCGGAATCAGCTTTTCTATCCATTGATGAATCGTGGTCCCTTCCATACGAAATGAACCTGAATTGTTCCTAAAATAAACGCTCCCGCTCGGCTCCGGCATGAAGAAAGTGCCCTTCTTTAGCTTTAAACGCATAGAAGGATGAACATTCATCATCAGACACCTCCTGATTCACTGATCTGACTTCATACTAGGAGTCTATGTTCGTTGCTTTGTCTCATATGTGTGGACAAAATCGCGACACCACGGCTAACGAATTTCAAATGAGTTTACTGATACAAAGTAAGGATAGTTTAAGTAGGATAAGGGGTTGGATATTTATGTTAAAGTTGAGATGGAAAGTGAAAAAGTTGTTTCTGAAAAGGACAGCAATTTTCAACAATTTGCTAAGAGATAATAGACAATTTGAAACGAATGTTCATGCCTATCTTATGAAGAATGAGAGGCCATACGCATGGACTATTTGAGGGGATTCTGTCTCCTATAGGCAATGGCATTCAAAACAACTCCTTCAATAATGCGATAACCGAAAATGAAACCGAAGAATGAAGGGAGTCTTTAATAATGAAGAAAAAGAAGAAACTCATCCATTCCGAATGGAGATGGAGTGTGCTGGCTTTGGCGGTTTTCATCGGAGGGAGCTTTGGAAGTCAACTCGTCTTTCTGCCTGATGTGCCCTATCTACCTCCTATATTTGGGTATTTAACCGGTTCTTTAATAATGGTCGCCGCTAATGTGATTTACGTGGTTTATAAGCGAAAGAAAATTACTAGGACGGGAGATCAGAAATAGAACCACGGGTAAGATTATACGAATATGAGGTGAAAGAGTCCGTGAAGCTTTCGATATGAAAAGACAGGGTTAAAGAGATGGTCAAGACTATGAAAAGGAGGCTTCTTATGAAAAGCGAACAGAGCAGTAAACGGAATAACATTCAGTGGACTGCATTTGGGATTGTTATGCTCACTCTCGTTATTAGAATAACGTTAATACTATCGGGAATAGCACAGGATTTAGAATACAGCACAATGAATGCGATAACTTGGACAGGATTTGCGGTAGGAATTATTTTTCTATTGGTTTCTTACTTATTTCCAAAGGGGACCTAAAGCCGTCAGTACACATCTAAACTGAATCGGGGCGTATCTATAACTATTTAAGTACAAGTGGAGTACAAACATATTAATCATCCACGTAAAGAATGATGGAAATATTGATAGGAAATAGGGGTTCTATATGAGAATTTTGCACAGGCAGTGGGTAAGAAGTTTACTCTTAGTATTTGTTTTAGCTTTTCTATTAATCTGGGACAGGGTTGTTTTATTTATTCTAGGGTTATTACTATTGGGCTTAATAGAGATGGTGGTTCATAAAAGTAAAAAGACCTCTTATTAGCGAAATTTTCACCTAGGGAAATTTTTCGTTTAAACATTATACATCGATCGTTATTGGCATTCTAGCATATAGAAGAATGTAGGTTGTAAGTAAGAAGAGGTAAACTATCTTGTTTACGAGGAAAGATATCTCTTATACAACATTGAAGTGATGTGGAGGTTCAGCAACTGTTATTGATGTATCTTTAGGGGGGGGGGGAATGACCAGGTGTTGAAATGCAAGATGTTCTTCATTATGACTGCTCTAACTCTTACTTTGATAGGTTGTTTTCAGGTTGAAGAAGGGACGTTTATTAATGGGGAAATAACAGAAATCAACAAAGAAAGTGGGGATATGGAAATTGATATCCAAGCTTGGACAACAGTTAGCGATGCAGAATCCTCGACAGAGTCATATCAATTTGAAGACAAACCAGATTCACCTACTATACGAGTTTCCAATCCTGAAAAATATGATGAGGGGCAAAGAGTAGAGGTGAAAGTGATCAAAAATTATGAAGAAGATGTCTGGGATTTAGATCGATTAAAGTTTGAAGTGGAAGAGGTGAATTAGATATTTAACCTATTAAATGCGTTAATTAAAAATTGAGATCGAGTCTTCAGTCATCTCGGAGCTTATTCGTATATGAATAGGCTTTTTCTAATGTTAAATAAAAGATTGAGAAATGTGTATTAGTTTGAAATAATTGGTAGTAAGGTTTTTGGCAGAAAGGACGGGTTTTTATTGTATGGGATTGATCAGGGATTTTGGCTGAAGTTATTGATCTTAATTACAATCTTAGGGCTATTAATCTTTTCTTTTCATGCAATTATGAGAAGGTTGCTAAAGGTTGAAAAGAAGAAATTCTTTTCCAACCACCATCTCAATGAAACGCATAAGAAAGTGGATCGGAGTATTAGAGTCATCGTGATCGGCTTGCTGATGATTGGTTATGTTTATAATGTCACTAGACCGTCTACCGAATGGGTATGGTATTTGGAACCGTGGTTCTTAATGTGTCTCATGGTCGTTACTACTGAATCATCTACAGCATTGATGGAATGGAAATACGCAACAAATCGAAAGGATTATCTATTAACGATTAGTCAATTACTCTTTTTTATCATATTAATGGTGTCAATGTTTTCTAGCAATTTTTTTGGATTAATGTAACGCATTCTATTAGTTTTATAGCAGAAGCAAATTGCGATCAGAAAGATCTAGTTGAATACGAAAAGACTGGATTTGGTTATGGTCGCAACCATACCCATCGCTGATTTAACTTACCTTATTTTGGCTTGATACCGGACCTTGTCCTATTCGTTATGTCATTAGCTGCCTTCTTATCAGGAGTATGGGTTTTATCTAGAAACCGTAAGCGGCAAGGGATGACGTGAAACTTATTCACTTTTGTTCTACCTATTCATTTAGTAATTTTTCAAAGTAGTGTTTGCCTATCTGGGAGTTTACTAAGTTAATGAAGGTTTTCGAGTGTTGTATGCCGTCTATGAAGGATCAGTTGCTACCTTATAGGAAAGGGCAGATCCGATTCGATCCAAACCAGGGGGACAAATCATGAGAAAAACACTATTAGTGTTGATAATCATACTCTCACTATCGCTAAATGCTTGTTCAACGAACGAATTAGAAAAGGTAGAAAGCGTAAAAATAAGCTATTGGATTGGTGATGAAAAACAACCAGAAGAAGCATCGTTTTCAGATAAGAATATTAGTAAGTTGTTCGTGAACGCGACTAATCGTGCAGTGGAACTTGATGATCAAAAAGTGATTAAAACACCTCCAGTCTTGACTTACGATCTTATTACGGATGAAAACACTTACCAAACATTTCATTTATGGATGACTGAAACCGGAGAAGGATTCATTCAAAGTCTTTTGTTGGAAGATCGTTTCACTTACCGATTGGAGGAAGGAGCGGTAACCGATTTAACCACCTTTTTGAACAACGAAGGAAATGTTGATCTTAGTACTCATATTGAGTTTGAACAATAAAGAACTTAGAGACATTCCTCTCTAACAAAGCATTTCTCCGAGATGGAGAAGTGCTTTGTTTATGAAGGTAAAGGTTGAGAAGAGGGAGAGTTCGAAACATTCTTTGGTCTATAAACTAGCGAACAGGATGCTTGATGAGCTATCTACAGACCCCAATAGAAATATAAGTTTTCCCTCTTCTGAAATGTGTCCATTTACTTAAAACCTTTCTATGCGCATTGATTTTAATATAGATGTCTATTACTATAAAGATGTATTGAAAATACTTCTTTAAAAACCGGTTCATACACCTGTTCCTTTATCCGGAATCTACTATCACGATTCATTAAGTGATCGATTGATTGAAAAAGCAAGAGAGGTGTATAAGGACTAGAAACATTGCCAACATTAGATCAGAAAGGGGTTATGACATGTTAAACGAAAATACAATTAAGGTCGTCAAATCAACTGCTCCGGTATTGCAGGAGCATAGCCAGGAGATCGGGGAAAGATTCTATGAATTGTTATTCTCGCGCGTTCCAGATCTATATAATATGTTTAACCAAACGAATCAAAAATTAGGTACTCAACAAGGAGCACTTGCGTACGGCGTTTATTTAGCTGGAGCCAATATTGATAATCTAGAAGAAATCGAGTCAATGGTAGAGAGAGTGACTGAAAAACACCGGGCTCTAGGTGTTCAGCCTGAACAATACCCAATTGTAGGGGAAACGTTACTTGAAGCAGTTAAAGATGTTCTGGGCGATACGGCAACAGACGAGATTATCGATGCCTGGGGAGAAGCTTACACAGCTATTGCAGATATTTTCATTAAAACAGAAGCTAAGCTCTACGAACAAACAGATCAGAAACAGGGTGGATGGATCGGAAATCGTTCTTTCTATGTCGATCGTAAGGTGAAAGAAAGCGATGTTATTACTTCATTTTATTTAAAACCAGAGGACGGTGGTCCTATTGCGTCTTATAAACCTGGCCAGTATCTCACGTTAGAAGCCAATATAGAGGGTGAACAATATTCTCATATGAGGCATTATAGTTTGTCAGATGCTCCTAATAAAGATTATTACCGAATTAGCGTTAAACGTGAGGATGCCGTAGACGATGCACCAGCCGGAATAGTATCAAACTATCTTCATCATGATATTTCAGAAGGTGACACACTATCTATTGCAGCACCAGCAGGGGATTTCACCTACACAACTGACGACCAACCTATTGTGTTGATTAGTGGAGGAGTAGGAATTACACCGATGTTGAGCATGCTGAATAGCCTTGTTGAGAACGGTTCGAGTCGTGAAATCACGTTCATTCATGCTGCTCAAAATAGCAATGTACATGCAATAGGGGAGCACGTAGAGAAGTTAGCGAACGAAAATTCAAACGTTTCTTATTATGTGTGTTATTCCGATCCTACTGAACAGGATCGCGCTGAGCTTCGCTTTGATAAAGAAGGGTTGATTGATTTAGATTGGCTTCAATCAGTCTTATCTGATCATCAAAAAGACTTTTACTTTTGTGGTCCCCTTCCCTTCTTGAAATCTATAAATGAATCGCTTAAAGAATGGGGAGTACCAGCAGAGAGACGTCACTATGAGTTGTTCAGTCCTGTTAGTACAATTGAGGAAGAATAGCTCCCTATTAAAGGGGATAGATAAGCCGATCTAATGGGGCACATAGATACGTTGAAGGGAGAGGTATTTATGGAAACGAAAGAAAATGAAAAAGTCCTCCGTTTGCAAACGGTGCTTGAAGAAGCTTTAAAACCGATTACTACAAAATTGGAAACGTTAGAAAGAGATGTAGCATCGGTACAAAAAGCACAAGAAGAATTAAAAAAGATGGTGCAAAAAGAAAAATAAGCTATTACTCCGAACGTAGATACGATAGTTATTCTCGATATAAATAGATAAATAGTGCCTGACTCCCTATGGGTGACAGGCACTATTTATCTATTTGAATAATGGTGAAGAGAAAGAGTTTTTAACATGAAGGTGGAGAAAGGAGGACAGTTCATGAAAATCTATACGATTGGACATTCCAATCATTCCAAGGAATATTTTCTGGACATGTTGCGAGAAGCTGACATTACCTACGTGGCGGACATCCGAGCTTTCCCCGGAAGCCGGAAGCACCCGCAATATAAGAGCGAAAATATGAAGGAATGGCTTCGGGAAGCAAAGATAGAATACGCACACTTTCCTCTTCTCGGTGGGAGACGACGTCAGTCTAGCTCTGTTGGGGCTGAGTTGAATGAAGGCTGGGAAAACCCTTCATTTCACAATTATGCTGATTTTACGTTGACGAACGAATTTATTGAAGGAGTAAAGAAACTAAAGACGCAGGCGAAGAAAATGAACGTGGCCTACATGTGTTCTGAACGTCATCCCGCCAGATGCCACCGTTTGCTCATCAGTAATTGGTTACAGGCAAACAATTGGGAAGTTCTCCACATCATCGACGATTCTAAAAAAACAATAAAGCTCGTTAAGCATGAGCTTGGAAAGTGGGGGGCCATGCCAATAATTGAAAAGGATGGCACCGTTGTGTATCCAAATTTATATGAATAAAGGTTACTCCTGTAAGGTAGTAGGCTCCTTTTCTCTCAGTGAAAGGGAGCCTATCCATAAGATGACCTCTAGACAAAGAAGAAGGATAACAACCCAACTCCATAAGAATATAAAGTGGTGTTGAAACTGATCGATTAAAGCGATCGAATTTTGTCGCTCGGGCAATGCAATTGAAAAAGCGTAAAACATTCCAAACGTAAAGTTCCTCGACCACTGACTCACATCATACGTAAATAACCCCTTTCTCCAACCGTATGCCTGGACTCTCTTGACTGCTCTTATGATTTCGATCGTTTCAACGCTAAGCAAGATAAGAAGAATCGCTATCCACAAAAAGAAAGAGACCGTTGCCGACAAAGCCTGAGTGGACACCAGTGCCAATCCAGTGATCGATAATGCTCCATGAAGAATGCAGTTTGTATTCTTCCAATCGTTCTTCAACGACCAGTTTCTTCCTCGCAAATAACGTAAGCTTAGACACCAAATTCCACAAAGATAGAACAGTCCACCTAAAACCACACCGAACATTAGAACCTCAAGAGGTAAGGCAAACATCTTCGCCCATGTAACGACCAGAGCTTGAGTTGTCACAGTTGATAGCAAAATAATTCCATGTATAGAAGCGGTGGATTGTTCTTTCAAGAGAGAATAAAAATGAATAAGGCTACCGCCTAAGAACAGGAAGCTTAGAAATGTATTTAGAATGACAAGTATTTGAATGACGTAAAATGATTCAGGAAAATACTTTAACGTTACCTGACAAAGAACAAATATCCCCGCAACCCACGTTCCCATCATAAAAAAACGAACGGGATGGTGGAGGACTGTTTCCCTCCATTCTCTACGAGAAAACTGTAGCACTAATGAAGATAATAAGCTCACACTAATTAGCCAAACGCCAATGAGTAACATCCCACCAAAATTCCGTGCAATGAGAGGGAAAGCCTCGACGTCTGCATAGAGGAAAATCCCAAGTGCCATTAGTATCGCGCCCGATGCCGGATGAATTTCTCTTCTCTTTATGTTTGCTTTCATAAAATCACTCGTTTCTTATTAATCACGAGTTCCATGATATAGCTTATTGGTTTATTTAAAAAGACTTTTCTCTTAGGTTTTAATTCGGATCGAGTTGGCTTCAGAAGCTATTAAAGATAATAACAATTTGAATAAGGGTTTCTTTATATGAAAATAGAGATTGAGTAAATGGTTATGGTTTGAAATAATTGGTATTAAAGAAGCGGTAACTAAATGAAAAATTTAGACTAGCCTTTTTTAAACGCAAGGAGAGGGGAATTTGAAGACATTCGCATGGAGCTTATTGCTCATTCATCTAGCTATCTTAATACTGTGGGTGATAAATTCTGGATATCTATTTTCAGTGCTTGGGGTCGTTATTTGGCTTGTTGCTGTGGTGGCAGGGTTTATCGTTCAGAAACGAATGAAAGAACATCTATTAATGAAGCAGCTATTGTTATTATCTAGTTTCTTTATGGCCTTTTTGAGTTTAATTACTGTAGGCATTTATTTAGTGACAAGTGCAATGCCGTAACTGTAAGTAATAAGGGTGGGAATAGGGGGATGGCAGACTAGTTAAATAAATCATCAAAAAGGAATTGATCATTATCGGGTTTTCACTAGTGTTTTCAATGGTTTTAGGAACGATTGCCATTTTGACGTTTATCGTTACTCCAATTAGAGCTGCTAGAAAAAATGAAAAAGGAAAACCACCTCGAAAAATCTCTTATGTTATCGTAGGTTTGTTGGTTTTACACTGGGGTTTTTTCTTATGGAATGGTTACGCATTATTACCTGTGAATATAGCAGATGCCCTATTTATGCCTGTATGGGTAGTGCTTTGCGTCGCAGGTTTGATAATAGCGATCTATGAGTTTAAAAACAACAAAGTTTTTTCAATTCCCGTGGCTGGTTTTACAGCAATCAGCTTATTATTTAGCATCTTCATTAACGGCATATCGAATATGTAAGGAGTTCATTCCAGTGATATAGAAATTTTTATTTTTCGAGAGGTGGATCTAAATATGGATAGTATTATTTTTGATTTAGATGGAACGATTTGGGATCCGATTGATACTGTACTTGATGCGTGGAATGGTTGCATCAAGAAGCATAGTCAAATTAACAGAGAACTAACTCGAACTGATTTTGAAGGAACTATGGGGCTACAAGTGCACGACATTAGTGAAAAATTGTTTCCACATTTGGCAGAGGAAGTACGTGACCAGGTGATGCAAGAGTGTTTAAATACCGAGGAGCATTACTTAAAGAAACAAGGGGGCCGACTTTTCCATAAGGTAGAGGATGTTCTTAGTGTACTTTCAAAGAAATACAAACTCTATATCGTTAGCAACTGCCAGGATGGATACATCGAATCGTTTTATGAGTTTCATAACTTAGGCGAGTATTTTTCGGACTTTGAGAATCCAGGGAGAACCGGGCTATCTAAAGGGGAAAATATTAACTTGATTATCGAAAGGAACAACCTAACTAATCCTATATATATAGGCGATACAGAAGGTGATTTAAAGGCATCAAGATATGCTGGGATACCTTTTGTTTATGCAAAGTATGGGTTTGGAGAGGTAAGTGAATATGATGAGGTTATAGATAGGTTTGAAGAGTTGGTGGAATTATATGGATCTTAAAGGGGCCTTATGAGAAATAGCCTTGTTATTCTCGGGAGTTAAGTTTAAAGATTCTCTCCGGGACAACAAGTATAGCGATGGAGAAAATACGTAAAGTTAATAGTTCAATTAGAAAAACGTACTTTCAAAAATGCGTCTTCTTGAGGAAAGTTGCTTACATTTTAGTCTAGATCGCTCATTTTTATTAGGAAATATCGTGTTCTACAGTTTGAACGGTAGGCACTGCATTTAAGAGATTGCTAATCCTTTAGAACTCTCCAGCTATGGCGACTGGTACCCTCTAGAATCAGGTCATTTTGAACAATCTTACATTTATATATTTCATCTGTTTCCTATAAAGGAATGTCCTAATCCCCACCTTCATAGACTTAGAGAAAAGAAGGGAGGTGGTCTCAATAATTGAGTGGAGTGTTACCCTTGTAGCCATCGCGTTTGTTGTTCTTGTCGTCTATTTGGTTTTGACATTACGAAAAGTTATGACAACATTGGCAGAAACGAAGGAGACGCTGTCGGGCGTTCGGAATTCTGTAAACGGCATTTCAGATGAAGCAGAGGAACTGATTCATAAAGCCAATGAAATTTCGGTTGATGTAAAAGGGAAAATGGAAGCCGTTGACCCCTTAATCGAGTCCGCTCATGATGTGGGCGATATGATACACGATGTAACAAGCTCAATAAAAAGAACGGCACTGCAGAAGAACCGTAAGAAAACCATCCATACACAGGAAAGTAAGCCAGTGCACATTAAATTGAAATAAGGAGAAAGAGGCTGGGTAAACCGGCCTCTTTTTAAATTTATGAACTTCCGAGGCTAGGATTTATCTATATTGTATAGAGACTTTTAGGTTGTTCACTATATCATTAGTTCTGTACAACGGTCATGCAGCTTTAATGAAATGAAAAAGAGCTTGGAAGCATTGTGCTTCTAAGCTCTTTTCTGTGGGGTTTTAGCTTATGAAGTAATTCGTTTATCAAAAGCGTGAATAAAATCAATCCAAATTTCATTTTATGTTAGGAATTGATCCGATCAGCGTCCGCCACAACGACCACCGCCTCCACCGCAACGACCGCCACCTCCACATCTTGCGGCACAACCGCCGCATCCAGCGCATCGAGCACAACGCGCGCAGCCGCCGCCGCATCCGGCACACCCCGCACATCCAGCACAACCCGCGCATCCAGCGCAGCCTACACAACCTGCGCATCGGAAGCAGCCATAGCAAACAAACCCGATTAAGCGAGAATCATTTGGATCAACATGTGTATGATAGTTGGCTTGCTCACATGGCACTAAATTTTGGGCATGGTATTCTCCAACATCTAAGTGTTGAAGATCATTTTGAAATTGATTCATTTATGTCACCTCCATCATTATTCTTTTCTAATGAGCTAAATGGAACTGCTTTGTCATGAGTAATTACTTCATGAAACACCTTCTTCAACAAATTATGTGAAGTGGTTGGGTAATGTTACTAGGTAAGGAGTGGAAGAAATCGGTACGAGCGGTCATTAGGATGGCGTCTGGGACGAGTGCTATTCTATCGATCGCACTCCTTTTCTTCATAAGATGGAATCCATTGAACCGGATCGGCCATTCTGAGCCATTTATAAAAGATAGGGGAGTTCCCCTCAGATGATAGGGAAGTTCCCTGATTACCTAAATTTGCTCACCTTTCTATAATAAAAGTAACAAGTAACCTGCGAGGGGGAATTTATATGGCAGAATCTGTACTTCGAAAATCATCCAAATCCATACGGTCATTCCATCATGCATTTGCTTCAAATTTTGCGAAATCTATGTTTTTTACAATAAGTGGCTTAGTTATCCTATCGTTTATTGCAACGAGAATGTTCACACACGTCGATTTAAACCTTTATGGCTACATGGTGGGGACGTTCGTATTCATTGGTGGTTTCTTCTATCGTTTCATTGCTTGGGGGGAAAGGCCTCCAACCAAAATCATTATTAAAAAGGGAATTAAGCTGCTCGGGCGCAAATCAACGCCAAAAACATCTGTTGAACATCTTGGTACATATCAGTTTATCTGGAATAGGGGAATTTACCGATGGACACAACATCTTCTGCTTGGCTGGGGCGTCATATTGTCCTGCTTTGTCACATTTCCACTCGTGTTTGGATGGATGTACTTCACGATGGAGGAAGGCGGTTATTACACTGTTGTAGGCATGGGCATCAACATAATGACAGTTAATGCCGATGGGATTCTTGCTTTCTTCTTTTACAATGCGTTGAACTTCACAGCGATTATGGTGATCGCCGGTGTATGTATGGCGCTTTATCGTCGCTTAAAAAATATGCAGGCTAGAGCGGAACAGAATTTTATGTATGACTTTCTACCACTCTATCTCTTGCTGTTTATTAGTGTAACAGGTCTTCTTTTAACATTTATGAACGTCTTTTTACATGGGCAGGGGCATTACGTTATGTCACTCATCCATCAGTATTCTGTTATCATTACGCTCATTTACTTACCGTTTGGGAAGCTCGCCCATATTCCATTTCGTCCGCTTAGTGTGTTTGCGCGCAATTATCGTGAACATTATGCTGAGCAGTCGAAGAAAGCATGCAAGGTATGTGGGGAAAGTTTTGTTTCTACTGAACAATCAAAAGATGTTATGGATGTGCTGAATACGAATGACATTACGTTCGATATGGAGGAGGGCTTTAATCTTGCTGAATTATGCCTTCCATGTCGAAGAAAATATCGCATCGCACGATTTTCAGGATTTGCAACGCATGAAGTGAAAACGAAGGAGGCTAATCAGAATGCAAAGGGATAAATTTTTTCGAGATATCGAAAATGTCACGCACCCGAATGAAAAATTAGTTAAAACCCACTGTAGCTATTGCGGTATGCAGTGTGGCATGAACTTAAGGGTGAACACGAGTAGTAACAAAATTATCGGTGTCGAACCTCGTTATGATTGGCCGGTTACGGTTGGGAAGATGTGTCCGAAAGGAGTAACCGCTTATCAACAAACGAATCATCCGGACCGAATCCTTCGACCGCTCATCCGCGATGATGCCTCATTAAAAGGAACGAAGGAAGGATTCAGAGAAGCGAGCTGGGAGGAAGCGTATCAGCTTATTGCTAAGAAATTCGGTGAGCTGCAATCAGAATATGGCAAAGACAGTTTATCCGTTTTCAGTGGTGTCTCCATGACAAATGAAAAGTGCTATTTAACTGGAAAGTTTGCAAGGGTTGCGCTTGGAACCCGCTACATTGATTACAATGGTCGGTTCTGTATGTCGAGTGCCGCTGGTGGTTTCTTACGCTCATTCGGAGTAGATCGTGGCTCGACATTACCGTGGACAGATATTCATGAAACAGATTGCTTATTCATTGCTGGAAGTAATACAGCTGAATGTCACCCCACTTCGATGTTCCGCGTATGGAATGTGCAGGAGCGTGGGGGTTACATTATCGTCGTTGATCCTAGAGAAACACCTCTCGCTAGAAGAGCGGATGTGCACCTTGATCTAAAACCAGGAACCGACCTTGCACTGGCGAATGGCATCTTGCACCTTCTTATTGAAAACGGCTATGCAGATGAAGCGTTTGTGAACGATCATACGAACGGATTTGAGGAAACAAAGGAAGTTGTGAAAGAGTTCACGCCTGAATATACAAGCATTTTGACAGGTGTCTCGCCAGAAAAAATCATGAAAGCAGCAGAAATTTATGGAAAGGCACCAAATGCCATTGTTATGTTTGCGCGTGGTATCGAGCAACAGCATAAAGGGGTCGATAACGTTTCTGCCTACACAAACATGGCCCTTGTAACTGGTAAAATTGGTCGACCAAAGGCCGGTGTTGCGACGTTCACAGGACAAGGAAACGGTCAGGGCGGACGAGAGCACGGTCAGAAATCGGATCTATTACCTGGCTATCGTAAAATTACGAATCCTGAACATGTTAAAGCCGTTTCGAAAGTGTGGGGAATTAATCCTGAAGAAATGCCAAAGCCGGGAGTATCAGCTTATGAAATGTTTGAATTAATGGAGCAAAAAACGATTCGAGGACTATATCTTCTTTGTTCGAATCCGGCTGTTTCGGCACCGAATTTAAATTTTGTTCGAAAAGCGATGAAGAATCTTGATTTTATGGTTTGCGGTGACTTCTACTTGTCAGAGTCGGCCGAGTTCGCTGATGTGATTCTTCCGTCCGTGACTTGGTCAGAAGATGAAGGGACGGTTACGAACATTGAAGGGCGCATTATTAAAATTAACCAGGCGCAGGAACCAATTGGTGAATCAAAGCCAGATTGGTTAATGCAAGTGGAACTTGCTGAACATCTTGGGAAAGGCAAGTATTTCTCTCATTTGAAAACGGCTCGAGATGTGGCGGATGAGTTCAGATTAGCTACAAAGGGTGGAAACGCTGATTACTACGGTGCGACCTGGGATAAGATCGATCAACAGGATGGGGTGTTCTGGCCATGTAAGGATGAACAGGACAAAGGAACCCCGCACATGTTCCTTGACCAGAAATTCTATCATCCAGATGGAAAAGCGAAGATTTGTGCGCTGCCTTATCGCCCGCCTGCAGAAGAGCCTTGTGAAAAGTATCCGCTTCGCTTAACAACGGGCCGTGTCGTCTATCATTACTTATCTGGAAATCAAACGCGCCGCATTCAGTTCCTTAATGACATGTGTCCAGAGCCATATGTAGAAGTGCATCCAGAAACGGCCCATGAGTACGATCTAGAACATGATGAAAAGATTGTTCTATATACAAGACGAGGAAAAGCCGTTTATAAGGTGAAAGTGACAGAAGCTATTCGAACAGACACGGTATTCGTTCCTTATCACTTTGGTCATGATGAATCGATTAACCTGCTGACAATCGCAGCCCTTGATCCAATATCAAGAATGCCTGAATTCAAAGCATGTGCTGCTCAAATGCAGAAATTACCTAGTAAGAAGGTGTTGTAAATGAAGAAGCGACTGTACATCGAATTAGAAAACTGTATTGGTTGCCGCTCTTGCCTAGCTGCTTGCACGCAATGCGGTGGGCATGAGCAGCGAAATCGGAACTATGTGTATGATGTCAATCCGCATGTGAATAGGCAAACAATGCCTCTCATGTGCTTACACTGTGAAAATCCAGCTTGTGCTAGAAGCTGTCCGGCTCAAGCGATACAAATTCATGAATCAGGTGCTGTTCTTTCGGCATTAGTTGAGAAATGCATCGGATGTCAGAATTGTACAATTGCCTGTCCGTATGGAATTCCGAAGTTTGATGAAGAACAAAATCTTATGTATAAGTGTGATCTTTGTATCGATCGAACGAAAGATGGCATTCCTCCAATGTGTGCGAGCGTCTGTCCTTCCAACACACTTCAGTGGTTAACGGAAGGTGAGATTGAGAAAAAACAGGAGCAGCACAATCTCGATAACGGTAAATGGGTGACAAGCATGCCTTATTTAGAAGGTGCAACGAATGTGAAAGTGAACCTGCCTGGTATTTTACAAGGAACAGAGAAACTCTTTTAGGGAGAGGATGTAGTATGTCAGATCGAAACAATCGTGTGCCATTCGATGAAGATAATTACACACATAATATTAATCGGAACAATGAACGGATGCTCGATCGAAGAGGGTTTATGAAGACACTTGCAGGTGCTGCTGGGGTGTTCGCCATCTCCTCGCTTCCGTGGGGAGCGGTTGCGGCTAAGGAGTTATTAGGGCTAGGGGAAAAAGAGTACCCTCATCAGAAAATCGTGAACGTTAAAGACATCGCGATTGGTGATTCGGTGGATTTCAATTTTCCAAGTGAGCATGACAGTGCGATCTTAATTCGCTTGAGCGATAAACGCTATGTTGCTTATCAGAATGCTTGTACTCACTTGAGATGCCCGGTCTATTGGGTGAAGGAAGAAAAAGAAATGGTTTGCCCTTGTCATCACGGTAAGTTCGATGCAGGAACGGGGGCTCCAACCGCAGGGCCACCGAGACGGCCTCTACCTGGCATTCAAGTAGAAGTGAGTAACGGCGGAGTATATGCCGTCAAGGTGAAGCGATATGAAGCGTAGTTATGTTGGCGTTCTATTACTCTGTACTATCCTACTCTTGAACATTGTTTTCACGCAGTTAATGGTTCACCAGTTTTACTATGAACATTACGCTACTACGCTAGTATACGGCGGGTTGAACATTCTATTATTTCCAATTGCGCTCCTCATTTATCGAAAAGAAAAGCATAAAGGAGGCACTCATGGGCATGAACAATGAAACTTACTTAGATTTCTGTTTTATCCAGCAAGTCACCGGTTCTCTAGCTGATGAAGTGGATCAGATGCTGAAACAAGTTTTTAAGGAACAGTATCTTAACTGGTATCTAGATAAGAAAGTCGAAAATGAAGTAGAGATTGTGGTGGCTGAAGTAAAAGGGATGAGCGAGTGGATGTCTGAAGATGAGGTCATTCAGCATTTAGAAAGATGCGCGGATACGAAATTCTGGGAAACCTTACAAGGCTATCAATTTTTTGTCTATCCTGCCAATAGGGGGTGCAGCTCCTGTGGCACACGTTAGTATGCAAAGTTTAGAATCATATATCGGTCAACCCGTTCGCGTTTGTATTCACGGGGAACGAGGAGAAGAGATGGCCCCTTGGGTGAATAAACGTGTGAGAAAGCTAGAATGGTGTCCTGATCGCACTCATCTTCGCATCTTCTTCGATGATCATTACTTCTTTGCTGTTCCACTTACGAGCGATGTTCGTCTAACGGAAAGCGAATGGAGGGCTTATGATAAACAGGTTGGACTATATTATGTCATGAGAAACGAGGAGAATGAACATGTATAAGAAATGGCAACTTCCATTACAGACGATGAATCTTGTCACAGGTTTCATGGTCTGGGTATTGATCTCATCTTTACTCCCGTTTATAACTGAAGATATCGCTATCGCACCAGAACAAATTGCATGGGTTACAGCAGTACCTGTCATTTTGGGATCATTATTGCGTATACCGATCGGTTACCTTGCGAATCAATTTGGTGCAAGACTATTATTTATGATTAGCTTCATTTTATTGCTTTTCCCCGTTTACTTTTTAAGTGCAGCTGATTCCTTCGCTGATCTTCTAGTTGGAGGCTTATTCCTCGGAATTGGTGGAGCCATTTTTTCTGTTGGTGTCACCTCTCTCCCTAAATATTATGCAAAAGAACGCCACGGATTTGTTAATGGGATATACGGAGCGGGGAACATTGGTACAGCTATTACAGCGTTCGCTGCTCCGGTTGTTGCGGCGAATTACGGCTGGTCATTTACTGTGAAGTTATATATGGTGTTATTAGGCATCTTTATCATCGCTAACTTTTTCTTAGGAGATAAACACGAACCAAGGGTTCAGGTACCTTTAGTGAAACAAATCAAAGGGATTTATAAGAATGAGAAGCTATGGTTATTCTGTTTATTCTATTTTATTACGTTTGGATCTTTTGTAGCTTTTACAGTGTATTTACCCAACTTCTTAGTGGCTAATTTCGGACTTGAAAAAGTAGACGCTGGGGTAAGAACGGCAGGTTTTATTGTAGTGGCAACTTTCCTACGTCCTGTTGGGGGCTTTCTTGCTGACAAGTTCCATTCCCTCATTCTGCTCATGTACGTATTTGGTCTGTTCACAGTTGCGGCACTTATTCTATCATTCGCTCCTTCCATTCAGTTGTACACGGTTGGATGCATTACAATTGCGATGGCAGCCGGAATCGGAAATGGTGTTGTGTTCAAACTTGTGCCAATGTATTTTCAGAAGCAAGCAGGTATTGCCAATGGTATCATTGCAGCAATGGGTGGACTTGGCGGTTTCTTCCCGCCTCTTATTCTTGCATCGCTTTATCAGTTAACAGGACATTATGCAATTGGATTTATGGCGTTATCTCAGTTAGCGCTCGTCAGTCTTGTTCTTGTCATCTGGATGTATTATCAGGATAAACTTATCTTGTCTCATCAAGTGATGGTTACGACGCCGCTCGGGATGATGGTTACGGATAAACAGGGGAAGATCATTGCGGTCAATCCTGCTTTCACGGAACTAACAGGATTCAGTGCAAAAGAATCAATTGGAGAAAATCCGAATATGTTGAAGTCGGGAAAACAATCCGCTGCTTTCTATCATCAGATGTGGGAAACTCTGAAACAGAAAGGATCCTGGCAAGGACAAATATGGAATAAACGAAAAGACGGGAATCACTTCCTAGAATGGCTAACGATTAACGCGATTAAAGATGATTCGGGAGAGGTCATTCAGTATGCCGGTGTGTTCAGCGATATTACCGAAGATAAGCTGAAATTGACGAATGAGTAATGGGGGTTCGAGATGGCGCTAAAAGATGGAAACGAGGCGAGTACTTATATTATTCAATCACAAGAAGAAGAAATTAAACGCATTGCACTCGAGCTTCATGAAGGGATCAGCCAGAACCTGTATAGTCTCTATACAGGTTTGGGGTTTCTTCAGACAGGCATAGAAGATCCACATATGAAAAGCTATGCGAAAGAAATGGCCACGCTAATGGAGCGTACGATTCAAGAAGTGAGATTACTATCTGTCGAGCTCTATCCGAATACACTCACAACGTTAGGACTCATCTCAGCTCTTAAAAGTTATTCGAAGCTTTATACATCAACGTTTGGTATTCGAGTTAACTTTGAATCAACTGGTGAGGAGAAAGTGATTTCTGAGCGGAAAAGCATGGCGGTCTTCCGTGTTTGTCAGGAAGCCCTAATCAATATCGCCAAGTATGCGGATGCAACAAATGCTAAGGTTCGGTTTACATGGGAAGATAAATCAGTGAAAATACAAATAGAAGATTATGGAAAGGGTTTCGATGTTACGGATGTTATGAAGCGAAACTATTTTACCGGAATGGCTGCGATGAAGGAAAGGATGGTTCTTGTAGGTGGTGCGTGTCAGGTCACATCTGAGCCTGCAATCGGAACGACGGTTTCGATCAGTCTACCTATTTAGAGAGAGGGGGAATTCTAGTGATAAAAGTTCTTTTAGTAGATGATCATGCAGTTGTGAGAATGGGTTTAAAAATGCTATTAAACTCGCTTAAGGATATGGAAGTTGTAGGGGAAGCGTCTGAAGGCAATGAAGGAATTGAGAAAGCAATGGAAACGAACCCTGATGTGGTTTTGATGGATTTAAGTATGCCTCACGGAAAGGACGGGTTATCAGCGACATCTGAGCTGAAAAAGCAATTACCCCATACGGCTATCCTCATTCTTACGATGCACGATGATGAAGAGTATTTATTTCGAGCGATCCAGGCTGGAGCATCTGGTTGCGTTTTGAAGAGTGCGCCACATGATGAACTTGTACAAGCAATCCGATCAGTCTGCAGTGGTAATGCATACCTTCATCCTTCAGCAACAAAGAGGTTGATGGAGGAATACATAGGTAATTTAAAGCAGGATGAAATGGATACTTATCAACTGTTATCCGATCGGGAGAAAGAAGTGCTGACGCTTGTGGCGAAGGGATATTCTAATAAAGAGATCGCCGAAAAACTCGTCATTAGTGTGAAGACGGTTGAAACGCATAAAGGCAATGTCATGGGGAAACTCAAGATTAAAACAAGGCCAGAGCTCGTATCCTTTGCCTTAAAGAAAGGGTTGCTTGGGTATGGCATTCAATAAGGAGGAAAGCTGATGGAACCATTTGATAAGTGGATCTCACCTGAGGGCCAACGCTTAAAGCGAGATCTTTCTTGTGATGTCGTTGCATTAGCGCTACAAAACAGAGCTGGACTCGATATTACGTGGCCATGCGTCATAGGACATCGGAATGAAAAGTACAAATATATCACCGTTCGCTATGGAAAAGGGATCGCAGGGAAAGTTATTTCTAGCGGTCGTCAGATGGAAATAACCTCTTTTCCAAATGGAATCCTAGGCAAATCAATCGATTATCCGATCATGCTAGCTGAACAGCTAATTTCAGCTTATGCTGTGCCACTATTATGTGATGACTCTCCGAAAGGTGCCTTGTTAATTGGTTATCGTGACGTCCATGTTTTTACCGAAGAAGAGAAAAGCCGAGTGATGGAAGTAGCACGTGGTGTGCAGTCAAGCTTATCCACTCATTATGCTACGTATAGGAGGGATCGCTTTTGATTGAAAGAAATAAGAGTCAGCCTTCAGTTGAAACAACAGAAGAAGCCACAATTGTTACTGACGAGAAAGGCAACATTTATTCTCTTAACGAAGAAGCGATTGATCTGTTTGGACTTGTTCGAGATGATGATGTAACAACCGTCCGACAGCTTATACCAAATCTTAATTATTCTCTGTTGGATCAAGGGGTCGTGGTCCAACGCTTTGGTGTGGGGAAAGAAGGGAAGTATTTTCCGGTGTTTTTGCGGAAAAGTTCATTCACACTTAAAGGGGAATCTTATATCCTTCTTGTCATCCATAAAAAGAATGATCGATCGATTGCTGGTTTAGAGCCCCAAAAAGTAGTAAATGAACTCCTTGATATTAAATTTGCACTAGATGAATCGACGATTGTTGCGATCACGGATCATTCAGGAAAAATTGTGTATGTGAATGATCAATTCTGTCAGATCTCAAAGTACTCGCAGGAAGAACTGATCGGAAGAGATCATTCTATTATCAATTCTGGCTATCATTCGAAGGAATTCTTTCGAGACCTCTGGCGAACGATTGCTTCAGGGGAAGTTTGGAAAGGCGAGATTAAAAATAAAGCGAAGGATGGGACTTCCTATTGGGTGGATACTACTATTGTTCCCTTTCTAAATAAAGAAGGAAAGCCTTATCAATACTTAGCGATTCGTTCTGAGGTTACTAAACGAAAAAAGGTTGAAGAAGAATTAAAACAAATGGCAACACGCATGATTGATGTTCAGGAAGAGGAACGCAAAAGACTCTCTCGAAACTTACATGACGGAATTGGTCAGAATTTATATAGTCATCTTATTACCATCAGCCGTATCGATGCAGAATTGGATCATCCTCTTATTGATCAAATGCGTAATGAGGCCACCGCTATAATAGAAGAAGTTCGAGAGATTTCTTGGGAACTACGTCCATCTGTGTTAGATGATCTTGGCTTGATCCCGGCGATTCGCTCCTTCCTAAACAGATACTCAGAAAACTATAAGATTGATGTTTTCTTTGAATGTGTTCTTGAAAATCGTCTTGGAAACCAGTCCGAAACTACAATCTACCGCATCATCCAAGAAGCGTTAACCAACGTGCGGAAATATGCAGGGGTCAAGCAAGCTTCTGTCACAATTCGTGAGTTAAGCGAAGGAGTTAGAGTGATGGTAGAAGATAATGGAATTGGATTTGTCCAAGATCAGCTTGCGAGTGGGGTCGGGTTGTTTAGTATGGAAGAGCGGTCAAAGTCAGTAGGTGGCGAGTTACATATACATAGCGCTCCAGGAAAAGGAACGAAAGTGATTTTAGACATTCCATATTAGAAGGTGAGAATCCCTTATAGTAATGGAAATGAAATTTGATGAATGAAGGGAGGTTTTGTAGTGGGGAACATGAAGAACATATTGAAAAGAACTTCTATTTTTCTTGGATTAGATGATGAAGAAATCGAAGAAATTGAAAAAATCACAAGAAGAAAACACTTTAGTAATCGAAGTTTCGTGTTTATGGAAGGTGATGAACGTGAGGCGGTGTTTTTCATTGAATCCGGTGTCGTTAAGACTCATAAAATCGATGAGGACGGAAATGAACAAGTGTTTTCTTTACTGCAATCAGGTGATATGTTTCCACACGTCGGTTTTTTCGATCAATCTCCGTATCCGGCGAATGCTATGGTGCTACAAGGTGCGGTCCTTCTCATGATTCGAATTGAAGATTTCAATCAACTAATGATGGTGAAACCTCACCTGGCGATTAAAGTGATGGAGATGATGGGGAAGAAGATTCTTGAGTTACAAGAACGAGTACAGTCGCTCATTTCACAAGACGTTCAGCACCGTTTCGTTCAAACCATGATCAGATTAGCTTACGAAAATGGAAACCAGCGTGATGGGGGAATTGCGATTGATTTCCCGATTACGAACCAGGATCTAGCGAATATAGTCGGCACGTCTCGGGAATCAATCAATCGGCTACTGAATCAATTAAAAAAGGATCAGATATTAAAAAGCGATCGCCATGGTTTATTTATTTATGATCTGAACCGGCTCAAGCATTTGCAATGAAAAAAGGCACATATTGTGCTTTTTTGTCTGTGATAAAGGAGGTGGCGATTACTGATGAACATTCGCTCGTTCGCGTTCGAGTCGGGGGAAAAGGATATTATTCTCGAGATGGATATGCTGAAATAGATCGGATTCGAGTTCTTCTAATTTAAGATACATTAAAGTGTAAGTTGTGCAGGCACCTTCTGGAAGAGTGTAGTCCCTCGTAACAGACCGAAGTTCTTTTAATAAATGACCGGCTTCTTCATGTTCTTCTTCAAGGGCAGCAATGGTTTCAAGAACTTTCGTTAAAGACTCTTGTGAAGGCTCTGCTTCGTACGCCTTGATCTTAGGAAAGACTTTCTCTTCTTCCTGAATCAAGTGTTCTTCTAATTCAAGTTTGAGGCGATGAAACAAACGATGAACCTGACTTAATTCTGGATGTGTACTCCCGTGAACTCGGTAGACTTTTGTTACAAAGCCGTTGAGTTCAGTAAGGACATGATCAAGATACGCGTGGTGTGTATCGAGAATATGGTCGATTAAACGTGAATACCGTTCTAGCTCCCAGTTCACTTCACGTTCCTTCATATCTTTCATTTCTACATAAAGTGTATTCAATCTGGAGAGGATTTCCTCTTCATTAAGATTCTTCTCAGCAATGGCTTCATGTATAGGACGGTTACCTCCACAACAAAAATCAAGGCGATATTCCTTTAGGATCTGGCTTGCTCTCGGAAATTGTGTCACGATCTCCCCGGTTTTGGTAGCCCCATTAAACATCTTTTCCATCGTTATAACCTCCTGAATGATTAACTATTCTTAAGTACACGTTTAATGTAAACCATTTCCCTGTACTAAACTGTGGTGTATATCACACAAGAGGCGGTAACTATGCAGAAGGAACCTTCTTACTAACTATTCATTTGAGAAAAACGAAAAAGGAGTGCTCATCTTCCATTCAGAGAGCAAGCTTACTATCAGATGGTATTAGCACAATCGTTCCGTCGATTCCTGTGTGTTCCCAATCTGCCCATCACTCACTCATTGTCACTTCTTCTAATAGAGCCAAAGCTTCTATACCATTCTTTGATTTGTATGTATGAAATCCAACATCTCGTAAAGTAACTTCTACAAGGTTTAAAATGTGGGGATCGTCATCAATCATTAAAATGGAAATCATTACTTTCACCCTTTCTATACGAACGAAATACTTCATACGTATTTTACAACGTATAGGTGAACAGGAGATGAACGAATGAGAGATACCTAAAAGAATTTTAAATTTCACGATATTCGGGGGATTAGGAATCTTTTATTCCTAGCCTCTATTTTTTGAACGACCTCATTCATTCTCTCTCAAAAATGCTTAGCTCAAGCATTCTTTTTTTAAACGTACAACTACTGTTTTTTTGTTACATAAAGAAAAATAAAAACGTCTAAATGAACAATATATATTGCAAAAAGACGTTAATAATATATAATGGTAAAAGAAGGATGAGGAAGAGAATTATAAAATTAAAGGGGGTCACTAGTTGGATAAAATTATTCAATCTCATGAAATGGAATCGTATTTATCAAAAGAATAAAGCATAAATGATCGATTACTAAATAGGAGAGGAAGTGTAATAATGGGGCTTGGATTTAAGGGGAAGCAGAAAGACGAACGATTGACGACTCTTCAAAATAAGATTTACCGGGAAATGTATATTCTTATTGTGGTGATTTGTGCTCTATCAGTTTTGTATAAACAGTTTCTGGTTGAGGGCGGAATACAGCATGTATGGACGGAGATTATTATTTTTAGTGTCAGTTCTGGATATTATCTTATACGATCAGCGATGCTTGGAATCTTTTCAGATGAAGTAGAGATGCACGATCGATCGAGTAAGTTGAGTTTTAATAAACGAAATTTCTTGATCAGTCTTTTCTTGGGAGTAGGTTTTTCTCTGTTCCTTGCGATCAGGAACTCTCTGATGTATGGAGAGGGTACTCAGGAAACGGTTTATTTTTTCTTAAGCATCTTATTTTTCTGCTTAATCATTTATATTCCTGTTTTATTTGTCATAATGGTGGTACCCTATGCGGTAGCGAAGTATAAAAGTGATAAGATAAATGAGCAGGAACTAGAAGAGATGGATGATGAAGATGTGCGGTGATCAATTGTGAAGAATGTGAGACTAAAAATGGCAAGAGTGGAGCACGATCTCTCCCAGCAAGAGCTTGCCAAAAAGGTTGGCGTGTCGAGACAGACGATTGGGCTCATTGAGCTCGGAAAATATAACCCGACGCTGCAGTTGTGCTTGTCCATTTGTTGGGCGTTAAATAAATCGCTTGATGAGCTGTTTTGGATGGATCCTGAATAGAAGAGAAGCTACGTTATTCTACAAGGTGTAGTGTAACGTAGCTTTTTATTCTTATTTTGTTTTCTTACCGAAATTTTGGGCAAGCGAAATAATGCCTACAAGAAAACAAGGAAAACTGACGAGTAACGCCTCGAACCATGAATTTCCGATTGTACGGTATAAGAGAATGACGAAGATTGCAGCGATAAAGTAAGTAGGTATGAATTTTTTTGATAAAAGGTATTCACTCAGAATGAAACAACTCCTCTAAATCGGAACTATTTTTTCCGTATCCGGTTATTTTATCAGAAATGCCACCTCATAATATAGTAAAGTTAATCTATCGAAAAGGAAATCGATTGATCATGGAGGTCAAACAAATGCGACAGCGTCTTGTTGGTATTTTACTGTTTAATGAAGTAGAAGTCTTGGATTTTGCGGGTCCCTTTGAAGTCTTTTCGATTACAACTACATTAGAGTCGAACGTAAAGCCTTTTGTGGTTAAAACGATCTCAGAAAATGGGGAAATGGTTACGGCGCGTAATGGATTAAACGTGCAACCCGATTATGGTTTCGACGACCACCCTTCGTTTGATATCGTTATTATTCCTGGTGGGTATGGCGCTGAACAGATTGAAATCAACAATCCTCGGATAATTGCATGGATTCAAGATCAGAAGTCAAAAGTGGAGTTGATGACATCGGTTTGTACAGGAGCTTTGCTGCTGGCGAAAGCAGGTGTGCTTGATGGAAGAAAAGCGACAACTCATTGGATGGATCTTGATCGATTAGATGAGGAATTTCCAGAGGTCTCCGTTCAACGGCATGTCAAATTCGTTGATGAAGGTTCGATTTTAACATCAGGGGGCATTTCTGCAGGAATCAATTTGTCGTTCCATATGATCGCTCGGCTACATGGTAAGGAAGTCGCATTAAAGACAGCGAAACAAATGGAATATGATATTACGATTGAGTGATTTGTTTATCATGAAAAGCGAGCAATGTACCGGTAAAGGAGTGAATTCAGTGGAGATTAAAGTAGATGATTTAAACGGACCTGAAGTGGCTGAATTATTGAATGACCATATCCAAAGTATGCAAAAGTATTCTCCACCGGAAAGTAAGCATGCGCTGGATCTAGAGGGGTTACGGAAGCCTGAGATTACGTTTTGGAGTGCGTGGGAAGCGGGTGACTTAGTCGGATGCGTGGCGCTTCAAAGATTGAATAGTCTCCACGCCGAGATTAAGTCCATGAAAACAGCATCTGCTCATCTAAGAAAGGGTGTCGCGAAAAGACTTCTTCAACATATTATTGATGAAGCGAGAGCGCGTGGATACGAACGGTTGAGTCTTGAAACGGGTTCAATGGATGTCTTTCAGCCAGCCAGGCGCTTGTATGCAAGCTTTGGATTTCACGAGTGTCAGCCGTTTGCAGGGTATAGGGAAGATTCGAATAGTGTGTTTATGAGTTTGGAGTTGTAAGATTGTTTTCTATGATGCGTCATTTAGAGAGAAGTAAAAGGAGTGCTACTCGTTCGGTCGATTAGCACTTCTTTTCGTTATGGGAGAGATTTTGAATTGACTTCATATAGTTCTCCTCTTTAGGAAATAAGGAAAAGCGTTCATCGATAAGAGTATCGTTCAAAGTAAGGTCAGCTTGTATGGACTGCTGGAGTTTCTTTAATGTTTTTATACTCTTCATGATGGAAACAATAAAATCCAGGTTAGTTTACTTATTTGCGGGGTAGTTAGTAGAAGTGTTCAAAACTCTGAAGAATAGAATGGTGATTAAATGGGATTCTTTTACTATATAAAGAAATATTTAAAGATGTCGAGACGTCAGCGGAAAAGTGAATTGAATTCAACCATTTGGTTTATGCCATTTTGGTATATTGTTGGAGCTGTAGGTTTATCTATTTTTACCTATTATCTCGACTATGTTGTGGATGTTAGCTTGTATCTGCCAGTTGGAATTGGCTTTAGTGGTCAGACGCTACAGGTTCTATTGAGTGCACTTGTAGGAGGGGTGCTGACCTTAAGTGCCTTTACACTTAACTCCTTGCTTGTTGCCCTGACGACGTTTAGTGGGCAGTTCTCTTCCAAAATGCTTGTCAACTTCGTTAGTGACCGTGCGACCCAGCACGTACTTGGTATTTTTAACGGAAGTTTTATTTACGTGCTCTTAAACTTCTTATACGTGACGCACGGAGAAGAGGAGTATGTAGTTGCGACGCCTGTTTTATCCATTCTGACAGCTATTACAGCCGCCATAACTTTTATTTATTTTATCAACCATACTGCTACGTGGATGCAAGTTCATAATATCAGTTTCAATATGAATGCTAAGTCAAAATTAGTTCAGGCTTCTCTTGAAGAAGAATTAAAGCCTTATCACCTTGAGAAGGAAGTAGAGAAGGAAGACATTCCTTCAGATCCTGATGGAAAAGTTATCAAAACCAACCAATCTGGTTATCTTCAAGTCGCTGACTTTTCTAGGTTGATTAAACTAGCGAATAGAGACGACGTTCTCCTCAGGTTCGATGTTAGGATTGGAGAATTCGTCATAGCAGGCACACCACTGCTTACTTATTGGGAACATGGACAAGTGATGAATCCAGACCGCTACTTGAAATCCATTGAAATCGGGGTCAAACAAACAGAGATTCAAGATCTGGAATATGGTCTTATTAAGCTTGCCGAATTAGCTATTAAGGCTTTGGGTCACAATGATCCGCTTACGGTGACGAATACCATTCATCAGATTGCTGATTTGCTGAATAGTATTGGCAAATCTAAGAATTTCTCACCCTACCTTTTTGATCAGGAAAAGAAGCTTCGGATTATCTTAAATCAAAAAGATTTTAGTTACTACCTTCACAAAGGATTTGCTTCCATTCGTGAATATGCCAACCAGAACACAACAATTATAACGGCGCTTTTAACGATGATAGCACAGCTAAGTAAAACAATGGATGAGGAAGCACACAAAGATCTATGGGAATTTGCCCGCCAGACGATTTTAGGGTTTGATAACTACAGCCTGTACGAAAATGATTGTCTTCACATTTTAGAGCCTTTATCCGTACTTGCTAAAAAGACGGGTAATGAGAAGGATTATCTGTTTCTGCTTGAATATATGCTGGAGCGGGTTAGTTCGAAGAGTGCTGCTAAGATGCCTACTTCTCATTAAGCGAGAATATGGATATGTACGAAAAGGCAACGGTTGCCTGAGCTGTTTGAGTAAAGGAAATTATTGGATAAAAATGAGAAAAGGACTTATCCGTAGAAGCGGGTAAGTCCTTTTCTCATTTGTTTTGAAAGTACTGCCTTCCCCATAATTGTGCGGGTGACAGGCACCCGCAACAATTCACTGATGAATTGAGCTTTTAGACAAGTAGATTGATTCTTGAGATGGTTGTCATGGTAATGAGTTGGGTTTCGAGTAGCGGGGAATGTGTTCACGTATACTTGAATAATTTTCGGATGAATTATAGGAAGTGTTCAAACAATGAATGTGATAGTGATGAATCGTAAATCAAAAAAAATTGATATATTAATTGACGATACCTTGTTGAAATAGTAGAATATTATACATCAAGAAAAATTGATATAAGGAGAAGGATATGGAAACATTTAACGCGGAATCGACTCATCAAGAAGAAGTAAGCTTTGAAGATTATGAACAGAAATTCAAAGCTTTAGCCGACCAACTGCGATTAAAAATCATGTATGAATTAAATCAAAAAGGACAGCTTTGCGTATGCGATTTAACTGAGGTTGTAGGACTTTCACAATCCAAATTGTCTTATCATCTTAAGATTTTACTTGATGCTGGATTCATCACCAGAGAGAAGATTGGTACTTGGAATTATTATCAATTGCATGATTCAGGTGTGAAGGCCATTTTGTCTGATGAGCTATGCTGTATTTTTTACCCTAGAAGCTAATGCTAAGGGTAAAATTTTTGAAGTATACATCAAAAAAAATTGATTTAATGTACACGAACTTATAATTCATTGAAAGAAGGAGATTCAGGTGATTGATTTGTTAGGTTTTCTTAAAACGTTCTTAACTTTGTTTGTTGAATTAACAGCTTTGTTTGTTGTTATTAGTTTTCTAGTTAGCTTGCTTCAACAAAAAGTGACAGAAGATAAGATTAAGAGAGTTCTTGAGCGCCCTAATAAGTGGAGTGGTTATTTCTATGGCACTGGATTAGGCGCATTAACACCTTTTTGTTCCTGCTCTACGATTCCTATTTTAGCGGGATTACTATCTTCGAAAGCCCCGTTTGGCCCGTCGATGTCTTTTCTCATTGCATCTCCATTACTTAATCCTGTTATCGTTATTTTATTGTGGACGTTACTCGGGTGGGAACTAACGCTTTATTATATTGTGATCGTAGGTCTTTTTTCGATTTTAATTGGCGTAGTATGGGAAGCCCTTGGACTTCATAACTCTGTTAAAAATGTGAAGGTCCGTAAGCACCAGAGCGACCAGAAGCAGGAAGCTGTGCCGAAGTGGAAGATTGCTCTTCAAGATGCATGGGCGTTTTTCTATCCAGTTCTTCCGTTTTTAGTAATAGGCGTCTTCATAGGGGCTTTCATCTATGACTTTGTTCCTCAGGATGTTATCGCTAGGTATGCAGGTGGAGATCAGCTTTGGACGATTCCGGTTGCTTCTATATTAGGAGTTCCCATGTATATTCGAGCAGAGGCGATTCTTCCGATTGGAGATGCGCTCGTAAGCAAAGGAATGGGAATTGGTGCCGTTATTGCCCTCTTAATAGGTGGAGCTGGTGCAAGTATTCCAGAAGTTGTGCTATTGAACAAACTGTTCAAACCAAAGCTCGTTATTGCGTTCGTCTTTTCCATATTAGTTGTAGCTACTACTACAGGATTGATCGTTCAAACCGTACTATAAAGGAGGTGATCAAGTGGGTGAAAAAAAGAGAGGACTAAAAAAACTATTCTCTAAACCTAAAAAAGACTGTTGCAGTGTTGAATTCGAGGAAGTGAAATCGAATGAAGAACCTAAAGGGTGTGACACTGTCGAGAAGGAAGAAAAGTCAGAAGTCAAATAGAAGGATAATTACCTGCTTTATTTTTTTAAAGGGCTTCTCCTTGAAGCTCTTTTTTTTTGAATCAAGCTCATAAACATATTGGATAAAGAGTTCATTATTAATGAAAGGAGTAGTTTGTTTTAATTATTCATCATGCTAGTACTAGTCCGCTAAGCAAAGAATATTTTAAGTCCAATAATCAGGATTGTTCCAGATCGCTTTTTGGGAAATTTCTTTGGACTGATTGACTGGTGACAGGCACCTGCGAAAACCGCGATGGTCTACTTTGGAACAAGAGACAACACTATATTGTCTCTTGTTCCATTAGTCTTACCTTATTAATCCACTAGTGACGTATTGCGCTCTTTACCTTCTGGTTATAATGATCCTATTAGTGAGAAAGAGGTGGGTCTTATGGATATATTGATGGATGCCTTGAAGGTTATCTTCCGGATAGTAACGATTCTTCCGTTCATGCTCGCCATCGGACTCTATATGGGGAAGCGGTCTATTGGAGAGCTTCCTGTATTTGATTTTCTCGTCGTTCTAGTGTTTGGGGCTGTGGTAGGTGCGGATATCGCTGACCCAGAGATAGAACATATTCACACGGTGATCGCGATGATTGCGATCGGGTTGCTACAGAAGTTGATTTCAAGGATAAAGATAAAGCATCAGAAGATAGGAAAACTTCTTACGTTCGAGCCTACCGTTGTGATGTACAATGGAAAATTCCTTAAAGATAACATGAAGCAGATTCAATATTCGATTGATAATGTCCTTCAGATGCTTCGAGAAAAGGACGTTTTCCATACAGAAGATGTTGAGCTTGCCATTGTAGAGGCAAATGGAAGACTTAGTGTGAAGTTATACCCAAGTAAAGAGAGTGTTGTTCGTGAAGATATGGCGATCGAGAAGCAGATGAATGATTTTGAGATTCCTGTTATTTTGGATGGGCGAGTACAGAAGGATATCTTGCAGCGCTTAGGTCATACGGAAGCGTGGTTAATGGATCAGCTTGAAAAAAGAGGGGAGCCTGCTGCATCTTCGTTATTTTACGCCGGAGTTAATGCGAAGCATGAGTTAGTTATTTCTAGGAAGGATCAAGCGTCAAATCATGTTCCGCCTTTTCGGCACTGAGCAAAGGGAGCGGCGACCATTCCAAGAGGTGTGGATAGAAGCTACATAAAGAAACTCAGGCGTACGCCTGAGTTTCTTTATGATTTCCGCTTTGATTTGGTTTCTGCAGGACGACCAGCTTGGTCATCTTGAGAAGGAGCCAGATCGGCTTCATTCGTATACGATTTCTTACTAGCAAAAGGTTGATTAGCGTATTGCTTCTTGTTAAGTTTCATTTGAATCACCCCTGGTTGTTAGAGTGTCTAATAGGAGCGAAACTATACATGAAGCTTAATCGACAAGTAATGACATGAATCGGGTGGTGACAGGCACTAGCGCACTACTCGCGAACTTGCGCGAATTCGCCAAAACCCCGTGCATCCTTAAATGGAAAAAGCTATGATGATAGTGGAACATTTAATTTCAGTGAGAACGATACAAAAACATCGAGTGAATCAGATAGGAGATGGAGAAATGATCGAAGTAATCGTACAAAACAGAGAAGAAGCAATCGAGGCAGAAGCCTTTGGAGCAGGTCGAGTAGAACTTGTAACAGGGATTGAAGCTGGAGGTTTAACGCCGAGTTATGGAACGATAAAATCGGTATTAAACAGTGTTACGATTCCCGTTCAGGTAATGATTCGTCCAAACGGATATAGCCACTGCTACAGCGATGAGGAGAAAGAGGTTATTCTTGAAGATATCCGCATCTTAAGTGAACTCGGAGGCAAGAGGATTGTTATCGGAGGAATTACGAAGGATCATACCATTGACGAAGAGTTACTTGAAACGATCATTCAGCAGCAGCCGGATATCGACATCACCTTTCATCGAGCGTTCGAAGAACTCTCTTCTCAAAAAGAAGGGTATAAAACCCTCGCTCAATACCCAAATGTGAAGCGAATTCTTACATCCGGTGCCAATCAGGAAGGGCAAGAACGGATCTCTCAGCTTCAAGAGCTTGTGCGCTACTCGGCGGAAGAAAGTATTCCAACGATCATGCCAGGATCAGGGCTGTCACTCGCTACTATTGAGAGCATTCACCAAGCGGTGCAAGCAGAAGAATATCATTTTGGTAAAGGCGTAAGAGTGGGAGAAGATTTTTCAAATCACTTTAGTGAAAAATCGATTAAATTGATTGAACAGGTGCTAAACAAAAGGAAGTAATCGTGGTTCATTAAATGCAAGAAGGGGTTCATACATATGCTTCTCAGCAAATTCAAAACAGCACTGCTGACCGCCCTAATCACGTGGGTATTCGGCATTGTTTTACCAACGGTAGGGGGTCTCATCTATCTACTGAGCGGGGGAGACGGGGATATTTCTGTCGCTATTGGTGGTGCTTTTTTAATGATTATTTATCTGCTACCGTTCCTATTAGTAGTAGGAATTGCGATTTCAATCGCCTCTGATGAGCTCACACGCGAAAGTAATCGCCGGAAGCGATATGCCTATATCATCCATGTCGGCCTCGGGATCATGCTATTCTCGTTTATCTTACCGATTACAAATGTAGTAACGGACTTAGGTTATTTCATAAGTACGCTTCCCTGGCTGTTAACCGTGATTTTTACCGCTTCAGTCTTTTGGAAATTTGATGAAAAGGCAAAGGGAACGTTAGCGCGTACTTCTTTCGAGCTTTCGTAAACTCAATACAACATGTCAAGGAAAGGTGATGAGCAAATGGATGACGCAAAATGGAAACAGAAAGAAAAATGGAATGTGACGGTGCTTGTGGTTTTAGTCTTCCTATCATTCCTTTTTCAAGTCTCGATCGTTTATGGCTTCTTAGGCTATGCTATCTATTTGTTCATCAGCTACTTTTTCTTTTATAAACCAATACGAATGTGGGATGTTGTTTTTTATTTAGGTATGGTTATTGCTTTATTTATTGCAGTTAAATTAACCACTTAGTGCTTATAATGTAAACAGTGATCTTCTCTCTAGAAAAACTGTAGCAAAAGGATTTATCGTTCCAATCAGGATTCGGCAATCGATGCTTTAAGTTTCAATATTCTAAAAATATTTAAGAAACCGGTTTACAAATTTTTAGAATAATGTTGCTTTTCGAACGATATACTCTTATAATCAGTTTATGAAAACGCTTTACTTTGATGTGAATCGTTCATTTTTTTATCTATTTAGGAAACCGGTTTCCAAGCGTTTTTAAAAATCGCATGAGGGGGAAGTAACGGTGAAAAACAAAAGCAAAAAGAAGTGGTTGGGGTTAGGACTGGCGTCGATGCTTGTATTTTCTTTAGCAGCTTGTAATGGAAACGACAGTACGTCTGGTGATGGCGGTAATGAAGAGGTTACGTTGAATTTCTGGGCATTTGGCGCGACAAATTATGAAGAGCTTGCGAAGGAATACGAAAAGGAACATCCGAACGTGACGATTAAAGTGAGGTCTGCAGAATCAGCCGAGCATCATGATGCGCTTTTTACAGCTTTGTCTGCTGGTAGTGGGGCACCTGATATTGCGGCTTTGGAAGTGGATCAACTGGATCGATTCAAAGAAGCGCAGGGACGATTTGAGAATTTATATGATCTTGGTGCAAAGGATGTACAGGGTCAATACTTAGATTGGAAATGGGAAGCTGGCGCGAATCAAGAAGGCGATTTCCTAATTGGTCTACCGACGGATATCGGTCCGAAGGCATTGTATTACCGGACGGATCTCTTTGAAGAAGCTGGACTTCCAACAGAGCCAGCGGAAGTAGAATCTCTTATTAATTCCCCTGAAGCGTTTAAAGAAGCGGGAATGAAGCTTAAGGAAGAAACAGGAAAACCATTCGTGGATAGTATCGAAATGGCTTATCGCGCTTATTTAGATGCTTCTGAAAAAACTTACTTAAATCCTGATGGTGAACTATTGCTAGGTGAAGAAGGAAACGACGTGAAGAAGGCATATGACTATGCTGTTGAGTTAGATGAAGCAGGCATTGTTGGCAAGCTTGAAATGTGGACACCTGAATGGGCGAACGGCGTCAACAAAGGTGAATTTGCAGCAGAGCTTGGAGCAGGATGGTTGAAGGGATGGATGGAAGGAAATGCACCTGACGCTGTAGGAAAATGGCGCGTGGCAACACTTCCAACTGAATTCGCAGCGAACTGGGGAGGCTCTTATATTTCCATTCCAAGTGAAACAGATCATCCACAGGAAGCTTATGACTTTGTCGAGTGGCTTGTATCCCCTGATAATCAGCTGCAATCATTCCAGAGCAAAGGCTTATTCCCTTCCGCTACTTCTGTCTATGACATGGAAGAGTTCAAAACGAATGAAGATGAGTTCTTTGGTGGTCAAGTAACATCGACTGTTTTTGCAGAAGCGGCACAAGATATTGATGGCGCTGTCTTCAAAGGCGTGAAATACTTCCCAGTTCATCAAGAAGTATTAAATGCGCTTCATAACGTTCAAGAAGGTGGCGATCCTGAGAAAGAATGGCGTGCTGCGATTAAGCGTGCTGAAGAATTAATAGACCGATAGAAGCAATATTTGTGATGGGATATGGTGGAAACCCACCGTATCCTACTTAATCACCGGAAGTGGGGAGAAATCGTGATTTCAATGAGTGGACAGGAAAGAGGGGTTAAGAAGCGATATCGATCTGAGAAGAAAAAGGATATGATTTCAGGCTATTTGTACGTAGCCCCTTTTTTCATTATTTTTGGAGTGATTGGTCTTTATCCCGCTATATTCAGCGTTTATCTTGCGTTTCAGAAATGGAACGGATTAAGTCCAATGAGCTTTGTTGGGCTCGATAATTTTCGGATCGTTTTAGAGGATCCTCTTTTTTGGAAGTCAGTATACAATACGATCATCATGGGATTAATGGGAACGGCGCCACAAATCGTTGTCGGCATTGTGTTGGCGTTTCTATTAAATCTTACATTCCTTCGATTTAAAAATTTCTTTCGAGTTACGATTTTTATGCCGTATATCACCTCGATGGTAGCGGTTGCCCTTATATTCAGTGTGTTATTTAGTAATCACGAGTCATCACTCGCCAACTACATGCTAGGCGTCTTTGGATTTGATCCGGTGAATTGGTCCACTTCTGAATGGGGAACGAAAATCGCGATTTCCATTATGGTGTTCTGGCGATGGGTTGGATACAATACGATCATTTACTTAGCAGGGATCCAAAGCATCTCAAATGATTTATATGAAGCCGCAACGATTGATGGCGCGAATAAGTTTCAGCAGCTTCTCTATATTACAATGCCTTTGCTGAAACCGTTTATCATCTTAACGGTGTTCTTCTCAACGGTTGGGGCGTTACAACTCTTCTCTGAGCCGACGATTTTCTTAGGCGCTGGGGCATTTACACGAGACGAAGCACTAACAGTCGTTATGTACTTGTACCGAGATGCCTTTAAGCTTCAATCCTTTGGAACGGCTTCTGCGACAGCAATTATTCTGCTTGTGATCATTCTTTTCTTTGCAACAATCAATACGCTCATCACATCAGGCAATGGCCGTAAGAAGAAGGGGGTAAGGTAATGGCGAAACGAAAGGAACGAAAAAAAGTCTCTTTCAGTAAAGTGCTCATCTATCTGTTTCTAGGACTTGCTTCACTCTTATCCTTATTCCCATTCTACTGGATGTTTGTGATGGCAACGCGTCCGAGTGCAGCATATAATTCAATTCCGCCTACGATCACGCCAGGCGGCATGCTAGTCGAGAACTTCCAGAAAGTCCTGAATCAAATTGATTTCTTTCAAGCGATGTGGAATTCCTTTCTCATATGTTCTATCGTTACGCTTGTTGTACTGTTTATTAGCTCGCTAGCAGGATTTGCTTTCGCGAAATTTAAATTCCCGGGCAAGAACGGATTGTTTATTGCGATTTTATTAACAATGATCATTCCCCCTCAATTGGGACTGATTCCACAGTATTTTCTCGTATCGAAAGCTGGCCTTCTCGATACGCTTGCTGGGGTTATGGTCGTGTTCTTCCTTAATCCGCTCGGGATCTTCCTCATGAGACAATATGTGAGTGAGTCCGTTCCCGATGAGCTGATCGAGGCTGCGAAGCTCGATGGCTGTTCGAACTTTAAAATTTATCGAAGCATCGTTGTCCCGATTATTCTTCCGGCTTTTGCAACGCTCGGCATCATTGTGTTTACAGCGGTGTGGGGAGAATTCTTATGGCAATTTACGGTCTTAAGGGACCCGGAGAATTATACTATCCAGGTTGCATTAGCTTCCTTAAGTAACACGTTTAATATTGATTTCGGAATGATCCTCTCAGGCGTGTTCTGGGCAACGATTCCATTGCTCATTATTTTCTTACTGTTTAACCGCCTATTTATTTCGAGTATTACAGAAGGATCTGTAAAATAGAGGCTCAGCCGATATAGAAATTGCTTCACATAGCGTTTCTTAGTAAGCTATCAGTATAAATTCTATTATGATGTCAGAAGGGATAGCGATGAGCCTAACGATTAAAGATATTGCACAAATGGCAGGAGTATCAAGAGCGACCGTTTCGAAAATTATTAACAATTACGGTGGCATTAGTGAAGGAACGAAGAAAAAGGTTCTTAAAGTGATAGAAGAAACAGGCTTTCAGCCAAGCTTTTCAGCTAAAGCGCTAGCGACAAAGAAATCGAATCTCATCGGCCTGATCTATGCTGGCCGAGTGAACGTTGATTTTACACATCCTTTCTTTATGGAAGTGGTAACAGCTTTTAAGAAAACAGTCGGGTTACTAGGATATGACATCTTAATGTTCTCGAATGAACAGTTTTATCAGGATAATGGAAGCTACCTTGCAAGGTGCAGGCATTTTCATGTGGATGGCTGTTTGATCATTACAGGTGAGGAAATTGAGGATGCCATTTATGAGCTAGTAGAAAGCGACATCCCGTGTATGGGAATCGATCTAGAGCTTGATGGCCCAAGCTCAAGCTATGTGATGACAGACAACATTAACTTGTCTACGAAAGTGATCCAGCATTTGTATCTCAATTCGGTTAAAGATATTGCTTTCATCGGTGGGGGATCAGATTCTGCGATTTCTAACTTGCGAGAAAAAGGATTCCGACAATCGATGAATCAATTTGGTCTAGAAGTGAGAAAAGAGTGGATTCAGTACGGCGATTTTCATGAAGAGAGCGGTTACGAAGCAATGAATCGCATCCTCGAGGGAGAAGCTAGACCTGAGGCGGTATTTGCGGCTTCCGACATGATGGCCTTTGGTGCGCTTAGAGCGATTAAAGAAGCAGGACTCTCGGTTCCTGAAGATATCCGCCTAGTCGGGTGTGATGATATCGATGCCTGTCGCTACAGTGCTCCGCAGCTCACGACTGTAAGGCAGAATAAAGAGCTGCTCGGTAAGCTTGCTGCTCATATGCTTCATGATTTAACAAATGGTAAAACAGAATTGAAACCTGTTTTTATTGATTCAGAATTGATCGTGAGAGAATCTTGTGGAAGTAAAGTATAACGAAACAGTTACTGACGTGATAATGGAGGGAAGACAATGGCAATTATACAATTTCCAAATGATATGAAGTGGGGCGCGGCAACCGCAGCCTATCAAATCGAAGGGGCCGTAGATGAAGGTGGACGTGGCCAATCGATTTGGGATACCTTTTCGCATACGCCTGGAAATGTGAAGAACGGAGATAACGGAGATGTCGCTTGTGATAGCTATCACCGTTATGAAGAAGATATTGCATTGATGAAGGAGCTCGGCATTGAAATGTATCGCTTCTCCGTCTCCTGGCCGCGTATTTTTCCGAATGGCACAGGGAAGGTCAATGAAGAAGGCCTTCAGTATTACCACCGTTTCGTTGACGCCCTACTCGATCAGGGCATTGAACCTATGTGTACACTTTATCACTGGGATTTGCCGCAGGCCCTTCAGGACAAGGGTGGATGGGCAAGCAGAGAAACGACGGATGCGTTTGCTGATTATGCCGAGCTTATGTTTAACGAATTTAATGGGAAAATAAAGCACTGGATTACGATCAATGAACCATGGTGCGTGTCTTTCCTATCAAACTTCATCGGCGTTCACGCACCAGGCAATCAGGACCTTCAGCTTGCGACTACTATTTCACATCATCTTCTATTAGCACACGGAAAAGCGGTTACGAGATTCAGAGAGTTAGAAATGGAAGGTAACATCGGGTATGCCCCAAACCTCGAATGGAATGAGCCATTCAGCAATAAGCAGGAGGACATTGACGCCTGCAATCGTGGGATGGGTTGGTTTATCGAATGGTTCTTTGATCCAGTCTTTAAAGGACGCTATCCGGAATTTATGCTGAACTGGTTTGAGAAAAAAGGAGTTTCCCTTACGCTTGAAGATGGCGACCTTGACGTAATTAGTCAGCCTATCGACTTTGTTGGGATCAATTACTACACAGGAAGCGTCGGAAGGTATAAAGAAAACGAGGAATTATTTGATTTAGAGAAAATCGATATCGGCTATGATAAAACGGATATTGGCTGGAACGTATACGGAGAAGGCTTCTATAAGGTTCTTAGCAAATTAAAGGATCAATATGGTGATGTTCCGATCTACATTACCGAAAACGGTGCCTGCTATAACGACGGCGTTGAAGATGGTCAGGTTAAAGATGTGCGCCGGATCGAGTATTTAAAGCAGCATCTTACTTCATTAAGTCGGAGTATAGAAGCAGGCGTGAACATTAAAGGCTACTTAACATGGTCTCTGCTTGATAACTTCGAGTGGGCAGAAGGCTATGATAAACGCTTCGGGCTCGTCCACGTTAATTTCCGTACGCTAGAACGAACGAAGAAGGATAGCTATTATTGGTACAAGCAGACGATTGATAATGGTTGGTTTGATATGGAGTAGGATAGTTCCCCTCACCGTGTGGCGGTGGGGGGATTTTGATTTACCGTAGAGTCTCATACTCTATATTAGACGAATGATGGAGAAATAGAGGAGGACACTTAAATGAACTCGAAATAGCAAGATGGAGGGGGATTGAATATGAACTATGCCGTATCGGTAACAGATACAACAAAAACAAACGAAATTGAAAAGAGCGGACTGCAGCTATTAGCATTTCTTGATACATATAAGAGTGCGCTGCAAGAAATTACGACGGTTGAGGAGCCGCCAAGGGGGATTGTTTTCCACGATTTAGAATCAGCCACAAAGCTGTATTCGACGATTCCATTGCCTGCGTACACTTCGAGAGACTTGATCCACTTAACCCCTTTACGAGACACGTGGAAGGATATTTATCTATCCACGGTAAAAGATGTGAAAGAGGCAACGGATTATTATGAAAAGCTTGAAATGGTCGATGTAGCAGAGCTTGTTGCCCATGAATTCACGCACCACGCTGACTTCTTCCATTCAGAATTCGATGATTGGGAAGAAGAGAATGCGAATGATATGTGGTTCGAAGAAGGCATCTGCTTCTACTTACCTCGAAAACTCTTAATGTCAGAAGAGCGATTTGAAAAAGTGATGAAGGTGGAGCGATTGTTAATTGACGCTCATAAAGAAAAGTATGGGGAATACACGCTAGACGCATTTGGAGAAGCGGGATATCGAGGTGGAGACGACTTCTCTTATTCGGCTGCGTTTTATGATTATTGGAGAAGTACGAATACAGTTGCTGAGCTAATTGATAGCTACTGCGAAGGCAGTGTACGTGAGCTTATTCGCTTGTATCGCAAGTGGGTAGAAGGCGGAGAAAAAGGCCGCCTTCAGGATTACTTTATTAATAGGTTTGGACTTTCGGATGAAGTGGCAAGAGGGCTTTGGTTGAGGTGAGGTAGAGTTGTAGTTTGGTTCGACATATTATGACGTAAAGCGGGTGGTGCCTGGCACCATCCGCCTTTCTCTTATAGTGCTTCACGTATAACTTTTTTATAGTAAACGACTGATAGTCCGCCGAAGATTGAATAAAGCAACGTATAGATTCCCATAACGATCAGCATTGGCGTATACAATTCGGTTCCAAAGAAGAACCAGCCGGAACGAACGGCAAAGTAGCCGTGAAGAAGTCCAACAACAAGGGGGATGCCGAAGTTAACAAGCTGCTTGCCGCGGATGCCACGTGAGAGATCTGCTTGTGTGAAACCGAGTTTTCTGAGAACAGTATAATTCGGACGTTCTTCTTCTCCTTCATTCATTTGTTTAAAGTAGAGGATACACCCTGACGTGATCAGGAAGGTAAGTCCTAGAAATCCGACGATAAACATGATAAGACCCATGTTTTCCTTTTGCTCTTGAAAGGATTGATATTGAGAGCTGTTCCCCTGGTCCTGTTCGAAGGAAAGTGACTGAAATAGCTCAGTTGCTTCTGGTAACGTTGACTGATTTACAAGGTTATATCCAAAATAGGTTAAAGGCTCATCTTGTATTTCTTCATCCATATCTTTTTGAAGAGAAGCAAAGGTCGTTTCATCCACTACAACCGTAGGTAGACCACCATCAGAATAAGAATATGGGAGGATATAGTCACTTTTCAATCCAAGATAATCTTGAGCTATTACTTTCTCTTTTCCTTTAATTTGAATGACGCCAGCGTTATCAAAACGAATGACGGATTCAAGAATTTTGCTAAATCCGGTAAAAACCGCTTCATTAGAAGACACATCTATTTCCTCAAGTGTTTGATCACTAATGACAGGTAAAACCATTTCAGATGCATCAAAAGCCGTCCCGGACTGTTGTTTAGTAAGGATTTCTTCTGTCAAAACGGACGCTTGAAGAACTTCCATTTCTTTGGTCGTGAAATCATAGTCTCTAGCCTTCAATTCCTTTTCAAATATAGCCGCATTTTGTTCCTCGGCAAGGGAGAAATGGTCCGGAATGTTTTGTTTCGATGTTTTTTCTGCTGAGTAATACGAAATATAGCTAAGTGAAGAAAGAGCGATTGCGAGTGCTGATACAGTCGTAATAATTGTAAGTAGAAGCGAGTTGGATTTCATTCGAAACATAATTGATGATAGAGAAAGTACATCATTAATGTTCAGATAGCCTTCTTTACGCTTCCGAATTAGGTTGGCGACGAATCGAATGGATCCTTTGTAGAAAAGGTATGTTCCCAAAATAACAGAGCCAAGTATAAAGGCCATCGCAAAGAGAAGTTCGTTCATGGCTGAAAAATCGCCATCAAACAGCCTGCTCGATACGTAATAACCTGCAATAATTAGAATAAGTCCAAGCACACCCATGATGATTTCTCGAATGGAAATGTTCTTTATCCGTTCTTCAGATTTAGAGGTCACGTGGAACAGAGAGAGAATACTTTGTGCTTTAATAAAGATCCAGTTCGTTAGCAAAATGATGCCGAAAATGACGAAGAAAACAATCACTGTTTGCAGCAGGGCAGCAGAGGAAAAGTTCAGAGTTGCAACGCCTTTGATGCCAGTAGCTTTGAAGAGGATCATTTGGATCAGCTTGGAAAATGCAAATCCGACAAAAATACCTAAACTCATAGAGCCAATATAAATAAGTAAATTTTCTACGGTTAAGATTCGGAAGATGCGTCCTTTTGTCATACCAATTAATTGAAAAAGTCCAATTTCTTTTCCGCGTCGCTTAATAAAAATGCTGTTTGCGTACACTAGAAAAACGGTTACGATTACGACAAGCATAATGGAAGCCGCTCGGATGGCGGCTGTCATTTTAGCTGAAGTTTCCATGTTTTCAACACCCGGGTCATATTGAAGAGTGACGAAAGAAAAGTAGAGTCCGACACTAAAGATTAGGGCAAAGACGTACAAATAATAGTTTTTCATGTTCTTCTTTAAGTTCTTCAGAATTATATGATTAATGTTCATACTGCACACCACCGAGCACACCTTGAGTCTTCATGATGTCTTTTAGAAACGACTGACGTGATTCTGTTCCTTTATTGAGCTGCGTATAAATCCGCCCGTCTCGAATAAAGATGACGCGACTGCTGTAGCTAGCTGCAATGGGATCATGCGTAACCATTGCAATCGTAGCTTCGCGCGTTTCGTTTAAGTCGCTTAGTTTATTCAGAAGATCGGAAGCTGACTTTGAATCGAGTGCTCCAGTAGGCTCATCGGCGAAGATAATGCTTGGGTTATGAACGAAAGCTCGAGCGGCAGAAGTACGCTGCTTTTGTCCTCCTGATAGTTCATTTGGGTATTTATCCTGGAGATCATGAATGCCAAGCTCACCTGCAAGAGCCTCAAAAGCTGCAGTAGCCTCTTGTTTAGAAACTTTCGCAATCGATAGGGGAAGCAGGACGTTCTCTTTCACAGTTAACGTATCGAGTAGATTGTATTCTTGAAAAATAAAGCCAAGATGTCGTTTTCGAAATTCAGCGAGCTGCTTTTCTTTTTGCTTTGTCATTTCTTTTCCTTCAATTTTAATCGATCCGCCACTCACACGATCGATGGATGAAAGCACGTTTAGTAGTGTTGTTTTTCCAGACCCCGATGCCCCCATAATGCTTATAAATTCCCCACGTTCGATCGAAACGTCGATATCCATTAATACTTCTTGCTTTAAAAACTTATTTCCATAGCTTTTTTGAATTTTACTTGCTTCAAGTACGGTAGTCATCCAATTCCTCCAATGTTTAAGTGATAGTTTCATTATAAAAAGGAGGCGTAACTCTTTCCCTCGATTCGCCGAACAATAAGAGGAGGCATGTGACATTGTTGTCACATGCCTCGAATTTGTTCAAAGTCATTAAGTTCCGGAAAGGTAAGAGTGAAAGCTGTACCGCTCCCGGGCTCTGAATCGACCTCGATTGTAATTTTCAGATAGTCTGCAGCTTTTTTTACGAGATAAAGCCCTATTCCAGATGCTGCTGAATCATGATGATTGGAAGTTGACGTAAATCCCTTCTCAAAAATGCGAGGAAGATCGCGATTCATAATCCCGCGTCCCTTGTCCTGTATCGTAAGGAAAGGTTTCTTTCCATCCCTACCGGTTATGATACGGATATCATTATTTTCACTGTATTTCACAGCGTTTGTCAGTAGTTGACGCAGGATAAAAGCGAGCCATTTAGCGTCGCTCAGTATTTCGCTAACAGGCAATTCAAGATCAAAGCCAATCCCTCGCTGTTTGCACCATGTGCGTAGAGGAGAGATTTCGTTGACAAGAATCTTTTGAAGGTTAACTTTCTCAATATATAAATCATTTTCCATCGCTGGCATTCGCTTCTGATGAAGCTGCTGATCAAGAAGAAAGTGGATGCGAAGCCATTCGTATGTAAGCTGCTCATTAAGCTCATGATCCTGAATACGATCAATTAGTAAATGAAGTGCAGTCAGAGGCGTTTTCACTTCATGAATCCAAGCAACCAAGTCGTCTTTTTCTACTTCGAGCTGTTGATTCATTTGGTTGCTCATGTCCCAAAGCTGTTCGATTTGATCGGTCGTGACCTTCTCTATCACTTTTTCAAAAGGGCTATTTGCCTGTGGAATACTCGTTAGGTCAAGGTTGTTATCCCTTTCTTCCAGTTCCTTATAGAATTTAGTTTCTTTCACAAAACGTAAAATAAGAAAAAGGATAAACAGAAGAAGTGTTAAAAAAACAGCATACAGAATAGATGTGAACGGGATCGATGGGTCAATATAGGTAATGAGAAGAAAGCACGCTTCCATAAAGAGAAAGAAAGTAATCCAGCTACGACGTTCATTCAAAAACCTCCACATCATAGCTTTTCCACGGCCATATAGCCCTGACCTACTTTCGTGTGGATGGCGTCGCCAAGTTCGATTTCTGTTAGTTTTTTTCTTAGTCGATTAACGTTTACAGTGAGCGTGTTATCGCTAACAAAGCGTTGATCGTCCCAGAGGCGATTGATCAACTCATCTCTGATGACGATCTTGTTTTTTCGTTCAAGGAGCATATGCAGTATGATCATTTCATTTTTCGTTAGCTCAATGGTATTTTCACCAACCGTCACTCGATTTCGCTCCGAATCAATAGTAGCACCATGCCAGGTTATTAGTGTATTCGTCTCAGTATTGTAATTGTAAACGCGCCTCAGGATTGCCTGGATTTTTGCGACAAGGACATCAAAGTGGAACGGCTTTTGGATAAAATCATCCGCTCCGAGATTCATCGACATGACCATATCAGTTGGATGGTCGCGTGAAGATAGAAAAATGATCGGAACGTTTGAATGATCCCGAATCATTCTGCACCAGTGAAAGCCATCAAACTTAGGTAATTGGATATCTATAATTGTGAGATCAGGTTTCACTGTAGAAAACTCTTTTATTACTTGACTAAAATCGTTTATGCCATACACTTCATAAGACCATTGCTCTAGTCGTTCTTTGATTTTTTGGAATAGAGAAGTGTCATCTTCTATTAATAGTATTTTAAACATCACGTACACCACACTTTGCTTCATTATCTATGTCGATTATAGCAAATAAATGGTAAATAAAAACGATAGAAATGGAAATAATCGGTTCGACAAAAAAGAACACAAACCGGGTGGTGACAGGCACTCTCGACTAGCGTATCCTTAAAAAGGATGAAAATAGGAATTGGGGGAGTACGATGAGTTGGTTCAATCGAAATAAGAATGAGATTAAGTGGACAGAGCTTGATGAAGATACACGTGAAGAGATGCTGGAATTTACGGGTAAAAGGGATAAAGTTTATAAAAAGAAGTGGGAAAAGTTATCGACTAGGAAGTCACCTATTTCGTGGAATTGGGCAGCATTCTTCTTGAGTTTGTTTTGGTTTACATACCGTAAAATGAACGTATTTGCATACTTGTTCCTCGGTATTATCGTCGTAGTGGACGTTTTATCGATTGTATTCTTTAAGAAAGCACTACCAGGTTCAACGATTGCGCCTGCTTATATTGTTTTGGCTCTGTTTGGAAATAAGCTCTATTTTGATTTTGCGCTAAATAAAGTAAAGAAGCTGAAGGACATTTATCCTGATCGTGATGAGCGTCTTGCCGTGATTAAAAAGCAGGGAGGCGTAAGTTGGTTATATGCGCTTCTATTTGTAGTCGTCATGATGATCTACGGTTTGGGAAGTGCGGCTCTAGAAGAGGAAGTTTACTATTCCTACATGGAACCTAAATTCACAGAAGCTGCTGAATTACAGGATTCAGGTGAATTAGAAGAAGCGATGAACATTTACAATGATATCGAAAATGACAACATATCTGTGCCATCCATTCACTTTAACAAAGCGCTTATTTATGAAGAGCAAGGGGAGTTCGAAAAAGCGTTAAGTGAGATGAATACATACATTGGGTTAGAGCCTGAGGATGGGGAAGCAATGGAGATTAAAGAAGAGATCGAGGCGAAAACGGAATAGAGGGAAGAGAGAGGGGGTCAGGTGCGTACCTGACCCCCTTCGCGTACATTTGTCTTTTTCATTTACATATTTCTCCTCTTTTAATCAATAATAAGAAAAAAACCGGATGATTAAAGGAGTGGGTAATATGGAGGAAGTAAACCAGCAAGTGTTACGAGAAGCCCATCAGGCATGCGGAGATATTGAAACCATTCGTCAGCAGTTGATAGATGCGAGGCAACGAGGAGAACTGGCGTTAGCCCAACAATTTGAAGAAGAATTAATTCGAGCAGAGCAAGTCGCCAGAGAGTGCCAGCGGAAGCTTCAACAAACTACAGCAGGAAGTCTTGAGGGTGAGCAAATTCTTCAGCAGATCACTCATGACTTAACGACGTGTGGTCAAACATTGCGCCAACAATAAGAAAAAATAACCCATCAAAAGGAGGCTGACATGAGAATGTCAGCCCCTTTTTGAGATTTTGCTACGGACGCTGCTCTAAATCTTTCGCCGTCTGACTCATTTGTACATCCTTTTCATTTTTTAATGTGCCAAACAGTACATCAACGAACGGAGTAGAAACACCGTACCAATAATTTTCGTTTTTATAATGATGCAAAATGTGCGTTTTCTTGATCCACTGCCCAAACCTTGTTTTGGGCTTAAACGGTCGATGAGCAATGTAATGTTTCCATTCGTAGACGAAGAACATAGCGAGCAATCCTGTGCTAAAGGAAAGTGAGAGCAGTAGAGATCCAGACAGGACATAGAAGATCAAACAAAGGAGCAGCAAATTCGGAAAGCTATACCAGATCGGTAGGAATAATAATTTGAGATCATTCGGCATTTTGTGATGATCGTAGTGCAATCGTTTAATAAGCTTAAGAAGTAATGGATTGTTAGGTGTTTTAATGTGAAACAAAAAGCGGTGTGTGAGGTATTCACTAAACATGTAGGTGACAATCCCAATGACGATAAACACTGGGACAAGGTGAGAGAGGGTCATTGTCAGTAAGAAGCCAAGAACGATGAGAAACAGGATAAACATGATCAAGATATCAAGGTGGAAGAAAAAATCACGATACAATCCTTTTGCTTTCAAGTTATATGCCCCCGTTCATTTTCGTTTTCCAGAGTTCCAAGCTCGTAGACATCATCTCTTTCGTCAGAAACTCTGCGTGATCAAGGTCTCCTCTTAACGTAGCTTCGAGAAACTGCTCATAATAGTGCTTTGATGCTTGACGATGAGAAGGTTCTAGAAAGTATTTCTCAGCCATTTTGCCATAGATGTCTTGAAAACTATTAAGGATCAGAAGAAAGATTGGGTTGTGTGAAAGCTCAGCAATGTTTTTCTGTAGATTCCAATCAAAATTAGCGTATGATTTCGGATCGTCTGTTAGCTCTTCAAGTGGAATGAAAAGCGAAATGATTTGGAGTCTGTGATGAAGAAGAGCATCCCGGACATAAGCAGGTGTTAACGTAATCCGAAGCTCGAGCATGTAAACGATAAACTCATCAGGTATATCTTCGTGGTGCTGGAGGATGTTCACGATCGTCATTAAATTACCGTGTTTCCAATAATCATTAACAATTGCTGGCGCCCCTTTACGAATCGTAATCCATCCATCACGCTCTAGTCTCTGTAAGGCTTCACGAATGGTAGGGCGGCCGACTTGGTAGTGAGTAGCCAGTTCTCGTTCAGGAGGGAGCGGATCGTTTGTCGCCCATTCTTGTTCTAAAATAGAGCGGATAAGTTGTTTCGTGATTTTTTCGGAAGAACGTTCTTTCATGGAGAGTGATCACCTCGATTCTGGTAATACCAGAGTTTTTGTTGGTAATACCATTATAGTATAAAGAGTGGAAGATTGGTGGTATTTGTTTGAAGATTCTTTCTTTTGAAGGGGTGGGAGCGGAAGGAATTAAAAGTTAGCGATAAAAACACTCTGCAGATGAGGCTTTTGCAGAGTGTTTATGTTCTGGGATATAAAGAATAGAGATCTCCTACGGAAAAAATAATCTAATATAAACAAAAAATTAAACAACCACTTATTTATCATTAGGGAATTTTAATACGATTGTTTTTTTACTTTATTTACGTTCCTCTAGAAACTGAAGAACCTCATCTATGTTTGTGGAATACAAAAGAGTATATTCAAAGTCAAACATAGTTAGTTGATTTACTACTAGATATTCATCCGCCGGTATTGCGTTAATAAACCTCTTCCACTTATATTTCTTTTCCATCTTCAATATTTCTTGATCGATTCGCTCCTGATCTATTTTTAATACAGCGAAACTTTCAGTAACGATTTTTTTGTTTGGAAATTTCCTTTCCAAAATCTCAATAAATTTGGGTATGAGATTAGCGTCAGTTACAACATCCACATTACCAACTAGATCAATTTTATCAAACATTTCATCATGGAATCGATCGTCATTGCAAGTAGGATTAGTAAAAATAGCTACACAAAAACGATCTTTTTTTCCTTTTGGTTTATTAGATACCATGGGTTTTCTCCTTGTTAACTTTTGGTGGTACTTTAACTCTTTCCATTACACTAAGAATCTCCTGTAGTAGATTTGTTCCTGAAGATTGTTTTGCCTCAAGCCACTCACATCCATCTTGATTAATCATTTTTAGGGTCCAGTTATATGAAGGAGAAGAGAGGACGTGTACACCCTCAATATTCCATACATCATCTTGTTTATAATATATGATCAAGCGATTAGAGTAATGATAGCGTTGAATAGCGCGTTTGAATTGAGCAAGTAGCATGCTGTTTTTATTCAATTGGTTATTTTGTATAACTTCATCAACATTATGTATCCTTCGCTTTATTATATACTGATTATAATCAATTGGATCCAAGAGGAGTTCTTGGTTAAGTCTATCTGGTAAATGTTCTAAGCCCATTAACATACGAGGCACTATAACTTGTCTCCATGTAACGTCTGGAGATGAATGAACGTATATTTGAAATTTGCAGTTATCGAGTTTTTTACACTCAATAATATGATCATCACCGAAATAGAATAAGCTCTGTCCTTTTAGGTCAGTTGTGATTTCTACAATGAGATTTGTTTTTGCCAAGACCCACATGGCTTGGATAAATGATTCTTCAAATTTCAATTCTTCATCTGTATAATTCACAAGATTTTTGGCATAAAGCTTTTTAAATGTCTCTTCCCAAGCATGCTTCATTTCATTGGGATTATCAAAAGGTGAAGAGATGCCAATTAAGACTTTTCCTCCAAGAAATTTTACTATTAAATAGATTTCTTTTTTGGATAGGGTCCATGTTTTCATAGCTTATCTCCTTTTAGTATATAAAGTCCTTACCTCATGTTCTTAATATAATTTTCCCTTTCACTTTTCGAAAGATTAAAGTCCGGACGTAATTTTTTAACAGTATCATAATTCTGCTTGATGAAAATATATTTCTGGATCCATGTTGATAAGAACGATGTTAACACTGTAAATATTGCTAATATTAATATAAGTACTATCAGTTGAAGAGAATCAGTGACAAACGAAGACATTAACAACTGTGCAATGATATACCCGAAGCTGGACATAACTACGATAGGTGCAACATTAATTTTAATTCCTTGTTTTTGATTTTTTTGGAAAGTCCGTTTCTTTAACATCTTCCTATAATAAATGTGGAAGAATAATAGCAACGAAATAATAGCTACAAGCCCAATATAAAAGTAGTAGTTTTGTTTTACACCAATATTAAAGAATAGGAACTTTTGAATAACTAGAAAGTAAATATAGGTTGTTACTAATCCAAGAACGCCAAAAAATAAGTAGAAAGCATGTTCAAATTTATAGGGAGCAATAAAGCAGACAAGTCCCCAAAGGTTAATTGCTATGATAGGAATAATGCCAGCCCAAAATAATTGGATAGAAAAAGGAGCACTTATCAAGGGGATAATCCCCATAATATCTAAGTAAATAAACAAGAACCCAAAAATATAATGCCGATTATTTTTGGGTAGTTGTAGTCTACTAATATAGGAAAATGTGAACTCGTCGATGTCTTTACCTTTTTTCAAATGTCGTCACCTCATTTGTTATAGATTAAAATTTGATTAATCAAACCAAGGCACAATAGAATTAATACCTTCTCCAATATCATCTAATAGTGCAGTTGTTCCTTTCTTAATAGCATCACCGATGGAGTCCAATTCTCCATCATTATCAACATCCATGAATTTAAGATCACTCAAAGCAGTAGTAATGAAGATTCCTGCTAACGCACCAGCTAATGCTCCGACTGCAAGTCCAACTGGACCTCCAATAACGCCTCCCGCAAGAGCACCAGCATATGCTGAAGCTACTATTGATGACCCAGCAATTACAACATCCCCTGCTACATTGCCGGCGATTTCGCTGGTTGTTTTTTCTTGTTGAATGCCATGAATAATATCACCAGTTACAGTGGCTGCTACTCCCACAACACCAATTCTATTTCCTGCCCATTTAAAGGATGCTTTAATGTTTGTCATAGGATCAACTAACTTATAAAGTTTTGGATAATTGGTAGCGTTAGTACCAGAATAAGTTTTCTTATTGAATCCCATTAATTCAGGATTCGTCACATGAATTCTTGTTTTAGTAGCACCTTGGGCAGTTAAGTAGAATTCCCTTTTAACCCCAAAGCCTTTAAAATTTTTATTAATACTCTTTGCGGTAGTGTAACCGGTAGCGGTCGCTACACCAAGATTCGTAGCCGCATTAATAGAATTCTCTCGCCAAGATTCAAAATTTAAACCTAGAGTAGGAGAAGGGTCCCAATTCATCTCGTTGTTGAAATCGGAAATACCTACACCATTTGATATGACTCTAGGGTGTTTCGTAATAGAAGAAAAAGCATCGGTAGATATAATTGGTTTTTCGGAAATTTGATTATAATCATTATTCGATTGATATGTATCAACTGATAATTGTCCACTTTCAAAAAGTTCGTGGATTTGATTAATATATTTATTCATTAACTGGATATCTTGATCAACTTTATCTAGAGAGGTCCATTGATTTTGGTCAAATTGAAATAACTTTTCTGCTGTTTCATCTTTATGTTGCTTTGCCGATCTAAGTTGTTGATGGAATCTATTATCATCTAAAGGTGGTATTGAGATGATGTCATTTACACTATGAATCGTTTGATTTGCATCATTGGTAATATCGATTACCGTATCTTTTGCATATGTTAATCCAGTCTCTAAATCTTGTCCTAGAAAGCTTTCTCTTATTAATCCATTCGAAGATGGTTCGTAAGATTCCATCTCATTCTTTAAATCGTCCAAAGTTGATTCATATGTTTCTATTACCTGGTTATAAAATTCTAGAAATGAATGGTGTGCATCGTTATAGAAAGCTCTTATTGATTGGCCTCCTTTTCCTTTGAAGGACGCTTCAGTAGAAATAAAGTCTTGAATAGCAGATTGGATATTACTTATTTGATCTTTTTGCTGTTTAAGATCTCCTTTTATTTCAATTAGTCCATTTTCAATTGATTTGACATCCAGGGTCTTCATTATAGCATTCATCTCCTAACGTAATTGGATAGAGGAGGAGAGCTTTTTGTCGGCGTTCTCTAATTGTTGAACCGAATCTCGTACGGTCTGGTTGTTCTCGGCGAGAATCTGTTTATAGGCATTTCCGACCTCTGTTAGCATGTGATTTAACTCATTTAATCGGTTTACGACGTCTAGCGTATTCCCTTCTCCGGTGTTCTTTGGTAGCTCTGTGTTAAAGGAGCTCAAGCTCTTCTCAATGCGACTGATCGATTGTTCGACTTCACTGAACTTTACAAGCAATTCGTTACTCAATTTGCATTTCTCCTTTCCCTCGCTTCTTCTTCTAAACGATGTTTTTCCTGGGTTATGTTTAATTCCAATGCTTGTATTTCACGACGAAAGTAATCTGCTTTATTTTCTATTGTCGTAAGTGCGAAGTTTAACTGATTGATCGATAAATCTTGATAAGCCATCTTCATATCTTCGCGTATATTTTGGAACGAGTTCGCTAATTCCCCGGCCCATGTAGCGGGGGAGAGCTCAGGTTGATCGACAAGCTGTTTATTTTGGAGAAATTCACTCTGTAACCCATCTAGCTTCGTTAAACTAGCTTGAAGGCGGATGAGCTGAGCTCGTTTTTCCGCTACTTCAGATTGTAAATAAGATAAATAGGACATTTGCGCTATCCCCTTTGTATGGTTGATAAGAAAAATCATACTCAAGCAGTAGTATATGGTACCAAATGGAAGGGTTCTGGTAAATAGGTTGTTCTACCTGTTCGTGAGACTGACGTACGGGGTACTTGTACCTATACCCGTTTTCTGATTCTTAGTAACCATATTTTTGTAAAAATGGTAATAGTGTTAATCGGTGGTTTTTATAGCTTCATAGAGTTTACGTAGCCTTCACTAACAGATTTAATCATGAAAAGGAGTTAGATGTTAAATGGTTAGGGTGTTCGTTTATCGGGAAAGTACAGAGTAGACTCTGTTAAAGAATGTTCATACTTTTGCCATAACAAAAACGAGATTGGCGCTGTTATAATTAGGATAGAAGTCATGAATCAGTTCACCTAGAAAAGGAAAGAAGGAAAAATGATGAGCACAGAATCTGAATCTAAACTATTGTTTTCATTGAGCATTGTGCAGTTTATCCTATCTGCGTTAATACTTTTACTTCCGATTATGTATCTGATTACTCCTGAAGAGGAGAATTTACTATTATATGGCATTATGGGATTTGGCGTAATTAATTTACTTGCTGGTATTTCGAAACGTATCAAAGGGGAACACCGTTCTGGTATGTTTTACTCCATCGCAGGAGTTGTGCTGTTTGCGATTGGTGTAAGCATGTTGATGTTTTAATAGATTCTTATAGTAGACAGACCTATTCTCATGTGAGAGTAGGTCTGTTTTAGTATGGAGTAAGGAGAACGTTTGGCTGCATCTCTTCATTAAGCGTAGGTGATTCGACAGGAAGTTACATAAAGCGGGTGGTGACAGGCACTCGTGGGTCTTATCTACTAAAAAAAGTATTTGAATATTTCGGAATATTATCTATAATCAAGGTGAAGGGTGGAAATATTTACAAGGGTATAAAAGGGTGATTTGAAGGCATGTATTTCTTGCTTTTGAGGAGGTGATGAGAAAAGTGAATGGATACATAAAAGCCCCAGAATGTTTTGTCTTGGTGGACACATTCTGGGGCAGTTGTTGGCGTCCAAACCAACATTGATTTTAGTATACCCTGTATTCAAGCAGAGGGGAACCGTAATGGTGAATGCGAATGAATCTTATACCCGATTTAAAGGGACGGAAGGGAAAAGTAGGCATGGTCAATAACGAAGTAGAAATCTTAAATGACTATGAAATTAGTAAAACGACCAGGGCGATTGTAGTGGCGAAAGAGGTTGGATTTAGTTCGAGAATTTATGATCGATGCGGTATCTATTTATCAACAACAACTCCAGTAGATTTAATAAGGCAGGCTTGTCTCGAAGCAGGGGTTACGTATGAAGGGCGAAGAAAGGCGGTTATCTATCATTTGAAGTACGAACAGCAGACGCCCATCATCGTTTCCAATTGGAATGCGATATCGGTTTTTCCAACAGAGTCACCTGAAAGCATCGATTGCTGCTGGGTATTTTACCAGCATGTTAGAGATGTGTATGCGATCACGAAGAGTACTACAATGATTTTGTTTCAGGATGGTTTTGAGCTACTGGTTCCTGTCTCAAAGGGCAGACTACAAAAGCAAATGGAGCGAATGGGGCGCTGGATTAGTCATTATTCGAATAATCCTGTTTATTGTTGAGAGGTCGGAGGGATCAGGCACGCGCCTGATCCCTTCTTTCTGTTAAACTATAGAATAATAGGGTTTAATTAAAAGGTGAAAAGTGCATGGGCAAACCAAAACCAGCAGTATCTGATAAAGAGATGTTAGCGTATTTAAGATTTAGAACTCCAGAAGAAAATCAGGTTGGGATTTTTTTATTGGTTTTAATTATCATTGATTTCTTAGGATTTTTCCCTTACATGATCGGTCCGTTTTCAAGACAGTTCTTTATAGCTGCGCTAGTCCCAGCTATCTTTCTTAACCTGTGGATGATCGTCTATGTAGTCGCGCCTTATAAACTAGAAAAAGCATATTATCTTTTGGTAGGAGTTTTTTCGATTGTTAGTGCTTATTTGTATTGGTTAGGTAGCGAAAAGATCATTTATATCAATCTAGGCGTTGAGGGATACGCTGCTTTTATTGTTGGGTTGTTTATTCTGATTCTTCTCATCACGTTCTTCTATTTCTGTACACGTTATCAAAGTCGTAAAGGGAAAAATACGCGTAGCAAACAGAATCGGCAGCATCGAAGTGGATTTGGCATTTTGGTGACGATAGTGTTTATATTAGGCTCATCTCAGTTGGGGAATATCATAAACACTACGAAAGTGATGGATTTGTACGTTATTTTAGGGATGCTTTGTTTGCTGTCGTTCTTTATGTTAATTATGATCGGAAGTCTTCATCAATATCGCTTTATTCATAACCACCTACCAACCGTTCGAAAGCTTTATCCTGACTTTGGTAAAAGGAAGAAAGATAGAAAAGTATATCATCACTACAGTCTAGCCGTTATAAAAGAAGATGAATTAACAGAAGAAGAGATGAAAACGATGACAGGTGAAATAGGTGAATTTATTTCTTTTCTTCCAGTGAAAAAGGTCGCAGCGGATGGTTTTGATCAGGATGGTTTGCTTGATGAGTTTCCTGGAGGAGGTTGTGATCCTTTATGTATGGCGGTGATGAGAGTGAATCAGGAACGCCTTGATGAAGATATAAAAAAAATGGTGAGAACGAAGCGTTGGAAGTATTTCTTCAAAGGTATTCCTGAGGAAGAGTATGAAAAAGTGGAGGATGTCGTTCACTTTGACCCGAAAGAGGCAGTCCTTCAATCAGGGGATCTATCAGAAGTGAGAGCTTTTCTGCAGAAAAAAAAGAAGTACGTACCAACCCCATTACCAATTACTTGAAGGAATGAAACAAGTAAAACGAGAAGTAGTTAGTGTGATAGACCATGGTGTTGGAGGTGGAGGTAGATGGAAGATACAGCGTTCTGGATTATGATCGGCGGTGGTTTACTGTGCCTCATTGCCTGGGGATGGTATTATGCGTCTCTTGGAAAACGAATTGCGAAGGAAGAAGAAAAGGCAGGACGAGATCTCACGTATGAAATCAATCCGTTTACGGGCAGTTCGCACGGTGTTGATTCGAAAAAGAAGCAGGATCGTAAATAAGGTGATACTCTGCTAAGTGCTTGGAGCTATGCTAATGAAGAATGAACGTAACTCTGCTAAGATGTTTTATCTAGCTATTGGGATCATAGGGCCAGTCTTGATTGCGGTGGTATTTTTACGTATGCAAATGATGTTTGATAATCAACCTGGAGCTTTTGGTTTGATGATAAGCTTTTTCTTAATCCTCACCTATATTGAATTCCTGGAAAAGAAGGCGGGGTTAAGTAGGAAATACAGGTGGACGAGAGCGATGGGATCGATGGTGTTATTGACTTGTCTCACCATCTATATTTACCTGTAATAGACGGAGGGAGTGAAAAGCTGCGTTGAAGCGCAGCTTTTTTTCTGTCGATTATTTTCAAGTGGAAAGGGTGAACGGGGAGTGGATTTGAAGCTCATATTGGAACAATTGGATGTGAACGATAGGCAAGTAGATCTTGATCACCTTATTAATAATATGCTTCAGCAAATCGGTAGTACAGATCCTGTTTTAAGAGACGATCTCATTTATTCGACGTTTGGCAAACTGGTTATGATGGATTTCTTAAATAAAGAACAATTGAATCATCTATTGAACGTTTGTCTTGATCAAGAACATCTTTTTTATCAAATGGGAGAGCGAGAGACAGACTCGGTTTTCACACGTTCTTTTTCGGTTCTGGTAGTTGCACTTGTAGTCGAAAAAGATCGCTCCAGTCGTTTCCTGAAGAAAGAACAAATCGAAGCTTCGATAGAAGGAATTATACGTTATTTACAAGAAGAGCAGGATACGCGCGGGTTTGTAGTATCAAAGGGATGGGCGCATAGTATCGCTCACGGAGCTGATGCTCTTGCGGAAGTAATCAAACACCCGCTTTTTGATAGGAAGAAAACGTCTGAATGTCTTGATGCGATTCAAGAGTGTCTTTTCAAGGAAGGTACATATGTAGACGATGAGGACGAACGGCTTTTGTTTGCGATCGAGGCGCTTTTGGAGAAGGGAATGAAGGAGGAGGAGCTGAGTAATTGGGTGACGTCACTTAGTGACAATCTTGAAGCCCATTTTGAAGTGGAAAGGTATAGTGTGCAATTCTTTCATAAGAAGAAGAACGTACTATGTTTCGTGAAAAGCTGTTATTTTAGGCTGTTGATCAGGGATACGTGTTCTAATGCGAGACGTGTAATGGAAGACGTTGTGGAGAAATGGACGAGGGAGATTTATTTAGGAGATTGAGTGAGGTACATAAGAAGCGGTGGTACAACGATCAAACCCTTAGAAAGGAGTAGTTTCAGTGCCAAAATCATTACCAGGAAAGCTAGCTTTGTTTGTACTAGGGGTGGTTGTTATTCAGATCATAGTTTTTGTATGAATCAACACTTGGGGGGGTAAAAGAATGATGGGAATCGGATTAACGATAGTACTGTTTATTGTCAGTCTGTTTATTCTATATGTCGTAATCGAATCAGCCGTTAGAAGAGGGATTAATAGTTCCGTAATTGGGAAGTATCTCGAGGAAAAGCATGGAATGAAAGAAGAGCATAAACCTTCTTTTTTAGATCATGATCTGGATAGTGATGAGTGAGAGTTCGTTCAGAAAGTAGAAGTCAGCAAACAATAACACACAGGAAAAGGAGATGTTTCTCTCGATGAGAAACATCTCCTTAATGCTTAAATTTCAATAATCTAAGTGCATTTAAAATAACGATTAAGGCTGCGCCGGTATCGCTTAATACAGCGATCCAAAGTGTGAGCCAGCCCGGGAAGATGAGGGCAAGCGCGATCACTTTAATAATGATCGAGAACCAGATGTTTTGTTTAATAATTCTTAATGCTTTTTGGCTTAACTTCATTGTATGTGGAAGTTGATCAAGGTTATCGGCCATAAGAATAATATCGGCTGTCTCCATCGCTGTGTCAGTTCCAGCGCCACCCATTGCAATGCCTAGGTCGGCAGTTGCGAGTGCAGGAGCGTCATTGATACCATCTCCAACCATAGCTACCTTGTACCCTTCTTGTTGTAGCTTCTTAATGGCGTCTACTTTATCTTCAGGAAATAGCTCCGCAAAATAACGATTCACATTTGCTTCTGAAGCAATTGTTTTGGCCGTTCCTTCATTATCTCCTGTTAGCATGACCGTTTGTTTGATACCGCTTTGTTGTAATGCGTGTAAAGCCACGGCAGATGTATTTCGGATTGTATCAGAGACGGCAATCGTCCCAAGAATTCCTTGCTGTGTTCCGATAATGACGACGGTTTTACCGTTACGCTGCATTTCTTGTACATCTTTTTCTATTATTGTTAAAGGAACAGATAGTTCATCGAATAATTTTGGATTCCCAGCGTAATAGATCGTGCCATTGATTGTGGCTTGAACGCCTTTTCCGACGATAGTTCGAAACAGCTCACCATGCTGTGGTTGTAAGCCTTTATTGTTTGCATAGTTTACAATCGATTTTGCAATCGGGTGAGTGGAATGGTTTTCTAATGTTAAGGCGATGGATAGTAATTCTTGTTCTGATCCGTTTGACGCCTTAATGTCGGAGACTTTCGGTTTACCTTCTGTTAATGTTCCTGTTTTATCAAATGCAATAGCGGTGATCGCACCTGCTTTTTCTAAAAACGTACCGCCTTTAATTAATACGCCATTCTTAGCAGCATTTCCAATTGCTGACACGATCGCAACAGGTGTTGAAATAACGAGTGCACATGGACAAGCGATAACTAGTAATTCAAGCCCTCGATAAAACCAATCTCCCCATGTGCCAATGCTGAGTAATGGTGGTAAAACCATTACGACTAAGGCGAGCACGAACACGATCGGTGTATAAATTGCTGCGAATTTATCGATGAAGGCTTCCGTTGGCGCTTTCTGTTCCTGTGCTTCTTCAACGAGATGAATAATTTTGGCGATCGTCGTATCGTCAGCTAACTTCGTAACTTTAATCTCAAGAGAGCCGTGCTCATTAATGGATCCAGCATAGACGGTATCGCCGATTCCCTTATCAACAGGAATGGATTCACCTGTAATCGGAGCCTGGTTAACGCTCGATTCTCCTTGAATGATTTCCCCATCCAATGGAAGTTTATCACCGGGTTTAACGACGATAGTTTCACCGATAGTAATATGCTCTACAGGTTTCTTCACCATTTCTGAACCAGCTTTAACCCAGGCTTCTGGAGGAGCTAGATCCATCAAGTTACGAATAGAATTTCTTGTTTGTTCAATGGATTTTGTTTGCAGATAGTTTCCGATAGCAAACAGCCAAACCACGACAGCCCCTTCAAGCCATTCTCCGATTAACGCAGCGCCAATCGCAGCGGCAGACATGAGAACGTTCATGTCGAGTGAACGACTTTTAATTGCAAAGAAGGCACTTCTAACAGGTTTAATACCACTGATCACAATCGCAATGGCGTATAGAATGGTTGAAACGATTGAAGGAATGAGCGTAAAAGAACTTATGAGCCCTAGTGCTATTAAACTACCAGAAACGATCACTGCAGCATTTTCATTATTCTTCTTAGTATGTGTTGATTTTATAGTATCTGGAACCGCTTTGAATCCAATTTTGGAAACTTCTTTCATAATGCTTTCCTCTTGAGTAGAAGCGTCAATTTTCATTTTCCCCGTGGAAAAATTAACGCTCACTTCTTTAACGGTTGGCAAGGTGTTAAGGTGATTTTCGATACTTTTGGCACAGCTTCCGCAGTCCATTCCTTCAATATGAAATGTTCTATAATCCTTTTTCTGATTGATCGGTTCAACGGAATATCCAAGTTTTTTGATCTCTGCCTCAACCGGAGTAAAGGCATCTACAGAACTTGCAGCCACTTGCAGTTTTGCTGTACTGTAATTGACTTTTACTTCAGTCAGGTTCTTTAATTTACTTAACGCTTTTTCAATGGTTTTCGCACAGGCAGGGCAATCCATTCCATGAACTTGATAAGTCTTTTTCTCCTCAGAAGTATCGGTGGAATAAGCGTCTGTTTTCTCTAGCTGTTGTTCGCTACTGCAACAGCTTGTTTTTTTTGAGTTGGTGTCTTCAGTTACATCAGCGTTACTACTGCAACACTGATCCGCTTCTTGCTTGTATTCATTCTGAAGTGAAGAACTGCAGCAACTTGCTTTTTCGATAGAAGAATCGCTGCTACATGTGTTTTTTTCTTCCTTATTATCGTTACAACATTTATCTGCCAAGGAAAGTCCTCCTAATCAACGTGACGTTCACAGCAAGCGACATCATCTTCAACATCATCTAGTATGAGATCGAACATCGTGAGTAGATCTCGAATTTGTTGGTTTCGTAAACCGTAGTAGCAATACTTCCCTTCATTTCGACCTACTATAATTCCGCAACCTTTCAAACAAGTAAGATGCTGTGAAATGTTTGACTGGTTTCCATTTACTTCTTGAACAATCTCAGAAACGGTTTTTTCCACATCCTTTATGCTTTCAAGAATTTGAATTCGTGTTTTATTAGAAAACCCGTGAATAAGCTTTACTTTCATATCAATATCAACAGTTTGCATATGTGTCCTCCTGACATATTAGTGAAAACGAATATGTATGTTCTGTATCATATTAGCAATATCTAATATGTGTGTCAAATTAGTGTGAATTTTTATGAAGGTAGATAGTGAAGGTGCAATAGGTGATATCTATATAAAATAAGAGATTGAGTTATTTGTATGATTTTGGAATAATTAAAAATGGAAGTCATTGCGAAGTAAAGTGATATTTCATAAAAAGATGATAGCGTGAAGGAGTCATATAACCGATGAGGTTGCTTACATCCAAAAAGATGGCAGAGTTTGAACTTATTCAACAGGCTTTAATCAACGAAGGCTTACCAAAGTTGTCAGATGACGCAAGAATCAAGAGGTTAGGGGAAGGTGCCTGGCACTGTGCGTATTTGCTGGAGCGGGAGGGGCTTGTTCTTCGCATACCGAAGAAAATAGCTTACGAGCGAGAGGTGATTTTCAATCGTAAGGAATTAATAGCGGAGTATGCCGCGACAGAAGCATTTTACAAGCATGCTAATAAAGCAAAGAACGACATTTGCCCTAACTATTTTAAGTACAGCGTTAATGAAGAATTAACGTACACGCTTGAAACTTATGTAGGAAAATCATTTGATCTTAGCACCCAGACGATAGCAGATGCGAAAAGGTATGGAAGAGAGTTAGGGGAGTTCTACCTTGCTCTTGAATCATTCACTCCACCATTTAATGGGATCGGATATTTGCATCTTGACGAAAAAGAAGAATTAACAGGCGCGTATGATCTAACTGTAAGTGAATTTCTACTTGAAGAAACAGAAGAATATTGCGAGGAGTTAAATACGTTACTTGCGAGCCATTATACATTTGATAAAGAGAAAGTGAAGGAGCTTGGGGAAGCTTTGGTTACGACACGTTCGATTGAACATGAATCTATTATTCTCACAAATCAAGATGCTTCACCAGAGAATCTCATTTTCACCAAAAGTGGCGTTAAAATGATCGACCCTTATCCTCTTCTAGCTACTGGAACGTCACTTGCAGCTAATTATGTTTTTAACTATGAGACGTTATTTCCTACGTTTTATAACACAGAAAGGTATCGGAAAGTGAATTACCATCAACATGTTTCAAAGCTAAAAGCGAATGCAGAAGGGTTTAGGGAAGGGTATATCAGTAACTTGAACCAGAAGCATGAAGCCCTACATGTTGAGGTGTTTTTAAAACTTCTAACAATGACGCATGATCATCTTCTTTTGTGGCAGAAAGAATCTCTCACTCGTGAAGAAGTGATTCGTTATGGGACGAAGAGGCAAGTGGAGGAACGTTACTTGCTTTATTTGAAGGAGCTTGAGAAATATCCATACTTATAGGTGAGTTAATAAAAAGAGGTCAGACGATTCATTTGATGAATCGTCTGACCTTTTTGATTGAATGGTTATTTCGGTTTCTCTTCGTTCTTATCCATGTGCCATGAATATCCCGCTTTTCCCATATAGTAGAGAAAACCAGCAGACGATAGGATCGTTAGAATCGCGAAGATTAGTCCGATAAAGAACCCTCCTTTGAATAATCGTCTTTAATTTCTTTGTGCAATAATCGAGTTTGCGATTTCTACCATGTCTTCCTTCGTGAATGGAGGTTCTTCTCCTGATGGTGTGAATCCAGTCACTTTGTATAGCGCATTTTTGTTATTACTTAGCCATGTGATCGTTAAGAGGTGACCATCTTCAGCTTCTGTGTATGTGCCATTAACATCTTGATCAAGTTCCTCGTTCGTTTCCCCTATAGAGGTATCAATTCCCTTTTGGTCCTTGATCATAACGTTTAGTCGTTTGTCATCTTCTCCATAATAAAAATCCATTCCATATGGCTCTAATTCCGTTTCGGCTACAGCTTCCACGTCACTTACTTCTAATGGGATTTCCTCCATATTAGGCACGTTAATTTCGCTTCTAAAATCTTCAGGAAGTTTATCCACTTCAGTCTTAACTTCAGGATAATTCTTTTGCAGGGAGTCTAAATGATTTTCTGTAGACGCTTTCTCTTGTCCACCACAGGCTGCGAGGATAAGGATTAATCCGAATAGAACTGATGCTAATTTTAATTTCATATGTATCCCTCCTATTCTGTAGTACGAAATACGCTAGGAAAAGTTTCGGATTTAATGCCATTTGTTAGGTTTAATGGTATTAATGTAGCGTCGTGAAGTGGAATTAACATATGCCGATATTTTATAATTTTAGTTCTAAATTTAGTGTTATGGTACAATCCGGGTAAAGCACTTATATATAAATTAGAAAGGGAAGAATTTCTAGATGACAGACAATAACAAAAAGGTATTTTATTGTAACGTTGAGTTATCTTTAGATATTATTGGTGGCAAGTGGAAACCACTAATTGTCCATCATATCGGCGGAGCGGTAGTTATCAGATATGGTGAATTAAAAAGAAAGATCCCTAATATTAATGAACGGGTATTATCCAGGCAACTTCGAGAATTAGAAGAAGCAAATCTGATTCAACGAAAAGTATACGATGAAGTTCCACCAAGAGTGGAGTACTCTTTAACTGGAATAGCCAAGACATTAGTACCAATATTAAATGAACTAGGCTCTTGGGGAGCAGAGTATAATCAAACGTACAAGCATGGAGAAGTTGATTTTAAAGATGAATATACCCATTGAAGTAGAAGAGGATCGCATTTAAATAGAAATGCGATCCTCTTCTGCATATAAAACACTCAAAAGGGGACAAGATTTCAAATGATTTAGGTATCTTATTGTCTGTACGGGCAAAAAAGTCAGTACTTGTTCTCCACTTCAGGGGGGGATATACTGACCTCGTAATTGATTTCCAGTTCTAAAAAAGCAAGCTTCAATTTTCTAAGTGATTGAAACCCGGGTGAATATTTAAAATAGTATTGTAGCGCTGCTTCATAGAATGGATGTTGCAATTGTTCTTAATATTTGAAGATAGTATAAAGGGAGAGTATATAAATGGAACTTATGGAAACTTTAACAAATAGATATTCAACGAAAGAATTTGACCAATCGAAGAAAATTTCTGAACAAGATTTCAATACGATAAAACAATTATTGCAATTAGCCCCCTCCTCTACGAATGTTCAACCTTGGCATTTTGTTATTGCTTCAACTGAGGAAGGAAAAAAACGTGTAGCGACTGCTGCTCAAGGAGATTTTAGCTTCAATGAACCCAAAATAGTGAATGCAGCTGCGGTGGTGGTCTTTTCAACGAGAATAGAGATTTCGGAGGATTTCTTGGAGCATGTTACTGAAAAAGAAGATCAGGATGGACGTTTTGCCGAAGAAAAGCATAAGCAGGGTACTCATGATGTAAGAAAAATGTTCGTGGATTTACACAAATATGATCTCAAAGATCTTTCGCAATGGAACGAAAAACAAGTGTATTTAAACGTTGGAAGTTTTTTATTGGGCGTTGCAGAGCTTGGAATTGATGCCGTTCCGATGGAAGGACTGGATATGAAAGCACTTGATATTGAGTTCAACCTTAGAGAAAAAGGGTTTACTTCAAGTGTAGTTGTTGCTTTAGGGTATCGTTCTGAAACGGACTTTAATGCTTCACTACCAAAATCAAGATTGGATCAATCAGAAATCATAGAGGAAGTGTAATAAAGGAACTTCGAAAATATCGGTCACTTTTATATAGAAAAATGTTTGGGCATTGTTATTTAGTTAGGAGTGTTTAGTAACTTGGGCAATGATCTATAGAGGTCATTGCTTTTTTATGGAATTGAAGGGAAAGTTTCTAAAATAAATGTAAATAAGGTTATCAAACTTTCCTTTTTCAAAACGGAGGGATTTAATTGAAAATTCTTATCACGGGTGCAACGGATGGTATAGGTCTAGCGACTGCCAGAAAGTTGATTTCTGAAGGACATGAAGTATTGCTTCATGGGCGTAATGCTAAAAAACTGGCAAACGTGACAAATGGGTTTGAGATGAATGATTCGGAGCAATATGTAGCTGATTTATCACAATTATCTCAGGTTAAAAAGTTAGCAAGGGAAATCATAGAGAAGCATGACTGGTTAGATGTTCTTATAAATAACGCAGGCGTTTATCATTCGCCTACTCCTACTAATGAAGCTGGTCTAGATATTCGATTTGCAGTCAACACCTTGGCACCATATCTGCTGACAAAAGAGTTGCTTCCCCTGATGAATGAATCGAGTCGTGTCATTAATTTGTCTTCTGCAGCTCAAGCCCCCGTTGATGCTAAGGCACTTGCGGGTTCTAAAAACCTTCGTGCCGGAGAGGCATATGCACAAAGTAAACTTGCATTAACCATGTGGACTTTTGAACTTGCAAAGCAAGTGGCACCAGTCTTAGTTGCAGTGAACCCGAAATCGTTACTAGGAAGTAAGATGGTGAAAAAAGCGTTTGGGGTAGATGGAGAGGATATTAATATCGGAGCTGAGATTTTATGCCAGGCAGCACTCTCGGAAGAGTTTAAAGATGCGTCAGGGAAATATTTTGATAATGACATTGAAGAGTTTGGTGAACCGCATCCAGATGCCCAGGATCAAAACAAATGTGCTGATCTCGTCCAACAACTAGATGTTATCATTGCGAAATATACCCAATAATAATTTAACATAACTAGCTAATTGAATGGAGCAGTTATTCTTTTAGAGAGTATGGTAATCGATTAGGAAAAGGGGAACTCCATTATTGGAGCTCCCCTTTTTAGATCGAATGTTAATTATCCAATTTTAAGCCAATAATCGCTCATAAATAACTTCTTTCGTCTCTAAATCGATAGCATCTACTTTAATTTTCACTACCTGGTTATCATCATTCTTCTTAGCACCCCAGAGACGTATGTAGTTGTTACTATTATGATCCAGGAAATTCACCTGAACAGTTCTAACATCCCCGATTTCTACTTGTTTGTCCTCAATCCAACACTCTTGAAAGACCATTGTTTCTTTCGGTTGGCTTAATAGGTAGTCATGCATGAACTTTTCAAACTCAGGAAAATTCATCTTTTGATCTTCAATACAAACCTTGTTAAATTCATCGCGATCCGTAATATGGTAATTTGCTTTTGATTCGTTATTCATTGTAATTCCTCCTCGTAAACACGGTTGATAGATAGTTATTTCCCCGAAAAAGATCTAGGTAAAACATCAAGAAAAAAGAAAGATTCTGATCGGTTGGGAGGAGAAGTTTACTTCCGTCTTTGCGAATGTATGGTGGTGAAATAATAGTGATATGAAATTTTGAAAGAAGGGATTGTGAAATGGTCAGCGAATGTATGAAATGCTGATGGAAAGAGGTGAGTGACATGGATAATAAAGTAATGAGAAACGAGTATATACGGTAGTGAAAATGAAAAGAAGGAATGATGGAGTTGATTAGTAACTACCAAGTGATTGACCGATTTCCAACCAGCGACGAATATGTACGGTTGTGTTTATCAGTCGGTTGGAATAATATGAATTTTTCTGTGGCGGAAAAGGCGGTTCATCAATCTATTTATGCAACGACGGTATCCTATGGAGATGAAGTTATTGGCATGGCTCGTATCGTTGGTGATGGAGGGATGTATTTTTATATTCAGGATTTCGTCGTTCACCCGATGCATCAGGGAAAGGGAGTAGGAAAAATGTTAATGGATCAGCTTTTCTCCTATTTGAAGGAACATGCTCCTACGCAAGCCTTCATCGGTCTTTTTGCAACAGAGGAGGGAAGTCACTTATATAAGCAGTTTGGCTTTGAACAACCGGGTGATATGAATGGAATGTTTCGCTTAACCCCTATTGAATCATAATGCGTCTGGAAGGTGGCGGTGTCTTAGTTAAGAGGATATCGTCACTTTTTTATGGGGATTTTTGAAACTATTTGGGATCTTCACACGTAAATAAACAAAAGGGAGGAATGGAAATGACAGCATTAATTGTAATATTACTCGTTATTGCATTTATCGCATCTGGCTTTTCAAAATCCTCATCGACGCGTCGTTCTCCAGGTGGAACGGATCATTCAAGCTATTATAGTGGTGGCCATCAAAGCTCCGGCTACGATAGTTTCGGTGGAGATGGTGGAGGGTGCGGTGGTGGTGAGTAATCAGGAAGCTTAGTTGTTGAGGTGAGAGAATGTTGAAAGGAATCAAACGTATATTGGCGATCATAACGCTAGCTTTAGCGGTAGCTGCTTTCGTCAAGGGTAGTGTTGCAATCCTTGCCCCTATGCTCCTTTTTCAGGGACTTTTTATAGCCGTTTTAGGGTTTGAGGAGAGGGGAGAAAGGCGTAGAAAGAAAGCTGCCATGATTTTTCTTGTGTCTGCTCTGATTATTCTGACTTCTGTTTATATTCTTTAATGATTTGCGAAAAGGTCATTTCAAAAGGAGGGATTGTCATGAGTTCTCATTTTCGTGTAAAGCCTAGTAAAGTTAGTTCCATGATCGGAATGATTGCTGGCTTTCTTTTTGTGATTATCGGTATTGCATTTGTTTCGCAAATAGGCGCATTCGGTATTGTTTGGACTGTGTTGGCGATCATTATCACGGGCTACCATGCCCTGAATGTTTTTAGTAAGGATGGTGTTTCAACGTATCAAGCTGAAGTTGATCATGACGATGATAACCATGTCACTTCTAATCAAGATTACGAGTCGAAAATACGTCAGCTTCATCGTTTGAAGGAAGATCACATCATTACGGACGAAGAGTACCAAAAAAAGAAAGCAGAACTCTTGGATCGTAAGTGGTAGAATAAGAGTAGCGTATGGATGAGTTGAAATACATAAGAGACATGAAGGTTGCTTGCCATGTTGAAAGGAGCACCATGTGAAGACAGAGATCATAAAGTTAACGAAACCAACTGCTCAATTTGTTGAAGTCCTGAATCGGTGGGAAAATGATCGAGAATTGATTCCGCTGATTCGCCCGAATAAAAGCAGGGAGGAATTAGAGCGACGCGAGACGATCACTCTTGAGGGAGTGAGGGAGCGTCTTACGTATCAGCAGATATTCCAGATCTTTGTGAATCACGAGATGATCGGAGAAATGAATTACATGGTGGACCCTCCGCACCTTTTGAAGCAAGAACCAGGAACGGCGTGGATTGGCATTACGATTGGCGAACCTGATGGTAGAGGCAAAGGAATTGGATATGAAGCGATCCAACATTTAGAAGAGCAAATTTACCAGCAGGGTTTTAATCGTATTGAACTAGGCGTGTTTGAGTTCAATACGAATGCGCAAAAGCTCTACCGAAAGCTTGGATACGAAGAGATTGGTAGATTAGAAGATTTCACTTACTGGCAGGGGAAAATGTGGTCAGATATTCGAATGGAAAAATATTTGTAAAAAAGCGCCGATCAATTAGTGATCGGCTTTTTTTGATTATTTGTGGCGGGGATCGAGTACGTATCTGACACCGTCCTGCTTATAATATAACCACTCCAGTAATAATAAGCGCTATAGAAAGAAATTTTCTTCTAGTAGTCTTTTCGTTGAATAAGATGAGACCGGCTATGGTTGTGCCGACGATAGAACCACCGGACCAGATGGCGTACGCCAGGCCAATTTCGATGGATTGGACAGAAAGAGTGAGAAAGTAGATGCATAGCCCGAACAACACAAATGAGGCGAGGCCTGGAATTTTGCGCGTGAAACCAGCTGATAGCTTTACGGCGATACTGCCAATTATCGAAAATGCGAGTGCTGAAATTAAGAAAATCATATCGTTTCCTCCCTTTTTTCTTTATAGCGAGACTTTGTATTTAAGCCAACGATGCCAATCACAATGAGGAAAATGGCGAGAACTTTTGAGGGTGAAGTAGACTCTTGAAAGAGGAGAATCCCAGCAACGGCAATGATCACCGTACCTCCCCCAGACCAAAGTGCGTTAATGATACCCAATTCGTGCTCTTTCGTTAAAAAAATGTAAAAAAGGTTCGCGATAGCATAACTCAAGATCACGATTAAGCTTGGTCCCCACTGGCTAAATCCATTACTGTATTTCATGAATGTCGCCCCAACCACTTCAAATGCAATAGCGATACTAAGCCAGATATAAGTACTTTTCATTGTTATCCCCCAGTTCTTGATTAGATTCTAATACAAGAATAACGTTTGATCGAGGAGAGTGGGTAATATCAATAAATGATGGATCGATAACTTCAGGTTATAATATAGGGGGGAATCATATGAAAGAGGAGAGTGTTAATCTTGCTTCTCAAGTTAACATACTTTATCAAAATTGCTGACGAGAAAAGTTTCACTCGCGCAGCAAAAGCTTTATTTGTTTCACAGCCGGCTCTTAGTAAGCAGATGAAGAACCTTGAAGAGGAGCTTGGTTTTTCTCTTTTTAATCGGTCAGTTAAAGGAGTCGAGCTGACTACTAAAGGTCAAGCTTTTTACGAAGATATTAAACCGCTGTTTACACAGATTAATCAGACGGTCGATCGCTATAAGAAATTTGATCAGATACGCTTTGGATCGACGCCGATTTTAAGTACGTATTTTTTGCCTGGATATTATGAGCAGCTTCAGTATTCGAATGTTCACGTTACAGCTATTCGAGAAGATAGTTTGGATTTGGTTCCTCAGTTAACTTCCCATGAAATTGATGCCGCAATAGTTCAGAATACTCCAGTGATCGAAGGGATGTATTCTACATTTCTATTTTCTGAACCTTTTGTTGCGGCTGTACCTGTTTCTCTTTCATTAGCGAAAAAGAAAGAGGTGACATTAGTAGAATGTTTTCGGTATACGCAAATAATCCCTCCAACCGGCTATCTTTCTGAGCGGGTAAGAGGGATATTGAATGACCATTTATTTGAGGGAGACGTATTAGAAACGCACTATCTCGGGATGGGTGGACTTGTTGCGCTTGGAATCGGCATCGCTTATCTTCCGAAAATGATGGCTGATGCGATCGAACAAAAAGGCGTTGTTTTTCTTCCGATAAAAGGAGAGCCATTAGGAAGAGAAATGTATCTTCATACGAACAGTCATGCTCTTCTTTCTCTTTTATCAGCATCTTTCGATCGTCGTTAACGGTCGAGTGGTAATGATATGGTAACAACGGTTCCTTCTCCAACGGAGCTATCAAATTCAATAGTTCCTTTATGTTCGTGAATGATTTTATAACAGACGACTAGCCCAAGCCCGGTACCAGTATCTTTATTCGAGAAGAACGGCTCACCAAGTCGCTCTAATCGCTCTTTTGGAATGCCTACGCCCTTATCAGAAATCTCGATTAAAAGGCGTGTGTCTGTGTTGCACGTCTTGATGGAGAGTAATCCTCCATCTGGCATCGATTCAATGCCGTTTTTGATAATGTTCATAAGAACCTGAGTGATTTGGTTTTTCTCACAGTTCATCATAAGTGATGGTGTGTGGAAATTTGTCTGGACGTCGACTTTGTTTAATAAAAGCTCTGGCTCCATAAGTGAGACGACGTTACGGGTCAGCGTCATAATATCGGTTTGTTGGTACGTAACGGCCTGGGGTCGCGCGAGTGATAGGAATTCATTGATAATCGATTCGATCCGGTCCATTTCAGATAACATAAGCAGCAATATATCACTATGGATCCGATCTTTGTATAGTTGAATGAATCCTTTTACAGAAGTTAATGGATTCCGAACTTCATGAGCGACCGCTGCTGCAAGCTGTCCGATTGCGGAGAGCTTTTCTGAACGAAGGAGTAGCTCTTCCGTTCTCTTACGATCGCGTATATCTCTTGTTATGGCAGACATCGCCGTAATGTTTCCCTCGTGATCTTTGATTGGTGAGTAGGTAATGCTTACATCAATTAGCGTTCCGTCTTTTGTCTTCCTTACTGTATCGAAATCAACGACACCGTCACCATCAATAACGGCTTTCATGATCCGATTGGCTTCATCTTTATTGTCATTTGGGTAGATGTCAAACAGGTGATTAATCATGTCATCATCCGTATAGCCGTAAAGTCGCTGGAAGGCTGGGTTTACTTTAATAACTTCTTTATCCAAGTTACTAACCGAAATAGCATCGGCATTATTTGTGAAAATAGAGGCGATGAGCTCCTGTGTTTCAACAAGTTCCTTTTCCACTTCTCTACGTGCTGAAATGTCTCTTCCAATGGCAATTAAATATTTCCGATCACCATCAGTGTTGTATGTTGGGGCTTTAATAATTTCGAATGTGCCTATCTCTCCACTGACAAGTTCAAGTTCGTATTCATATTCCACCTTCGTTTTCTGTTCCCATGCAAGCCGATCAGTGTTTGCATTGTTTCTAAGCAGTTGGTATGCATCAACGCTACTGCAGTTTAACTCCTCACACGTTTTCCCTTTGTATTTTCCCTCTTCAATTCCGAATATTAATTTCGCATACGCATTCATTTCAAGAATGCTGCCGTGTTTATCTTTGAAAATAATAAATTCAGGTATAGAGTCTATGAGCGAGCGTAATTGCGCTGCTTGATCAATTGTGTCGAACTGAGCATTTTTGAATTCAGTAATATCTTTTACGATTTTATAAGCACCGCGGAAGTGTCCATTCGTATGAATGGGAATGGTTTTGATTAGTAGGTGAACCTTATTGTTGTTAATATCATACGCCTCAATTTCGTAAGAGCGCTGATCTCCATATAAGGCTAACTCGAAATGTCTACCGATCTTAGCAATCGCTTCCTCATTTACCACATGCCGAGGTGCTTTGATCAGGTCTTCCATTGAATAGCCAAGCATTCTGTGAAGGGCTTGATTGATTAGGGTTAGCTTTAAGTGTTGATCAATAAATGCAATCCCATCAGGGTTTTCATTAATTAATGAGTGAAACCGCTGTTCGAGCTCTTCGGTAGGAATGGTTTCATTGTTATCTGAAGGTTCACGGGTAACTTCCTTGTAGAGAGCCTCTTTATCCTCAACAATAACGAGTGTCACATGGTTCGAATCTATTGGAGAGAAACGAATCGCTTCCTTCGTAAAAGGGAGGGGGAGTTCGATGAATACTCCCGGCTCCATTGTAAAAGCTCGATCGAGATGGGCTTGGATTTGATTCTGTTCGATCGATAGAATGCTTTCCAAGCATTGTATTGATCCTGCTTTTTCATAGGATGAGAATCTTGAAATAGCATACTCATTAACATGGACGATGCCCCCGTTCCGATCAAGAACAACGAGGGGAAGAGGAATGGCATCGTAATGGGCGTAATAGGAAGCAGTATTCATAAATGTAACCCTCCAGATCTCGTAAACTATTTTACTATTATAACAAATGAAAAGGGGAGGGGGGTCAGGTACGTACCTGGCCCCCACTCCTTTATTAAAATGTTATCAGATTCACATTGCTGTTTATCACATAACACTGTATGATACATAGTATATATAGTGTACGACACACAGTAAGGAAGTTGGTGAGGGTGTGACGTTATTAAATTCATTCATAACGGAGCTCAGAAGAGGCACGTTAACGCTAGCAGTCCTAAGTCAATTAAGAACTCCTCAATATGGCTATTCTCTTGTTCAATCGCTTGACAAATCAGGCATATCCATTGAACAGAGCACGCTGTACCCTCTGCTTCGGAGGTTAGAGAAGCAGGAGATGGTGACGAGCAGTTGGGATACAACGGAAAGCAGACCGCGTAAGTATTATGTATTAAGTGAGTATGGAAGAGAAATTTTCGAACAGCTGAAACTAGAGTGGGAGAAAACGTCGAGCGAATTAGCTACCTTGTTGAAGGGGGAGGACGAACGTGAATCTGATTGAGGTTTACATTGGTGAAGTGACGAGACGACTTCCTGAATCCATTCGGGAGGACATTGCGCTTGAATTAAGATCAACGATCGGGGATATGCTGCCGGATGATCCTTCAGAAGAAGAAGTGAAGAGCGCCCTTAATGAACTTGGAAGCCCGGTACAAATGGCGAATGGATTTCGGGATTGGCCAATGCACCTCATTGGCCCTCAATATTTTGAGCTTTACATGAAGATTATCAAGATGGTGTTACCTATTTCGCTCGTTGTCACATTTATCGCGTTTATGACGATTAATGTGATCGACTACAATGGCACAAGGTCACTTGGAGACGTCTTTTTTAATCTGATGGGTGATGCTATTGGAGGCTTATGGAATACCGCCATCCAAACGCTGTTTTGGATCACGCTCATTTTTGTGATTTTGGAACGAACCGATATAAATATAAACCGAGCGCTAAAAGGATGGTCAGCGGATGAATTAGAGAAGGTAACCTCTGTGCCCAAAAAGAAGAAAGTTGCGAAATCGGAGCTATTCGCCGACCTTCTCTTTGCGGCAGTTTGGGCAACGCTTTATTTTAACGCAGACAACTTACTTGGCATCATTCGAAACGGTAAGGTGGATGTGCCTTTCTTTAATAATGATGTGCTTTTATCTTACTGGCCACTTGTAAGTCTGACTCTTCTCACGACGGTGCTACTTGCTTTATATAAAGTGATTATTGGCTATTGGACGAAGCGTTTAGCGATTGCTAATGCTATTCATCATGTCTTTGCGACGACAGTGATCGTGATTATGTTATTAAATGATCAGCTGATTCATCCAGATCTAACGAACCTATTGTCTCTTTCAGAAACATATCAAAATATGATTCTTGCAGCAATTGGGCTATTCTTTATTCTGAGTGCCGGCATGGATATTGTAAAAGGATTTTGGAAAGCGAACTTGTAAGTTTAGTGCTTTTTTTCTTGGAATATTTAAAAAAAGTGGTAGAAATGCAAGGGTTTAATTAACTGAAAAAAATAAATTTTAATAGAATCGCAGAAATTGCGATTCTTTTTTTCATGATGTAAACCCTTTATTACCAAGGGTTTCTAGGGATTTTCTATCAAATAGAACCGTCTGTTTCATAATTTACAGAAAAATTTTTTAAACGTTTCCATTGATTTATGAAATAATAATTCCTATAATGAAGAAAGTTGGAAGGGTTTTCAATGGTATTAATGTAAACCCTTTATTTTAGAAGAGGTGGGAGTTATCATGGAAATCTACTTATTAGCAATAACACTCATATCAATTGCAATCGTAATTGTAGGAGTTTCTGTATTTCAGTGGCATGCTTTCATTGGTTTAACTGTAGCGGCTTTATTCCTGGCGGTCATGTCGGGGATGGAATGGGTCGATATTATAGGTTCATATGAAGCAGGTGTTGGTGGCGTACTTGGTCACTTAGTTGGTATTCTAGCACTTGGTACGATTCTAGGAAAACTGCTTTCTGAATCCGGTGCAGGGTTGCAGATTGCGAATTTCTTTATTCGCGTCTTTGGAGAGAAAAAGTTGCCATGGGCGATGTTCTTCTCAGGATTTATTATCGGAATTCCAGTATTCTTTGAAGTTGGTATTTTAATTCTATTACCACTCGTTATTTCGATTCAAAAGGCAACGAAGAAAAACATTTTATTGATTGCGCTACCAGCTGTAGCAGGTTTGTCGATTGTGCACGGATTGATTCCGCCGCATCCAGGTGCTGTTGCTGCGATTGGTATTTATGAAGCGGATCTTGGTAAAGTTCTATTGTATTCACTAGTTATAGCGCTTCCAGCTGGTATTCTTGGTGGTCCGGTATTTGCCAAATGGATTAACAAGCGCGTAGTTCCTGTAGGTGAGCCTGATTTGATTAAAGTGGAAGATCAGCAGGATCCATCTAAACTACCTGGTACAGGCATTTCATTTACAACAATCATTATGCCGGTGTTTTTACTTGTTCTAGGTACGTTCGCTCCGTTCCTACCGTTACCAGGTAGCGCGGAAGGGATTTTAGAATTTATTGGTAGCCCACTTGTGGCACTGTTATTATCTTGTTTCTTTGCATTCTATTTCCTTGGCTTCCGTCAGGGATTAGACAAAAAACAAATTAAAAAATACGTAGAAGAATGTATTCTACCTGTTGGATCAATCATCTTGATCATCGGTGCAGGTGGTGGCTTTAAACAGATTTTGATCGATAGCGGAATTGGAACGATTATCGGGAATCTTTCTCAAGATCTTTCGTTATCACCACTCGTTCTTGCCTTTATGATTGCAGGTCTTATTCGAATTGCTACAGGTTCCGCAACTGTTGCCTTAACAACAGCGGCTGGAATTGTGTCACCGATCATCGCAACGATGTCAGGTGTCAATCTAGAATTGCTCGTTATTGTTACAGGTGCAGGTTCACTTATGTTCTCGCATGTTAACGACGCTGGTTTCTGGATGGTTAAAGAATATCTAGGCTTAACCGTTAAAGAGACGTTTAAAACGTGGACTGTGTTAGAAACGATACTTTCTTTTGCAGCATTTGGCGGAGCATTAATTCTGAACATGTTTGTATAAAAGCGAGAGAGGGTCAGGCGCGTGCCTGCCCCTCTCTTTCTTCATTTCAGCATAAAACGCTCCTATTTAGGAAATGTTAACCATATCAAATAAGATAGGGTACATGATGGGATGTTGAATGAAGTGAAGAATAAGATGATTGAGCTTCATACTTCAATCGAAAAATTAAATGATGGATATAGCACCCTTTGGAAAGAGGAGATGTTTCTTGCCTGGCAATGGTGGTTGAACGTTTTACTTCTTTTAGGCCCGTGGGTTGTTTGGCTGATTCTACGAAAGAAGGAGAGCACGAACCGTTTATTATTAGCCGGGTTGTTTGTTTATGTGATTACATCAACGCTTGATTCGATGGGTGTCGCCTATGGGCTTTGGTTTTATTTGTATACACCGCTACCGTACATACATACGTTCTTTATGCCATGGGATTTAAGTTCTTTCCCAGTCATGGTTATGTTGCTTATTCAATACAAGCCAAACTTCAGTCCATTGTTGAAGGCGGTGTTCTTTTCGCTTATTTGTGCGTTTGTCTTCGAGCCTTTATTTATTAAATTAGATGTATATGTTCCTCTTAAATGGGAGTTGTATTATGGGGTGCCGGTCTACATCATTATTTATCTCGTTGCCCACCGTGTTAGTAGGAGAGGGAATTTCCACAAGTTAGAATAGAGAAGAGGGTCAGGTACGAACCTGACCCTCTTTTTTGCATTCAATTATCCGTTACAATTATTTTCTTTATCTTTCATATCTGATGTTTCGCATTCGATTTGTATAGTAGTATGTGTGAGTTCAAATTGATCATGTAGCTTTTGGCCAGCGATCTTAAGCATTTGATCTCGGTTCACCCCCTGGTTGACCACAATGTGACAGGTGAAAGATGGAAAGTCGGAGGTGATATTCCAGATATGCAAATCATGGATAGAATTAACGCCATCAATTTCAACTAGCGCTTCCTTTACTTTTTGAAGATCGATATTAGAAGGCGTTCCCTCCATTAATACATGGAAAGAGTCTTTTGTGACGCGGATCCCGCTAATTAAAACGAGAATAGCGACAATCGCACTCGCAATTGGATCGGCATAATTCCAGCCTATGAACATGATGAGCAATGCGGCAATGATGGCGCCGATTGATCCAAGTAAATCACCCAATACATGGAGAAAAGCACTTCGTAAATTGAGATTCTCAGAAGTGTCTCCTTTCATAAGGATCCAGGCGACTAGGATGTTGACAACCAAGCCAATGGCAGCGATAACGAGCATACCTGTACTTGCTACGTCAGGTGGGTTGATAAACCGATTGATGGATTCCCATAAGATATAGAATGAAATCGCAATAAGCGCAATCCCGTTTAGGAACGCCGCAAGAATCTCAAATCGTTTGTATCCATATGTTTTCTTCGTATCAGATTTCTTCTCACCGAGTTTAAAGGCAAGTAAGCTCATACCTAGTGCTACGGCATCGCTAAGCATATGTCCTGCATCTGATAAGAGTGCGAGACTGTTGGTAATGATCCCACCAACAACCTCTAGAATCATAAAAGTGGAGATAAGTATAAAACTAATGAGTAGTGCTTTTTTGTTCGCTGAATGAGTGTGTCCGTGATCATGAGAATGATTATGCCCCATCGTAATGCCTCCAATCGATTACCAATAAAATGTGATACATGAGTATGTGTTCATATATCGATTATACCACTAATGAATGTGGTTTTAAACGTCTTTCGAAGGGGTCAGGCTCGGGCCTGACCCCTTCGAAAGACAACTGTCTCTATAATGTGGATTTTCGTTCTATTAGTATGTATCAAATGATCAAAATAGGGGACTTTAATGTGATAGAGGAGCGTGGTGATGGTGTCAAAGGACAAGGGAATTCTTTATTTGATTTGGATAGTGACTGCAGCTCTTTTATTTAAATATATCCCGAGAAATAAAATTCGACACGGTCTTGTGATTATGCTCTTTAAGCATGTTGTGACATGGTTTTTTGGTTTACTTGTCGTAGAGAAAGGGTTAATTCAGTATCCAGTGCGATTCTTTCGAAAGGCAAATCGTACAAGTTTTACGTTCGAATACTTTGTTTATCCTGCTTTTTGTGCCATTTTCAATTTGAATTACCCGGAGAGCAGAAATAAATTCATACAGCTGCTCTATTATCTTTTTCACGTTGGCATTATTACCATAGGAGAAGTGATCGCGGAGAAATATACGAATCTGATAAAGTATGTTAAGTGGAAGTGGTACTGGAGTTTCATCACGCTATCGCTAACAAATTTTAGTTCTCGCGTGTTCTATCGATGGTTTTATAAAGATGAGTTTAAGATAAAGGAATCAAATTAAAAAGTCATTCTCAGCTTCCTCATTTTGGAGGCTTTTCTTGTGGAAAGAGATGGAGATAAAATATAATGATCGTTAATGAAGAGAAAGCATGTTAAGTTTGTACATACTTTTTCTCAAAAAGACAGGCTTATATTTACTGTCTCTCATATGGTATCTTTCTTATGACCAAACTGAAGTAAGAAGGGTGTTCCGATGAGCAAAAATATAAAACTAGAACGTCCCAAGATTCCGGCTATCTTGGAAGAAGGTTATTTTCGTGCGATTTATAATGATGAAGACTTAACGCTAATGAATTGCGAGATTATAGGTGAAGCGGTGGACGACGTTGAGCTTGATCGTGTAATCCTATCAAAAGTGGTGTTTAGAAACGTTACATTTACAAACGCCACGTTTCCCCAAATTGACATGATTGATGTTATATTCGATAATTGTAACCTTTCTAATGTGAACTTCACTGAAGGCATTATTCATCGCGTAAAGTTCACGGACTGCAAGTTAATGGGAGCGGATTTTTCGGAAGCGAACCTTGGAAACGTTACATTTGAGAATTGTATGGCAAATTTCAGTAGTTATGTGGATACAAGGCTGAAACAAGTGAAATTTGAAGATACGTCTTTACAAAGCGCGAATTATCATGGCTGTCAGTTTACAAAGACAATTTTCAACAGGTGTGACGCAAACGATGTGAATTTCGTACAAACGCTTTTAAAGGATGTCGATCTAAGCACGTGTACGTTTGAACGCCTTCATGTTGATTTAGAAAGCCTTAATGGATGTGAAGTTTCACAGGATCAGGCGATTGGATTTGCGAAGTTGTTAGGATTGAAAGTTGTTGAATAACGAAAGGGGGACAGGCACATGCCTGTCCCCCTTTACTTTACTTCATAAAAGAAGTGATTGAGGAATGGGGGGATATTTGAAATAATTGTTAGTGGATATAACCTGCGATAGAATATAGAGGTTTACATAAAGAAATAGGTGATTCCAGACGAACTGCTAAGATTGGAGGGTTTTATGAACATTCGTCATGTGAAGCAATCAGATTACTATGTGATTTCTCCATTGATCAATGAATGGTGGAATGGAGGACAAATGATCGACAAGCTTCCTAAAATGTTCTTTGATCATTTTTCGAATACGAGCTTTATTGCAGAGGAGAACGGTGAGATCGCCGGATTTCTTATTGGTTTTCTTTCACAAACTCATTTAGAAGAAGGGTATATTCACTTTGCTGGTGTTCATCCTTCTTATCGAGGTAGTCATATTGGACGTCAACTTTATGAGTCATTCTTTCAAACAATGAAAGCTTATGGAAGAAGCTTAGTACGGTGCGTCACCTCGCCTGATAATAAGAATTCGATTGCCTACCATTTTAGAATGGGTTTTGAGATTGAAGGAGGCAACCGCGTCGTGAATGGAATTGCAGTACACTCAAACTATGACGGACCAGGGCGTGAGCGTGTGGTGTTTGTGAAGCGCGTATAAATGTCCGCGGCGGGGGTCAGGTCAAGCCTGATCCCCGCGCTTTTGAAACTAATTCTCGTTCGTTTCGTATGTAGTAATATGCAGTAAACTTTTTCAGCCCATATTCTCTAATCGTTTCACTCTGAAAAATACGTAAAGCTTGGAGGAGAATTTATGGCAGAGGGAATGTTTTTGCTTATGATTGTGTTTATTACCGTTTTTATCATTGGAAAAAAGAAGAAAAAATGATCTGTAGGTTTGATTCTTTTCTTAGGGAGTGTTTGCTAAGTTTATCGCAAACGCTCCTTTTAGCCATTAGGTCATTTACAGAATAGTAAAATCTTATTTTGAGGAAGGGGTGTATTCAATGAGGATCGAAAGGAAATTGTACGAGGAAGCAGTGAATTTAATTGAGTCTCGTTACCCATCTGGTTGGGGAGGGGCTGCAGCGATGTATACAAGTGAAGGCTCTATTCTAACGAGCGTTTCTCCAGAGAACATTAATGCTTCTGCAGAGCTTTGTATTGAAACGGGGGCTATTCTAGAAGCTCATAAATTAAACGCAGAAATCACGCACTCCATTTGCGTAGTCCGTGATGATGAGAATTCTCATTATAAGATATTAACTCCGTGTGGTATTTGTCAGGAACGACTGTTTTATTGGGGAGCAAATGTTAAAGCAGCCGTATTTACGGAAGACAGTGCGCTTCACTTTAAAACGTTGAAAGAAATACAACCTTATCACTGGTATGAAGCCTATGAGGGAGAGTAATGAGATAAGAAGTAGAGAGGCGTTAATCTCAGGAACCATTTCCCTTTCCGGGAGCTAAAAGCAGATTGTTCATCCGTATAGGACTAATCAGGTGGTTGAAGGATAAGAGAATTTCAAGTTTTCTCAGAAGGGATTTATTACCTTTTATAGAAATGTAGTGATGATAAGTAAATCCTGGAAATGAGGGATGGCGCTGATTGAGACGATCTGCTTTTTCTGTAAAAAGAAATTTCATATTAAGCCCCCTGATTCACAGTTTCGGAAGTTGAAGCAGAACCCTGGTGCGAGCTATGTGTGTAAGGCGTGTAACCAATCGATGCAGCGAGAAGCACAGCAAAGCACGGGGATTCATCCAGACCAAATTGATCAGTATGATAAATTTTTCCGTTAAAATGACCGGAGGGAGTGAAGACGTATGAAAAGATGGCTTGCATTCTTGCCCGTTCTTCTCATTCTACTCACCAGCTGCAATGGAGATGGTCAGGCTGTGACGAAACAGGTTGTTCAAAAAGAAAATCAAGCAGAAGTAAGTAACACTTTCACATCAGGTTCTTATAAGATGATTGGTGAAGAAGAGCGGATCGGCTTTATACATAGTGATGCGTCAGCATTCAAAGCTGGTGAACCTAATAAGTACATGTGGCACTTGTGGGGAGATGAAGACGAACTAGATGGTTCTCTTAAAGTAATCGGAAGACATCAGGAAACAAATGAGGAGATCGTGGTTTTTGAATCAGATGAGTTGGCGGGTCCGCATAACGGAGCGGATGCTCACGTCCCGTCAACGATGCAACTTCCTTCAACAGGTGTTTGGGAGCTAGATGCTTATGTTGGGGAAGAGTTTTTTGGAACCATTGTAGTGGAGGTCATGTAATTGCCATACTTTAATCAAGAAATAGGTGTACAAAAAGAAGCGTTGGAACACATTCTTTATCAGAATCCAGCCATTGAAAAGGCTCTCGGTGTACTAAGGGAAGAGTTCAATCATGCTTACATCGGGGCAGGGTGTATTGTGCAAACGGTTTGGAATGACTTAACGAATCGGCCGGTGGATTACGGCATCCATGACCTGGATGTTGTGTATTACGATGATCAGGATTTGAGCTTAGAAAAAGAGGTCGAGATAGAAGAGCAACTTCGGAAGTTGCTTTCCGACATTCCTTATAAAATTGACGCCAAAAACGAAGCGCGCGTTCATCTCTGGTATGAAGAGAAATTTGGTCAGCGTATCGCCCCTTATTCTTCAGTAGAAGATGCCATCAATAGCTGGCCGACTACTGCAACATCAATCGGTGTCAAAGTAGGAGAGGATGGTGCGTTTAAGGTATACGCACCATACGGATTAAATGATTTATTTGGGTTAATTGTGCGTGCAAACAAGTTGTTGATTACCCGCAATGTCTATGAAGCGAAAGTGGAAAAATGGACGCGAAAATGGCCAGAGCTTGAGGTGATCACTTGGGACAAGTGACGAAGGTGCGAAATAGAGTACTTTAAGAACTCATAATGATTTCTTATCTACTGTTTGGAGGCAATAATGGAAGCAAAAAAGTTCTTATCTTTACTAGGGTGGGTGATGCTTGGAGCGTGGCTCATACATTTTTTTATTTACTATTTAATCGATTTAGATCGAGGAATCTATTCTGTAGAAAAGATCGTCTCAGGGATTGTGTTTATTCTTATCGCAGTACCAATCTATTTTACTGGTGTTCACCTGTATTATAAATTTAGCGAGGAGCGTTCATAGGATGAAAAAGGGGTTAGGGGAGATCTGATTTGCAGAGAGTGGAAAACATAGAAGGAAACCGATGTGGTAAGGCGCATTTTGATATAGAAAAGATATTACCAAAACCCCCGCTAAAGGAAGTCTTTCTACTTGGCATCGATGGGTTAAGTCGGTCAGGTAAAACCACGTTCGTCTCCGAGTTAGAGCGCTTACTTGAAATGTCAGGGTATCGCTCTGTTTCATTTCATATAGATGATTACATAGAGCCGGAGCAAAAGCGGTATAATACGGGCCACGAAGAGTGGTACGAATACTATTTTTTGCAGTGGGACGTCACTAAGCTAAAACAGCATCTTTTTGACAGCATAATGGAACGAATACCGCCCGAAAATTTGAACGTAGATGTGGTGTTGATCGAAGGGGTTTTTCTGCAAAGAGACGAATGGCGTTCTGCGTTCGATTGCGTGCTTTTCTTAGAATGTGCAAGAGATGTGCGGTTCGGACGAGAGAACGAAGAGACACAGAGAAATCTAAAGAAATTTGAAGAGCGATATTGGAAAGCAGAAAAGTATTATATGGATACCGTTAAGCCTTTGGAGAGAGCGGATTTTGTGATTGAGTCATGATCGTTCATGAAAGCAATAAACGGGTGAGCATTCCTTTAGTAGGGCTACTTTTGCAACTATTCCTTGTATTATTTGTCACTGCGCTAAACGGTTTACGAACTTCACTGATGAATCATTTTTCGATTTACCCAGTTGCCCTTATGGAGCTAACGATAGGCGTTATAAGCTTATGTTTTGGTGTCTACGGGCTCATTCAACTAAAGTATTCCGCTCTTTCATGGATCGTTGTCATGATCGGTGCAATATCGTGCTTTCTATTTGTTTTTGTGTATCTACTTTCAGAGGCGGGTACTCCGCCTCTCATCCGATTGATATGAGATCATTTGAATCCAACGATCGAATGTTTGTGGAGCCTAAGAGGATAGCTGATTATGACATGGAGTGGAACGAAGTGTATCAAGAAAAGTAGATGCTGCATTAAAATTGGAGGAAAACTAGTGAAAATGAAAGTTCTGGCTCCTTTCATTCTATTGGGAACGCTACTGTTATCAAGCTGTGCGAATAATGAGGATAAAACGGCTGAGATTAAGCCGATGCCTGATTCGGATTATGTAAAAACTTTCGAAGAGTTGAATCTTGGTAATCTATTCGATTTTGAATTCGAATTAGAGAACGCAGATAAACGCTGGGTAAGGCTTTGGGTTGAGCGGTATCAAGATGGGGAGAAAGATCGTGAGCCTATTACGGAACTTATGTATGGTCAGAGTCCGATTCCAGATGAAACGTCTAAAGGGCATGTAGGATTTGGGATCATTCAGTCTAATGAAGGTGAACCTTCTTATTTTCTTTATGCTCCAGGCCTTAGTTCATCTCCAAATAAAAGCGTTGAAAAAAAGAAGTCAGAAACATCAATGACAACATGGGATTATGCGTTTCCAGATGAAAAGGTGGATTTACTATTAAATGAAGAGAAAGTGCTAGCAGCGTATAGGGGCACTTCGTCGAATCAAATGAGAACCTATGATTTGGGGAGCAAAGATGATGTTGAGAAAATGATTCAAGAGGATACTGAGGTTTTATTATTGAAAATCTTGATTGAAGAAAGTGATGAGGAACATGAATAATTTCTGATGTGTCAGTTTTATAGGCATATGATCTTAATATTTGGAAATGATAGAGCGATCTAAAAGAATTAGGAGCGTTTTTATGGGTAATGTATTCTTTTTTGGAGGACTAGGATTATCATTTGTAGTAGCTATATTTCTTGTAACATGGGGCGTCACTTCTTTATCCAAATTAATGACAAAATAAAGTGCCGTTTATCCTTATGGAGGAGCTTTAATCCATAAGGAAAGAACAGAGCTAGGAATGGCTTTTACGCCTCCAAGCTCTTTTTTTATGTGATTTTCCGTTTTCACCTCTGAGAAAGAATGATTTTATTTTTCAATAAGTGGTTGCTTAATATATCATTACCTGATATATTACATTTATTGATATATCATTAAACGATATAAGATTGGAGGAAGCGAATGCCAAGAAATGATTCTCTTGAAGTGGGAGAGCTAACAGATACATCTTATTACATTCTTCTCTCACTGATGGAGCCTAAACACGGATATTTAATTATGAAAACAATTGAGGAAATGACAGATCAGACGGTTGTAGTTGGACCTGCGTCCATGTATACCACGATCAAAAAGTTACTTGGAGCAGAACTGATAAAGCTGCATGATAAGAGTGATAAGAAAAAGGTGTATGTAACGACAGAAAAAGGTGTTCAGCTAGTAAAAAAAGAAATCGAACGAAAACGCCTAATGATTCAGCACGGAGAAGAAATACTCGCAAATAAAGGAGAGTGAGTGTATTGGGGAAAAAGAAATATGTGATAAGCAGCGGTTTAGCTTTTTTCGAAGAGAAAGAGATGGAGCGACTCGGTAAGTTTGCGCGAAGGGGATGGTTTATAGAGAAGTTTGCGTTCTCGGGTTTTGTATTTCGTAAAGGAGAACCAGAAGACGTGATTTATTCACTAGACTATCAGTCAGTGGCCGATGCCGAGTACTTTAGTTACTTTGAAGAAGCAGGATGGAAGCATGTTTGTACTGGAGCGGGTGTCATGCACATCTTTTCGGCAGCACCAGGCACTACCCCAATCTATTCAGACCAGGCTACCATCAAAGAGAAGTATGAAAAGGAAAGCCAATCTGTGAAAAAGGTTGCCCTGCCAGCATTTCTAATCGCTATTATGCTAGTCGTGTTGTTGTTTAGTAGTGAGAATGGATTTCTCCCTACAGTTGTTGGGGATATTAGTGAATATGCGAGTTACGCGACTTTTATTGTGTTGATCTTCACAGGGATGCCTTATCTTTCGTATCAATATAAGTTGAGGAAGTTGGAGAAGCGTAATGTTTAATAAGGGGAAGATACAACTATAATCATAGAACTGTTCGTCGTGATGGGACGAATGTTTGTAATGGGGGTCAGGTACGCACCTGACCCCCATTACGTTTGACAGTCATTTTCTCTTCCTCCCAATCAACAGCGACACTTGCGCCATTGTGAAAGGAAGGGACGATTTCTTTCGATAGGCAAGGTACTTGCGTTCCCAGGTGTGGGCGTATTTCCCTTTGAACTTTCGTAGGCCCTGGAAATGATAGAAGATATGACCGTGAAGAAAGATTTGGGCGGCGATTCGCTCACTTAGGAAAGAGAACTTGGATTGACCCACGTTCGAAAGTGGAGCCATCCCTAGATTAAAGCGCTCGTAGCCTTCAGTCTTAGCCCATTCAAATAAAGAGAGAAACATGACGTCCATTGTACCTGGTGGGGCATCGTGCAGAAAACGCATTAAATCCACAGATACCGTTTTATTGTTATCATAGACTGGCATGAGACTGGTAAACGCGATGATCCTGTCGTGTTCTTTCATAATGGCGATCTCTGATTTGTTTAGATAGTCCATATGATAGAATCCGAGCGAAAATCCTTTCTCATTTCTTCCCTGTAGCCATTCGTCAGATACGTTTTTTAGCTTCTGCAAAAGCTCTTCACTGTGCGGAGGCCTTACGATTTCAACTTGAAAATTCTCTCGCTCGAATTTATTTTTAACAGCACGCAATGCTTTCATTCTCTTTCCAGATAGCGTGAACTGATCTAAATCTACGAATGCTTCTTCACCAAGCTTAAAGAAACCAAAGCCTTTTTCATGGAGAATGGGAAGCAGGCTGTTACTAACTTCATAGAACACTGGGGTATAGCCCTGGATGTCTGCCAGGTGCTGAAACTCTTCGATAGCTTCAGGAAATGCTTCTTTCTGTCCGATCGGATCGCCGAGAACGACGAGTTTATCCGATGATTTTTGGAAACAGATTAAGACCGTTTTTTTGGAGTTCCAAAAGATTGATTTATCGTGCAGGAAAATTAAATGAGCTAACGTATTTCCACCGTAGGTTACAAGATGCTCTCGTATTTCATTATCATGTTCAGGTGATGATTCCTTGATTGGGTTTCTCGGTTTAATCACGGCGGTCCCAATCACAAAAACAATTAGCGCAATCATTAAACCAATTAATGCACTATAAAACAGCGTGTGGTAATCCGTAATAACATATGGCAAGACTTGTGGTGGAATAACGCCGTTTGATGAAGGTAAGCTTAAATATCCAATTAACACATACATCGACGTGATGAATAGGATCACTAGCCCATCAATAATGGTTTTGCTCCACGTTAATACATAGCTCTCGCGATAGAAGCGCGTTCTCGACATATAGAGAATGAAGGCAACGAGTAAGAGAAAGATTGCTTCCTCGTAATCGATCCCTTTAGAAAAGGTAAAGGCAGCTGCTGCGAAAAGGACGACGATGGTGAGATAATATGCTCTTTTCACCTTGTACTCAATGCCTCTTGATAACCCGAGTAAAGCAAAGCCAGCTCCAACGGAAAGCTGATGAGAAAGGTTAACAAGAAACGGTAGTGAATGCATTTCTTCTAGAATTTTTAACCGATCGATAATGCCAGGTAAGGCCGCAGACAATAGTAAAATTAAGCCCGAAATAAACACAAGCAGCGTAAGCATCACATGACTTAGCCTTTGAATAAGGGCAAGTGGGAGGCTATCCCAGTTTGCATTCCATTTCTCCCAATAGTCTCTTACAAAAAGAATCGCAGCGAGTAAGAATGGAAAGATAAAGTATCCGACTCGATAGAGAATGAGTAGAAAAAAGACTTTTTCATCTTGGACACCAACAAGCTCGGTTCCCCAAATGAAAATCAAATCAAATGAACCGAGTCCGCCCGGGATCATGCTCCCAATCCCAACGCATGAGGCGACAACAAAGATGGGGAATAACTCGTGAAAAGAAATGCTCAGTTCAAGTATGTTTGCTAGTAACCAGACGGCAAGGAACGCAAATGTCCACTCAAGGAAAGAGACGGCGATGAGCTGGAATTTCGTTTGTGAACCAAAGAACCGAGGAGAGCTTTTATCACGATGACGAACGAATTGAAAAAGCAGTACAGGCAGATACAGTCCAACTGCTATAACAACGACATAAAGCCATAGGAACTCTTCCAAAAGAAGGCTATCTCTATAAGCGAAAAGAATTGTGAGTGCAAGGAAAGATAACCCAGTCAAATAAAAATACGAAATGTTTCCAATGGATTTAGATAGTTTCTGCTTATCTACCTCATAAGTTTGATAAAAGTATTTTCTAAGCATACCGCTAATAATTCCACCAGATCCGATCAGGTTAGAGAAAGCATTGACGATAAACGATTGCTTCAACAGCTGTTTTTTTGGAAATGTTTTCTGCAATGATTTTAAGAGCAATGAGTCGTATAAGAACATTGGGCTAACGGCTCCCATAGAAATTAATAAAACGAGAACAAGTTTGCCTATGTTAAACTGATTAACTTCATTCCGAAGAAGATCCGGATTGATGCTAGACATGAAAGGGATGATTTCAATCACTGCTAGCACAAAAAGAAAAAGAGGTAAGATGAATTTTAAATAATGAAATAGATGTTTGTAAATAGTTGTTTTCATAGTTCACTCCTTTATCTTGATTTTACATGATTCAGAGAAATTTCACTCAATAAATTTGAAAAAGGTGAAAACTTTTGCCTTTGGGAAGAAAATCATAAACCATCACTGTATAAAAATATGTATCGAAAAATGTAGTATAGCAGAACGATTCATTTACACAAAAAAACGTTCAGAGGATTTCCTCTGAACGTTTTTTACTTACATTTCTTCTTGTGCTTTTTTCTTGCCTCTAAATCGATACAAAACAAGGTAAAGCATCGGAACCATAATCAGCGTTAAGACGGCTGAGAAAAGGATACCTGATATGATCGTAACGGCAAGCGGTGTAAAGAGTGCATCGCCGCTTACGGCAACTGGGATAAGGGCAACGATTGATGTAATCGCGGTAAGGAGAATGGGGCGTAAGCGAACACGACCGGACTCAATAACTGCGTCTTTTACATCCATGCCTTTTTTCAGTGCTTGTTCGATAAATTCAATTAACACAACCGAGTTTCTCACTACGATACCGGTGAGGGATACCATTCCCATAACACCAAGGAAACTAATTGGCGTTTGGGTAACGAATAGTCCAAGAATCGCACCCGCGATTGCGAGGTATACGGCAACGAGAACTAGGAACGGAAGTGAAAGTGAATTAAATTGCAGGGCAATCAATAGGTACACTAGGAAGAGTACGATGATGAAGAGTACGGTGATTTCAGCAAAGAAATCACTTTGGGCTTCGTTTTCACCGCCAAGTGTAATGCTGTAATCAGCATCTTCAAGCTGATCGCGCTGATCTTCCACAATTTCTGTTACGTTTGCTTCATAATTCTCCTCATCCTTAGGGAAGGCACGAAGTGTAATCGAGCGTTCACCATCAATGTGAGGAATCTTTTGGATTTGTTCACTTTGTTCTGTTGTCACAAGCTCATCTAATGAGATGAGTTCAGGTGGTCCGCCTGTTGATGCGGCTGGAAGCTCAAGGCTGGAAAGATCGACTTCATCTTTGCTACCTTCTAGCACGATATTCATATCACGCTTTACAACGCCATTATCAAATGCTTTTAGTGGAATACCTGCCGTTGCTAGTCGAATTTGCTGGCTGATCTGATTGACTGTAATGCCATTTTCTTCGAGTGCATCACGATCTGGTATATATTCGAGAGAAGGTTCGAAGTCACCTACGTTATCAACGACGAGGTCTGTTTCAAGTCCTTCGATCTCTTTAGTTAACTCATCTCTAAGGTCGATAAGCTTATCAATTTCTGGTCCTGAGACGGTAACGGTCACAGGTGCTCCTGCAGGAGGTCCCTGCTGGATCGTTTCCATGAAAATCTCAGCATCCGGGTAATCATTTCTGAGCTTATCTGTCCAGTCGTCAATGAGTCCTTGCGTTGTCTGGTTTTCTCGATCGACTCTGGCAACGATTTGGCCAGTATTTTCACCAGTGCTTGTTAGCGAGCTGTTGAAGAGACCAGGAGTACCTGTGCCTGTGAAGACGCTTGTTTCATATACGCCGTCATCTGTTTTTAGTTTTTCTTCAATCTCTTGAAGCGTATCGTGTGTGTCTTCGATCGGCGTTCCGATTGGAAGCGTGATGTCGACCGTTACTTCTTCCTTATCAGCAGGTGGGAAGAATTCAAACGGTGTTAAGACGACTAATCCGAAGATCGCTGTCGTGAACACAAGACCAAGAATAGAAACAAGAATTGGTTTTTTTGAAAATTTCTTTAGAAGCTTGTCGGCATAAACATCGGCAAGCTTATTTAACGGTTTGCCAAGAAGTCCTGGTGCATCTGACATCGGCTTCTTCGATCGACGGCTTAAGAAGTAGCGCAAAATCGGTACGAAAATGAGTGCCACTAATGTTGATGCAATAATCGTTGTAATGAGCACTGTTGGCAACGCGCGTATAAATGCTCCATTACCACCTGAAAGGAAAATTAGTGGCAGGAAGGTAAAGACGATCGCTAGAGAGGAGGTCACGATGGACACCCAAATCTCTTTCACGCCATTAACGGCTCCCATTAGCCCTTTATCGCCGAGCTTATATCTTCGTTGTATGTTGTCGTTTATGACGATCGAGTCATCAACGATAATACCGAGTGCGATGATTAACCCGATGACGGAGATCTGGTTTAGATCCACATCAGCAAAAGGTAGTGGAATAAAGCCCATTAGAACGGAAATGGGAACTGCAAGTGCTACGACGAGCGCACCTGATCCAGAAAGCCCGAGAGATGTTGCCACAATAACGGCAAGCACAGAAATGGCTAGGGATAGGAATAGACCATCAAAAATATCCGTTACGATGGATGCTTGAGAGTAATAAGGCTCTAGCTCTACGTCTGAAGGCAGGCCTTCTGAAAGCTCATCCACTTTATCACTCACACGCTCATCGACAGTTGGGATATCTTCCCCCGACTTTACGTAAGCGGTGAAGGAAACAGATGGCTGTCCTTCAAAAGTGATAATATCTTCAACGTCTTTTGGACTAACTTCAACGCTTGCAATGTCTTTTAAGTAAACCGCGTCTCCATCAGGGCTTTCACCTACAAATAACTCTTCCATCTCATCGAGTGAATCGTAGTTTTCAACAGAAAGCTGAACAACTTCTTCATCCATTTTTTGTTTTCCTAGAGGAGTTGGGTAGTATTCATTATTAATGGCGCTTTGAACGTCGGTAACGTTCAAGCCGGAATCTTTTAATTCCTCTTGTTTTAATTCAATTAAAATTTGTTCTTCAGGCAGTCCTTTGATCGTAACGCCAGAAACGCCTGATAATTCTTCGACTTCCTCTTTCCATCGATTTAATTCTTCTTCAAGAGAGAGGAGGTTGTCGCGGTTATCGCTTGTAAGATGGTAGGAAACAATCGGCATTTTTGCCGTTGATTCATTTACATCTGGTTCGAAAGCTTCGTCAGGAAATGAAGTCGAGGCATCGGAAACGGCCTGGCGTACGTCACCAAACACTTCCTTCTTACTTTCTCCTTCCGCTACTTCGATCACAATGTTCGAAAAGCCTGCTGCTGAAGAAGATGTCACTTCAGCGATGCCATCGATCGAACTGAGCGATGACTCGATTGGGTTCGTAATTGATCGTTCAACTGTGTCCACCGTTGCACCAGGATAAACGGTGCTAATCGTTCCGATATTTACTGTTGTTTCCGGAATTTCACGCTGTGGAAGTTGAATGAATGTAAACACTCCAACAATGACAAATAATAAAATAAATATCATAAAGAGCTTGGAACGTTGTAAAATCCATTTCAACATATGAGAGCCTCCTCTGTTCGTTTTCGACTGTTCGGTCAATCTGATGTCATTTATACCCCATATTTGTTGAAATATAAAGTTTTAATGTGCTTGACTCAATAGTCATTTTTACTGAGATCAGCTTGGAAGTCAAGAAATGAGTGTGCTAGAAAACGAATTCGAAAGGGGGAAGGTTAGTCAGGTATGGTTATGTAAACTTCTTCTTTAAATCGAGATATCCAGTTTAAGCTCGAGGGCATATTGTGACTATCATTCCACTCATCAAGTAGTGTATTCTGATGGAAGAAGACATCGAGGTGAACGATATGGATAAACGAAAAGCAATATTAGAAGCGGCTGTTGAATTGATCGCAGAGAAAGGATACACGCATACATCGATGCAGCAGATCGCTGATAGCGTGGGTGTCTCAAAAGGTTCGCTTTATTCATTTTTTCCATCTAAGGAAGATTTGATTATTTCGATTTATGAACACTATCAACAGCTCGTTTTTGAACGTGCTTTTGTTGTGGGATTAGACGGTAATCTACCACCATATGAGCGGTTCGCAAAACAATTTCAAGTGCAATTCGAAGGGATATTGGAATATAAATCTTATATGAAAATGCATATGCGCGGGGAATCCGCTCAAAGCAGTGAAAAGCTTGAAGGAATGGGCCATCGCATGAGAGGGAGACTCTTTAGCTGGCTAGAACGGAATTTGATTGATTTATATGGGGAGAAGATTGCACCTTATAAATGGGATTTGATGTGGATGACGCAATCCATTTATACCTCTTATACTGGTCTTATGATTTCTTCTGAGAGTCTGCTTTCTCCAGAAAAGCTTGGAAAGCACATCGTTAGGCAGATTGATATTCTAGCATCGGATTTTCTAGCAGGAAATAGCGCGCCTCTTCTAGATGATGAAATGATGCGTCCTTTTTCCGTAGGGATGGATCGAGAAGGTGCTTTCACATCGTTTGAGAAAAGAGAGAATGCCTGGAAGGCGCTTTATAATAATATCCATGAATTAAAGCAGCCTCAATACTATCTTGAGGTAACGGATCGCATATCGGAAGAATCTAGAAAGTCAAAGCCTGATGAGATTGTGATGAGAGGGCTGTTTCATTTACTGAAAGAAGAAGATGTGCTGAAAGAAAATGCGCAAGCACTAGAGACACAAATCCTTCCGACGACTGAACATTAGGATGGTTATTTTCCATTTTTTTCGGGTAAATAGGGTGTAGAGAGAGATGGTTATCACCAAAGGAGAGAGAGACATATGTCAGAGAAACCTTCATCAATCAATGGAAGCAGTACCTTTATTGCAATTGTTTCCATTGTAGCGGGCTGTCTTGCTGCTATCATTGCAGGCAGCTTCCTATCCGGAGCTATTGAACTAGCAACAATTGAAATCTTCCCTATATTCTTCCCCATCATTATTTGCGCTGTCGGCATTTTTCTAGGAGTGGTTGCTTTTCGCATTTCAAAAAGAAGACTTGCAGTAATGGGGATTGCCTTAAATGCTGTTGTTCTTTTACTGCCATTAGGCTTTTTAGTTGTGAAGTTATAGAGGAATGAAGAAAGCATACTAGATTATAAGTATCTAGATTAAATTACATGAGAAAAAGACAACAGTGGGCGCTGAATAGCATTTCAATTCAGCCCCCATTTTTTTATTCTTTATTCAAGATTCGAATGGGTTTTTTAATTATTCTGAATAAAATATGGATAATTATGTTAACGTTAGGTTGTGCTATAAAAAATGGGAGGGATGTTAGTGGGAAATACACAAACAAAGAAGTGGGATTTAGATCGTGTTTATCCAGGAGATAAAGTAATTTCATTAAAAGAACAGGTCTCTACTATCATTTTACATATTGATCAAGTACAAACAGATTTGGAAAATCAAACTCATCCTCAAGAAATACTTGAAATGGTTAAGGCGATAGAACTTGTTCAAACAATCAACACAAACGTTTTTGAAATGGATGAGTATATTATTTGTAAATTTTCAGTAGCCGTTCACGATCCACAGCTAAAAACGCTTAATGAACTAAGCACTCGGATGAAGTCACGGATGGAGACGCTATTGCTTACTTTTCGTCACTATCTCGCAGCTATTTCAGATGATCAGTGGCATGCTTTGCTCAAAAGTCCAGACGTTCAAGGAATTGAAACGTTCTTAACGGATCAACGACAAAAAGTTCAAGACCAGTTAAGCCCAGAGCTGGAGAAAGTCATTCACTCTCTTTCAGTAAATGGTTTTGATGGATGGGAAGACCATTATGAACAGGAATTTGCTCAACTTACAGTGCCTGTGAGTAATGAAGTTGGGGTAGAAAACATATCTTTTGATTCGGCATTTATGCGTGCAATGCTCTCAAGTGACCGAAAAATTAGGGAGGAAATTGCTTCATCCATGATAAACGTTTGTCGTGAAAACGAAATGCGTTTTGCTTCGATTTTTAATCACCTTGCAGGTTATCGGAACGAACTTTACCGTTTAAGGGGGTGGTCAAACCCTATGAAGGAAATGTATGAACAAAACCGAATCAGTGAAGCTTCAGTTAATAGCATGATGCAAGCACTCCATCAAAGCAAAACTTTGCTACATCAATTTTTAGACCGGAAAGCGGAGTTAAATCAACTAGAGAAGTTGAGTTGGTTTGATATTTACTCTCCAACGTTTACTTCTAAGGAAACTGTTACATATGACCAGGCAACAGAAATCGTCATAAGTCAGTTTTATCGATTTAGTGAAAAAATGGGCAAATTTGCTGAACGAGCTTTTGAAGAAGGATGGATTGATGGAGAACTCTCTGATTCTAAGCGACATGGAGCATTCTGCGCATCGTTGCCAAATTCGAAGGAAAGTCGAGTACTCCTATCTTTCACAGGGAACTATCAGGATGTCGTTACTCTTGCTCATGAGTTAGGACATGCTTATCATAATCTTCACCTTCATGAAGAACCAGGATTTGCTCATCAAACCGGAACGGGATTAGCAGAGACAGCATCGACTTTCGCAGAGAATCTAGTACTTGATGCCGCAATCGAATTAGCGGATTCTGAAGAAGATAAATTATCCTTGCTAGAGTTGAAAATTATTAATGGGTTAAAGTATATTGCTTATATCCCCGCTAAATTCGAGTTTGAACAGCAGTTTTACGAAAAGCGTAAGTCCCAGATGCTTTCAGCAACGGAATTGGCTGATTTGATGGAAAAAAGTGAAAGAGACTGGTTTCAGGATTCATTAGAAAAGGTGAACACACATAACTGGATGACGATTCCGCATTTCTTTAATACAGAAAAAGCTTTTTTTAATCTGCCATATACAATTGGCTATTTGTTCAGTAATGGTGTTTATTCGCTTTATTTGCTAGATAAAGAAACGCTTCCTGAACGATATAGTCAGCTACTCAGTTCTTCAGGCAATAAAACGATGGAAGAATTAGGCGTTGAGTTCCTAGACCAAAATTTAACTGAACCATTTTTCTGGGAGACTTCGATCAAACCTTTAGAAAAAGCCATTTCAATTTATCTTGAGAAGACCAAGGCTTATTTGTAAGCCAGAGTCGTTTTTCTTTGGAAACAATTAGAAGAACGAGTGATATACCGTTTCATTTCTTGGTTGGTTAAAATACTATTTTTAATAGATGAAAAGCCAGGTCAATCTGATCTGGCTTTTTGGCTATGCTTTGTTATAGAAAGGTGTTTCTTTGTTAGATTTCTGTCTAGGAGACTAGCAGGATCGTGCTATTAGTTAAAGGATGGGTGTTTTTCATTACCGTTGCCCCGTTTTGTTAGCTTAACGATTTTCTTCTTTCAATCTCCTCCCATTCACGGTTATACTTATGCAAGAGTATCGGATCAACTATGGGGCGCAACACCCCTTATACAGAGAGGATTTAACAGCATGCTTGATTATAAGCTTTACAAAAGTAAGAAGGCGAACTGCAGTGAAACGATCGTGTTGATTCACGGTCTTGGTGGGAACTATGGGATCTTCTGTAACCAGATTGCCACATATAAAAAAGAATATGATGTGCTTGCTATCAACCTACCAGGGCATGGGAAATCGCCGAGCACTTACAGTTACAACATGCCTTTCAATAGAGAATTAGTTGCAGATGAAGTGATTCTGCTTCTAGATGAGTTGAAGATTTCTAAAGCGCATTTAGTAGGCATTTCACTAGGATCTGTTGCCGTACATCATTTGCTTCAACGAGTGCCAGAACGCGTTCAAAGTGCTGTACTAGGAGGCGCAATTACTCGCTATGCGCCATTAGCTACCTTCATGCTTCGTGCTGGAAATGCAGTGAAAGCATTCGTGCCATATATGTGGTTATATAAACTGTTCGCATATATTATGATGCCTAAAGCGAATCATGCTAGCTCTAGAGAGCTATTTATCAGAGAAGCTCTTAAAATGAATCGAAGAGACTTCCTAGCTTGGTATGCGTTAACACCTGAAGTAAATGCAGCATATGTGAATGTTCAACAATATAGCCAAAACATCCCGAAGCTCTACATTTCTGGGGAACAGGATCATCTCTTTTTGGATCCTTTATTAGAAGATACGAAAAGCGATGAACGGGCACAGCATTTGATCTTAAAGCAATGCGGTCATGTTTGTAACGTGGAAAAACCAAGGGAGTTTAACGATGCTTCGCTTGCATTTTTTAATCAGCATAGCTCACCCCAGTCTTCTATATCATCCGCTTTATGAAGGCTTTGAGTTGTAAGTGCCTGTCACCAAGTGTCTTTATCCCTATGTGTAACCTTTTCACCACTCGACTCGTTTATTAGGAAAAGGCTGAGCGAATGGAGGAGTTCATAATGAAGATAAAGTCTCTATCGATTTTATTAGGAATCTTATTACTCATTGGGTTAGCAGGATGCGGGGAAAATGAAGCTCAAACCGTAAATACATCAAAGGTTGACGTGGGGGAAGAGACGGCAGCTCCCGCTACATCAGAAGATGACTTCTCTCAAGAAGCAAGAATGATCGCAAATGATGAGAAGCTCATTGAAATGCTTAAGTCTACCGGAGTGATTAAGGAAGGTGCGACGCCAGCCGAAATACAGAATGCGCTAGAAGAGTACTTGAAGGAGAAAGCAGAAGGGATAGACCAGGGCTCAAAATCAAGTGAGAAATATATCGAGGATTTGAAGAAACAAATTCAACAAGATTTGGAAGAAGATTTATAAAAACTTCATATGAGATAACAGACAAGAGATTTGTTGTTAAGGGGTCAATGAAGAATACCGTTCTTCATTGGCTCCTTTTTAGTTTTTGTGTTAGAAATAATTGGATGCTTCGTGGTGTGATGAAATCACATAAATGTCGGATGGGAGTGAGTAAAGTTGAATAAACCTGTTGTCATTTACCTTCTCCTTTTGAGCGTATTGGTAATATATTTTCAAGATAGCGAAGAAAGTATAATGATCTATAATTGGTTTTTAACCATACTGTTGATGGTTAACATCTTTACTGATGTTGGGGAGAAGTTAAAGTAATTATTGACACACATAATTCATAGAAAAACCTGCAAACAGGATTCCTGATTTGCAGGGTTTTTTCTTCTTATTATTTAGATAATTTATTCGGTTTAATGTGTTGAAGCGTTATTGCAAGAAAATAAATAAAGCGATAAGGTAATGGTCCTTTAGGTCTGAGTCTATTGTATGAATAATCATTTATTAGTAAGAAAAACCGTCATAAAAAGAAGTTTGATAGGTAATATCGATACTTTTGAATCATTCAAATTTTTCTGAAAAAGGATTATAGTATGATTATTGTAAAACTATTGTAAAAAACATTTTCTGGGGGGAATGAGATTTTGAAGGGGAAAAATGTACTGTCAATGGCGATGGTGGCTGCGCTAACCTTAAGTGCTTTCACAGCACCTGGAGCAAGTAGTCAAGCTAGTGTAGACACGCCGCAAGTGAAGGAAGAAGTTGTACATAAGCAAGGTCCATTTGATCTAGCTATTGCAAATGAAGAAAAGCTAATTGAAATGCTGAAAGAGAGTGGGAAAATCTCTAAAAACGCATCTGCCAAAGAAGCAGAACAAGCATTGGATGTGTTTTTGAAAGAAAAGTTTGAGTCGCTTATGGAAAAAGATACGAACGGGGAATTAGAAGATGAAAAGCTTGAGGTTGAAGCTGACATTAAAGAAAAGTTAAAGAATGATAATAAAGGTAAGGGAAAGGATAAAGGAAAAAAAGGCGGCAAGAAACTTGATAAAGTCGTTGAAGAAGACTACCACGGTGATGTTCGTTCTGATAACGTCCTAGTCCTTTTAGTCGAATTCCCTGATTTTCCACACAACAGTATTCAGCCAGATGAATCTGATATGTATTATGAAGATTACGTGAAAGAACACTATCAAGATATGATTTTCGGTGAAGATGGGTATGAAGGTCCGAATGGTGAAGATCTTATCTCTATGAAACAATATTATGAAGAACAATCAAATGGCGCTTACACGGTAGATGGCACTGTTGCTGGTTGGTATATGGCATCCCAAAATGCAGCTGAATACGGTGGTAACTATCCGACAGAAGCTGATAGCGACAAGAATGCGCGTGGTCTTGTAAAAGAAGCCTTGAATGCAGCGGCTGCTGATCCTTCTGTCAATCTAGCAGAATATGATCAAGAAGATCGCTATGATCTTGACGGTGACGGTAATTTCCGTGAGCCAGATGGTCTTATTGATCACTTGATGGTTGTTCACTCAGCAGTTGGAGAAGAAGCTGGTGGTGGACAATTAGGATCTGATGCGATTTGGTCTCACCGCTGGAACCTTGGTAGTATTTTCCCAATCGAAGGATCACCAGAACCAGAGGAGGATTACTTTGGTGCAGGTTCCATGTATGCATATGACTATACTATTGAACCAGCTGACGGAGCAGCAGGAGTGTTTGCTCATGAATATGGTCACGATTTAGGTTTACCAGATGAGTACGACACACAATATACTGGGGCTGGTGAAGCAGTATCTTACTGGTCAATCATGGCGAGCGGAAGCTGGGCTGGTGCACTTCCTGGAACAGAACCTACTGGTTTCAGCGCATGGTCTAAAGAATTTCTTCAGGCTGCTCAAGGTGGAAATTGGTTGAAGTATGATGAAGTTGATTTAGATGAGATTGGCAAAAAAGGTTTGGAAGTATATTTGGATCAAGCGAACACGAAAGGGACAAACCTTGACGCGCTTCGTATCAACCTTCCAGACAAAGAAACGGAAATTAACACGCCATTTAGCGGCGAATTCGAGTATTTCAGTGGAAGTGATAATGATTTAGATAATTCCGCTGTCATGAATGTAGATCTTTCAGATGCGTCATCAGCCGAATTGACGTTTAAGACATGGTATGACATTGAAGAGGACTGGGATTATGGTTCGATTCAAGTAAGTGAAGATGGCGAAGTTTGGACATCCATTCCTGGAAACATTACCACAGATACAAATCCTAATGATAGTAATCCTGGACATGGGATTACGGGTAACTCAAATGGTTGGATTGATGCTACATTTGATTTGAGTTCTTACGCTGGAAAGGACGTTCAAGTGAAAGTGAACTATTGGACAGATGGAGCTGCGATTAACCCTGGCTTCTATGTTGATGAAATTCGCGTCACTGCTGATGGGAACGAGCTTCTCTTTGACGATGCAGAAGGTGAGCCTAAAGTGGCGTTAGATGGTTTTGCAAAGGATAAAGGAGTGAAGGTTTCAGAACACTACTACCTTCTTGAATGGAGAAATCATCAAGGTGTCGATGAAGGACTTGATCACATTCGTCGTGGTGCTAGCTTGATGTCTTATGATCCTGGTTTAGTTGTTTGGTACGTGGATAACAAGTATTCTGATAACTGGACAGGAGTTCACCCTGGCGAAGGATTCCTTGGGGTTGTCGATGCGGATCAGCACGAATTGTTCTGGAGTGACGGAACGGTTGCCCAAACACGTTACCAAATTCATGATGCGGCATTCAGCCTTCGTAAAGATGAGAAGATGTTCATTGACTACAGCGAGCTTCTTGGTCGCACAATGACAGATAAGAAAAATCAATTTGTGAAAGAGTTCAACGATAAGAAAAGTTATTTGAATGAAGCCATCCCTGATGCAGGACGTAATGTACCTCAATATGGCTTGAAATTCAAAGTAACAGGTGAAGCAACGGATCGTTCAGTAGGACGCGTGTTGATCACAAAAAAATAAGAAATGAGGGAACGCTTAGAGTTAAGCGTTCCTTTTTTCGTTTAAAGGGGGAGGTAGGCCTGACCCCGTTCTAAATAATTGATATAGTATACTTGACTAGGTGGTGTACCCCGCAGTTTATGATGAAGGGGGAGGGGACATGTATAAAATAAGCGAGTTTGCTCAGTTAACAGGGTTAAGTAAAGAAACGCTTCGCTATTACTCAGAAGTTAAGCTGTTAGAGCCAGCCTATATCGATCCGAACAGCCGTTATAAATACTACGATGATGGCAGTTATTTTCTAGCACTATTATTAGCAAAGCTAAGGCGGTTTGGATTTACCATTCAGGAAATGAAGTCTGTGATGGAAGATGAGTCATTCGCTCATTTAGAAGATCTTTTGAGTCAAAAGAAATTGCGTATAGAAGAACAAATAAACGATTTGCAACTTCAACTTAACGACATTGATGAGTTTCTTAAATCAGGGAGGGAAAAGAATGATTAGCTGGAAAGAAGAGAAAATGATTCGTGTGTCGATCGAAACGGTTTGGGATTTGTTTAGAGACGAAAATATTCAAATGATTATGCCGAAAGTTGAAGAGCATGTATTAATGGAATTGGAAGAGGATCAAGTCGGAGCGAAGCATCGTCAAACGTATCGGGAAGGAAAAAGACTTGAAACTTACATGGTTGAGACGATCGCCTACGAGGATCGAGAAGAATATAAAGAGAAACGGATTAGTTTTGTGTTAGGAAAGGCGTTTGAAATATCGCTTGGATTTATACTTGAAAAAGTGAGTGAAAGCGAAACGAAATTCATTTACGAAGGTCAAAATAAAGGCGTGAATTTTGTGGGGCGCGCCATGCTTAAGCTAAGCCGTCAAAAAGATCAAATGAATGTTGTTCAGGAATTTATGGACAGAGTGGAAAGGGAAGCGATTAAACGAAATGAAGTCCAGATTTGATCCAAGCAGCATTTATTGAGATCTTTTATTCAATTTGATATCTAAGTGGAAGTGGAGAGTGCGGTAAAATCGGCATAATTCTAATCTTTGTACGGTCGTAAAGAAGTTAGTTAGTATGAAAGCCGCCAAGGCAAACTGGGCGGCTTTTTTCTATGACATTAGTGCTCATTATGTGTCTGAACGTTCGCAAGCTTCAGCTACTTTCACAAAATACCCTTTTACTAATTCATCGAGCGTAGCAACGGATTTTTGGTCAAGCGTTTGATCGTTCCTCAATGAACAAAGAACGCTTTCAATGAGAAATTCTCGTGACTTCTTAGAATGAAGAAATTCATCCTGGATAAAGTCTAGAAGTTCTATTGATTTCGTGTGTTTCTCGTTCAAGCCCCTCTTCAGAGTTGCGATTGTTTGATGAAGTTTTTCTTTGAAATCCTCATCGGAACTCGTTGCATTTGGTAGCCAGGTACTCATCTGTTCAGGTTTGTTCAGTTGTTCTTCTGCGGCAGCGGCATCGTTAACGATGGTCACGATACGCTGGACGCTATAGTGGACAACGGGGGAAATGTCTACGCTCGGACCGTTTGCAATCGAATAGTACTTGACATTGTGGTGAAGTATGCCGAGAAACATAATCGCCCCATCAAGTAGATATGCTCGCTTATCTTCTCCGAATAGCTCAAGAAAACGATTGAATACCCACTGAATCATTCTCTTTTGTCCTTCTTTTAGGAAATCCTTCAAATCCTCATCATTCGAGACAAACACTTCTTCAAAAAGTGTAATCAGCTTGTTTTTCTTATTCGTATTCATTTGCAGTTCAATTTGTTTAATAAAGATAGTAAGATCAGCACGGTCCTGTCCGATCAGCAATTCATCCCGGCTTGTTTCCATTGAGCCATAAAGAGCTTTGAAAAGAGCAATTAATAACTCATTTTTTGATGAGAAGTAATTGTAGAACGTGCCTTTTGAAATGCCGCTATATTCGAGTATGTCTTGAATGGATGTTGCCTGAAAGCCTCTTTCAATAAAAAGCTGATGCGCCATCTTAATAACGTGCTGTTTGCGATCGTTCATTCTATCACCTTTTACTTCGTTATATTTACATGAAATTTATTGTTGTACTGCCGGTATAAAATTGATCATACCTTATTTCTTGATTAGAAACAAATCCTTTCAAATCGGGAAGAAATAATGATTGCAAAAATTGAACTCATGGTATATGATATTAGAGATTTGAACCGATGGTATAAATAATTGAACTAAAGGTATATGGGGGAATGATGATGAGTCAATCAGCGAAAGAGACGCCAAAACCAAAGTACGGCATTCTTGCGATTCTGATTGTTGGTGCTTTTATTGCGTTTTTAAATAATACATTGCTTAATATTGCGTTGCCATCGATTATGGCAGATTTACAAATTGAAACGGCTACGGTTCAGTGGCTTACAACAGGATTTATGCTTGTGAACGGTATTATGATTCCGGCAACGGCATTTCTTATTGAGAAATATTCCGTGCGTCGCTTATTTCTTGTTGCGATTGGATTATTTACAATTGGTACAGTTGTTGCTGGGATGGCGGAGATCTTCCCGGTTCTACTTGGAGGAAGAATGCTTCAAGCTTCAGGTTCAGCGATTATGATGCCGCTCTTGATGAATGTCATGCTCGTTAGCTTTCCAATTGAAAAAAGAGGGGCGGCAATGGGTGTTTTCGGTTTAATTCTCATGGCGGCGCCAGCAATCGGTCCGACGCTCTCTGGTTGGATTATTGAAAACTACGATTGGAGAATGCTTTTCCATTTCGTGACTCCAATTGCTATTACGATTTTTCTACTTGGTTTCTTCTTGTTGAAGGATAAGAAAGAAAAAGTAAACATTCGTCTGGATTTATTTTCTCTAATCTTATCAAGTATTGGTTTTGGAGGTATTCTTTACGGCTTTAGTTCTGCAGGGAATAAAGGATGGGATAGCCCGCAAGTTTATTTAACGATTGGAATTGGGGTTATTTCTCTGACGACGTTTATTATTAGACAGTCGAAACAAGAACGACCAATGTTGAATTTTTCGATTTTCAAATATCCAATGTTCGCTCTTTCGTCATCCATTACTATGGTTTTAAATATGGCGATGTTTTCAGGGATGCTGTTGCTCCCGATTTACGTGCAAACCATTCGAGGCATTTCACCACTGGATGCAGGGTTGATGATGCTTCCGGGTGCACTTGTGATGGCATTTATGTCTCCGATCACAGGACGCTTATTTGATAAAATTGGCGGTCGCATTCTAGCGACAACGGGTCTTGCTATTACAGTTGTCACAACATACCTGTTTAGTACATTGTCTATGGATACAACGTATAACTATATTATGATTCTTCATGCTGTGCGCATGTTCGGGATGTCAATGGTTATGATGCCTGTATCAACGAATGGATTAAATCAGCTACCAGCTCGTTTCTATCCACACGGTACAGCGATGAACAATACGTTAAACCAGGTAGCAGGCGCCATTGGTACTGCGCTTCTCGTTACGATTATGTCTAACCGAACAGAATCAGCTGCAGCTGACCTCGCGAGGGAAGCTGCGACAAGCGGAGCAGTAGATCCTACGATGCAGCAACAAATCGCCATGCAGGCGATGCTTGAAGGAATTAACTTCGCCTTCTTTGTTGCTACATTTATTGCAGGACTAGCATTTGTGCTCTCATTCTTCATTAAGCGCGCTGGTCGTGAAGAAGTGAAGCAGCCGATTGTGCCAGAATCCAAGCCAGTTGAGCTTGTGACAAATTCATAATAGATAAGCTACAAAAAAGGATGAGATCCTTAGGGACCTCATCCTTTTTTTATTCGTTAGAAGAAGCTGTTTTGGTTTTATTATGATAATGCTTTTTAGCTTTTGTACGATTTCCGCAAACCTCCATCGAACACCATTTCCGCTTTCCCTTCTTATTGACGAAGAAAGCTAAGCAATGTTCACTTTCGCATGCTTTTACTTTATCCAATACACCACTTGTTTCATGATCAAGCATCTGATAGGCAATGAGTGAGAGTAAACCTTTCGTTCCACCCTCAATAGGGAGCGGGATAAGGGACTTTTCATCGATCGTAAAAGAAAGTGGGGTCGCTTTTGTCACATTACTTAGCAATTCGAAAAAATCGATTTGAGAAAGGTTCGAAGCGAAGTATTCGCGACATTGATTCCGAAAGTGTTGAATGTCATTTGTATAAATAGGGTCCTTCTTAATGAATTCTACTTGTTTCTTGTTTAACAACCCCTTGTTTTCCATTAATGTGATCCACTGAACGACGTTCTCTTCCGTTAATAGCAGATCGATAGGGTTTTGATTTTGTATTTTTAGAGTGTTCATTAAGTTAATAAATAGGAAATTAGAAAAATGGGAAAAACTCGTTTCGAGTATCATGTTGAAACACACCTTTTGCTTTATCGTTGACATCGATTATAACATAATGTAGTATTCTAACCACTAAATTAGTTTTTAGTAGTTATAAAAATAAAGTAAGAGGAGAGATATAATGTCAGTACAAAAAGTAACGGACCAAAACTTCGAAGAAGAAACAAATCAAGGACTCGTTCTAGCAGATCTAGGAGCGCCATGGTGTGGCCCATGTAAAATGATCGCGCCAGTGTTAGATGAACTAGATGAAGAACTAGGCGAGCAATTAAAAATTGTTCAACTTGACGTGGATTCAAATCCAGAAACAGCAAGAAAGTACGACGTGATGAGCATTCCAACATTGCTTTTCTTTAAAGATGGCGAACTTGTTGAGAATGCGGTTGGATTTCGAACAAAAGAAGAATTAGCAGGTATTGCTAAAAATCACGGCTAAGTTTCTCATAAATAAAGCAGCGCTTCTAATTAAGAGCGCTGCTTTTATTATTGATTACGTATGATGTTAATTGGCTCTCATTAATTAATATCCTGAGTCCCATACCCTGTTATGGTGAGATTCACGTCTACATTAACAGTAAGGGAAGGGAAAATGTTTTCCCAATTCTTCTCGTGTTCCTTCCAGTATCGAGGTTGTTTGATTTTTACCCATGTGCCAATTTCCAGAAAATCGAGTTGCTGTTCTTTCTGAGCGATGGAAAGAACGCGTTCAATATCTTTCTTGATGACTTGTTGTCCCTTTTCTTGGAGTGGCGTTTCCCACCCTTCTTTGAAAACGTCGCGTTCTATCTCCCAGTCCTCCGCAAGTCGCAAAGAACTTTCTACAATAAGGTCGACGGTTAGCTTTCCGTTTTCTACATTTGGCTTAACGATTGTGTTCGATTTCATTATTTCTAGGACGACTTGATCTTCTCTAGACTCTTCCGCTTCAATGGTTACGATCCCACCCTGAACTTCATCTGTCACCCATTTAAAACCTCCAACTTCTTCTGGTGAAAGCCAGCCAACTAATTTTTCGTTTTTATTTGATATAATCCCGCCCCCAAGCAATCGGAGTCTATTATCGTGAATTCCTACTTCAGGAATGACGAAGCTTGCATCTTCTGTAATTCTATTGGAGGCTTCTCCGAATTTAAGGTTATCCAATACATACAGACTCCGCTCTTTGTTTTGAGTGAGCTCCTTAAGCTGTACGGCAGGAAACATTTCTTTTGTTGGATCGACATTTAGTATCGAAGCGGCAGGCTCTCTTGAAATAAATAAGGAAACAGTTCTCCTAAATTCATGATCACGCAAAAAGAAACTGATGAGTTGCTTGATCGGTTCTTTTTGTAGAAGCTCTTCCGAGAGAACCATGGATTTGAGGTGAGTATAGTTAGGTGGCCGGTCGGTTTCAAGTGAATTTTCTCGAATCACTTCAAAGAAATTATTCCCATTTAAAGTTATGTTCTGAAAGGGCTGCTCTCCAGTCGTCCCAGTCTCTGTTCCTTGGATGTTATTTGGAACGACGTATTGGTTTGTTAAGGCAAACACTTCCTCTTTGTCTTCATGGTAATCAAGTCCAATCCCCATGATCATGCCGAGATCTTCAATTTCATTACTATCCCAACACGCCGTAAGCAAGATGAGTTGAATGACAGCTAGAAATAGGAAAGTTCTCTTCATTAAGCAGTCCCCCTTCTAAACGAGAGCACTAGAAGCAATAGGGGTAGCGCGATGAGAACGGTGTAGGATAAATAATTCACGTATGTCCCGTAAGAAAATAGTTCAGTAATGCCTGACGGTAATAACGAGAGCATCAGAATGATGAATCCAATCATGATATTCATAGGGAGGGTGTTTTTTACCTGAAACGTTTTCCTCATTCCAAGCACTGCCGAATAGTAATAGGCGGCTAAAGTCGTGAAGATCGTAATGATCCATCCGAATAGGAAGAGAAGTTCGAATCGCTCAAAGAAGAACCCCTGAAATTCGATTGCTTTTGCCATTTCAATTGTTGGAAATGTTATTACCTTTAGTTCCTCGATACTAAGGACTCCGATGTTAAGAATGAAGAAGAGAACATAAATCACACAAACACTCCCAATACTGATGCTGAAAATGGTGAGCGTTGGTTTCCATTTCGTAAACGTAAATTTACCAGACAACACCATAATCAGTTCATATCCAACAAATGAAAAAAAGGTTGTGTGAGCTCCTTTTAATATTTCGATTCCATCAAAATAGAAGATGGGGCGTAAGTGTGTTGGTTCAATATTTTTGATACTAAGAAGAGTTAAGACAAAAAACATGAATAAGATGATTGGAAAGTACAGTTGAAAAAAAAGAATAATATTGGAAAGGCCGCTAGATACAAGATACATACATGAAACGACGAGTACGAGTAAGACGACGAACTTCGGCGTATTATCGAGCAGGTAGTAATTCACGATCTCGGCCATTGTTCGAATGATGTAGGATGAGATGGCGATCATGTAGGTAACAAAAATGAGATTAATCCCTTTTCCGATCCATTTTCCCGTTAATTCTGTGCCTATATCAAAGACTGTTTTCATAGGAAATCGTTTTATGAGCATAAATAGAAAAATCGCATTTATAAACGCAATGCCAGCTCCTAGAATAACGCTCATCCACATGTTTGGTTGACCAACGACTGCTGCGGTTTGTCTTGGCAACGTTACAATTCCGACACCGACGATCGTTGATATGATGAAAATGATGATTGGAAGGGAGGTATGGTTATTTTTCATGTAGTTTCCTATCCTTCTTTCCTACACGATAATAAAGACGTACAAACGAATCTTTCCAGCTTTTCAGCTGAATAGGCGCAAATGGTTCCATGTATGGCGTCCCAAAGCTTCTAAGTTTGATTAAATGAGTGGTTACGATGAAAATAGCGATTAGCAAACCGTATACACCAAGTATGGCTGCAGAGAACAGGAAGAAAAAACGAATTGTTCTTAACGCCAGGCTGAGTTGATAATTCGGAATTGCAAATGAACAGATCGCTGTGAATGAAATGACCATCACCATCATTGGACTCACGATACCCGAGCTGACCGCCGTTTCACCGATAACAATAGCTCCTACAATACTAACGGTGGATCCGATTGGTTTTGGTAACCTTACGCCTGCTTCCCGTAAAATTTCGATCGTAAGCTCCATAATAAAAGCTTCAATTACCGAGGGGAACGGGACACCTTCTCTTGTTTTGGATAAAGAAACGGCCAGGCTAGTGGGAATAAGCCCGTGGTGAAACGAGACTAAAGCAATGTAAGTTGCAGGCAATAGTACAGAAATAAGTGCAGTAAAATAGCTTAATAACCGAATTAATGAAGCAGGAATCCATTTAAAGTAGTAATCGTCAGGTGTTTGAAGAAGCATGTTAAGCGTTGTAGGCGCAATAAGGACAGTGGGAGAGCCGTCTGTCATAATTGCGACGCGTCCTTCAAGTAAGGCGTTTGCTACCTTCGTTGGATGCTGTGTTGATGTTAATTCGGGAAAGACTGACAGCGGATTTCGCTCAAGGAGCTGTTCAAGTATCCCTGCATCGGTTATATAATCAGCATTGATTTCGTTTATTCGTTCTCTGATTTCTTCAATTAATTTTCGATCGGCTTTTCCTTGCAAATACGTTAAAGAGATGTATTTCACAACGTCTTTTCCAATCAGATGTTGTTCAAATAAAAGGTCACTTGTTTTTAAGTGAGCACGTAATAATGCTTTGTTGTCTTGCAGGCATTCTATAAAACCATCCCGTGGACCGCTAATCGTCGGTTCATTGACCGGTTCATCAGGTGAGCGCTTCACAGAATAGGTCGTTTTCACAGCGTAAACAGTGTCAATGTCTTCCTCACGAGCAATAATAACGGTGCATCCATCCATGAGGTGCCTTGAAATGAGGCTATTATCTTTAATATTGTTAATTGCAGCCATAGGAATAAGATCAGGAAGATCAGCTGCGCTAATTCTTGTTTGATCGTCTGAAATGGTAAGTAGTGGACTAATGATCGTCTTTTGAATCACCATTCGATCAGAAATATCGTCAAGATACACAAGTGTAAGTGTGAGGCCATCGAGCTTAACGGTTTTAAGCTTGAGATCTTCGCTGTTATGAAACTCCTGCCTTATTTGATCCTCCAGCAATGAAGAGGATCGTGTAAAACGCCTTCTTTTCATATCGCCATCACTCCGAAAGTTATCTCCCTTTATCATTAACGGAATTGGAGAAACTATCCGTTCTTTCCATCACCTATTGAAAACTCTGTTAGGATATATAACCAATTTGTTATTTTCAATTTTCAAACATGGTACGATTTTGCATATTGATGCAACACAGAAAGAAGGGGATAGTGTGAAGAAACGACTTGTCGTGATCGGAAACGGCCTTGCTGGCATTCAATTTCTTGAACGCTTGCTATCGAGAAAACCGTCAAGTTTTGAAGTAACCGTCATTGGAAAGGAGCCTGCCTATAAGCGTTATCTTTTATCGCGCGTTCTACAGAAGGAACTACCCTTTGAAGATGTCAAATTAGAGGATGAGGGTTGGTATCTAAAGCGTGGTGTTCGTTTATTAAAGAATGAGACCGTGGTGACAGTTGATCCTCTCGTACGGAATGTGAAAACCGATCGAGGTCGAAAAATAGCTTATGATCTTCTCGTATTTGCAACAGGTAGTCATCCGCATCTCCTTCCCATCCAAGGAGCAGGGAAGGAAGGCGTGATGACCTTTCGGACGATTGAAGACTGTATGACATTAATGAACGCCCCAAATCATTACCAAAAAGCAGCGGTCATTGGAGCAGGCATCCTTGGGTTAGAAACGGCGATGGGACTTGTTCAGCGCGGAATAAAAACAACTGTAGTCCATCATCAGCCGAATGTGATGAACAGGCAGCTCGACCGGCTTGCGTCTGAAATGCTTCAGGAAGATTTAGAACGTATCGGTATTCACTTTTCATTAAGTAAGCGAGCGAAGGAGATCATCGGAACGTCGCATGCAGAAGGAGTTCGCTTCACGGATGGAACGACTCTTACAGCGGATCTTATAATCATGTCTGTTGGAGTAAAACCAAATATTGAACTTGCTAAGAAAAGTGGGTTGGACGTTCATCGCGGCATTCTTGTGGATGATTTTCTGCAAACGAGTGATCCTTCGATTTACGCCATCGGGGAATGTGCAGAGCATCGCGATATGACATATGGGCTCACTGAACCGCTTCTCGAGCAAGCTGAACATCTTGCAAGAACTCTCGCAGGATATCCAGAGCCGTATACAGGCTCAATCATGTCCACGACCTTAAACATTGCCAGTGTTAACGTATTCTCAGCAGGGCATGTTCTTGAAACTGAGGAAACAAGAACATTTCAATGGATTGACCCGATTCGACACATTTACAAAAAAATTGTGACCTTACATGGACGAGTGATTGGGGCTATTCTTTATGGTGATACTTCAGAGGCAGTTTTATTAGCAAAGCTTGTGAATAGCCTTGCACCCGTTTCTGAAATCCCATCCAATCAGCTATTTCCAGAACAAAAAATAACGCGCAGTACGTTAGCTCTTGTCCCTAAAGATGGGAGATCATCTAAAACGGCTCAAAGCTAATGAAGCATTTGTAAATAACATTGCTTGGGAGGATGTTTCTGATGCCGGTTCATGTCGTAAAGATTCACGTTGGAAGAACGCGTGATTTCACCCCTAGTTCTAGTCGAGCGATTGATTTACTCCAGCTTTCGATCGCCGTTATTTGCTTGTCGGATGGAACTTTCCACGCTATTCACAATCGTTGCCCATATGGTGGAACGGTTGTGAGTGGGAAGATCAGCGATCATTCTATCATATGTGCAAACCATGATTGCCGAATTGATGTTAGGACAGGTAAACTCCTTTCCCCGCATATTGGCGAGGTAGAGACATTTCCGATTGAAATAGAAGATGGATTGATCTACGTTACGCTTGAATGATTTGTAGTTGATCATATCATTGAGGTGCTGTACGCTCTATTTACGTATAAGTGAAGGAGATGGTACAGTCGTGGGCTTAATGAACAAAACCATAGCGGTTACCGGCGGAAGAAAAGGGGAAGAAATGCGTGCACTTATCGAAAAACAGGGTGGAAAAGCGCTCATTCGACCTGCACAGGGGACTGTTTTTACGAATGAAGAGCATGTCGTTCATTCTTTACGAGAAATAATTGAAAACCCTCCAGATATGTTGATTTATACGACTGGTATGGGAGAAAAAAGAATGACTGAGCTTGCGGAATTAGCTGGGCTAGAAAAAGAATACGATCATTTGCTTCGCTCGATTCCAATAGCCGTTCGCGGTACGAAAACGCTCCAGCATTTTAAACAAAAGGGCATTACGCCACAAACGGTGGCGGATCGTGGGACGATGAATCAATTGGAGAATGCCTTAACGATTGAGAATCAATCGGTTGTTCTCCAAATGCATGGTGAAAATGTGCCAGGGTTTATTGAGTCGCTTGAAGCTGCGAACAATGTTGTTACGACAATTTATCCATACGAGCATACGCCTCCAGAGCAAGCGGTGCTTCAGCAGTTAATTGAGGAGATAGAAAACGGACAGCTTGATGCGGTGGCGTTCACAAGCGCCATCCAGGTACGGTACTTTTTTGAATATGTTGATAGGGTTAAGAAAAGAGAAAGGATCCTATCTTCTTTAACAGAAACGATTCTTCCTGTAGCTGTTGGAGAAGTAACAGAAGAGCATCTAAAGGATCAAGGAATCGAGTATGTTCTCACACCAACCACACCACGTATGGGCGCGATGGTGATGGAAATGGCTAAGTATTATAGAAATCTAGCATCATCATAAAAACGCCGCCATCCTTTAAATAAGGGTGGCGGCGTTTTGCAATTTAGTCATTTAGTTCGTTTGATCTGCTAGCTTAACGAGAACGTGTGCCATATGCTTACGTTCTTCTTCGTTTGCTACGTTCCAGAGCTCGTTAAGTACTTTTTGTTCACGGTTACGCGGATCTTCGTGCTTTGCAAGATAATCTCCAACGCGCTTAGCACCTTTTGATAGTCCTTCTTCACCAAGACCGAGCTTCTCACCTTTGTTTACTTGATCACCAAGATAGTCTTTAAACGATTGGAAGTTCTGCATGATGTCCTCTTTCTTATCCTCGCTCATGTTAGCTACTGCTTGTTTTGGATCTTTCTCTGCCATTTTCATTCATCTCCTTAGTAGTGTTTAGATTCTTTCTTACGAAAGTTCTTTTAGAAACTATGCTTTTTTCCAGTATGCTGATTCATTACTTGATCGAAGTGGAGGAAAGGTTTCTCCACTTTCAAGACTAATGTGTTTTTCGTCCTCTGTGGGGTTACTCGATTTGTTCCCATTCGTTAAACCATCGAATTCATATTTTCCATTCTCAGGGGCTTTTTCACCTGTTTTGTAACGGTCTGCCATTTCGCTCATCTCCTTTTTGTTAAGTACATAGGGTATGTAACCGGAATTGAGAGGCGATAAACCCATAAAATGGTTTGTGAGCACATTGGATGTGCTGACATGTTTATAGTGCATATCCAGAGAACTGTTTAGCTGTAGGTTGGAAGAAAAAGGATATGTAAATAAACGTTATTGATTTTTGGCTCATTTGCTCGGGCGATTGGTCATCACAGAGCGACCTTTCAACAGAGCTGTAAGGCGAGTGAGATAAAAACTTCACTCGAATGAGCCAAAAAACGATAATTCACAGCATAAGCAAGCATAGCTAAGAAAAAAGAAGAGCGGCATCCACTCTTCATTCATCGTCTATATATTCCAGTAAATCTCCAGGTTGGCAATCCAGTGCCTGACATAGCGCATCTAAAGTCGTAAACCGAATGGCTTTTCCCTTTTCATTTTTTAGAACCGACAAATTCGCTGGTGTAATCCCAACAAGTTCAGACAATCGGTTCAGCGACATTTTCCGCTCTGCCATCATGACATCTAGTTTTATTCGAATCATCGTAAATCCCCTGCTTTATTGTTAGATTGTTTGTTTATTTTCTTCCACTGCGCTAACTGCAAATTTAAGAGCAGAAGCGATGAGAAGGAGAACGACGCCGCCTATGATGGTGTCGAGATAGGCACCAGTAGAAAGACTAATTTGAGCGTTGGTAATTTTCAGTAGATCGAGAACTTTTAAAGCTAACTGTTCTTCAGTATAAGTTGATAAGGTCCCCAAGAATAAGATTGTATATCCCAATTTTGATATAAGAGAGACATTCTCGTATAGAAAGAGATTTTCTTTGTAAATATTCATTAATAGTTTTTGAAGAAACCATAGAAATAGCAACAGTAAGCTACAAAAAGCGGTTGTTGAAACAAACGATAAAATTAAGAAAGAAGTATTGTTAAACAACTCTGGTTGCTTATTAAAGGAAAGATCAAAGTAAGTAAATATAGGCTCGTATATACCAAATGATTTTTCAAAACTACTTCCAGAAAACCAAATTCTTGTTATATGTTCCGTTGTTGTAAAAATAGACAACAAAGCAATGATGTAAAACAAGATCAAACAAATCCTAGATAATAGTTTGAAACCGTATTTCCATTTCATAGTAAAACTCCTTTGTAAGTTATTCCAGTTATCCTATCTTGATCTTACTACAAACACACTTCCATTTCGATAGTTTTTTATCGAAAAACAATAAATATATATTGAAAATAGGTATTTTACCTGATATCTTTGATTTAGGAAATATAAGGAATATCATTTAAAACATGGAAGTGGAAGTATGTGAGTTTCTAATTTAGGAGGTAAACAATGTGACAAATGTAAAAAGAAATGGACTTGTGGATGCATTAAGAGGATGGAGTCTTTTCGGGATATTGTTAGCGAATCTATTAATCTTTCAATATGGGATATTTGGAAAAGAGGAGATCTCGTTTTTTAATCTGTCATCAGTAGATTATGGTGGGTATGTTACCCTTAAAGTCCTTGTAGAAAATTCATTTATGCCGATCTTTACATTTCTATTTGGGTATTCTTTGATATTGATGAGAGATCGTTTGAGGCAAAGAGAGCGACGAGTAAAATGGCATTTATTTCGGAGGTTTTTGGTTTTAATTGGTTTGGGTGTGCTACATAGTACTTTTCTATGGGAAGGCGATATTCTTTTTCTTTATGGAATGATGGGAATGCTGCTTCTTTTCTTTGTTAATCGAAAGCGGAAAACGATTCTTGTCTGGTGTGTAATACTATTCTCAATCGTAACGTTTGTTAGTTATTTAGGGGGCGGGGAGGAAGTGCCTCTAATGAGTGAAGCGAAGATGACTGCTTATATGAACGATATGGTGAACATTTATAGCAGTGGAAACTATCAAGAGATCAAGAATCATCGGCTCAACGTTGATCCAATGGAGTTAAGCGTAGGGGAAGAAATTGCGATGGTTTTCTTCGTTCCATTTCTCCTTCTTCCTATGATGCTCCTCGGAATGTATGCGGGACATGTTCGTTGGCTCGATTCAAGTAAGATGAAACGGTTTTGGTACGTGTCAGTTCTTTTTATTCCGCTTGGTCTGCTCTTAAAAGTCTCTTTTTATTTATCGAAGGAGATTAGCAGGGTTCCGGATATGAGTTTAATCGGAGGAAGTGTGCTTGCAATTGGATACATCGGTTTATTTGGGTACATATACAGCCGTTCTCAAGGAAGTGAATGGATGAGGGGATTTGAGAGCCTTGGGAAGCTATCTCTGTCCAATTACATCTTACAAACGATAATTTGCACAACGATTTTTTATGGCTATGGGATTGGTTTATTTGGAAAGATGGGCGTGGTGTTTTCAATATTATTCGGAATCATTCTATTTATCTTCCAAGTCATAGAAAGTACGTTTTACTTGAAACGCTTTAACCAGGGGCCGCTCGAGAAAGTGATGCGTTTGTTTGTTTATTTGGAGAATCCTTTTCGAAGGAACCAAAAGCGTCCGATGAATGATGAAATCAAAGTAAGTTAGAGGAGTGTCAGTATGTCGACAGAAATTAGCAATCCAAACCGCCAATTAGCGAAGGAGGTTGTGCGCGTATGGACGATAAATGCAATCATTGGAAATAGTATTGGTATTCTCGTCTTGGGTATTCTTTTTTATCTTGATGATCGGTTCACCTGGTGGGGATGGGTAAGGTGGCTTTTAATGATCGCGTTGATTATTACGATAGTCATGACGATGTGGGATGTTTTTATTCATCCTAAGTTGAAATATAAGCACTGGCGATATGAAATAGATGAAGAGTACTTGAAGCTTAGACATGGGGCAATCAATGAAGAGCATCAGCTTGTGCCAATGAGCAAAATTCAAGCGGTTGCCACTAGTCAAGGTCCCCTATTAAGGAGATATCAGTTATATGCGCTATCGATTGAGACGATGGGTTCATCACATATGATTCCAGCGTTACCTAAAGAAGAAGCCTTTCAATTGCGGAATGAAATTGCCCGATACGCGAAGGTGAAGGAGGAGGGGGAATGAGAACTTTGCAAAGGTATTCCCCATGGCTACTCTTATTTGATACGTGGAAACTTGGAAAGAGCGCTATTTTCTTTCTAGTCTATTTCTTTCTGATCAAAGGTGATTCAGATTCCTTTTTCTTTGAATACGGACGCCCCGCGGTCCTTATTCTACTTGGATTATCGCTCATTCGGATTGCGCTGAAATGGTTAACGAAAAAATATCGTCTTGATGACGCATTCCATCTTCACGAGGGGATCTTTACGAAATCAAAACGAACGATTCCGTTCTCGAAAATTGAAAACGTAAACGAGCGCACGTCCTTCTTTCATCGCTTAACTGGGACCACCTCCTTGACCTTTGAAACGGGTATGAGGGGAGATGAGGCAGCGGTAGAATTTGATGTTGTTTCACGAAACCATGCTGAGGAGTTGAAACGGTATGTTTCACTCCAATCAGTAGAAGACTCTGAAGCAGGGCCTATGATTGAAACAGTATCGGAAGGAAAGGAAGACAAACAGCAACCAGATCGGATTGTTCATTTTCGGGCTCAAAAAAAAGATTTGGTTAAAGCTTCGTTTACATCTTTAAGTTTTCTTTTCCTTATACCTGTTGTTGGAGGGTTTTATTCTAAACTTGACGATATTTTCGGTGTGGAAAAGGATGCGGAAGGTTTGATTGGCTTTCTTCTTCAGTCAGGTTGGGTGATCGGCATAATCGTTATCGCCGCTGTGATCATATCCATTGGCTTTGGGCTATCCCGTACGTTTTTAAGGTACGGTGGGTTTGAGATTTCATCAGATAACGAGCAGATCTACATTCAAAAAGGAGTTCTTGACGCTACGAAATTTTCTATTTCAAAACACCGTGTACAAGCGATTGAAATCAATCAAACATTTCTCAAGCGTTTGTTTGGACTTGCGGAGGTGAAGTTAACGAGCGTTGGTGAATCGCGAGCGGATGAGGAGAAGCTTGAAAGCAACTCACTCTATCCCTTTCTACCAGTTCAACAAGCATATGAGATGGTCGAAGAAATTTTACCAATGTATCAGGTAACTGAAAAAATGGATCGATTGCCGCCTTCTTCGCTCTGGATTCGCGAACTGCGACCAAGTTTTCTGTGGATGATTGGAACGGGATTATTGTGGTACTTTAAGCCTGATGTTCTGAATGTCCCCTGGTGGATTTTCTCAGTATTGCTTCTTATGATCGTCAGTTTTATGAGGTACTTTGATTATCGCAATACGAAATATACTTTAAATGCTTCATTCGTTCAATTTAAAACGGGTGGATTATCCACTTCTTTATTTGTATCAAAAAGAAGTAAAGTGATTGAAGTTAATGTAACACGAGGCTTTTTTCAGAAAATAGCTGGACTTGCATCAGTTGGAGTGATTAACCGAGCAAAGCCTGTTCATCATTCGGGAATTGATGATGTGCCGCTTGAAATCGCCGGTTCCTTTTATAAATGGTATCTGGCTAGAAGAGATGAAATAAATTTGGTTAACTGATAGAGGGGAGAAACAATGGGTATATGGGTACAAAATATATTTATAACATTGAAAGCGCAATAACAAAAAAGTCTAAATATTACCTTTTCCTTTACCTGAATGATAGGATGACAGTATCAATTAAACGAGGTGATTTCTTTGAAAAAGATTAAACTAGGTACGAGTGATTTAGAAGTTGGCGAGATTTCACTAGGTTGTATGCGCATGAACGAACTTAGTGAGAAGGATGCCGCTTACGTGATTGAGAATGCGATGGACCATGGAGTGGATTTGTTTGATCATGCTGACATTTATGGTGGCGGGAAATCGGAGGAAGTATTCGCAAATGCGATCTCTGCAAACGATGATCTTCGTGAGAGAATGAAGCTCCAAACGAAGTGCGGTATTCGTAAAGGCTTTTTTGATTTTTCCAAAGATCATATTCTTGAATCGGTGGATGGAAGCCTAAGTCGACTAAAGACTGACTACGTTGATACTTTGCTTCTTCATCGCCCGGACGCCCTATTTGAGCCTGAGGAAGTAGCCGAGGCCTTCTCTCGTTTGAAAGAAAGCGGAAAGGTTCGTCACTTTGGCGTGAGTAATCAAAATCCAATGCAAATGGAACTGCTGAAGAAGTATTTGAAGGATGACTTAATCATCAATCAGCTTCAATTGAGTATTGTACATACGCCAATGATTGATGCTGGATTTAATGTGAACATGCAGAATGATCCAGCTGTCGTTCGCGATAGCAACATTCTTGAGTACTGTCGTTTGAACGATGTTACGATTCAAGCGTGGTCTCCATTTCAGCACGGCATGATTGAAGGACCATTCGTTGGAAACAACGCCTTTCCAGAAGTAAATGCAAAACTTCAGGAGCTTGCAGAGAAATACAATGTGACTGATTCAACGATTGCGATCGCATGGATTTTACGTCATCCTGCCAACATTCAGCCTGTTGTAGGCACGATGAACACAGAACGATTAAAGGATATTTCAAGAGCTTCTGATATGGAGCTTACGAGAGAAGAGTGGTATGAGCTTTATCGTGCTGCAGGGAATAAGCTTCCATAAGATAAAATGATTGTTCGTTTTAGAGCGTCATTCTGATGATAAGGAAATGCGCATTTCTAGGTTTACTATGTTTCTTAACAGAAAGAGGAGAGTTAATGATCACGGGAATTACTTTTGAGGTTCCGAATAAACAGGGTTACCTTCTGAGGGATATATTGATTCCAATCGATGTATCAGCTTTTAATTGGCTGGTCAAGGATGAAGAGGCTTACTATGTAGTTGATGGTGAGTTAGGTGAGCCGCTGTTTAATCACAAAACCTTGCATTTGGAAGGTCAGCTTCTTCAAAAGAAAATAGAAGAACAGCTCTCCTATGTGATTTTTGCTAATCTAAAAGCTTTTCCGAAAGGTTCGGTACCTAAGGGATTAGAGATGTATAAGGATTTTAAGGAAAGCGATTGCGAGTTTGTTTTACTTATAGTTGATGGCACTTTTGTTACCGTATATTGTAAAGATAACGTACTAAGTGAAACGTTATTCTATCATGCTAAAAGAAAGGGATACCTGGAAGTAGCCTATCTAACTGATGAAAATGATGAGAGGACAGGACTTCCTGTATGGTAAGAACGAAAGCGTAATACAAATTAACGATAAACAAGCTAGAATTCCTTTAGTAAAAGGCGTTCTGGCTTGTTTTTATATGGAATTTTATTTATGGACGAGTATCTCGACCGGACATCTGCCATGGAGAGTCAAAGGTACATTTTAGGATTTTAGCTTCAAAAACCTATCCCTTTTGACGCGAAATGAATATAACTATACAAGGTGGGACATGTAAGAGCTTTTTACTAGATTAAGAAAGGCGGCTAGATATGTCATTAGGCATAGGAATACCCATATTAGTGTTCGTCGTAACAATGATGGTCATATTTTGGAGACCGGGCGGGATAAATGAAGCATGGCCAGCCTCGATCGGAGCCCTCATCATCTTAGTAACTGGAACTGTATCCCTTGGAGATATAGCTGATATCCTAAGTAAAATAAGTGGCGCATCCATTACGATAATGGCGACGATTGTCATGGCTGTTATATTAGAAAGTTTTGGCTTCTTTCACTGGGCAGCTGCAAGACTAGCTGTTCTTTCGAAGGGATCGGGCTATCGTTTATATTGGTACATTCAGTTGCTTTGTTTCTTAATGACTCTACTATTTAATAACGATGGAAGCATTTTAATTACAACTCCAATCTTAATATTGCTACTGAAAAACCTTCGTTTAAAGCCACATCAAATGATTCCTTATTTGTTAAGTGGTGCACTCATCGCGACAGCTTCCAGTGCTCCGATCGGTGTGAGTAACATTGTTAATCTGATCGCTTTAGAAATTGTCCATATGACGCTTTATATGCATACGGCGATGATGTTTGTGCCTGCAACTTTAGGATTGATCTTTATGTCATCATTTATGTTTTTCGTCCTGAAAAAGAAACTTCCTAAAGAACTTCCAGGTGCGGCTTATGACATTGAAGAGATGTTCTTTTCGAAGCATTTTCATCCGTTAAAAGGGAAGATTTCCGTAGAAACGAAAAAGAAACGCACGCAGTTTATGATCAAGCTTCTCCTATTTGTTTTTATAATGCGCTGTCTTCTCTTTGTCGCATCTTACTTCGCGATCCCCATTGCACTCGTTGCTGTTCTTGGATCAGCTGTCTTGCTCGTGTGGAGATGGTATGCACTCGGCACAAATCCTATTGATATCATTAAGAAAACGCCGTGGCACATTTTAATATTTGCTTTCTCGATGTACGTGATTATCTACGGACTTCATAATGCAGGGTTAACCGCATTGCTTGTGGACATGTTAAATCCGATCGTCAACCAAGGATTGTTAGCAGCTAGTTTCATTATGGGAGGGTTAGTCTCCGTTCTTTCCAACCTCTTTAATAACCACCCTGCTCTAATGGTTGGAACAATTGCGTTAACGGAAATGGGATTAGACCCGATCACATTAAAAACCATTTACCTTGCCAATATTATCGGAAGCGACATGGGGTCCTTGCTATTGCCAATCGGAACGCTTGCATCCTTGATTTGGATGCATATTTTGAGACAGTATCATATTAAAGTGACGTGGAAAGATTACATGAGCGTATCTTTTATCGTCATTCCTCTAACGACTGTTTTTACACTGTTTCTACTATTCTATTGGGTGCAGCTGATATTTGGGTAAGAATCTTGGAGAGGAGCCTGTTTGAATGGATCGACTAGTTAATTTATTAGGAAAACATGTGGAAGTGAAAATTTCTGGAGGAACAATGTTTATCGGAATTCTTACGGATATTGGACCAGACATTCTCGTCCTTTTCAACGGGGAAAATTATCTCTACTTACCGCTGCTGCATGTTCATAAACTGTATCGCTATACGAAATCAGATACTGTCGAAAGCCCAAGTGCACCTTCACTTTCGGATGACATCGATTCGATTTCGTATCGGAAAATACTCATGAACGCGAAAGGAATCTTTACTGAAATTTATGCGACTGGAAACTTATCTTTCCATGGATATATTACGAACGTTCTGAGTAATTACATCTCATTTTATTCCCCAGTTTATAAAACAATGTATCTACCCTTAAGTCATATAAAGTGGATAACCCCATACAGCCAAAACAATACACCCTATACGCTTTCAAACGAAAAACTGCCAGTTAATCCGTCTAATATCCCATTGCTTCGATCATTTGAAGAACAGTTAAAGAAAGATGAAGGAAAGCTTGTCGTGTTTGATGCAGGAAGCGATCCAACTAAAATTGGCTTATTAACGAAAGTAGAAAATAATTTCGTTGAACTAGCGAATGCTAGTGGAGAGGCTGTTTATTTAAGATTAAACCATATTAAATCTGTGCAATTGCCTTAATGGGGTCAGGTTCGTACCTGACCTTTTTTTGTGCGTTTAGCAGACAAACTTCCTATGATGGATGGTCTAGTAAGAGGTGAATAAATGGGAATTCACTTCTTACACCTACGAAATAACTAGATAATTTTTCCATAAATGAGTCGTTTGTTTCAAGGTAACCCCTCCTTAAATCCAGAAATTCTTAAGTGAAATAACTAAGGAGGGATTTGTGTGAAGGGAAAGCGAGTGATGAAGCAGCTTCTGCAGGGGGTTGCTGCAGGCAGCTTATTAATGGGGCTTGCGCTACCAGCAAGTGCAGCTGAACCTGATACGAAAGAATTGATGCTTGAGGGGGAGGGGGCTTACGTTCCTACTGATTCGCCTAGCATTCAATTACCGAAGCAGCCGTTTCAGCTTCAAAAACCATCTAAGCAAGAAGGGGTACTTGGCCCAACAAAGCCTTCGTATGTGATGGATGTAGATTATAATGCCACGACGCACAAAGTAAAAGGGACACTTGAAGTAACGTTCAAAAACAACATCAAAAACAATTTAAGTGAGTTATACTTCAATCTTTGGGGAAATGCGGAAACTTTTGAAGAGAATGGCGGAAGTATGGATGTTTCCAAAATCAAAGTAAACGGTAAGAAAGCAACGTTTGAGGTAAACGAAACGGCACTACATATTCAAAACCTTTCGCTACCGAAAAATAAGAAATCGACCGTTACGATGAACTTTCAAGTGAGTTTACCAGAACAGCAGGATCGCTTTGGCTGGTATGGTGATACCGTTTCAATGGGCAACTGGTTCCCGATTTTAAGCGTTTACGATGATGAAGGCTGGAATGTCGATCCGTATTATCCGTATGGTGAAGCGTTTTATTCTCTCTCTGGAAAGTATGATGTCACCGTGACGACTGATAAAGAACAAGTCATCGCGGCGACAGGAGAAGAAGTTGGAAAGCCTGTTATTAAAGGAGATCAGGCGACGCATCGCTATAAGGCAAAGGATGTTCGCGACTTTGCGATGGAAATGAACCCAAATTACCGCGTCATCTCTTCGAAAGTGAATGGCATCAAAGTGAATGTCTACTATTCTAGTGAACACGCGAAGTATGCTGCGTCCCTACTCGAGTCTGGTGTTGATAGCCTTGCACTGTTCAGTGAGAAATTCGGTAAATACCCGTGGCCAGAGCTTGATATCGTGACGATGGAAGGCTGGTTTGGTGGGATGGAATACCCACAGCTCGTGATGATTAGTCTCGCAGGAGATCGGCCGCTTGATTGGGCGAAGTCAGTGAATGCTCATGAAATTGGACATCAGTGGTTCTACGGAATTATCGGAAACAATGAATATGATGAGCCGTGGCTAGACGAATCATTCGCAAGCTTTGCAGCGGCACTTTATGATGGCGATCTAGATGATCTAGATGTCGCTCCTCATCCGGATCAAGATTATCACCTATCCAGTCAGATCGCAGACTTCACTGCCCGTGCTGATGAAGGAGGGATCAGCGCATATTATTATATGATCTATAACTATGGATCAAGTACGATCAACGACCTTCGTCAGGAGCTAGGAGATGAGACTTTCTATGACGCAATGCAGCGTTATTTTAAGCAACAGAAATTCGGCATTTCGACTACTAGAGACTTTATTTCTTCGATGGAAAAATCAACAGATCGGGATTTGATGCCGTTCTTCCGAGATCATCGGGTGTATTTATCAGATCAGGAATAAGATCATGAGAAAAAGGACTAAATCGAATTCGATTTAGTCCTTTTTTTATGAAGGATAATAGATTGTCATGCTTAATTGAATTTCTTCATCACCTTCGTTCATGTAAGAGTGAACGCGGTCTGCGTTGAATTTAATAGAGTCGCCTTTTTGGAGCGTATGACGATGGTTTTCGATGATCATCGTTAAAGTTCCACTTACGACAGTCATGCATTCAATTGTGCCAGAGCGGTGGGGGCCTGATTCCATTAAAGCCCCAGGATCTAATTCAACCATATACATTTCAAACGGCTTGTGGTCTTCATAAGCAAAGGAAGGATACAGTCGGTACAAATCCTTGTCGTCTTTAAGAGGAGAGATGTTAACTTTTCGAACGATTTCCGTATCAGGCATTTCATATTGAATTAGTGAACTAAAAGGGATTTTTAACCCATTGGCAATTTTCCATAGCGTTGTAATCGTTGGATTGGATTCTTCCTTTTCGATTTGACGAATCAGACTCTTACTCACACCTGACATAGACGCTACATCATCAAGGCTAAGCTTATGTCGTTGTCGAAGCATTTTTAAGTTATTTGAGATCATTCCCTGGATATGTTCCAATCTTATTCTCCTTTTGTATACAATATAATGATCATATTGTACAATATAGTAAATTAATATATTGTTCTTTTTGTTCAATATGATAATTATACCATTTTAAAATGGTATCAAAAAGATCAGATAAGCTTTTGGGAAAGGAGAGAGAATCAGACTTGGAACGAGTGAAGACATGGAACGTTTATTATTTAGCCTATCTTTCATTGGGGTTGATTTGGGGCACGAATTTTCTGTTTATGAAATGGGCTGCCGTTATCATTACTCCGGAACAAATTGTCTTTCTACGCATACTGGCAGGGCTCATCCCAGTCCTCAGTTATGCCCTTATGACGAAACAAATGAAGTTTAAGCACTTCAAATATGTTCATCATTTTTTTATGATGGCGATACTGGCTACGGTCGTCTATTTCTATTGTTTTGCGAAAGGAACGTCTCTATTAAACTCCGGTATTGCCGGGGCTTTGAGTGGTTCGATTCCATTATTTTCAACGCTGATAACGTTTCTTATATTAAAAGAAGAAAGATTATCAAAACGAAAATTAGCAGGAGTGTTTGTTGGGTTTATAGGTGTTTTACTTATTGCCAAACCCTGGGTAAATGGGGAAGATGGTCTTGATTTAAGTGGTGTATTGTACATGACAATCGGATCACTAGCCGTTGGGATTTCTTTTGTTTATGCGAAACGATTCTTATCACATGTCAACATTTCACCAGCAGCGCTCACAAGTTACCAAATGATACTAGCTCTATTGATTCTTGGAATATTTGGCGACCTAGGAGGAATAAGTGATATAAAAACAGACACAGGTGCGCTGCTTGGGGTGATCATTGGTCTTGGGATTGTTGGAACAGGACTTGCTTATATATTGTATTATGTGATCGTCAATAAGTTAGGTGCAGTGGTTGCGTCAACGGTTACCTATATTCCTCCGGTGGTAGCCTTATTTATCGGTTTATTTCTTGCGAATGAAGTCATTTTGTTAAGTGACTGGGGAGGTATGGTTGTTATTTTGGTAGGTGTTTACCTATTAAATAAAAAATCAATAAAAGGATAAGACGATTGTTTGGAATCAACTTCTTTGAAATGGTATGTTGAACGTAGAGTGGCTTAACTATAGGAGGTACATATGAATATTCTTTCAGGACAAGAAATCGAACAGAACCTATCTATGCAAGAAGTAATCGAATCGATTGAAGCGTATTATTTAACAGAAGAAGACCAGAGTGAAGTGACACCTGAACGAATGCATGTAGAAGATGGGGACAATACGTTTCTACTTATGCCCTCCTTTTATGGAAACTACCAATCTGTGAAGCTGGCGGGCGTTGCTCCTGACAATTGGAAGCATGGGAAAGAAACGATTCACGGAATGATGATCTTAAATGATCGCAAGACCCTTGCGCCATTGATGTATTGTGATTTTATGAAAATCACAGCTCTTCGAACAGGAGCATTAGGTGGGCTTGGAATGAAATACTTATCAAGACCAGACGCGAAAACACTTGGCGTCATTGGCCTCGGTACGCAAGGATGGAGTCATCTTCAAGCAGCCATGGCAGTTCGACCGATTGAGAAGGTGTACGTGGCAAATCGAAGCAAAGAAAAAGTATCGTCATTTATAGAAAAAGCTCAAGAATCGTATCCTTACTTAATTGTAGAAGAGGCTTCGATTGAAACGTTAGTCCTACAGTCAGACATTGTCGTCACAACGACAACATCAACGAATCCTGTGCTACCTGAACTTGAAGCTTCAGAGTGGGACGGTAAATTGGTAGTGGCAGTTGGATCCTTTAAACCAACGATGCAGGAGCTTCCGGATTCATTTCTCAAGTCTGTTGACGCTCTGTATGTTGATACGCGAAGAGGCTTTCATGAATCTGGCGATTTGATTCGTGCGCGGGAACTCGGCAGACAGGAGTCTGATTCTCTGGCGTTAGAAGAAATCATTCAACAAAATCATCGACCAGACAACCTGAATGAAAAAGGACTTCTCTTTAAAACAGTTGGCATCGCGATTTTTGATTTGATTGTGACGAAGACGCTGTATGAAAAGATGAATTCGAAGTGATGATGAGAGCGACAGTGCCAGGAAAGGTACTATCGCTTTTTTTATACTATCGTCGTTAAGGATAAGAATTGAGCAGTGGCTTCCTATAGTGATATGATGAAAAGAATTAAAAATTTCGAAAAATATGGTCGGTTATGGAGGTTATACTATGCAACAGATTAAGCAAATCGGCACTCGTTTTTACTACCAAACGCCCGTAGCCGATACGGATCGACCGATTCTCGGGATGGTAATTGGAGATAGAAAGTCTCTGATGATCGATGCTGGGAATTCAGAGGACCATGCTCGTTATTTTCTAAAAGAGCTATCGGAAAAAGGAATCAAGGAACCAGATATGGTCACGCTTACTCATTGGCATTGGGATCATATTTTTGGACTATCGGTGCTTAAAGATGCTGTCTCCTTATCCTCCCATCAGACGAAAGAGGAAATTAGTAAGCTTATTCCGTTAGGATGGTCTGATGTTGAGTTGGATGAGCGGGTGAAAGAAGGCACTGAAATTGAATTTTGTGCAAATGCGATTAAGAAGGAATTTGTGGGTTCTCGAGATATTACCATTACGCTACCAGATATAACGTTTGGAGAGAAAATGGAGATTGATCTTGGTGGTGTCACATGTATTCTTAAGCCAGTTGGGGGCGATCACGCGGCTGATTCGGTTGTGATTTATATGAAGGAAGAGAAAATCCTATTTCTTGGAGACTGCTTTTATCCTGATATTTTTTCAGAAAAAGTCAATTACACTGTTAACACAACAACTCGACTCCTTGATCAGTTAGAAAGCTTTGAGGCAGAATGGTTCATCTTATCACACGGGGAGGCAATCTCTAAGGAGGATTTTAAGAACGAAGTGAACCTTTTACGTGCTGTTGCTTCTATTACTGAGGAGTGCGACGGTGATGTTACACGGATGCAAAAGTTGTATGAGCATAACGTTGGCAGAGACTCACACGAAGAGGAGCTTGAAGTGATTCAAGAATTTGCTAACGGGTATACGATGTAAAAAGCGCTAGTTGGAGTGACTTTCTTCAAAGAACGGAGTGAGATGTATGGCAATCATTCATGTAGAAAATGCTTATTACACACGTGAGAAACAGATGATTTTATCAGATATTTCTTTTTCGGTAGAGAAAGGACAGCATCAGGCCATTGTCGGATTAAATGGATCAGGTAAAACGACGCTACTTCAGTTAATTCACGGCTCGATCTGGCCCCTACTTCGATATGATCCCATCGTTGAAGTATTAGGGCAGCGTCTTGGAAAAACTGATTTGAATGAACTTAGAAAATCTATTGGCTGGGTGAGCAACGCTTTCACTGAGCGTATTTCTCCCATGCAGGAAGTAACAGATGTTGTGATTAGCGGGAAGTTTGCCTCAGCTGGACTTTATGAGCAGGTGACAGAAGAGGATGAATCGCAAGCGATGAAGGTGATGCAAGAATGGGGGATTGCTCATTTACGCGGCAAACCTTTTCGAATTTGCTCTCAAGGAGAGAAGCAGAAAATCTTGATTGCAAGAGCGTTAATGGCTTCTCCAAAGCTTCTTATTCTAGATGAACCGTGCAACGGACTGGATCTGTATTCACGCGAACAGTTATTAGCTCAGGTTGAACGACTTGGAAAGAAGAAAGAGGGTCCAACCATATTGTATATCACTCATCATATTGAAGAGATTTGTCCCGTATTCACTCACGCTATGATTATGGAAAATGGTCGAATTGCAGTGAATGGCAAGAAGAAAGATGTGTTAACAGCTGAACATCTTAGTAAAAGTATGGGCGTCCCTTTAGAAGTGACGTGGAACAGAGAGCGGCCTTGGGTTCAGGTGATTTCAAATGAGATGAAGCCAGCTTATCCATCTACATAAGGACCGTGTATCTCAAGAAATGTCCAAATTCAATCATTGTCAAAAGGAGGAATGTATTGAAGGATTTTGATTCGCTAACGCATAAAGAAATCGCGATTCGATATACGGTATTGACGCTGTTTCTATCGTCTACGATTTTTATAGTGGATTACGACCTTTCACTGTAGTCATATGTCATATGCATGCTGCTATCGATATTTGGTATTGCGGTGAACTTGTTGAAATGGAAACGTGGAAATAAAGTTAACGTCACATCTAAAGATCATGTCATTCGCTCCGGTGTTTTTTCTTTCACGGCTTTTCTCTTGTTGGTGCTGCCTTTTGACTACTCCGTTTGGTTGATGAATCTTATGATTCTATCTCTTGTCATGGCCAATGCGATTGATTTCATGCGCATGCGGAATAGGATACTAGAGGGGGCAACGTGAGGGATAAAAGACCTGAATCATTTGGATTATTTTTCATGAAGATTCCTGGTGTTATCGCCATTCAGTTAATTGAATGATGATAATTTTCTAATAATATATTGACTTTTATTCGAGCACGAGATAACATTTGAACCAATCATTGTCATTTACAATTTGATAGCAATATTTCTTATCAAGAGAGGTGGAGGGACTGGCCCTATGAAGCTTCGGCAACCGATGAGATGATTCTTCATCTCATACTGTGCCAAATCCAGCAGGTTTATCCTGAAAGATAAGAAGACTGGCTTCGTACTTACAAACCTTTCTTCTTATATTTTAGAAGAGAGGTTTTTTGTGTTGAATGGGTTAGGGGGAATGCAGACGAATTTATTTACGCTTAATTCCGAGTAAACTACTTTCATTACATTGAATTAAAAATGAGTATTGTGAGGTGGATTGTATTGCAGTTACAGGTTGTGAATAGCCCTTTTGACAATGAACAAACGGAGCTTTTAAATCGTCTCTTACCAACATTAAATGAGACGCAGAAAATATGGCTGAGCGGATATCTTTCCGTACCAGGAAGCTCTGAAGCTGCGGCAGCTACTGAGACGGTTGCTCAAGGTGTTTCTGCTTCAGAAGCATTCTCGAAACAAGAAGCAAAAACACGTGAGCTTACGATTTTCTATGGCTCACATACTGGCAATTGTCAGTCACTAGCGGAATCTTTCTTTGAGCGATTGGAAAACGAGAAATTCAACGTTACCCTTTCATCGCTTGATGATTTTAAGCCAAAGTCGCTTAAAAAAGTAGAAGATTTATTATTGATTACAAGCACCCACGGAGATGGCGATCCTCCTGATAATGCGTTAAGCTTCCATGACTTTGTTCAAAGTAAGAGAGCCCCTGAATTAGAAGGTCTCAGATTCTCTGTCTTATCACTTGGTGATAGCTCCTATGAGTTTTTCTGCCAAACCGGGAAAGATTTTGACAAGCGCTTTGAAGAATTAGGTGCAACAAGGCTTTATCCTCGTGTAGATTGTGATCTTGATTTCGAAGAGCCGGCAGAAGAATGGTTCGAAGGCGTGACGGGAGTATTGAAAGAAGATCAGTCTACGAGAGAATCGACTTCTGAAACAAAACCTGATGAGTCGAGTCAGACGTATTCCAGAACTAATCCATTCAAAGCCGAAATTCTTGAGAATGTTAATTTAAATGGACGTGGATCGAATAAAGAAACGCGGCACATTGAGCTTGATCTTGAAGGATCGAACCTTGAATATGAGCCGGGTGATAGCCTTGGTATTTACCCGGAGAATGATACTGCTCTTGTCCGTCAGCTAATCGATGAAATGAACTGGAAGCGAGAAGAACAGGTTACGGTGAACAAACAGGGTGACGTTCAGCCACTTGAAGAAGCTTTAACGAAAACATATGAGATTACGAGTCTCACAAAGCCATTGCTCAAGAAGGTCGCAGAGCTGACATCAAGTTCTGAACTTAAGCGCATGGTTGAAGCGGAAGGCGAAGAACTAAAAACATACCTTTACGGTAGAGATTTAATTGATTTGGTGAAGGACTACGGACCGTGGACCGTCTCGGTACAGGAGTTCGTAAACGTTCTGCGCAAAATTCCGGTTCGTCTTTATTCGATCGCAAGCAGTTCAAACGCAAATCCAGATGAAGTTCATCTCACAATTGGCGCACTAAGGTATGATGCACATGGTCGAACTCGTACGGGCGTATGCTCTGGCCAATGCGCAGAGCGCTCACAAGCGGGGGATACACTCCCAGTATTTGTGCAGCGAAATCAAAACTTTAGACTTCCGGATCATCCTGACACCCCTATCATTATGATAGGCGCAGGCACTGGCGTAGCTCCGTACCGGGCATTCTTACAAGAGCGAGAAGAAAGTGGCGCAAGTGGAGAAACGTGGCTATTCTTTGGTGAACAGCATTTTGTCACAGACTTTCTTTATCAAGTCGAATGGCAAAAATGGTTGAAAGATGGGGTGCTTTCGCGAATGGATGTCGCCTTTTCACGTGATACAGAGGAGAAAGTTTATGTTCAGCACCGCATGCTCGAGCGAAGTAAAGAACTATATGAGTGGCTTCAACAAGGTGCGCACGTCTATGTATGTGGAGATGAAAAGTATATGGCAAAAGACGTTCACGTGGCACTTGTTAATATTTTAGAGCAACAGGGGAATTTCAGTGAGTCAGAAGCAGAAGCTTATCTTGCAGATCTACGAAACGCGAAACGCTACCAGCGCGATGTGTACTAAGCGCATCAGGGAAGGAGATTGGTCATGTCGAATAAGACGGTAACAGAAGACGGCAAACCGAGTGAAATGGAGAAGATTAAAGACGAAAGTGATTACTTACGCGGCTCGCTTGTGAAAAGCTTTGCGGATCCCATCACCGCTTCCATCCCAGACGCAGATACTAAACTATTAAAATTTCATGGGAGCTATATGCAGGACGATCGCGATATTCGTCAAGAGCGAAAACAGCAGAAGCTTGAGCCAGCTTATCAGTTTATGGTTCGAGTGCGACTACCTGGTGGAGTAGCTACGCCAGAACAATGGTTAGTAATGGATGATCTTGCGAATCAATACGGAAATGGAACGCTAAAGCTAACAACGCGCCAAACGTTCCAGATGCATGGGATTCTGAAGTGGAATATGAAGAAAAGCATTCAGGCGATGGACCGAGTTCTCATGGATTCTCTTGCGGCATGTGGTGACGTGAATCGTAATGTGATGTGTAATGCCAATCCATATCAATCGGATATTCATGCCGAGGTGCATGGATGGACACGGAAGCTAAGCGATGATCTTCTACCGAGAACGAGAGCGTACCATGAAATCTGGTTAGACGAAGAAAAAGTACTTGATCGAAAAGAAGAGGAAATTGAGCCAATGTATGGTCCGCATTACTTGCCGAGAAAGTTTAAAATCGGTGTCGCTGTTCCACCATCAAACGACGTGGATATTTTCTCACAGGATCTGGGGTTTATTGCAATTCTTGAAGATGGCAAGCTCCAAGGATTTAATGTCGCAGTAGGCGGTGGCATGGGCATGACGCATGGGGACACAAGTACGTATCCTCAACTGTCCCGTATCATTGGTTTCTGTACACCTGAAAAGATTGTTGATGTTGCTGAGAAAATCATTACAATTCAGCGGGATTATGGCAATCGCTCAGAGCGGAAGAACGCTCGCTTCAAATATACGATCGATCGAAGAGGACTCGACTGGGTTCGGAACGAATTGAATAATAGACTGGGTTATGAACTAGAAGAAGCTCGTTCTTATCATTTCGATCATAATGGTGATCGCTATGGATGGGTAAAGGGTGATGGCAAGTGGCATTTAACGCTCTTTATCCAAAATGGTCGTATTGTGGATTTAGAAGATTATCAGATTATGACAGGACTTCGGGAGATCGCAAAGGTTCACGAAGGGGATTTCAGACTAACGCCGAACCAGAATCTCATCATAGCGAATGTATCAGAGGAGAAGAAAGCAGAGATTGATGAACTTGTGGCAACATATGGTTTAACAGATGGAAAACAGAATTCAGCACTGCGCCGTAATTCGATGGCCTGCGTGGCGTTCCCCACATGCGGCCTAGCGATGGCAGAAGCAGAGCGTTATCTACCTTCTCTCATTGATAAGATTGAAGAGATCGTGGATGAAGCGGGACTGAGAGAAGAAGAAATCGTGATCCGCATGTCCGGTTGTCCAAATAGCTGCTCACGCCCTACGCTTGGGGAGATTGCCTTTATTGGGAAAGCACCTGGTAAGTACAATATGTACATGGGAGCAGGGTTTGTTGGGGATCGTCTCAGCAAGCTTTATAAAGAAAACATTGGCGAAGAAGAAATTCTTGCGTCATTAAAACCGATTCTATTTAACTATGCGAAAGAAAAAGAGGAGCATGAGCATTTCGGTGATTATGTGATTCGAGCAGGATATGTGGAAGAAGTGCGATCAGGACTTGATTTTCATAGCTAGTTATGACGAAATGAAGCCCGAAGTTCATCACGTGTGAACTTTGGGTTTCAACACGTCTTTCATTAAATCGTTGGAGGTGCTTTAATGCCGTACAGTATGGTTTCTCATTTATCATGTCCAAAGTGCAACGAGACTTATGATTCAGATACGATTCAACAGCTTTGTATTTGTGGTTCACCACTTCTTGTCGAATATGACCTTGATGAAGTGAAAAAGCATCTTACGAAGGAAATGATAACCGGAAGAGAACAGTCGCTCTGGCGCTATCATGAATTACTTCCTGTTAAAGAAGAAAAGAATAAAGTAAGTTTCGAAGAAGGGATGACGCCTTTCCTGCCACTACCATCCCTTGGTCAGAAAATGAATCTCTCAAACTTATACATAAAAAACGAGGGAATGGTGCCAACTGGTTCATTTAAAGCTCGGGGAGCGGCAGTCGGCATTTCGAAGGCGAAGGAGCTTGGCGTTCAGAACCTTGCGATGCCAACAAATGGAAATGCAGGAGCTGCCTGGTCACTTTATGCAGCAAAGGCTGGGTTGGAAGCTCATATCGTTATGCCTGTTGATGCACCTGAGATTACGAGAAAAGAAGTGAGTATTTCTGGTGCTCATCTTTATTTGGTCAACGGGTTAATAAGTGACGCTGGTAAAATAGTTGGTGATCTCGTGAAAGAGCAAGGATTTTATGATGCATCTACCCTAAAAGAGCCCTATCGCATTGAAGGAAAAAAAACGATGGGGTATGAAATAGCGGAACAGCTGAATTGGGAGCTTCCTGATGTGATTCTTTATCCAACAGGTGGTGGCGTTGGTCTTATCGGGATCTATAAAGCGTTTCTTGAGCTTCAAAAGCTTGGTTGGATTAAGGGTCAAAAACTTCCAAGGTTAGTTGCTGTGCAATCGGAGGGGTGTGCCCCTATTGTGAAGGCATTCGAAGAAGGGAAAACGGAGTCTGAGTTCTGGGAAAATTCAACGACGCATGCATTTGGTATAAACGTCTCTAAAGCGATCGGAGACTTTCTTGTGTTGGATGCGATCTATCAAACAGAAGGGTGTGCCGTTACTGTTTCTGAAGAAGCCATTCGAATATCTCAGCGAGAAGTTGCTGCGTTAGAAGGGCAATTCATTTGTCCTGAAGGCGCGAGTACATTCGCTGCTGCGGAAAGATTAAGGGAACGAAATTGGATCAAAGAAGATGAACAGGTCATTTGTTTAAACACAGGTGTTGGTATTAAATATCCAGATGCTTTTGAAGTAAATGTTAAAACAATGGAGACGAATGAAAGAATCAACGTCTAGTCTCATCGTTTAGCCTTATCAAAGCTAATGCACCACTCTGAGATTTCCTTAGAGGGGTGCATTTCTATTTAAGCTAAATATTGTTTTGAAGTGAAAAATTCTTCTTCCATTAACACGTAAGGGTGGGTTTCCATCAAAATGTTAATGAGGTAATCTGGCATTCTTTCTCCATCGTATGCACAAATAAGAGGGAAAGAAAGGTCGTTTACTGCTTCGTCTACAATTTTTTCGAAGTCTTCTATAAGGTGAAGAGGCTCTTCCATCGAGGCCCATTCCACATGTGCCCATGAGCGGAAGGAGAGATTAGATTCCACATAAGGTTGAACGGTCTTTTTGAAATATTCATGAATGGCAGGAGGGTGATAACTGCCGCTAGAAAAGTAAAAGTCGAAGCTGTTCACTCTGTGGACAAACTTCATTTCGTTAGCGGTTAACCTTGACGATAATTCTTTCTCAATCATCGGATACAGGCGGTCATTTTCGATTAAGATGACATAATCTCCGTTTGCGACCCCTATTTCAGTATAACTAACGACTTGTTCCAGGTAATTCTTCACCCCATGGTAGGCATAAAGCACATGAACACTCCTCTGCTCCTCGAACAACTGGTTCATCTTGCTAGTCAAGTGATCACCCCTTTGTTTTCTTCTACCTTTATTTTACTACAATTCTTCGAATAGATATATGGTGTTATGAGTAGGTTTGGGGTTTTCATTTCGATAGGAATGAGAATAATGGTACGAAATGGAAACAAGCCAGATACTGTGTGAGAACAGGATCTGGCTCTTATCATTTATTTCTAATCAATTGGATCGACGGATTTTCCGTATCGAAGAACATCGAATACTGCCATCCCATCACTTGGTCTTCCATTGTCATTTCGGAAAGGCATAAGTGAGAAGAAAATGAAATAGATAGAGAAGTATGTGAACTGGTAGAAAAATAGCGTAACAGGTATTGTGTTCGAGATGATTAAATAGTTAATAATTAAAATCACGATGAGGTTGAATAGACTGCCACCTAAATAGATTGCAACGTGTGCCCACGTCTTATTGTAGGTTAATTCTTCGTATTGGCACCAACCTTCCATGAAATACTTTCTTCTAATTTCCAGAGGTCCTATATGAAACAGTGTACGTCCTGTACCGATGCAAAATTTCACCTTACCTCCAAACAGCCGCGCTATGAGCACGTGACCTGCTTCATGAATAAGAGTGACGATAGGAAGAATTATGAAGAAATTCACAAAGAACATTGGAATATCATTTAAAGTAAACATGGTTATACCTCCGAGATGTAAGTATCAATGCTAGTTCGGTATGACTATAAAGAGGAACGTTCCCGGTTTACCCGTTTCCTAACTGATTTTCGATAAGAAACATGAAACGGTAATAAAAGAAATACTCTTGATACATTTTTACTTATAAGTTCATCGCGGTAATAAGCTTTCGAAGTTTGCCCTTGTTGAACAAGAGCAAATAAAAAGGAATTAGCGAATGAGCGGAGTAGATATAAAGTGAAAGTAATGAAAAGAGGGGGGATATTGATGTATGAACTGAAAACGAAAGAAACGGATAATAGTGTGATTGAATTCATTGAAAGCGTTGATCATCCAAAGAAGCGAGAAGATGGCTATCGTTTGTTAGATCTTTTTACTGAAACGACAGGGTATGAAGCGAAAATGTGGGGACCAAGTATTATTGGATTTGGAAGTTATCATTATAAATACGCTACGGGGCATGAGGGGGATGCACCGCTCGTTGGATTTTCTCCTAGGAAGGCTAAGATTAGTTTGTATCTCGCTCAAGGAGAACCAGAGCGCGAGGAAGCTTTAGAACGATTAGGCAAGCATACAACAGGGAAGGCCTGTGTTTATGTAAATAAGCTTGCGGACATTGATCTTGGTGTATTGAAAGAGCTTATCGATCAGTCAGTCGATTATATGCAGAAGCTCTATCCGCCTAAATAAAGAAAAGCCGCTCCCTAGAGGGGGCGGCTTATCTGATCAATGATGGTGATTTTCTACATTCTTAGGGTAATCTGCTTGTTTCGTTAGCGTATTGATTTCATCATCACTAAGCTTTCCTACAATAAACTGCTTCTTGGGCATTGCGCGGAGTTCGCCAGCTGAGATCTGCGTTTGAACGTAATAAAGACCTTCCTCTTCGAAATGCGTTGTTACCGTATAAAGATTATCCTCGCTTTTTTCTGCTTGAAGGACTCTAGTCGTATTCTTACTTCCAGCTTTCCAAATGTTGAAAATCACTTCTGCTGGTTGTTCGTCATTAGTTAATGTTACTGCAAGCGTGAAGGGTGTATTTAATGTTAATTGTTCTGGTAATTGAATATCCGCTTGAAGGACGGGATTTGTTGTATCTTCGGTTGCAGTACAAGCAGTAATTAAAGTTAAACAGAGGAGCATAGACAATGTAATGTTCTTCATGCCGTTTCTCCCATCTTCTAGTGAATCCACGCTTTTAATGGCGTAACGAGTGGAAATATAAATTTGTCGAGTAAATAAACGATGATAATGGATAGGCCGACGAGTGGCATAATGACGCCAAGAACGATCATAATCGCAAACACAGTCCGAGTTGTTCGCTTATCTATGGAACTTCTCGGCGCACCTGAATGACCAGTAGGTTTCCGCTTACGCCACATGATGAACGAACTAATTACTACACCGATTAATCCAATACAGACAATAAGTCCAATGATTTGATTCATAAGTCCAAATAGTCGACCTTCATGGAGAGCTATACCAAGCGTGATTCCTTTGGCCATTACCCCATAATCAGAGAAACGAACATCGGCAAGGATCTCTCCTGAATATTGATCAACATGGAGGGTGGCATTGTCTCCTGGTTTCGTGTGAGAAGTTGAGACGGTATAGACACCAGTTTCCCCTTGAGGCATTGAGATCGTGTAAGGTTTTTCAATACTTTCTTCATTTGCTAGAGCCGTCATTTCTTCTAGTGCCAGCGGAACATATCCGCTTAACGCAGATTCCGGAACAGATACGTTCTCAGCTGCCCATGGGATGTCCTCGGCAACATCTTTTGTTAATGTAAGAGAGTCAGGTTTCTCCCCAAACGTAAAGGGGGGATAACCAGTATTTGTTGATGTCGCAACGCGATTGATTTGTTCTCCCATTACACCTGACCATGGAAGTCCTGTTGCAATTAAAATAACGATAAAAATCGAGAGCCAAAAAGCAGGGACAGCATGAAGGTCGCGCCAGAACGTTCTGCCTTTACTCTTGAATCGTGGGATAACCGTTCCAAAAATCGAGGCTTTCTTTCTTGGCCACCAGATGTATAAACCAGTTAAGAGAAGGATAACCGCCCAGCAAGCGGCTAGCTCAACGAGTCGATTAGCAACCGTTCCTCCAACAATTAATTCGCTATGTAGTTTCTTGAAGATTTCCGTGAATTTCTCTTCATTATTTAGTGAACCAACAATCGATCCACTGTATGGATTTACGAAGACAGAAGACAGTTGTTCATTCTCCATTAACCCAATTTCTACGGTACGGGTAGGATCGTCATAGAATCGAATCGAAGTAACCGTTCCACGTGGATTGGCTTCTGTTACATTGTTCACTAATTCAGTTGGGGCCATCGCAGTACTTTGAGCTTCTACATAATACATATCTTGATAAAGCATTGTTTCAATTTGTGGTTTGAAAAGATAAACCCCTCCGCTAAACGCCAGGATTAAGAGAAATGGGGCGAAGATAATACCTGCATAGAAATGCCATCTCCATACTGTTTGGTAAAAAGAAGCTTTCTTCTTTTGGTGAGATCGTTTTTCCTCTTTATTTACGTGTTGCTCTACTTTGACTGCTTCCATGTAACGACACCTCTTCAGTTTTTATGACAGCAGGACGTTCCTTCCATTTCTCGTACGATCTCCTTAATGGCCTTCTCAAAAGTATATACTTCTCCACCGAATCCGGATTGAAACTGTTTGGCGTGTTTCAAAGAGTCAAAAGCCATCACTTGAGGCTGGCAACAGTTAAGATTTAGCTCAGCATTCAACAAATACGTAGCCACTTTTGCGCTAATCGTGGTGTCTTTCAAAAAATCTTTACATATAATTTGAGAGACTTCCTTCTCAATATCTCGATAACGAAGAAGACCACAGTGAGCACAGCATGTATGTTCAATTTGCTGGTTGTGCTTGATGAGCTGTACAGATAAACGTGTACTTACATGCTTGAGGCAGTAAGCGCATACATCAGATGGAATTTCTGTACGTGTTTTCAGTGCAATGCCGTTGGCTGTTTTTTCAACCTTAGATTCTTCGATGAGCGGTTTAATATCTCGATAAACTGTCATTTCAGAAACGCTTAATCGTTTGCTAATGTCCGAGATTTTAAGCGTACCTTCTTTCTCAATCCATGTTAAAATTTGTTGCTTTCGTTCAATTGGTAGCATTCTGACACCATCCTTCGTAAGATAACATTAGTAGTTAATTTTGGATTACTTTATTAGATTAGTTGATTTCATTATTTGAATCAAGATCATTTTTGATAATAAATGTGAATTTTTGTTGGAAAATCACAGAGCCCCTCGATAATCCGAGGGGCTCTGTCTACGATATTATAAAAACGTTTTCTCATCTAACCACTGACCCATTCGACTGAAGGGCTGTCTGGAATAGGAAGAATTGTTTTCATTCGGAGTGCAAAAAGCGTAATAATCAACTTCATCAATAAACGTGATTAAACGAATGACGGCATAAAGAAAGGCAAGTGAAGATCCAATTGCAAAGCTGAGTCCGTACCCCTCATAGCCCAATGGTAGAAAGACAAAGGAGAGAGTGAAATTTAAGCCAAAGAATAAAATCGAAGTGATCATTGCACCTTTTCGATCTTCAAAGTATAAGAGGATTAACGTGATAACTAACACCATTGCATTTGAAAAGGCACCAAGTGTCGTGAATCGGAAAATAGAAATGATGGTAGATTCTAATGCAAGTGAGCTGAGAAGATAACCTGCTGTAACGACGACCAAAAGAGTGAAAACGCCCTGACTTCGAAATAAGCGTTCCATCTCCTGTTTCAGAACCAATTGCATACTTGCCTTCGCTCGCTTGATTTGCTGCAAAGTACCGCCTTCGTTGATATAGCCATAAAAAACGCGATAGCGCTCATAAAATCGCGTTTCGACAGATACAACAAAGATAATCAATGTTGGAATGATCGTTAAGTATGACCAGAAGATTGCTGTGTCGTATGTTCGATTGTAAATAAACGAATCTACTAACGTAGAACTTCCTTCTCCAAACCAAATGACCCAGTTGCACACCCAAATACCGATATTGTATAAGAAACCAGTCCAAAAGAGAGAAGGGAACCGATCAAAATAGCTTAAATAGTTAAATTGCCTTTTCATTTCCCTCTCAGGAAAAGTCATTAGCATCGACATCAGAAGACCAAACAACGTAACGATCATGCCGATTGTAAATCCAATAAGTAAGAATAAACTAGATGCGTGCTCAAAACTTGGGAGGCGGTCAATGTTTACACTAATAAGATAGACAAGACCAACTGAAATGGTGGCTCCGATTAGAAAACTATATGCAACTGCTTGATAGAATTTAGCCGCGCTTAAAAATAGAAAAAGTACCCAAATTAAATTAATCGTAATAAATAATGAGAAAATCACAAGCTCAAACACAAAAGGTAAAGGCGAGACCCAGATAAAGATCAGCCAGGCGATTGTCGCAATGAGAAGTGTAAATTTCGTCATCCCGATAAATGTCGCAAATATCTCTTTGAATTTTTTTTCGTAGAATAGGTCTGCAACATATCTCGTGACAACGAGCTGTTGAATCCCAAGAATCACTTGTGAAAAGATAAAGCAATACGAGACAGATAAATTGAAAATGCCTCGCTCTTCAAGCGTTACAATAGAAAAGTAAGAGGTTAACCACTGAATAAGGGCGATCGTGACGATAACGATAAGCCACGGTCCTGAAGTGACGAGGCCGGCAAAAGCATAAGCTTTTAGGCGTGATGAAAAGTAATCTTCTTGAAATAGCTTTTGTAATTTAAATCCGATTCCGGCCATATTCAGCACCTCTCCTTTCATATAAGTCAACATATTGATCGATAAAGTGATGCACTTGATAAAATGTTTTGGCGCGGTTTTGGCCGTTACGCCCAAATTTCTCCGCTTCGATGGGGTGATGATAAAACCACGTGCAATATTCTGCGATTTTCTTAGGATTAACAGGTGGAACGACGAATCCGGCGGGGCCATAAGGATCATTTTCACGGCCATATATTAGCTCAGAGCAAGACCCTACGTCTGTTACAATCCATGGAATCGCAGCAGCCATACCTTCAAGTACGGCTAAAGGTTGCCCCTCTGAAATGCTTGTTAACAGACACAGATCAAAGTTTGGTAGATAGTCGATAATGTTAACTTTACCAACTAGAAAGACGCTTTGATTGAGTTCATGCTGGTCGATTAACTGCTGACATTCAGCTGCGTATTCTTCTTCTTCGTCAAGTGGGCCCATAATTGTTAGCTCGAACGGAGTCTCGGTTTCTTGTAATAGTTTAGCAGCGTGGATCATCGTTTTAATATCTTTAATCGGAACGACTCGTACGATTGCCCCGATGCGTAGTACTTTATTATCTCCCTGTATTTTTTTAATACCTGATAAGCGCTCATAGTGAATGCCGTTTGGGATAACCGATCGTTTTTCTGATGCTGCTCCAAGTTCATTTTGAAGGTCACTGTTTTTATCAAATAAGGTAATGACGTCATCAGCTTCTTCATAAGCCTGTTTTGAAAGGTGATGGAAGAACGAAATCCAACGTTTTTTATAATAATCTGGAATCCAGGAAGCTTGCAGGATCTCTTCTTCTCTTTCTCTTGAATAAATGCCATGCTCTGTTAAGAGAAAAGGAATGTTCTGCTGCTGCTTGATTGCAGCTGAGATCAGTCCGGCATAACCAGTTGAAGCAGAGTGAACCAAATCGACTTCAGGAAAATCGAATTGAAGTAATTCTAAAATCGGCGTGTACATACCGCGCCACATCCAGAAGTAATCAATAAAGGAGCCAGTTTGGCTTTCCTGTTGATAACTTTCTTGAACCATATTCCAGAAAAGTCTGCTAGAGAAAAAGCTGTTCGTTCCACCAAGCTTTGTCGTAAAAACATGAAGTGCCTCTGGTGTAACCTTGCGAAACATCATCCAATCCGTCAGGGCCTCCTCTTCGAAAGGGGTGAGCTGGATCTTTTGTTTACTGTTCGGTTGTTTCATATTTAAAGGTAAATTCGTAATACCTGTTATGTTAGATGGTAGTTCATATCGATAGTCTTTTTCTGTAAGCTGAGATGGTGTGATCGCAATGATTTGAAATTCAAACTGAGGCATACGATTAGCAATCATATGCACCCAGCTTGCGACACCACCACTTACGTAAGGGTAGCTTCCTTCGACAACAATTCCGATTTTCATGATGTAACATCCTTTATAAGTAAGTCTGCTTCAGGTTTTGTAAGAGTGAGCTGGTAGAGAGAGCCCTCTTTACTCAATAAGCTCACTTCTCCATAAGGGAAAGAACCTGTTTCAATTCGTTTACCTTGCTGTACTCGAATGAGCATTGTGGAAGGATTTAACAGGTCTTCTCCAGATACATGAATATAATCTTCTTCATACGTCACATCAATGCTTGCTTCCTCATATTTTTTGTATTTCAATAAACCATTATGTTGTGTTAAAGGTTCAAGGTATGGGTAGAAATCATTTGTTTTCTTTAACATAGCTTCAAGGTTTGTTTTCATACCCTCCCAGCCATCTCCCGTGGATCGTGCGGGGTCTAGCACATCATCTGGGTGAACAAAATGGGACACCATGCCAAAGTTCGCAATGGCATCAATTTGGATAAATTGATCTTCTTCAGATTCAAGATACCCACTAGAAATTCTTGGGAAGTTATATAAGCGATCGTACGACTCGTCTTGTCCAAATTCCTGGATATAGCTACCATCCTGATCGGTTCCTGAATAGAGAGCAGCGATCACCTCCAAGTGAGGGAGACTTTCCACAAGCGCAGCTATGCCAGTTTTATTAATAATATTAGAAGGAGGGACGTAGCTTTTAATTTGTTCTTTTGGGAAGAAATAATCGAATGAAGATTTGATGCGCTTGATTCCGACGGTCATTTCTTCCTGACTTTCCCATGGAGAATAGCCAAGTTTAGGATCGATTGGTTCGTTATCTAGAACAAGTGATTGATGGTTATACCCATGTAAGCCTAGCTCTCCATCATGCTTCAATATGTCTCTTCCAAAATTCAGCATTGGATAGCGGATTCGCTCATTGAGGTCTTCGCTAGTTTGTTCGGTTGTATCACGATACGTTCCAATGATTACACCTGTGTATAATACATTGTAATCCTCAGCAAGCTGTTTCATATCCTGCCACCAAACATTCGTGTAAAATTCTTTAATCGTCATATCATATTTATTTTGAATGGTGTCGGTTGTTTCATAAGGAACAGGGGACGGGAAGTCATCCAGATACACCACTTTAATACCGGCCTGACTGCTGACAAAAGCTGGGGTGAGGAACGACATAGCTTGTAGCAATAGCCCCCGAGAAATTTTTTCGGCAACGGAAGTAGTATTCCAGAATAGGATTTTTCCTTTCCCAAATTCATGTGTCCACAAAATAGGTTCGTCCTCGACTTTAATGAATACTTCTGAAGTTTTCTTAAGTTCCACATCGGCAATGCTATGGGCGAATAACGTAGAGCTGCTGTCTAAATCTATATAACCTGGAAACAGTTCTTTTTTAAATGAAAGGCCGTTATAGCCGTCCATAAAATCTCCAAAATCAGTTACGCCAAGAAGCTCATTCCATTCGGCATTAATAAACCGAGAACCTATATAAAGTCGTCCTCCATCCTCGACGAACGATTTAATTTCTTCATAAGGCCAGTCTTTCGAGTGTTCTCCTGCTAGGACGAGGACATTGTAAGGAGAAGCCTCGATGGAAGGAATCTCATCTATCGAAATGGGCTCGTAAGCTACTTTGGCATAATCAAGAGCATGTTGGAGATTTGAGAGAACCGATTTCGATAAGTCGCTATCATCTTCATGGATATATATTTTCATCTTTTCTCCTTTCAACTCGTTGGATGAGGAGCTCATTGTTGCGTAAGAAACCTCTTTCGATTCCTTTGCAGGAAGAAGTTGTTGAAAGAGATCAAGACGAAGCATTTGTAAGCCACCAATAAAGATGAGAAGAAGAACAAATATGGCGATCACATATTGATACGATTGCTTTTTCATTCTGCATTTCCCCCAAGTTGTTTTAGGACAAAGTGTTGTTTGTCAGGTATTTTCCATTCTGGTACGTATATTTCTATCGCATTGAGAAGGGGTCTGATCATCGCCCAATTCCGCTTTCCGTAATAGTATTCAATTAATTTAAAGTAGCCTTCTGGTTCATTCTGAAAGGCCTCGGTCATGTATGTATACGTTTCGATAGCTTTTTCTTCATCACCCATCTCTAAATAAAGATCACCAAGATAAACATATCGCTGCGTATCATTTGTTGGGTTTTTTGTTTCATTTTCTAGTAAAGTAGCATATTCTTTCTGCACGTTACGAAGTGAACTATCTTCAAGTAATCCGCTTTTTATATAACGCTCGTACACATCAGCAACCTTTAGAAAGCTACTTTCATCATGAAGACGGTAAAGATCTTTCGCTTTCTGGAGTTCTTTCTCATACCGATCAAGAAGAATGTTCATCGTGGCCGCCGCGTAATGAACGGTTTCAGAATCGCTATTATTTAAGCCAAGGTTTAAATATTTTCCTTGATTCGTAATGTTTGAATTAATGAGACGGACTATTAAATCTTTTCTAGTAGTATGTTCATGATCGTTAAGTGCTTCCGTTAACGGGACTAAGTCAAGGCTAGTTGCTGCTTCATGACGAAGCGATTCCAGGTTTAAAACATCGAATGACACATATTCTCCGTAGTCAACGAGCATTTTATCTGACACCCAGCGTTTCGCTAAGAGCCACGAAATGACTCCGAAAAGCTCACCAATCAGAGGTAAAAAGCAAGAAACGATAGCAATCCATGTAATTACACCATGATGGTTTTGATCCACAACCCGTTTTAACAGAAAGGATAAGATGAACATGAATATCGCATGGATAATATAAAGAAGGATAAGAGGATAGAATAAATTATCCAACATGCATGCCACCCTTTTCGGTTAAGGCTTTCTTGATTCGGTGTTTGACAATTTCTGCATTTTCCGGAGCTGTTCCAGGTAATAAGAAAGAGAAAATGTTTTCTGATGGATCATATCCCATAATGTCAATTTCTCGAAGATAAGACCTAAGAATGATCTCAGCTTCAACAGGTGTAATACGATCGAATTTAGCAAAGTGAACGTGAATAACACTATAGGATTGATCAAATTCCTCGTTTCGTTTCTTCTGTATTTGCACCTTATGATCAAAGGCTTCTTTGAAATAAATATTTGTTCCCTGGAACATCTTTACTTTCTCTTCTTTCAGTTCAAGCTCAGTTGCTTTTTCAATCCTTGATGACATCCAATCAAGGACAAGCGACATGATTTGAATTTCATAAGTTGTTAGTTTAGCAAAATCAACTTGATAGATAACGAGTACTTCTTTGATCTGGTTATCATAAATAATTGGTCCAACTAGAACTGGGGAATTGTTCTCATCTTCTATCGTTCGAAGTGTGATCGTTTTATTACGGAAGAGGCGTTTGTAAACCGCCGAATCTTCTTCAATAAAAACCGTTTGCGGAAGATGGTTGGAGTCGCCCTTTCGAATGTGAAGGCGTAAAGTTCTTTTAGAAGAATCCAAATGATAGATCGCTAATTCTTTCGCTTTAAAGAGATTCGAGATAATCGTAATGGCTTCATTTCGAATTAGTTCAGGTGATGATTGATCAAGTGCCTTCCCCACTTGATAGATACGTGTCAGACTATGTTCAGATTCCAGCATTTTTTCTTGCATCGTTTTCTGAGAATGTTCTAGTAGTTTAATAGCTTCAGTTAATTGTTCATTCTCATCTTTTAACTCATCGTGACGATAATGAAGGCTTTCATATCGTTCCTGGAAGGATGTACTGTATAAGCCACAAATGATGGCTAATAATAAGGTGAATAAAATCCATGAGGCTTCACTCGTATCATAGAAAAGCAGGTATATATCTCCTCCGTTAAAGCCGATGGCCATCATATGATAAATAAGGGCTAGAAAGAAGCTAAGCAACCCCATTGTTAATCCATACCTTAAAGAGAAAAGAAGAACAAAGAAAAATAATGGATCAAGCTCCCAGGTAGTTAAGTGAAGCTGAAAGAGTTGGTCACTAATACCGATAAGTGCAATAACAATAATGACCTCAACCAGTTTCCTTAGCGTGTTTTTCTGTGTGTAAATCATACAATCATCCTCATCTAAGAAAATTAAATACTTTTATGCAAAAAATATTGTGGAATTAATTCCAATTTCTGATATACTATTTTTGAAAACTAAATATGGAGAAGGGCAAACTTATTGAAAAATAAGGGCGCAAAGACATGGGTCGTCGATTCTATTTTGTGAATACCGATCGCCAGTCTACAATGCCAGAGCCGCTCTCTGATTAATCAGGAGGCCAACCAATGGGTGTTATCTCAACAAAGCAAATTGTTGCAATGTCATGTGCTATTCTGTTTACATTTATCATGATTTCTCCTCTGACCTCTCACGCCGCCAGTCATCCACTATCTGACGTCACTTCTTACAAAGTTTATTATGATGCTCCTACGCCACGATTAATTACAAAAATGAAGCAATACGACGTAATGATCATAGAACCTGTTTACTATAGTAAACAACAAATTTCAGAAATTAAAAGTTCTGGTACAAAAGTTTATGGCTATATTAATACGATGGAAGCTGATAATTGGAATACAGCACTTATCAATCAATTAAATGAAGCTGATTTCTTTCACCGTAACGGAGAAAGAGTTCACTACACCGAATGGGATTCCTATCTCACCGATATCACTTCTGTTCACTATCGTGACGTTCTTCTATCAGAAGTGACAGCGCAAATCGCTGAAAAGGGACTTGATGGTGTTTTCCTTGATACAGTCGGTAATATTGATAATGAACATTGGGAGAACCCAACTGTCCTTCAAGCTCAACAAGAAGGAATGGTAGCCTTCTTACAACAAATCAAGCAACAACATCCTTCACTTTCTCTCATACAAAATTGGGGCTTTCAAACGTTAAAAGATTACACAAGTTCTTACGTTGATGCGATTATGTGGGAGAACTTCAATTATTCAACCGTATCGAAGGACGAATGGTCAAAAGATCGTATGGCTGATTTAAAAGAAATTCAGCAAGAAACAGACTTAGCAGTTCTTACGGTTTCAACAGAGCAGAAATGGAATAGCATTTCTTATGCTGAATCTAATGGTTTTGTTCATTTCCATACGAGGAATGGTTATAATAGCTGGTAAGTTCTTAATAATAGAATTGCATATAAATTAATAAAATACCATATTTTATGTAGATATTTCGATATAAATATTTTAAATTCCGACAGCGTTCGTCAAAAGCGAACGCTTATGTTTTTTAAAGAACGAAAAGTCTTAGTTGAAGAATAAAATGATGAAAAAATGTTAAAGAGTGGAGAGATTTTTCTTACCTAGTTTAAGCTGGAACATTTGTTAAGGGCTTCGCTGAAGATAATGGACGTTACTTATCAAATTAAATAAAACCGCAAAAAGGTTAAGCTTAAATGCGCTTAACTTTTTTGCGGTAGTGAGAAGTGAAAGGTTATTGGATATTTGCTGTTTCAAGCTCAACTGCTTTTATAGCACCTTCCTTTGCTTCTGAAACAAACGCTAGCTTATTTTCACCAGTATAATATACGTGCAAGTATTCGTTATCAAGTTCGTTAAATACAACTTCATCAGGCTCGCCAAACTGACAAACTACATCTGTATAAGGGATAGCGGGTCCTTCCGATAGCGCGTTATAACGTAAATGACTTACCGTTTCGTTTGCAGTTAGGTAAGCGTACTTTTCATCATAGAAACCGGGTGTTCCTTCATAGAATGTTTCATCATAGGTCATCTCAGGCTTTATCTTCTTTAGGGCTTCTTCAGACATACCAAGAAAAATGGAGGCATCCTTAAGATGACCTTGCTCTGCAAAATCCAGTAATTCTGAATGGAATGGAGCTTTTTCACAGGAAGAAGCCTCTTCTAATGTTAGTGGTTTTTCATCTGTCATCTTATAATCACCGTTGAATCCAACAGCTGCATCATGGTAACTAAGACAAGCTTCTTCAATGAATGTAATAACGTCATTCGTTCGAATAAACGTACCTGAACAAGAGGGGTCTTCCGTATCCTCAAACGTTGCTTCATCACCGTTTATTGTAGCTGTTCCATTCAAATTCCCAACATCCGATCCGCTACTAACGTCGATCGTAAACTGAAAGGATTCTTTCGTCACGTTTGATATGCTTAAGTTCCCTTGATCGAATGCAGGATCAATATAAAGTGCTTCTTTCCATTCAGAAGTACTTTCTTCGTTCGCTGCTTCATTATTCGTATTCGATTCCAGTTCGATTCGAGTATATACGCCTGTAAAAGAGGCGCTATTCTCATTCATTGATTCACATGCTTCACTCGTATCAATGGCTAAGCGGTCCTCTTTCCAACCGAACGAGGCTTTGCAAGCCTCATTATCAGGGTGTGTGAAATGAGCCATTTCTCCGTTAACCTCAGCAGTCCCTGAAAGCTCTCCAACATTTTGACCATCATAGGATTGAAGCATAAATGTAAAGGAAGTAGAAGTTGAATCTGTTACATCAAGCCCCCCGTGGATTTCTCCATCTTTCTCCCACTTGTACGTGCCATCTTGAAATAGAATGTCCTTTTGTACGGCTTCCTCTGAAGGCTTGTCCACCGTTTCTTTCTCCGCTTCTACCTTTTCCGATGAGTCAGAAGTAGTTAAGAAGTTACATGACGTGACGATGAGTAGTAAAGTAAACAACAATACGAGACGAAGCGTTTTCATATGATTCCTCCCTACTGAAGTAAGTTGATGACATCATTATACATAACGTTCCGTAAAAGAATGGGATATTGGTGTCGAGCCGGGAAAAAATTCCTTGTCTAGTTTAAGCGAATTCTTTTGTAATTTAGTTGACCATTTCCGGGGAAATGAATGGAAGAAGTCGAATGAAACATTACTTTTCGTTCCGCTGGGGAAGAATGTGTTGAAAATAGGGAGCAAGGTATAATCTCTAAATCTCCTATTGCCAATTGAGCGAGTGGACGATTATGATGAATTTAAATGAGACAAGTTCGACATATCACAACAACTGGTGGGATGGAATGAAAACCATAACAAAACAGCTCATTCGTTTATTTGAGTCAGTTCATGGAAGTATTTTAAGAAAGTCTGTCATGATTTTTGTTTTCATTCTTGTTATACCAACGTTAATGATCTATCAGCTGATCATTAACTATGCGGAAGATATGATTGAAGAGGACATTATTAGTGAGAATGTCGCGAACACGGAAAGTATCGTGAAGCGTGTAAATAATGAAATTTCCAGTGTTGTTTTGCAGCTGCATTTAATGGCAGGAAATGGAGAAGGAAGCGAAATTAACGCGGAACGTATGTATGAGCGATCCAGACAGGCGATTGCGCAGAGCTCTATTATTCGGTCTATCTATTATTTAGATGACACTAGTAACGTCATATTTGAATCTCCTTTTGCCCCTGAGCTTGAAGGTGTCTCTTATCACTATCCAGAGTTTGATCGAATTCAATGGACGCACAATTATGCTGTTTCTAGTGTTATTCAAAATTTTAGCGGTGAGGATATTGTTTCGGTGGGGATTCCAGTCTTTGATGAAAAAAACGCTTTTCAAGGTGCTTTAATTGCTGAATTTAGTCAGGATTATTTATCTGAAATCGTAAGAAGTATCAGCATGAGTGAAGGACATTTTGGGATGATGGTTGATCTAGAAGGAATTGTCCTGGCTTCTACCAATGAACAATCAATCGGCTCAGCTATTTCAAGTGATTTACCTTCTAAGCAAATATTTGAGGAAGTTTCAGGGGTTGCACGTTCATCTTATGGAGGGAATCAGAGCATCATCGCTTATCAAACACTGCGTGATGAATGGGGTCTAGTTTACGGGGTGTCAGAAGATATTGCCTTTGCCCCTGTTCGAAAACTATCACTAGTGCTTACGTTATCCTTTCTCGGCATTCTCATTCTTTCATTCTTTTTCATCGTTGCCGGTATTCGAAATATTGTTTATCCCATTATTCGATTAACAGATTATGCAAAGGATTATAGGGAGAAGGTTTTTTACCAGGAGCATGATCCATCGCAAAGTGTCCGAAAAGATGAAGTGGGAGAATTGACTCGAACGATCATTTCTGTCGGCAATAGTAATTATGAGAAGCAGCATCAGCTAGAAGAAAGTGAACGCTACTTAAATGACATGATTGAAGGAATCCCTTATGGCATGATTACGATTAATGATCACGCGATCGTAACGCATGTGAACAATCGATTCGAAAACCTCATTGGGTATAGTAGAAATGATCTCGTCGGAAAGTCATTATCAGAACTTCCGATTAAAAGTACCGATGAAGACTTTATGTTGTTAAAAGCCTTAATCTCTGAGGACCCTAGCATCGAATGTGAAAGTTACATTATCGATGCAAATGGAAGGCGTCACATTGTGAATATCGCTACGTCTCGCTTCTATAATGCTCAGAATAAAATTATTGGCAGCATTGCTGTGCTACAGGATATTTCACAAATGAAGATGCTAGAGTCACGTTTGAAACAAAATGATAAGCTTGCATTAATAGGGCAAATTACCACGGGTATTGCTCATGAAATCAAAAACCCGCTTGCGATTTTAACAGGATCTTCTGAGATGTTAAGAGAAGAAGTGGAGGAAGCCAATAGTTCAGAAGAGATTCTTGAATTATCGCGTGATATTGATCAAGTCGTGAAACGAATGAAGCTCATTGTGAATAATTTCTTGAATTTTGCAAAAGTTAACAAAGCCGATGCTCGACCAATCCAGTTAAAGAAAGTGATTGATGAAGTCCTACATCTAGTGAGATTTAAGCTAAAAGAATTAAATATAGAGGTCGTAAAGCACTATGAGACAAGCGGAGACCTCGTCGGTTTCTATGATGAGTTAATTCAAGCCTTTTTAAATATCATTCTTAACGCAATCGATGCAATGAAAGAGGAAGGAACATTAACCGTTACGATTGAAGAGGATGAGAAATATGTTCATGTCGCTATCGGAGACACAGGAACGGGCATTGTTACGAGTAATCTTGAATGGCTTTTTGATCCATTTTTTTCGACTAAGGAAGAAGGGAATGGACTTGGGTTAACGATCGCGAGAGATATCATTAAAGAAAATAATGGCGATCTTACGGTTGAGAGCGTAGAGGGTGAGGGGACAACGATTCATTGTTGGTTCCAACGATAGAAAAGGGGTGGCGTTATGGAGAAAACCGTTTTGATCGTAGATGATGAAATGCAGCTTGCGAAGCTAATCGGCAGGAAGTTAACGAAGGCAGGCCTATCGTCAGTTTTGGCTCATAAGGGAAGTGCTGCTATCGACTTATTTAAAAGAAAAGAAACGGCAGTCGTAATTCTGGATTATATGCTACCAGATATGACAGGTCTTCAAGTATTGGAAGAAATGAAAAGGCTTAAGCCAGATGTGCCGGTCATTATGATGACGGCTTATGGAAATGTCGAGAGTGCTGTCGGGGCAATGAAACTGGGCGCCGTCGATTATTTGAACAAACCGATGGAGCTCGAAGAAGTGAAAGACTTGGTTATGAAACAACTCGATACAAAGGTAGAGCCTCCGCCAAAAGAAAACGATCCATTTGTATTTCAAAGTCCTGAGATGAAGCGTGTGATGGCATTTCTAAATCAGGTGAAGGATACGGATGCAAGTATTTTAGTGCTAGGTGAGAGTGGCGTGGGCAAAACGGCTCTTGCTCATTGGATTCATTCAAATAGTTATCGAGGGGCGGGCCCAATGCTATCGATTAACTGTGCGGCTATACCTGAGCACCTTCTCGAAAGTGAGTTGTTTGGTTATCAGAAGGGAGCATTTACCGGAGCTGTAACAACGAAAATCGGAAAATTCGCTGCTGCAGATAAAGGGACGATTTTTCTAGATGAGATTGGAGAGATTTCTCCTTCCATGCAAGCAAAGCTTCTTCATGTCATTGAAGATAAAAAGGTGATGCAGCTAGGTAGCAATGAATATCGCACAGTAGATGTACGAATCATTACAGCAACGAATAAGGATTTAAAAAAATCCGTTGCGGAAGGTATGTTTCGTGAGGATCTTTACTATCGTCTAAATTTAATCGAAATTGAGATCCCTCCCCTACGTGAAAGGATGGAAGATATCCCCCTTTTCATTCAATCACAAATGAAGAAATTAAATCGAAAGTATAAGAAACAAATTTATATAGCAGAGGAATGCATCAACCTTCTCCTCCGTCATACGTGGCCAGGTAACATTCGCGAGCTACTCAATATGCTTGAACGCATTCATATCGTAAAACGAGAAGGAACAATTATGCCAGAAGATCTTGCGCATGCATCTCTTATGTCGATACCAAAAGATGAACCTGTAGGATCACAGGACTTCAGTGGAAGTCTTTCCGAGGTGCTAGAAGATATAGAGGAAAAGATGATTCGACAAGCGCTTGGAGAAACAAATGGCAACCAGACGAAAGCAGCAGACCGCCTTGGGATTGCCAGGCATACGTTAATTTACAAAATGAAAAAAATCGGCATCAGTCTATGAGAAGGTTTCTTCTAATCATTGGATGCCTTACTTTCCTTATTTCTTGTCAGTCAAAAGAAGAAATAAAGCAGAAAGATGCCACAGAGAGCGCTCATCTGACTATTAAACTTGGATCCAAAGCATTTACTGAACAATACCTTTTAATGAAAATGACTGCCCTTCTTTTGATGGAAGAAGGATTTGATATTGATGAAATGCGCTTTCTTGATAGTCCTTCCATTCGTGATGCATTTGAAAACAAAGTGATTGATTTGTATTGGGAGTACACGAACACCGCTAAAACGATTTATCATAAAAGTGGACCAGGTTATGATTCACTCAAAGCTTATGAATCTGTTAAAAAAGAAGATGAAAAAAACGATATTATTTGGTTAGAGAAAAGTGATTTTAATAGTTCTTGGGGGCTCATCATGAAAGAGTCCTTTGCTAAGCAGCATCAACTTGATTCGGTGAGTGATCTTGTCACGTATATGAGCAATCAGGAACATCCATCATTAAAAATGGCGACAAATGACGAATATTTAATAAGAGAAGACGGTCTCAGTCATTTAGAAGACGTGTATCAATTTTCGGTGAACAAAGATCAGCTCCTTGCGGTTGATTCAGAATTGCTGAGCCTCGCTGTAAAAGAGTCTCGAGTACAGGTAGCTGTTGGAATGATTACGGATAGTCGCATTAAAGACTATCACCTCATTGTATTAGAAGATAATCGCAAGGCGTTTCCACCATATGATGCTGCTCCAGTAGTACAGCGGAAAATGATAGAGCAATATCCAGAGATTCAAGAGCCACTTGAGAAGCTTTCTGCTTCCATTACAAACGAAGAAATGATTGGTCTAAACTATCGAGTGGACGTTTTGCACCAGGATGTAGGAAAAGTCGCGAAGGCTTTTCTACAAGACCAAGGGTTGTTAAGAGTGGAATAGAGGGTAGAGCTTCCAGTGGCTCTTTTATCATCAAAAGACAGCATTTTCCTTCTCTGATGGAAGGCTTACTTTGTGGTAAGCTGTTGTTAGATGTTGATTATGATAGAAAGGTAGTTGAGTGACTCTGGACTTTATATCAAATAATATTGTGTTGCTTGGCATCGCCTGTATTATTATTGCGCTGCTATTAGCGAAATTCACAAAGAAGAAGTAAGGCGCTGTTCAATGGAACAGTGCTTTTTTTGTGTGAAAATGCGACACTGTAGGAATTTTCTACAGTAAAAGTGTAGAATTTTTCTACACTTTTAGTAATTGTGGGGAACAATTCGCACTGTTATAAGGATTTAAAAGTTGGCACAATCCTTGCATTATATAACAGTGAGAAATTCAAGTTAGATTCAAGGAGGATTTAATGTACTTTTAAACATATTGTTCGCGTGAGTGTGAAGGTCCTTAACGTATAGTGAAATGAAAACGCTTTAATTGATTTAGCATAATCAATATTTGTTTCTATCGCATTCAGTCAGTCTCGGGTAGTTCAAACCGCCTATTCGTGAAAGAGGGTTTTCAGATGAGATATGAGCAAGATGAGTTTGGCACTGTCAAGATTCCAAGCGAGGCTCTCTATGGGATCCAGACAGTTAGGAGTACTGCAAATCTAAGCTTTTCAGAAAAAAAGCTTACAGATTATCCCGATTATGTGAAGGCACTAAGCATTGTGAAAAAGGCTGCTACGCTTGCAAATGGTGAGGCGGGAGTGCTACCGAAGCGAATTCAGGATGCCATTGTTACGGCATGTGATGAGCTTATTAGCGGAAAGCACGTAGAACATTTTCCAGTTGATCCATATCACGGAGGAGGTGGTATTGGATCGAACATGAACGTGAATGAAGTTGTATCGAATCGAGCGAATCAAATTCTTGGATACGAGATTGGTAGCTACGAAGAAGTGCAACCCAATGATCATGTGAACGCTTCCCAATCCACTTCGGACGTTTGTCATACGGCGATTCGTCTTACGATTGCAAGGCAACTGGAGAAGCTCCTTGCTGTTGTGAAATCGTTGCAACAAAGCATAAGAGAAAAAGCGAATGAATGGTCGGATGTAATGACCATTTCGCGCACCTGTTTACAGGATGGAATGAGGGTACCGCTCGGAGATTCGATGTCAGGTGTTGAGGCGTTGCTTGATCGCCGCATGGAGTCACTACAAAAAGCTACAGAACAAATGGACCGCATTAATCTAGGAGGAACGGTTATCGGTTCTGGGATTGGAGCGTCTGAGGGATACCGGAAAAACATTTTGCATTATTTAAGGGAAACGACGAGTCGGAACGTCATGTACCGTGACAATTTATTTGATGCAGCTCAGCATCTTGATGACCTTGGAGATGTATCAAACGAGCTGAGGCAGCTAGCTAGTGGTTTGATTAAATTCGGAAAAGATCTACGCATTCGCGCTTCTGGTCCTGAAACAGGTTTTGGAGAACTATCGCTACCGGCAGTACAGGCGGGCTCATCGTTCTTCCCTGGGAAAGTAAATCCAGTAATACCTGAAACGCTCATTCAATGTTGTTTCAAGGTACTTGGGTGTGATCGTACTGTCCAGGCAGCACTAGAACATGGAGAGCTTGATCTTAACGTGTTCGAAGGCGTAGCCGGGATGGCGATAATAGATGCGATCCAAATGTTGACAAATGTGCTGCCAGTTTTCGAAGAACGTTGTGTAAAAGGAATAAGAGTGAATGAAGCAACGTGCAGAGATTATGCAAACACCACAATTCCGCTAGTTGTTGATTTAAAAGAACGCTTTGGTTATGAAGCTGTCTCAAACGCAATGAAAACAGATGGTAAAGATGGGTTACTTCAACTACAAGCAAATGGGGGATATTAATATGAAAAACATTCAAAAGAAGTTTGAAGGCATTAAGCAGCCAAAGTTAGAGTGGGCGAGTCATTGGCTTGAGAAACCAAAAAAGCTTTATATAAATGGACGGTGGGTGGAAAGCAGTAGCGGAGAAACGATTGAATCCATTAATCCTGCGACTGGAAAACGAACTGGTTCAATCCATAGCGCCAAAAAAGAAGATGTCGATCAAGCAGTTTCGGCAGCTAGAGAGGCGTTCGATCATGGCACATGGAAAGAAACAACGCGAAAAGAAAGAGCAAGGATTCTACGCGAGATTAGTGCTCTTATTATTGAACACCAGGATGAGTTAGCAACGCTTGAGTCTCTAGATAATGGAAAGCTTTATACGGAAGCTTATAACGATGATGTTCAAGAAGCATCAGATCTCTTCCAATATTACGCGGGATGGACGGATAAGTATTATGGAGAAAACAATCCGGTGGAAGGAAATTTCTTAAGCTATACAACGCGAGATCCTATCGGCGTTTGTGGTCAAATTGTTCCATTTAATTTTCCAATTGGTATGGCCGTATGGAAGCTATCGCCAGCGCTTGCGATGGGGAATACGGTTGTTTTGAAGCCTTCTAGTACGACATCTTACTCAGCAATTCGTCTTGTTGAAATCATTCATGAAGCGAAGCTATTACCGCCAGGCGTTCTAAATTTAATTCTTGGTAAAGGCTCGATTGGATCTTACATTAGCACGCATTTGGACGTTGATAAAATTTCCTTTACAGGAAGCACGGAAGTTGGGAAAAAGCTCGTTCATGATTCAGCGGATTCCAACTTGAAGCCAGTCACACTAGAGCTAGGAGGCAAGTCACCAAATATTATTTTTGCAGACGCACCAAATCTTGAAGGGGCGATTGAAGGTTCATTCTATGGGTTGTTTACCCATAAAGGCGAGAAGTGTTCTGCACCAACACGACTTTTTGTGGAGCGCCCAGTTTATGATGAGGTAGTTGAAAAAATCGGTGAATATGCAAGCGTATACAAGTGTGGTGATCCATTTGATCCTGAAAGTGATCAGGGACCACAGGTTTCAGAGGCTCATATGAACAGTATTCTTCATTACATTGAAAGTGGAAAACAAGAAGGCGCACGGCTTGTCGCCGGAGGAGAGCGTGATATTGAGGGTGAGAAAGCGAATGGATTTTATATTAAGCCAACTATTTTCGCTGACGTGACAAACGGTATGACGATTGCACAGGAAGAGATATTTGGACCTGTCCTTTGCATCCTGCCATTCGATTCGGAAGAAGAGGTTATTCGAATGGCGAATGATACGATTTATGGTCTTGCTGCTGGTCTATGGACGAATGATGTCTCTCGTGCGCATCGCGTAGCGAAAAAGCTTGAAGCTGGTATGGTATTCGTAAACAAATATGGCTGCTACGACTTTGCTAGTCCATTTGGAGGCTGGAAACAAAGTGGTTGGGGCAAAGAATATGCCGTGCACTCGCTTCAATCGTATACAAAAACAAAAGCAATCTGGGTTGCTTACTAAAAGAGCGGAGGAAAGAGTATGAAAATGAAAGCGGCTGTAATGACGGGTCTAGGTGCACCACTTGAAATTCAAGAAGTGGAGTTAGCTTCACCGAAAGCAAATGAAGTCCTTGTAAAAATTGCGGCGACTGGGGTTTGTCATAGTGACCTCAACGCCGTACAAGATCCATCGACCCCGTTCCCAACCATTCTCGGTCATGAAGGCGCTGGTACAGTTGTTGAGGTAGGTCCTAACGTCAAGACGGTTAAACCTGGTGACAAAGTAGCACTAAGCTGGGTTCCCTACTGCGGGACGTGTGAGTTTTGTGTCACTGGTGCTATTCATCTTTGTGAGTCAGCCTTTGGCCCAATGTTTAACGGTACGCTTCTCGATGGAACTTCTCGACTTAGTAAGGATGGTCTTCCGCTTTTTCATAATTCTCTTCTTTCGACATTTGCTGAATATGCCGTCGTTCCTGATATGTCTTGTGTGAAATTACCAGATGCGATGCCGCTGGCTCAAGCATCGCTGATTGGATGTGGCGTTGCCACTGGATATGGTGCAGCGGTCAATGCCGCTAAAGTAACTCCGGGTTCAACCGTTGCTGTGTTTGGCATCGGAGGTGTAGGAGTGAATGCGATTCAAGGTGCGAGAATCGCCGGTGCTTCGAAAATCATTGCCTGTGATATGAAGCCAGCGAACCTTGAAATCGCGAAGCAATTCGGGGCTACACATACTGTGAACGTGAGCGAGGGGGATGCACCTGAAATGATTCGTGCGATAACGAACGGATTTGGTGTTCATTATGCGATCGACTGCTCAGGACATACAGCTGCTACCGCTAACGCCTGGAATGCAACTCGTAAAGGTGGAACGATTGTAGTTGTTGGTGCCTTTCATCCTGAAATGTCACTTAGTCTGCCTGCGGGTGGTTTTCACCGAGTTGGAAAAGTGATCAAAGGAAGCTTCTACGGAGATACCCAGCCATATCGTGATTTTCCTAAAATTGCTGAGCTTTACCTCGATGGTAAGTTTATGCTTGATGAACTTGTGATTAATCGCGTTTCCTTGGATGAAATCAACCAGGCCTTTGACTCATTTCATGATTGCAACTGCGTGAATGTAGGTCGATCTGTGATTGATTTTCAAAGAGAACCGGTGATCAATGGTGAACGTTATACAGAATTTATTTAAGGTGTAAAAGGCCGTGCGGTTACAATGCGGACTAGTCCAAAGAGAAATATCAAAAAAAGGTGGATGCAGTCAAGAAACAACAGTTTTACTTGCGGTAACGGTTAATTGAATAATCTCATGGGAGGGGTTTATGTTATGAAAAGTTTTAAGCATCCAGTTTTCTGGCCACCGTTTCTTCTATTACTTGTAGCTGCTATTGTTAGTTTTACAAATAAAGAGGCCTTTATTACGACGGCAACTGGTATGAACAATTGGGTGATTGCCAATCTTGGCTGGCTATTTAGCATCGCAGGGTTATTAATGGTCGTAGCCTGTGTTGCTGTATACTTCTCACCACTAGGAAACATCCGCATTGGCGGAGACAAAGCGAAGCCGATGTTGAAGCCAATGACGTGGTTTGCGATTACCTTAACGACTACGATTGCGGCAGGTCTGACGTTCTGGGGAATTGTTGAGCCACTATACCATGTATCGGCACCTCCACAATCGCTTGGCATTGATCCTAATAGTCCAGAAGCAGCCATTTTTTCTCTTTCTACAATGTATTTGCATTGGTCGATTACACCTTATGCGATTTACTGTTTACCAGCGATCGTCTTTGCTTTTGCATATTACAATATGAAAAAGCCTTTTAGCTTAAGTTCAACGTTAGCTCCCCTCTTCGGTAATCGCATTTCGGGCAAATGGGCGAATGTAATTGATGCTCTTTGCCTGTATACACTTGCTCTTGGCATGGCAGCTTCGATGGGTACGAGTTTATTGAACCTTGGCGGTGGCGTTAACTACATTAGTGGAATTGCGAGCTCGCCAACCTTATGGGCTACGATTGCCATTGCGTTAATGGTGACGTTTATTATTTCAGCGTCTACAGGTTTAATGAAAGGGATTCGTGTTCTTTCCAATATCAATATGAGACTTTTTATAGGGATTATCATCTTTATGTTTATCGTGGGGCCGACTTCTTACTTATTAAATTTAGGAACGGAATCAGCGGGGAATTATTTTACGAACTTCTTTAACAAAAGTCTCTTCACGGGTGCATCTGCTGGAGATCCTTGGCCACAATCGTGGACGACGTTCTACTGGGCAAGCTGGTTCTCTTGGGCAGCGATTACGGCTTTATTCCTTGGAAGAATTTCATTTGGCTACAAAGTGAAACACATGATTATCGTCAATTTTGTTTTACCGGCATTTTTCGGGGGAGTCTGGATGACAATCTTTAGTGGAACAGCAATCAACATGGAGATGACAGGCGCTGGACTTGCTAACATCATGAATACATCAGGTGCAGAGGCAGCGCTCTATGCGGTATTTGATGCTCTACCGCTTGCAGCAATTGTGATTCCGATTTATGTGTTTATCGTCTTTATATCCTTTGTGACTGCAGCTGATTCAAACCTTGCAGCCATGGGTGGTATTTCTTCAACAGGGATCACACCTAGTAGTCCTGAACCAAGTGTGCTCATAAAAGTTGTTTGGGGGATAACAGTAACGCTAGTTGCATGGATCATGATCAGCTACGCGAATATTGATGGAATTAAGATGTTAGCCAATCTCGGTGGTGTTCCGGCCCTATTCTTATCCCTATTCGTTCTCGGTTCTCTTATGAAAATCATTCGTAATCCTAAGAAATTCGAGAAGTTTGATGAGTCAGAAGAAGTTGGAGGTATAGAAGAACAAAACCCGAAAGATAGAGCTGTATAAACGTAAGGAACAGACAACCGTCTGTTCTTTTTTACTTGAATGGATTACCGCGTGAATGAATCGTGCTAAACTAGTAATATATGAAGAGAGGAGTGAAGGTAAGTGGGGAAATGTACAATCGATCACTCGTACGGAGACGTTATGACAAAGCTTGAGAACCAGTCACCTTATATGCCAGATGAACTTGTGCAGGATACATATCGCTTCTTACAACAAACGATTACACAGGAAACATTGAACGAACTGTTTCACCTATTGAAGAAATATGATCTCGCTTCCGAGGAAGTGCGCCAAGAACGGAATGCTGGACTTCAAAAACTGATGCGGTAAACGGTTTTAACTCAAATTCGATATTTCCACGAAATCCTAATTCATGCCGCTCTATTTCAAATAACTTCTTTAATGAGGAGATTGATACAGCGGCTTTCAATTTAATAAATGATAAGCTAAACAATAGTAACTTATTTACTAGTACAGAAAGAAGTGAAATGCAATGACGACAAAGCTATTTTATGAAGACCCATACATTAAGACATTTACTGCTGAAAAGTGGGAGCAGTTCACAGATGAAGCGAATCGCTCTTACGTTATTCTAGATCAAACGGCTTTTTATCCAACTGGTGGGGGACAGCCGTATGATGGTGGAACGCTTAATGGTGTACAGGTTCTTGATGTAGAAGAGGTAGAAGGAGAAATCCACCACTATGTTGACGGCAAGCTTCCGGCGACAGAACATGTTCACGGGGATATTAACTGGGCACGCAGGTTTGATCACATGCAGCAGCATGCAGGACAGCACATTCTTTCGGCAGCTTTTGAAGACCAACTTGGATATAGTACGGTGAGCTTTCATCTAGGTCAGGAAGTCTGTACGATCGATCTTAACGTTGCTACACTAGATGATGAAGAAGTTAAAACAGCTGAAAAATTTGCGAATAACGTTGTTCAGCGGAACTTGCCGATTGAAACGAAGTGGGTAAGCGAAGAGGAGCTGGCGAACTATACCCTTCGAAAGCAGCTAGCCGTCTCGGAAGACATCCGTCTTGTGATGATTCCAAACGTTGACTATAGCGGATGCGGAGGGACACATCCTTCTTCGACAGGCCAGGTACAGGCGATATCTATTTTGAAAATAGAAAAGCAAAAAAAACAAACGCGTGTCCATTTTGTTTGTGGCGAGCGAGTAACTGATGAACTTCGGAAGAAACAGGGAATCATGCTTGGGCTCACGAACGCTCTAAGCGTTCCTCAATCAGATTTAGTAGAAGCGGCAGAACGAGTACTTCTTCAGTCGAAAGAATATGAAAAAACGATTGAAGAGCTAAATGAAAAACTACGTACCTATGAAGCAAAGGAATTACTTCATGGTGCTGATACCATTCAAGACCAAAAAGTCGTGCAGATGATTTCCAAACAGCATGGAATGAAAGAACTGCAAAAACTGGCGAAGATGGTGCTGAAAGAAGATCCACATGTGATCGTCTTTTTCATAAGTGAGGGAGAAGATAAGCTGCAAATTGTTTGTGGAAGAGGAGAAGCTTTATCTTATGATATGAACTTTAGTTTAAAAGAAGTTCTTCCATTCATTAATGGAAAAGGTGGAGGAAAGAAAGACTTTGCGCAGGGCGGGGGAGAACCGGTTCGTTCTGCAGAAGAGGTTTTAATTGAACTTGTGAAAGTAACGCTACATTAAAAAACGAGCGCCCCTAAGCATTGCTGGGGCGTTTTTTCTATTTTGGTAAAAATATGAATATAACTCTTGTCATACAAGATAGCTTAGCATATACTTCATATATACTTTGCTTTACAAGGTAGCTGAATGATTTCTATAACTCTTGTATAACAAGAGTTATAGATTGGAAAGATTGGTGAAGCATATGCATACAACTCAAATGTTAAAAGGAATCATTGATGGCTGTATTTTATCCATTATTAGTGAAGGGGAAGTATACGGATATGAGCTTGCCTCAAAGCTTGATGATTATGGCTTCGAAGCATTTAGTGAAGGGACGATTTACCCGATCCTTATCCGTTTACAGAAAGATCAGCTCATACAGTCAACATTAAAGAAATCAACAGCAGGACCAAAGCGAAAATACTACTCATTAACGAAAAAGGGGGAAGAAGAATTAGGAGATTTTCAGAAAAGGTGGAATCATTTAAGTACAACGGTTAATCAGATTTTAAATAAGGAGAGTGAATGAGGAGATGACGAAAGAAAACGAGAAATTTATTCTAGATATGCGTATTTATCTAATTACGAAAGGAGTAGATGAAGAGGAAATCGATAGCTTCTTAATGGAAGCAGAAGATCATCTGGTAGAAGGTGAGAAAGATGGGAAGACAGCCAGGGATATTTTCGGTAAGTCTCCGAAAGCTTACGCAAACGAACTGATTGATTCGATGGATCAGTCGCCACATGATAATCGGAAATTAATTGCGCGTATGATTGCAGGAGTTTTTGGTATCTTTTTAGTATCACAGTTTATAGATGGGAATACATCATTTTCACTAATTGAAATCATCGGTTATCCTATTTCAACGATCGTATGGTTAGTTGCTCTTATAGGTGCCCTTAGGATGAGTTCTTTCCATACAGGTGTAAAGAGTTTTCTGATTGTTTATGCGATCGTTATGGTTCCGATGCTCTTTACAGTAGGTGTTACGATTCTTCACATAGAATTTGGCAGAGACGTGTTGTTTCTCAGTCAACCAGTTGCTTTAACTGTAGGCGGTATCATTATAATTGGTCTAATTGCTAACTTCAATTCTCTTATTGGTTTGTTATCGAGTCTTGTTTTAATGCTGATTCTTTTTGGAGCTCAACTGCTGTTTAGTTTGCTTCATTTGGAAAGTTTCGCATGGGAGATGGGCGCCTATGTTATTAGCGTCGTTGGGCTTATCGTGATGATGAGTTTTCGGAAGCAATTACCTAAGACGATCATAAAGGGTTAGAATTTGAAGAGAGAGGATACATGACACTTCATAAACTGACCAATCATAAGAATTGACTGGTCAGTATATTTTAGTAGGAAGCTTTTCTATACCGTTTTTTGTTGATTTACATGTCGATGATCGGGAGTGCTGGATTCGTTCAGCTTTTTAACATTAAAGCTATGAAGAACAATGCCGACAATAATGAGAGCAATGCCGCCCCATGCGATGTAAGTAGGAAGTGGACTCGATAGAAGCAGTCCCTCTCCAGCAATCACAAACAATACCTGAGTTGACTGAGTCGCTTCAACAGAGGCAAGCTTTCCCTGGTGAAGTCTCACGCGGTCTGTTGCGATAAAAAATAGTGTTGTGGCAATAACGCCTGAACTGACAGCAACGATCAGCGATTGAGTGAGCTGTTCTCCTGAAGGAAGGCCAACCTTATTCCAGGCAATAAAACTTAAGATGATCCAGAACGGAGTGCTCCCAAGCGTCATGCCTAACACACGTTGAAAGGTATCGAGTCGTCCATCACAAAGCTCCATCATCTTTCGGTTTCCGAGTGGATAAGCAATTGCTGCAAAAAGGACAGGAAGAATGCCAATCATTACTTCGTTTACACTCATTTCATTTGCTTTTTGCCACTGAATTAACATGACACCAGCAAGAATCACGATGGAAATAAGGAGAGCTTTTGTTTGAATGCGGTGTCGTTTTTTTATCGGTCCATTTGACGTTTGAACGGTTGAGTAAAAAAGAGGAGCAACGATAATTCCACCTACGATCGTCATTTGCCACGTTCCTGCCACTAGCCACCCCGCGCCATAAGCGGCAGCATAGGTTAAAGGGGCATAAAATAAAACGAATCCAACAAAACTCCAGAGTAGCCATTGAAAAGGGTTCCTTCGCATTTCAATAAAAACTTGTTTCATATTCCGTCTAACGAGTACAATTAATAGAAGAAAAGGAATCATGAAAAGGAAGCGGAGGGAGGAGCTCCACATCCAGCTTCCTCCGGCTAACTCCATTGAACGATTCAAAATAAATGTAACTGCAAAAAACATTGAGGCGAGAATACCGATCGCAATTTCCCTCATATTACTTAAACACACCCTTTGTTAAGTATAGTATATTATGTTTTATGTATATTATAATATACTATAGGATGTGGTAGAAATGTACAAGAGAAAGATAATGGAGAGGATCTATTCGTGGATGAAAAAAAGATAACAGATGCAGAAAAGCTTGCTCAACAGGTTGGTATGACGTTAAGAGCCATTCGGAAAAAACGTGAGATAAGCTTGCAGGAATTAGCAACGTTAACAGACGTGAGTAAGCTTACATTAGGTAAGATTGAAAGAGGAGAGGCGAATCCTTCTTTAACAGTAATATGGAAAATAGCGAATGGTCTTTCCATCCCGATTTCAAGTCTACTAGCAGAAAAGGAAGAAGTCGTTATTTCAAGGAAAAATGTGGGCAATAAAGTATTGAGTTCGAATGAGGCTTTAACGTTAGAACCCATGTTTACAGATAGTGGCTATGGCTCTCTAGAAACGCACCGTGCCTTTTTAGAACCTATGGGGGAGTATTACGCAGATGCTCATCAAGAGGGGGTCATTGAATATGTAACGGTAATGGAAGGAAGGGCAACTGTACAAGTTCAGGAACAAACGTATGAATTAAATACGTATGATTCGATTAAGTTTAGAGCGGACCAAAAGCATGGTTACTTGAATCCAAACAGTGAAGGTGCCGTCTTGCATTTCGTCATGATCTATACGAACGCATAACATAGAAAAAAGCCACAGCATCTGTGGCTTTTCTTGCGCTTATTTATTATAAACCGCTAACCGGTCGATAAGCTGTGAACTTTCCTGGTTAACACCAGTCACTTTCACATCGATCTCGTTTTGTCTGAATTTCATGATGACTTTATCAACGGCACCAACGCCTGAGTCATCCCAAACGTGAGCATCTGATAAATCAATCTCGGCTGTTTTAATACCTTCTTCTTTATAATTAAAGCTATTCACAAAGTCAGTAACAGAAGCAAAGAACAGCTGACCATGAATGTGGTAGATCTTTTTCTCCGCATATTCGTCGATCTTTTCTTCGACGCGTACTTTTGAAATCTTAGAAGCGAAGAATAAAGCACTTAGAATAACACCGGCAAGAACACCCTTTGATAAATCATGCGTTGTAACAACAGTAATGACGGTGACGACCATCACGGCTGCGTCAGATCGTGGCATTTTATGAAGATTTTTAATGGATGACCAATCGAATGTTCCAATGGATACCATAATCATAACGCCAACTAGAGCTGCCATAGGTATTTTAACGAGTAAATCGTTTAATACTAAGATCAGAATCATTAAGAAAACGCCGGCAACGAAAGTGGATAAGCGTCCACGTCCACCTGATTTCACGTTAATAACAGATTGTCCAATCATCGCACAACCAGCCATTCCTCCGAAAAATCCAGCTACAACGTTCGCCATCCCCTGGCCTTTTGCTTCTTTGTTCTTATTGCTGTCTGTATCTGTTAAATCATCAACGATTTGTGCTGTTAAGAATGTCTCAAGTAAACCAACAACCGCTAGAGCCATTGAATATGGGAAAATAATTGCTAATGTTTCAAAGTTCAATGGAATACTAGGAATTAAGAATAATGGTAGTGCTTGTGTTAATTCACCCATATCACCAACCGTTCGAACGCCGCTACTAGTTGTAATCGCAACAATTGTAATCACAACGATCGCAATGAGTGGTGATGGAACAGCTTTCGTGAAACGTGGGACGATATAAATAATCGCGAGAGCACCTGCTACCATCAAGTACATTGGCCATGATTCACCAACGAAATGCGGCAGTTGAGACGTGAAAATAAGAATCGCAAGTGAGTTCACAAATCCAATCATAACGGAGCGAGGCACAAACTTCATAAAGCGAGCAAGCTTAAACACGCCAAGGAAGAATTGAATAACACCTGTTAAGATGGTTGCTGCAAGTAAATATTGTAGTCCATGATCCGCTACAAGTGTCACCATTAGAAGCGCCATGGCTCCTGTTGCTGCAGAAATCATTCCTGGTCTACCGCCAACAAATGAAATCACTACGGCGATACAAAAGCTCGCGTATAGTCCAACCATCGGATCTACGCCTGCGATAATGGAAAAGGCAATCGCTTCTGGTATTAAGGCAAGTGCGACAACGATTCCGGCGAGGGTATCGTTTTTCACATTGCCAAACCAATCTTGTTTAATAGAAGATAAGTTCAATGTTGCACCTCTTTCTAAATCTAGTATTGTGATGACTCCTAACTCTCATAGAAGTCGGGTCCGTTTACAACAAGATGAAGTTTAGCATAGAATCTATGAAAATGGAAATAAGAATGTAAGCGAAAATCATGCGGTAAAAACTTTGATTTACTCTTATTTACTCTTTAATTCGCATGCATTTAATTTTGATAATTTATTAGTAGCACACTAAAACCAGATGATTCATTCATCTTTTAATCTAATTTAACCTAATTTGATATAACCTGTTATAATGAGTTATCGTATTAATAGAGTTTGGGTCCATAAGCGGAAGAACTTTGTTAGAATAGGGTGATAGATTGATAAGGAGCGATAACATGAGTCAGGATAATGAGCATCATGATATTATGACGATCTCTCAAGTGGCGAAATATTTTCAAATTAGTGAGATGACCACATATAAATTAGTTCAGGATGGCAAAATCCCGGCGTTTAAGATTGGTAGTCACTGGCGTATTCAAAAATCTGATCTTACTGAATTAATTAAAAAGCTTAAGAATGGTGAGCGGATATAACGGAGACGTTGCTAATAAAGAAAACCCGCTGATCCAATGTGGATTAACGGGTTTTCTTTGCTTGTATTAAGTTTATGCTTTTCCTCGGAGGTCATTTTCAATCTCCTCAAGACTTCTTCCTTTTGTTTCTGGTACATATTTCATGACAAAGAAGAAGGCAAAGACACCGATGATGGCAAAGATTACGAATACCCATGCTGTTCCGAGCGCTGAGAGTAGAACAGGAAAGAATAAGGAAACAACTAAATTCGATGCTGATAGCAGAAGTGTTGTAAATCCTGTCGCAGCCCCTCGAGCTTTATTTGGGAAAAGTTCTGGTAGCATAACCCAAACAACCGGTCCCCATGTGGCGGAGAAAAAGATGATAAAGAGCCCAAGAAAGAAGACGGTTAGCCAGGCGATTGTCGTTGTAAGTTCTGCTGTAAAGAGAATCGTTGCAAGAATAATTAAGCTTAACGACATCCCGATATTTCCTAGTAGCAACAGTTTTTTTCGACCTAGCTTATCAATCGTAGCGATGGCTACAAGTGTCATCAACACATTCATGATTCCTATTCCAAGCGTTCCGAGAATAGAAGCTGAATCTCCAAGACCAGCTTTTGTGAAAATGGTTGGTGCGTAGTAGATCACCGCATTAATGCCAATAAGCTGTTGGAAGATGGCAATACCGCTTCCGACAAGAAGCATTGGACGTATCCATTTGGATTTAAGTACATCCCACGTGCTTTCCTCAGTTTCCTCAATTTTTTTCATTTGCTTCATTTCTTCATCTATTTCACTTTGTTCTCGAGTTAATGCCATCACTTTTCTAGCCTCATCTTCACGGTTGCGCTTAATGAGCCAGCGAGGACTTTCGGGCATAAAGAGAACACCGATCATTAATACGAGCGCTGGAACGGAAGCAAGACCAAGCATCCAGCGCCATCCCTCAATTGGTGCAAATGCATAGTTAATGAGGTAAGCGAGCACAATTCCAATCGTGATCATTAACTGATTAAGCGAAGCTAGTGCGCCCCTTGACCTTGTTGGCGCCATTTCTGATAAGTAGACAGGTACAATCGCTGTTGAACCACCAACAGCAAGTCCAAGAATGATGCGGCCTATAATGAGAACGACTGCGTTAGGAGAAAGAGCTAAGACGAGTGATCCAATCATGTAAATGAGTGCGATTGCAAAAACGACGCGCCTTCGTCCAAACCTATCAGATACATACCCACTCATTCCGGCACCTACAATAGCACCGCCTAATAATGAGCTAACGACAACCCCTTGTAGAAAATCGGATAGGGGAATATCTTGTTCAATAAATAATAAGGCACCGGAAATAACTCCTGTGTCATATCCGTACAGTAAGCCTCCGAGAGCCCCGAAGAAAAAAATCCATCCTTTGCTAATGTTTCTGTTCATCACAGTAACCACCTTTGTATAACATTATTCCTAAAAAATAGTTTCCACTCTTTTTTTGAAAGCAAACATTCTTATTTTTAAGAGTGTGCTCATGTCGGGAGGTCTCTTTTCTTGACATGTGACACTGTGTCACATATAGTAGGTTTGGCGATATGACATAGTGTCATAATTTTAGTGGTAGGTGATTCATTGTGCCAAAAGCAACCTTTTTTAATTTAAAAGAAGAGAAAAAGCAAATACTAATTGATGCAGCAAAAAAAGAGTTTTCTAGAGTATCGCTCTATGATGCATCGATTTCAAATATCTTGAAAACCGCAGGTATACCAAGAGGGAGCTTTTATCAATATTTTGAGGATAAAGAAGATGCTTTCTTTTATTTATTAAATGAACATGCAAGAGAACGTCATGAACATTTAATTGACAATCTAAAGAAGTTTGAAGGAGATCTCTTCAAAGCGATTAGTGAGATTTTTAGGTCTACGTTGGAGCATTCAGAGGATACTGGTCAGAGAGATTTTATTCGAAATGTACTGCTTAATATGAACTATAAGATTGAGAATACGTTCTCGCAGTATTTAACCGAGGATGTCACAAACCATCGTTATGATGACATTTATGACCTTGTGGATCATGAAAACTTAAATGTTTCAAGTAGGAAAGAGGTGTTTCATATTATGCAGATTTTAACAGCCGTTACGTTTCATAATTTGATTCACAGTATCTCTAATAACTTATCCATTCCAGATGCGATGGCAAAATACCAGACTGAGCTTAGACTTCTTCAATCCGGTCTACTTCGAACACCTTCCTGACCGAGATAACAGACAATCATTAAGAAAGAAGGGAGAACATGAACGACACTAAACAATCATCAGAAGGAATCGGTTCTTTTAATAAAGTTCCGCTCTTAATCGTGCTATTGTCAGGTGCATTTGCAGCGATACTAAATCAAACGCTGCTTGCGACGGCATTGCCACATATCATGGTCGATCTAGACTTGGAGGCAAGTACAGCCCAGTGGTTAACCTCGATTTTCATGCTAGTTAATGGCGTGATGATTCCAATTACAGCTTTTCTAATAGGTAAATTCACAACAAGAACACTATTCTTAACCGCGATGGGGCTATTTGCGGTTGGTACCGCTATTTGCGCCGTTGCCCCGAACTTTCCACTCTTGATGGTAGGGCGTATCATCCAGGCCTCTGGTGCCGGGATTATCATTCCGCTTATGCAAACGATCCTCTTTTTAATTTTTCCTGTTGAAAAAAGGGGTACAGCGATGGGGATGTTTGGGCTTGTGATTTCCTTTGCGCCAGCGATCGGTCCAACTTTATCCGGATGGCTTGTGGAGCAATACCCGTGGAGAAGTTTGTTTTATGTGATCCTACCGATCGTGATTATTGACTTCTTTATTGCGTATTTGATTTTGAAAAACGTGACAGAACAAACGAATCCGAAGCTAGATATTCTATCTATCGTTCTTTCATCGTTAGGTTTCGGTGGATTATTGTATGGATTCAGTAGTGCCGGTACAAACGGTTGGGGAAGTGAACAGGTGATTATCGCCATGGTCATTGGTAGTGTGACATTGTGCTGGTTCATCTTACGTCAGTTAAAACTTAAGCAGCCTGTGCTTCAATTTAGAGTGTTTCAATATAAGCTATTCACATTAACAACTGTGCTTGGAATGGTTGTTTTTATTGCCATGATCGGTGCTGCAACTGTTCTGCCGCTTCTTATGCAGAATATGCTTGGATTCACCGCGTTTGAATCAGGATTAATGCTATTGCCAGGAGCGCTAATTATGGGCTTTATGAACCCGATTACTGGTAGGATATTCGATAAATTTGGAGCAAAGTGGCTTGCGATCATTGGTTTGATTATCGTAACGGTGACGACATTTATGTTCACAAATTTAACACCAGAAACGACGTTTGCTTATTTAGCTATTGTAAATGCGATCAGAATGTTTGGGGTAGCGATGGTGATGATGCCAGTTACAACGGCGGGATTAAATCAGCTTCCTGCTCACCTCATTCCACACGGTACAGCTATGAACAATACAATGCGTCAAGTATCCGGTGCTGTTGGAACCGCGCTACTCGTAACCGTGATGTCTCAGGCGGCTCAGCCGTCACGCGGAGTTGAAGGTCTTGTTCATGGCGTTAACGTTTCCTTTATCGTAGCGGGTATTTCAGCTATTATTGGACTTGTTTTAGCTTTGTTTATTCGAAAACCGAAAGCTGCTAAAGAAGATTCAGTTCAGAAAAACAAAGTGGCTACTGAAAATTAAATCGCCTAGATAATAAATAAGATTTCTGTAGATGTTTTCTACGAGTAGACAAAACTCTTCCTATACTAATATAGGAAGAGTTTTTTTGAATACATCACTTTTCATCTACGCCAGATGAAACTTTTTCTATAAACAATCGTAAAAAGGGTAGACAATCTCTTAAGAAGGAGTAGATGTGATGAAAAAGTCGAAAAGAGAGAGCAAGATGGGATTAGGTATTGGTATTGGAATAGCGATCGGAGCGGGGGTAGGCGTCGCATTGGATAATATTCCTGTTGGAATTGGTGTTGGGATTGCACTTGGAGTCGGATTTGGTTCCACTAAAGGAAAAGAGAATGAATAAGAAAAGAGCTCAACTTCTTAAGAAGTTGAGCTCTCCAGTTTGGTGATTTCTATTTGTTTTGATCAGCATACACTTTCATGGCATCTCGCATAAAAAGCGCAAGACCTTCCCCATATTGATCAATGTTCTTCGTGAAACGCTCATCGTCTACATACATCTGACCAAGTCCTTCAAACGCTTCAAGCGTATAATGATGTCCAACATTTCCATTGAGAAATTCATACCAATCGTGAATGGCTTTCTGAGCTTCATCTGCCTCAGGCGAACCATCTCTAAGATCAGCAAGCCTTTTATAAATGGAATTAAACGAGTGACCGAGCTCGTTTTTTTCGTCCTTTGATAAGCTGTTGATCTTTTGTTTAGATTGATTGATAACTTCATTTCCATAACGCTCACGTGCCTCTTGTTCATACGGGTTTTGACTAAAATCAAATCCATCAAACCTCTCTTGATCTGTCATTGTTTTTTCTCCTTTCTCGTTTTGGATCGTTTTATCAATCATGGTGAGCATCTTATCCAATCGTCGTTTCTTTTCATGCAGCATTTCTTTTTGATAGCTCAGCGCTTCCATTCGATCAAAATCCGGTTCTTCTAGAATGGTTTTAATTTTCTTCAGCGAGAAATCAAGTGCTCTAAAAAAGAGAATTTGCTGAAGCTTCTCAAGATCTTCATTTGAATAAAGACGGTAACCAGTTTCCGTAGTAGCTGGTGTTAAAAGTCCGATTTCATCGTAGTAATGAAGAGTTCGAACGCTAATTCCAGTTAATTCTGCTACTTCTTTTACTCGTTTCATAAGCTAAGTGTCCTCCTTTCAAATTTAACTTTAGTGGATAACGCAACGTAAGGGTCAAGAAATAAAAAGGTTTTATTTATGTACTTTTCGATTTCGTTGTTTTTCTTCTAGTTTGAGCGTTCTTTTCAATTTCATCAAATTTCCACCTAATAATGTTATTATTTAGGTGAGATAGCAAGTTTTACTGTAGGGAAAGAAAATAATTGTTATTGATGTTCACCTTCTCATCCATTTTACGATAGGAGAACCATAAGGAGGGGCTTATGCAGGAGAAGTCGATGGTTTTAAGTGATGGAAGAAAACTTGGCTATTGGAAGTATGGCGATCCTACTGGTATACCGATCATGCTTTTTCATGGAACACCAGGGTCACGCATCTGGTTTTTAGAAGATGATGAACTGGCCAAAGCGATGGGGATTTACTTAATTTCAACTGATCGACCGGGGTATGGGCTCTCCACTTTTCAAAAAAATAGAACGATCCTTGATTGGGCTGTTGATGTAGAGGAGCTCGCTACGCATATTGGTTTAAGGCATTTCTCTGTCCTGGGTGTTTCTGGAGGCGGTCCATTCGCTGCGGCATGCGCTTATGCATTGCCTGAACGAATCCAAAATACAGCTCTTGTTTCTTCAGCTACGCCATTTAAAAAGGGGAGAGCCCCAAAGGAAATGGCGAAAGAGAATCGGATTGCCTTTTTTTTATCAAAGTACTTTCCTTGGCTCATTAAGAAAGCGAATTTAGCTCAAAAAAAAATGCTTGAAAGCCATCCAAATAAGTATCGAGATGCTATGTTAGCTGGGAATCATCGTCATCTTTCTGATTGGGATCGTGCCTTTTTAAAAGAAGAAGCTCTTGTGGAAACAGGATTATATCACGCGAAGGAAGCTTATCGACAGGGTGTAGAAGGAGTCATCTATGAAACGAATCTCCTATCAAAAGATTGGGGGTTCGAGGTTAGCGAGATTAAAGGGCCGTTGAGATTCTGGCATGGCGAGAATGATACGTTATCACCTGTAAATGAAGTTCGTAAACTAGCGAAACGAGCGCCTTTAATAGAGATGACGCTCATTCCAAACGGAGGTCATTTTCTCACAGAGAATGAGGATTTATGGACGGAAATGTTACTCTATTTAAAAAATTGGAATGTGAACACAACGGTTTTATCGTGAATAACCATTCTTAGAGGAGATAGGAGCGAGTTATTTGAGGTCAGAAAAAGAAAAAATGATCAGGGGAGAATATTATCGACCAGAGGATGAGCAATTGCAGAAAGATCGTCTTCATGCACGCAAAATAACAAGGTTATTCAATCAAACAATTGAGACAGATATAGAAGATAGAACGCGGTTATTGAAAGGGTTCTTTGGTTCTACGAAAGAAAACCTCTATATTGAACCGACTTTTAAGTGTGATTATGGTTATAACATTCACGTAGGAGAGAACTTTTTTGCGAATTTCGACTGCATGTTTCTCGATATTTGTGAAATACGCTTTGGTGACAATTGCATGCTAGCTCCAGGAGTCCATATATATGCAGCAACACATCCGCTAGATCCGACGGAACGCAATTCTGGTCAAGAATATGGAAAGCCCGTTTTCATTGGAGACAACGTATGGATTGGTGGAGGCGCCATTATTAATCCGGGCGTCACAATCGGTAATAATGCTGTTATTGCTTCAGGTGCTGTGGTTGTGAAAGATGTGCCGGAGAATGTCGTGGTTGGCGGGAATCCAGCGAGGGTAATCAAAGAAATCGAATAGGTAATAGCATGAGTAAAGCGCTTTATATTTAATGTGATAGTGGCAAGACCATCTTCAATTTTAATTGCATTGAATTCCTTTTTAACGACTTGTTTACGACAGTTGTAGAGATATTCACTTTGGGATTATATCGTTCGAATTACTTTTATAGGAAAGAAGAAGAGAGATTTTCTTTCATTGATTGACGATCTTTATCTACCAATAATAGATTATCTCTCTATAATGCATCTATAAAATTCCCTCTATTTACTGTTATACTTGAAAATATAACCATGAATCACCGACTAAGGCAGGAAGGGGTGAAGCAAGTATGGCTGTTCGAGAGCAACTACTAGACTATCTCGATCATAATCTTGAAAGCTATCTTATCAAATGGAAACAAAAGATACGAATTTCTAAGACAGACATACACCGCGATAAAGTGGAAGCCAATGGTATTCTCATGTATCGTTTAGTTCAACAAAATATAAAAGAGCCAATTGCTCATGAGAACATTGTGACACTTGCGCACAAAGTAGCCGTTGAGCGAGCAGAAGCGAATGTAAACATAGGAGATTTTATTTATAACGTGAATGCTGGAAGAAGCGTTCTCATGAAGCATATAACGTATTCTGAAGTAAATGTGAATGATCTTCAGAATACTCTAGACTCCATAAATGATTTATTTGATCTGTTTTCTTATCATGCCGTAACCGAGTATACAAAGCTGAAGGAAAATGAATTGCAAGAAAAGATTTCTTTTATAGATGAAACTCATCAGGAGAAGCTTTCCATCCTGGGCCAGATGTCTTCTAGTTTCGTTCATGAGTTCAGGAATCCCCTTACAGCTATTATAGGATTTGTGAAGCTTCTTCAAAGAGAGTATCCCGATATGAAATATGTTGAAGTGATCGATCATGAGCTGCAACAGCTAAACTTTCGCATTGCTCAATTTTTGCATGTCTCCAAAAAGGAGATTGATAGCGGACAGGAAGAGTGGCTGGAGGTTAAGGGGCTGTTTGACTCCATTATTGCCTTCATTTATCCGAGTATTATTGATATTGATGTGCGAATTGTTAATGAATTTCCAGCGAATCTTTCTGTATATGGGCAGCAAGATAAACTACGACAAGTATTCTTGAATATCCTTATGAATTCGTTAGATGCTCTTAAAGCTGAAGGCTCTCCTCGCCAAATACGGATCACGGGAGAACAAGCAGAAGGAATTTTAACCATTCGCATCACAAATAATGGACCAAAGATAGATGACAAAACCCTGGATCGCATTTTTGAACCTTTTTATACGACAAAAGAACTTGGCACGGGCATCGGATTGTATGTTTGCCAAAAGATCATTCAGAATCACCACGGGGAAATTAACTGTCATTCTAGTGAAGAAGAAACGACATTCGCGATTCGCTTACCATTTGTGGAGAAAAAGGATGCGATAAAGTAACCCCTTTAAAATTGCTTTCTGATCAAGAAGCCTACTATAATGTGGGCAAGCAACATCTTGATGTAAGGAGTGAGAAGAATGATTACTAAAAACGCGGGAACGCTGAGTAAAGCGTATTTTAAATCTTATATGGAGCTCGTGATGAGTGCGAGAGAATGTTCATTGGAAGAAGCGAAAGGTTATGCATTTGAGCAGCTTTTTCAAAATAATGAACAGGCAAATGGCCCTGAAACATATGAGAAGTTTAAAATGGCTTATGCAGAGCTGTTGGATAAAGTGTCTGCTGAAGAAGCTGATACATTAGAATAAATATGGATCGGTATGGAATAGAGGCTTAGTGAAGTCTCTTTTTTATTCACTTTTTTTAATGATAGGGGGCATAAAGGTGTTTGGATGGGAATACGTTCCTGACTGGTTCCCCTGGTTTGCGGGCGTTGTGGTCTTGCTGTTTGTATTATTAAGTGAATGGTGGATTAGAAGATAAAATAAGAAAGGACAGGGGAAGATTGAACTGCCCCTGTCCTTTCGGTGTTGTTTCATTAGTTTCCAGCGCTTGTCGGACCTAACCTGAGCGCTTGCGCTTTTCTGATCTAGCTCCAGCGCTTGTCGGACCTACCGGGCGCTGGAGCTTTTCTTTTATTAAAGCATTTTATATTCTTCGTGTCTTACGACGATTCGTTTTGATTCGTCTTCTGAGTATTCTTCCCATTCGGCTACAATCGTATTGTTTAGTAAGCTAACGACTTTAGCTTTTCGGTTATCAATTTCGACTAGACTTCCGATTTCAGGGAGAATGATTTCCTGTTCTTCCTCCATGTAAATCCCTCTTTTCCATTTAAACTGATTTATATAATAACATAATTCATATAGGATGCCTAACGATCTGAAAAAATCAATTGTATTTTTGTTAAAAAACCACTTTTGGGTTGAAAAGCCTCGATAAACACAAGAAATATCGGGCTTAATCGGCAAGTTTCGCGAAATCCTCCGTTACAGCTAACATAGCTAAGAGGAAAGAAGGTTTTGTGTTTTAGCATATGAAGAGATGTATTAGCATAGAGTGATGTATAGCCTATTCTCTCCCCCCTCTTTTGAGGGGTATTTTTGTTTTCTGGACTTTTCTCACTTTATTTGCTCAAGAATGAGGTGTAAAATGAATGAAGTAAAGAATGAATACATATTCAGGAGGTTATTTGATGTTTCGATCACTTGAAGATTTTGTACGAACATGGGAACGTGAGACGGCTCAAACTGTTAAACTAATGGATCATCTAACAGATGAATCTCTTTCACAGCAAGTAGCGCCAGATCATTTTACGCTAGAAAAGCTAGGCGTTCACTTATCACAAGCGATTACTTATATGATGTCGAGTGCTGGGCTCGACCTTCAACCGATGAAGGAACGTGAATCCTTTAAGGCAGAAGAAATCTCAGCTTTGTATAAAGAAACTGCTGAAGAGTTCGTGAGCACTCTTCAGGAGCAGTGGAATGATGAGAAGTTAACAGAAACAACCACATTCTTCGGTAGTGAGACAACTTACGGAAATATTCTTCTTCTCTTACTCCAACATCAGACGCATCATCGAGGACAAATGACAGTGCTTATGCGCCAGGCTGGTCTTACTGTACCTGGAATGGTAGGACCATCTCGTGAAGAATGGGCAGCAATGAAAGGGTAAACCTTGAAATAAAAGAGACTTTCTTTAGTAAAAAGAAAGTCTCTTTTTCTATGAGACAACACGCTTTAAGTGACGGTAATGATCGTTATCGATTAGAAGAATAAAAGAAACAGACAAATGGACATCCTCTTGTACATATACTGCCTGTGAAAAGAGGTGGGGACGTGGAGCATGAAGAGCAGCAATCTTATCAACGACTAAACTGCGCACAAACAACAGACAAGGCGCCATTATTTCGTGCTGAGGCCTTTGATCCGATTCAAAAAGAAATAAAGAGAATCAGCTTAGAGGATTACAGGGAGAAATGGGTCATTCTTTTTTTCTATTCTAGCGACTTTACCTTTGTCTGACCGACAGAATTAGCAGCGGTCGCTGCTATTTATCCTGAGATTCAGGCGATGAATACGGTAGTCTTAGGAATTAGTACAGATAGCGTTTACGCACATAAGGTTTTCACCGAAGTTTCCCCGGCTGCATCTAAAGTGAATTATTTGCTTGTGAGTGATCGAAATCATAAAATTAGTCGAGATTATCGTGTATTAAATGAAGAGGCGGGTGCTACCTATCGAGGAACGATTGTTATTAACCCAAAAGGTGTGATCGTCTCAAAAATGGTTTATCCTGTTGAAGTAGGTAGAAATGCATATGAAATTCTAAGATTAATTCAGGCACTTCAATATAATGAGAAGACAGGAAAAAGCATTCAAGCCAATTGGGTACCTGGTCAGCAAGGGATCAATCGGAACGCAACTTATATAGGAAGAGTATAGAACTACGGTTGAACTACGGTTTACCGTAGTTTATTTTTTTTGCAGTTACCCTATCTAAATAATGAATTCTTGGTATCATCATAAATAGAGTTCCTTTTAGGGGAAGACTATGGGAAAAAAGAAGAACTGACGCTAATAACTACCGTACTTTTAATCAAGGAAGGCAGGAGGATTCATTATTAATCCATCCAAACAATCAAAGATATTCGACAAGCACGCAAAGATGTATGAGAAGAGAAGAAAGAAAACAACTATAGATACAAAATTCCGAAAGAAACTTTTAGCAAAAGCGAGTGGAGATGTTTTGGAATTATCGGTGGGAACAGGAACGAATTTTCCACTATATCCTAACATTCATTCGCTGACAGCAGTTGATTTTAGTGAAGAGATGGTTCGCTATGCAAGAGAGGCTGCAAAAGAAACGCGGTATCCTTGTATGATCATCGAGGAAGATGTAGAAGTGGTTGGGTTTAAAGAAAATTCCTTTGATACAGTCGTCTCTACATTATCTATGTGCTCGTATCCTCATCCTAACGTTGTATTGGAGCAAATGGCGAAGTGGTGTAAACCAGGTGGACAAGTATTACTGTTTGAACACGGAATAAGTTCCAATCGCATAGTTTCACACCTACAAAAGAAGTTAGATCCAGTATTATCAGAAAAAATCGGATGTCATGTTGATCGAAATATAGTCCAACTCTTAGAGAATTCTAGTCTTCGCGTGACTGCAGTGGAAAGCCATTTCTTAGGTATATTTCATCTCGTTTTTGCAACAATAGAATGATAAGTAAACCTCTGTCTGAGCTACATAATGGGAGAGGTTTTTTTATAGATTTCATTCAATTCCTCTAATTATGTCGAAAGTTGACTTCTTTTCGGATTAGCGTTCGAATTGAAAGAGGAGTGTGATTTAATAGAAGGGACCACTTCCAATTAATTTCCTAGATAAGACGAACGACTTCTTTCCACTAATTGATAACAACCTACTTCTCCTACTACCTCTCAAATAAAGAAAGCTACCGTATTTATAAATCAGATGAAACATTTAACAAGTTGAAATCGTGTAATAGATTGAATTCATTTTAAATAAATTGACAGATACTGTCATAAATACAGTCAATCTAACGAACTTTTATAACAATAAGGTTACGGTTGGATTACGATAATGTTACAATGGAAGTGTTAATTCAAACGAAAGTGTGGCTACAACTATGTGTGGTTTTGTTGGAGTGTTACGTACAGAGCCAGGAAAATCGGACCATTACGATCATTCTGATTTTGTGAAAAGGAATCAAATTATTACACACAGAGGACCAGATGACGAAGGTTATTATACAGATGAATCGATTTCTCTTGGTTTTAGAAGACTTAGTATTATTGACATTGAAAGTGGTCATCAGCCTTATCATTACGAAGATAAGCGATATTGGATGGTCTTCAATGGTGAAGTCTATAATTATGTAGAACTTCGTGAACAGTTGAAGAGAGAAGGTTACACATTTCACACGGAGTCGGATACAGAAGTGGTTCTTACGTTATTTGTACATAAAGGGGAGAAGGCGTTTGCTGACTTAAGAGGAATGTTTTCGATTCTTATTTGGGACAAGCTTGAAAAGAAATTAGTAGGCGCTCGCGATCCTTTTGGAATTAAACCCCTTTATTATATGCAGAATGATGAGGAGCTGATTTTTGCTTCTGAGAAAAAAAGTATCACAATGATAGAAGAATTCGAAGCCGTGAATCCTTCTGCTCTTCAACATTATTTAAGCTTTCAATATGTACCAGAACCGCTAACGATGACGGAAGGAATAAAGAAGCTTGAGCCTGGTCACTATTTTGTTAAAAAGCATGATGAGCCCATAGTGATGAGACGCTATTTCCATGCGACATTTAAACCGATCACGACAGAACGAAATTGGGTGAAGGACATTCAGAATGTTCTTTATGATTCCGTGAATGTTCACATGCGAAGTGATGTCCCGGTTGGCTCGTTTTTATCTGGGGGGATCGATTCTTCCATTATCGTTTCGATGGCCAAGAAATTTAATCCTCAAATTAAAACATTTTCTGTTGGCTTTGAACGAGACGGCTATTCAGAAGTTGATGTTGCGAAAGAAACAGCTGATAAGCTGGATGTTCCAAATTATTCTTACATGATTTCTGCAAAAGAGTATGTGAAAAAGTTACCGAAAATCATGTGGCATATGGATGATCCACTTGCTGATCCGGCTTGTGTCCCGCTTTATTTTGTCGCAAGAGAAGCACGGAAGCATGTAACGGTTGTCCTCTCAGGTGAAGGGGCAGACGAGCTCTTTGGTGGATACAACATATACCGCGAGCCTGATGCGCTCCGTCTTTTCAAACCTATGCCTGTGATGATGAAAAAAATGGTAAATCGCGTTGCACATGTTTTTCCTGAAGGAATGCGTGGAAAGAGCTTTCTTGAACGAGGATCAACACCGCTCTCTGAGAGGTATATTGGAAATGCGAAGATGTTCGAAGAAAGTGAAAAGAAAAAGCTTTTAACGACTTATTATCAAAATGAGCATTATCAAAAGATAACAAAACCTTTCTATCAGAATGTGAAGAAAGACAATCCTGTGAATCAAATGCAATATGTTGATATTCAAACGTGGTTACGAGGAGATATTCTTTTAAAAGCGGATAAGATGACAATGGCAAATGCTCTAGAACTTCGTGTGCCGTTTCTTGATAAAGAAGTGTTCCGAGTCGCTCGTGAAATTCCAGTTCGTGAAAAAATTGCAGATGGTACAACTAAATCCATACTTCGTAAAGCGGCACGTGGGATTGTACCAGACCATGTTCTCGATCGAAAAAAACTTGGTTTTCCTGTGCCGATTCGCCACTGGCTCAGGCAAGAATTGTATGAATGGGCAAAGCAGCTTATTCATGTGAGTGAAACGGATTACTTAATCGATAAGTCACTTGTGATGAGGCTTCTAGAAGCGCATAAAGCGGAAAAAGGCGATTACTCAAGAAAAATTTGGACCGTGCTAATCTTTATGCTCTGGCACCAAATATTTGTTGAAGGCGTGTATTCCTTTGAAGAGCTTCAGCAGGAAGATGAAATTGTAAGCAAAGTAGCAACATATCGCTAAATAGAAAAGGGTGACCTCATGAGGTCACCCTTTTCTATGTGCTTTTAAATGAATGTGTTTATGAGTGTTTTTGTTCAATTTTGATTAAGCGCTCCTCGATGGGTTTGTAATCATCCTGATGCCCTGTAAATACAGCGAGGTCATAAAGACGTTGCAGGAGATAATCTCGGTCAAGATCATAGATAAATTGTTTCGGGATGTGATCCATTGAATTTTTTGCGAAGTCCCACACAACATCCAATTTATCTTTACTAATAGATTGGGAAACCATGCTAAGTGCTGAAATGATTTCCGTAATGATCGGATAGTTATCACCGGCATAGTGTCTTAAATACCCAAATCCTCGATAAAGGTAATAACTGAATTCTTCAGCATCCATCACAACTCTTACCTGCTCCTCAGTGTCCGCAAGGTAAGGGGTAAAGGTAATGTCTCGTTCTACTTCAAGAAGAAGATCCGCCATTTGATGAATAATGGTGATTGAAGTTTGGGGATCATCATTACCGAGTGATTTCACACCAATTTCTGATAGCTTGGTCATCCCCATCTTTAGGTCTTGAATCTCTGTTTCTTTATAACCTAATTCAATAAAGCCACAATATTTTTCTGGGTTAACTCGTTCAGCTCCAGCACCCCAATATGAGAAGAAGCGGTTACCTTCTAAAACATAGTCTCCTACTTTGTTATGGAGTTTAATAATGACTTGATCTTTCCGAGCTTCGTCGATCATCGTTTTGAAATCAATGAGCTGAATATAGCCGGATTTAGGAGCGGTAATAAGCGTTTCGGTTTCCCGTTCTTTTTTCATTAAATCTCCCGGTTCTGTAGTACGATATTGCTCAAGATCATTTCGTAGCGTTTCTCTTACAATGGAGATTGATTCTTCCTTCATGTTTGTAGCAATATTATGTACCTGCATCCAGCTCGTAGCGTGGTTGATAAAGAAAATAAACGTCACAACGGTTATAAATGCGAGGAGTACAGTCGTCCCAGGTATGGCCACAAAATATTCGTCTTCTTTACTCGTAATAAATAAAAAAATGACGAGAACATACACAAAGCTACCATGAAATATTCCAATGAAGTGCTGTGTCGTTCGGTCGGCAACGAAGTTAAGAAGCATTCTAGGTGAGAATTGTCCACTGAACGTTGTAAGTACAACGAGTAACGAGTTGAGTGTAAAGGCGCTAAGAGTTAAAATACCGCCTATGAGGGCACTAATTAACAATCGGGTTGGCTGAGCTGTTGTGCGAAACATCTCAGGCGCATAATTTGAAAGTTCAAAAACTAAATCAAAATATAATGTAACAGCTACAAATACGAAGGCTCCTAAAATATATAACCCTGGCATATACCAGAGCGTAGCCTGAAGTTCATGTTTTCGAATGCGTTTAGACATTTCGAAATATTTTCGTAGCTGCCATGGTAATAATTTTTTTATCATGGCAAGGGACTCCCTTCAATTTCAATCACTAACACTTTAGGATTACCCTTGAGGTTCGTCATTAAACCGTATGAAGAGGAATTTGTTTCATTTTTTTAATTATACCTTAATATGACGGTGCGAAATGTTAAATCGTGAACCTTTTCCTTTGTTTAACATTGAATAGTACAGAGGAGGAGGGGAGATAATATTAGAATAGAGGATTAAATTGAAGGTGATGAATCATGATATCAGAAGAATCAATACTTTGGATTTTAATTAGTATTGGTGTCCTTTTGTTCGTTTACAGTCTTAGAAAGCCGCCAATAAAAGAATGGCTTCTCTTCTTTTTATTAACAGCCTATTTGTCATCAATTATTGGTGTTATTGTGGTTGAAGAGAATTTGCTTTCTTATCCAGTGAACTTGTTTAATGCGCATTTCGATTCCAGTTTTACATATGAATATGTTTTATTTCCTGTATTAGGCATTTACTATTATCAAAGTACTTATCGATCTGGGTGGTTGGGTTTTATCGTGAAGGCTGCGGTGTTTTCTTCTATTATTACTATTATGGAATACTTTTTAGAAAGATACACCAACCTTATACACTATATAAGCTGGACTTGGGTATATACATTCATCAGTACAATCTTTGTGTTAGTGCTCATCCGGATGATTGTCAAGTTCCTGCCACCCGTTAAAAATTAGCGAAGGGATTTAACTGGTATGTGCATGATTAGGAGGAAAGGAATGAATACTATCTTCAGAGTAAACTGAATGGAGGTAGGTACTTTGTTAAATAAATTGATTACCGTCTTAGGGATGACTTTCATACTCCTTGTTCCGATCGCACAAGTTGGAGCTGAACCACCTTCTTATGCGAAGTGGGGGAAAACAGCGATTCAAGAGACGAGTCAAAGGTATCCCGATCAACAAATTACAGACTACAGTTATGATGGGAAGGTTTTTATATCTGATGTTCGTGAGCAATACGATTTTGAATTTACGTTAAAGCAAAATGGACAATCAAGGGAAATTAGAGTCTATGTTCTCGTTAATCCTAAGAAGGACCAGTTAATCGATGTGAAATATGATGAGATTGAAGAATTTCAATAATCCTTATGAAAAGTCAGCCATATCGGCTGGCTTTTTGTTGTGTTTTTAGGAAAAAAGGAATTTAGCGAGTTAAATCGAATGATATATGAATACAGAGAGGGTTATTTATTGAGAAGAGGAGAGGAAGACCATGAACATTATTAAACGTAAAACAGATGTTGAGACGTTGTTGAAGGATTTTGAGAAAATTGCTGAATTTGACCAAATTGGTCAAAAATATTACTTCGTTTTTGACGATACAGAAAAAGAAGGACAGTGTACGGTCATGAAATACCAAGGTAATTCATTTTCCGTGCATTGCAAAGGAGCCTCTTATTGTGATGATCAGGAAAAATATTTAGATGATCGTGCACTAATAGGTTTCTTATGGAAGCGACGTAAGGCCGTTAACATGATCCTTCGAGAAGCTCTTAAGGAAAAGGTATCTTAAATAACTTAACTTCAATCGTGTGGAATAATTCAGGAACTCTTTCGAATAAGCATCTGTCCTGAAGAAATGCTCTCTATCATGTAAACTGTAAAAGTAGATAAAATGCAGTATTGAATTGAGGGACTCTTTGTGATTGGTGTATTTATTGAAATTATTGTACCCGTGTTCATTCTCATTGGCATCGGTGTTTTACTGCATCGTATTTTTCAATTTGATTTGTACACACTTGCGAAAGTAAATATTTATTTCATTGTGCCAGGCTTTATTTTCTTAAAACTCTATGAAACAGCTTTTTCGCTATCGTTGTTTTTATCGGTGCTTACTTTTTTTAGTTTGTTAATTGTGATTTTATATGTTGTTTCTTATTTAATTAGTCGTTTATTCGGCTATAGTAGAAGTGTACGCGCATCGTTTACAAACAGCATCTTATTCTACAATTCAGGAAACTATGGTGTACCGGTAAATGATCTTGTCTTTAAGCATGATCCGTTTGCTATGTCGATTCAAGTTATTGTCTTAACGTTTCAAAACATTCTCACGTTCTCATGGGGAATCTTTTCTTTAAAGACGGTAGAAGGAAATAAATTAAATGCGCTCCTTGGGTATTTTAAAATGCCTGTTTTGTATGCGATGGTTCTTGGAGTTGGATTTAATCTACTCCATGTGGAAATGCCTGAATTTGTATTAATCCCTGCAGGGTACATTGGTGATTCGATGGTGGCGATCGCTTTGTTAACTTTAGGGGCTCAGGTGGCTCAGCTTCGGTTCGCGAAAAATTTATCTGTTGTTTATGTAAGCTTAATGCTACGTCTGTTGCTTGGACCCGCCATAGCACTGGGGATTATTTTTGTACTAGGTATTGAAGGGGTTACAGCTCAAGCGTTATTGATTTCATCAGCCATGCCGACAGCTGTGAACAGTGCTATTATTGCTCAGGAGTATGAAAATGAACCAGAACTCTCTGCACAGATTGTACTTGCTTCAACCGTTCTAAGTATGATCACAGTCACGGTTGTTATATCGTTAAGTCGCTGGTTGTTTTAGATGGACTAGTATTCTTTTGTCCTAATATTGAAAGAGAGAAAGTATACGGAACTGGAAATCGCAACCATTGATTTTTAGTAAACGAAGGTGTAGAGTATAGTCATAAGCAATACCCATTTCCTGCAACGCACGTTAACAACGGTTGTCTCAAACCGATGCTAGTTTTCCGGGAACTCTATATCCAGTTGCTAATAACAAGCCGGCCTTCTGTGCGGGACGTTAAAGGTAGCTGTGCGGGTACCCACCTGCTTTTACGCGGGCTTTGAGACACTTATAGTGACGACGAAGCGGGGTTGGGTTTAAATTTGCTTATTTTTTCTATTTAAATTAAATGATGCTGTACATAAAAAAGGCATGGAAGCGATTTCGCTTCCATGCCTTTTTTGAGTATTGGTGTTTCGACATCGTTCGAGTTAAAACGGGCGGTGCCTGTCACCGCCCAAGTCCTTACGTGAAATACTCGAGCTTTGCATTTGGAAAGAACTTATCAATATAGCTTCCGAATGTGTCCTTCATGTCCTGCTGCTGATCCTTCTGATAAACATACTTTCCAATACCATATTTCCCCCATTTATAAAGACGATCTTCTTCTTCCATTTCAAGCTTAGACATCGGGTAATTTTTTTGAATAACGCGCTTAGCTGGTTTAGTGAATCGATGCTGGATGAGTTCAAATGTTAAGTCTTTCGTTGCGCTCTTGGGAAGTTTGGCTTCTAACTTCTCAAATAGAGTCAGATAGCCCTGTTTCCAATCATCGTACAAATAGATAGGCGCGATGATGAAGCCCAGTGGGTAGCCTGCTTCAGCGACTTTAGCGGCTGCTTCGATGCGCTCATCAAGCCTCGAAGTTCCGGGTTCTAGAAATTTAATAACGTAATCCGCATTCATACTGAAGCGGAACCTTGTTCTTCCCTGATGGTCCGCATCTAGTAGATGATCCACATGTGCAAATTTCGTAACAAACCGAAGACGTCCATGATCAGATTTACCAAAGTACTCAATCGCACGCTTCAATGTATGCGTTAAGTGATCAATCCCGACGATGTCTGATGTACAGGATGCTTCAAACCGGGTAGGTTCAGGTGCTCGTTCTTGCATATACTTTTCTGCAGCATCAAAAATATCATCTGTATTTACATACGTGCGTATGTAGGGTTTGCTGCCCATTGTCGTTTGGAGATAGCAATAATGACAGTGCCCCATGCAACCAGTTGCGAAAGGAATCGCATATTCCGCAGAAGGTTTAGACGTATCAAATTTCAACGTTTTTCTCACCCCAACGACGAGTGTAGATTTAGCAACTCGATATTGCTGGAAGTGATTATCTCCCGGGAGGTTTCGCACTTGATTGTGTGATGTTGTTTCCCTAATTTCAATATCCATTTTAGAGAACTTCTCGTGTAGCTCCCGTCCGAGTGGATATTCTAATGCTCGTGGTTCCATATAGACGAGCTGCGGTACAAAAGGTTTAACCAATGGAAGCCCTCCTATTCTATGGATCCAAAGTATGTGGCATACGCCTGTTCTGCTTCCGCTTCTGTATGGTAGATCGCAATGTCGGAATCAAGTGGATAGTATGTTTCGTATAAGAATAAGGCAAGCTTACCAGGTTCATCAGGATCGTTTACAACGGCTGCTTCCTGAATGTTAGCCACGCTGTACGTATGAGGATTTCGGTACATCACATAGACAACATCACCTGCTTGATAGTCTTGTCCTGACTCGTAAGTGGAATCGTGCAAGTCCATTCTTTATCACTCCTTCCAATTCTTCTTCCTCATTGTTCCACAAGAGTGACATTTCCTTTCTGGTAAATAACGCCTATTTTAGTCATGAAGTCTAAAACGAGCGCATACGATGTTCTGTTGACTTGAAAGTAAGGGAGGTGCGTGAAGGCATGATGAAATACTTGATGAAACTATTGCCTTCACTAAGTTTTAGTGACAGAGTATTTGCTCGTATGAAGCTATATCGAAAAATGAGAGGTGGGGTATGGTACAAAGTTTCTGATCGTGTCGCTCCGAAGAAAAGCATTTGGGTGAGGAAATTAGAAAATCCAGAAGCTTATTATGTATGGAAAAGAGAAGGACATTAGAGCTATTACAAAGACGCCGAATTCAACGGCGTCTTTGCTTATATACGACACAAGGTGACAGGCACCGCGCACCGACTGCGCGTCGCACCGCTATTGCAACCATCCATACAGTACGTTGCTCAATGGTTCGAGTATGAAATTCACGATCGTAATCGGGGTTGGGATATGGATGTGAAGTCTATTTAGAACTAAGAAAGTAAAACTGATACATAGAAGGATGCTATATACCCAAAGATCTTTCAATTGCTTTTTCTTTCGTAATTTGGCTGCTTCCATAACGGTAACTAGAATCGAGGCTACACCGACAGCGATAATAAACCACATCGTTTTACTCACCATCCTTTCTTTGAACAGAATCGGTGATGTTTCCGGTACGTTGAATGGTTGCGTGGATGGTGTAATCCACTTCGACGTTTTTAAATTCCTCATTCCAATGATTTTTCAACATTCGCCATTGATCTGGATGTTCGCGATGAATGAGGGCACCAAAACCTAAGATGTCACTGTTGAATTTATCTTGACTAGCAGAAACAGCTGACTCCATTTTAGATTGAATATCTTTTTCGACCATTGCTTCAAACTTTCTTATTGTCTGTGGATTGGTAATATCAATGTCGCATTCCACATCGCCTATGTTTCCATCTACACGCACGTTTGCATCAATATGAGGAGTGTTATTCTCTAAGTTTGCTTTTAATGATGTTATTGTTCTAATGACTTCAATACCTGTACTACTGTTGGAACAAGGAACATTAACAATGGTACTCGTGACATTGTCCGTAAAATAATTAAATCCTTTACTTTCATCCTCATTAAACCAGCCGACTAATTTATCGTTTTTAAAAACACCAATATGATCAATTTGAACAGTTGTAGGGGGCTCTGTTTTTTCAAGACTTCTACTATCTTTTCCTAGCTCAGTATTACCTTTAATAAAAATTCCAGTAAGGACGGCTTCATTACCATCGGTAGAAAGTTTATACATAAGTTCGTCTAATTTCACGGTATGAGTTGGCGCCCAGTTTCTTTCAGACATATAAAAGGAGGAAACGATCTTATTGGACGAAATTTTATCCATAGGGGTTAGAATATTTAGGAGTTGATCAGCGAGCGTGTCTTTTGCGATAACAAGAAAGAAGTCCGTTCTCATCTCGTGGTCTCTCGAAAGAAAATCAAGAGGCTGGACAATGCCACTTTTGGCTGCTTCTTCCCCAAACACCACAATTTGTACATGAGAAAAATAAACCTTCCGAGGTGCTTGGACGGTTAATCTCCGAAAAGCTTCAAATAGCGTTTCTCCAGAAGAACGATACGTTGTTGTAGCCGTCCGATTTGTTGGACTATCTGAAGCGATTTCTCCTGGATTAATGATTTGAACGGTCAGCAAGTAACCCTCATCGCTTTTGTCGATTCCGATGGCTGTAGCAATCGCTATTTCGTTAAGCTCTTTACTACTCCAACAGCTTGTTAACAGAAATAAACACGTCAACAAAGTGGCAAGACGATATACGTAAGCTATCATGTCCATGATCACCTTCTCATTATCCTATAGTTAATTTGATTCTGGTTTTGGTGGTGGTGTAGCATTTCTGGTTTTGTCGTTCTTGCTAATGAAAGAAGGGCGTGTCCGTATTTTCCAAAGCGGCGCACGTAGAATACTATCTTTTTGGTCTTTCGGGATAATGGGCGCCATAGGAGACATATATGGTACGCCAAATGAGCGCAAACTGCACAAGTGAAGGACCATTGCGATTATACCGATGATGATCCCAAATAAACCAAATGTAGCAGCAAGTAACATGAACGGAAAGCGAAGCACTCGAAGCGAAATGGCTAAGTTAAATGAAGGCATAACAAAGCTACTAATAGCTGTGATAGAGACGACGATTACCATTGCTGAAGAGACGATACCAGCTTCAACTGCAGCTTGTCCAAGAACCAGTGCACCAACAATGGATATCGCAGAACCGACTGCGCGTGGCATACGAATACCTGCTTCACGTAACACCTCAAAGGTAAGTTCCATTAATAACGCTTCAATGAGTGCCGGAAAAGGAGTTCCTTCTCGCTGAGCTGCTAAGCTAATTAGGAGGGAGGTAGGAAGCATCTCTTGATGAAAGGTTGTCACAGCAATATATGCGGAAGGTGTTAACAAAGCAAGAAAAAAGGAGATATATCGCAATAGACGAACCATTACGCTTATATCAAAACGTTGATAGTAATCTTCACTCGATTGAAAGAATTGAACAAATAAAGTTGGGACAAGAAGCACAAATGGCGTTCCGTCAACTATTATAGCCACTCTGCCTTCTAGTATGCCAGCTGCAATCGTATCAGGTCGTTCAGAGTTAAAGATCGTTGGGAAAGGAGTGTAGGTGTTATCCTGAATGTATTCTTCAATATAGGCACTTTCCAAAATGCTATCAGTATCAATTTTCGTTAACCGTTCCCGCACTTCTTTCAAAATACTTTCATCAACAACGCCTTTTAAATAAACGAGGGCAACATCTGTTTTGGTTTTATGGCCGATGGGGTTCGTTTCGATCCAAAGAGAGGGATCTTTGATTTTTCGTCTGAGCAAAGCGGTGTTTGTTCGTATCGTTTCCGTAAAACCATCCTTCGGCCCTCTAATGACGGTTTGGGAAGTCGGTTCATTTACGTCGCGATCCTTCCAGTTCCTTGAACCGATCGCAAATCCTTTAGACTCATCTTGAATAAGTATGATTGTATCTCCAGAAAGAAGATGCTCATAGAGGGGGGGGAAACGATGAATCTCTTTTAATTCACAGGCAGCAAGAGAGAAATGCTTTAGGATTTCATAAAAGCTAGCATTTTGTATGACGTTCATCGCTATATCCGTTTTTCGAATATCTAGCATCAATGGATCAATGACGCTTTCTTGGACCATTACTTTGTCTGCAAGTCCATCAATGAAAATCACAGCGATAAGCATTGTCTCATCTGTACCAGAACGAATCTCCCTAATCGTTAAATCAGAACTTTCTCCTAGCATTTTCTTTATGTTCTCTATGTTTTTTTGAAGATCCGGGCTAATATCTTTGAATGTACTTTCAGTGGAAGATGCCTTCTCATTACGTTTTTTGGTTTCCTTTAATCGCCTTATCCGTTTCATCACAAATCCCCCACATTATTTTCTTCATAAGTAGGTTTACACATCGATTGTTTTTTTATCCCCCTCAACGTGATAAATCGATAGTGCTATAAATCAGAGCGGAAATTCGTTTATAATGCATAATTGGCTTAGAAAGATGCATACTACTTTTGTATAAATATGTAAAAATGTTTTTGCTATGGTAAGTAGCGTATCTTTATCCAAAATACACATGATGATACGAAACACAGACCGTTAGGAATTAGGAGAATAACAATGAACATTGTCCTCATTATCACGCTACTGTTTTTTGTTTTTTGGAAAGGCGATTGGAGAAATTGGGAAAAATATTATCCTAGTATGCTTTATATTGCGTTAGCAGCGACCATTTATGAAACGATATCGTACGAAGAATTTCATCTTTGGGAATTTAAAAAAGACATTTTCTTTAGTAAATTTAATGTTCATTTACTACATAACCTCGTTGTTAATCCTTTAGTTGTGCTACTCTATCTGTCTAATTATCCAATTCATAAAAGAAGGTTTCTATACAATGTAAAATGGATAACAGGGTTTTGGTTCGTGGAGATTATAGCTTCCGAGGCTCAGATGATTACTTATTACAATGGATGGAACCTCGCATGGTCATTATTATTTATTATTGTGATGTTTCCGATGGTGCACCTTCATCACCGTAATAAAACGATTGCACTTCCATTATCGATAGGCATCTCGATTCTTCTATTAGTCATTTTTCATTATGTATAATCGATAAGGAAGAAGTAAAACTATAAGGTTCTAGCTATCAAAAGGAGAGTCTGAGCGATGGCAAAGGAAATCATTAATACGCGTCAATTCTCATGGTTAGTTGCCTTATACATAATTGGAAGCTCCATCTTAATTATTCCTGCGGGTCTAGCTGCTGTAGCAAAACAAGATGCGTGGATTTCAGCAATCGTTTCAATTGGAGTCGGAACATTGCTCGTCGTTTTTTATGGGTATTTTATGAAGAAATTCCCTGATATGACGATTGTGGAAGCGAGTGAGAAAGTACTCGGTAAATGGATTGGTCAGATTGCATCGCTTATGTTTTTTAGCTTTCTCTTTCTTCTTGCAGCTCTTGTTCTTAGAAATATTGGAGACTTTTTAACGACCCAAATACTGATTGAAACGCCGCTATATATCATTTTTACCATCTTTATGATTATCGTTATTATGGGCGCAAGCCTGGGGATAGAAACCATTGCAAGAGCATGTGAAATCTTTTTCCCTTGGGTTTTCTGTCTTCTCATTTTGCTTACCATTCTACTTATGCCTGAAATGCAATTTGAAGCGATTAAACCGATAATGGAGAACGGTGTTAAGCCAATTATTAGGGCTTCTATTCCCTTTATTGGTTTGCCATTTCTCGAATTAGTTGCCTTTCTAATGATCTATCGACACGTAGACAAACATAATAAATTGAGCATTTCATTCTTAAAAGGAACCGCGATGGGTAGCGTCGTTTTGTTTGTAATTATTTGTGCCACAATCCTTGTATTAGGAGCGGATTTCACTGCAAGGTATACGTATCCTACGTATATTCTTGCAAAGAAAATTAGCATCGGGAAGATCGTCGAACGAATTGAAGTCATTGTGGCGATTGTTTGGATGCTTTCTATTTATTTTAAGTTAGTTCTTTTGTTCTACACCTCAGCACGTACGTTAACGCAAATCTTTCGTGTTCAAAACTATCGACTGCTGTTATTTCCTCTTGGAATAGGGAGCTTGGTTTTAGCGCAAATTAGTTATCCTGACATTATTTATATGCAGGATTTTGTATCGAAAACATGGACCCTTTATGCATCGATCTATGGAATTGGTTTCCCTATGTTATTAATTCTAGTTGCAAAAAGTAGAAAGTTGATTTAATAAAACGAATTGGGGAAGAGCGTGCTAGCTTTAATATAGGGTTACCGCTTTTTTACCATCTCCGTCCTAAAAGAAATAAGACCTATATACTCTCTGCAGGTGGTACCTTTAGGTATCGCCTGTTCTCTTTTTTACTATGGAGAAAAAGTTTATGGTAATGGAATAAAACGGTTAGGGATTCAAGAGCAACTGATAATTAAAATGTTGGTAAAGCTTGTATCTAAGAGTAGTAGTTCGACTATTTTTGAATGGAAAATCGACTTTTAAGGGGACGAAAGAGAGATTAGTTACATATAAAGAACAATAAGCAATGCTACAATCACGATTTTTCGCACTTACTGACTCAAGGATGTCACAGCATCTTGGAAGAAGGAGGGTATCATTCATGGATGCTTATCAAATGATTACGTTCATTAAGGAACTTGAAAGATTAAAGGATACGACAAGAACTGCCTACATGAGAAGCGGTCGACGAGAGAGCGTTGCCGAACATTCCTGGAGGCTAGCGATGTTTGCTTTTGCTTTAAGTGATCAGTTTCCAGAGCTTGATACAAAAAGAGTACTCATTATGTGCCTTGTTCACGATCTTGGAGAAGCATATGATGGGGATATCTCTGCTACGGTTCAAGTCGATCAAAAGCAGAAAGTACAAAAGGAAGAAGAGGCTGTTCAACGTCTCACATCATCCCTTGATGAGAAGGGAAAGCATGACATTCTTACAATCTGTCAGGAGTATAATAGAGGCTCCACGAAAGAAGCCAAGTTTGTAAAAGCACTTGATAAAATGGAGACAATTATACAACATACCCAGGGCACGAATCCCCCTGGTTTTGACTATGAATTTAACCTTACTTATGGGAAAGAGTATGTGAAGGATCACGCTATTATGAAATCCATACGTGACGAAATTGATAAAGCAACGATAAAGAAAATGAATGAGGAAGCATGATCTTATAAAGCAGGGATGGGATTAGGTGAAGATAAGTTTAATACGACATGGAAAATCCGCCTGCGATTTTTCGGAACGGATAACTAGTGAGGCTTATCGCAAATGGGTTAGTCAATATAATAGAGAAGGCATATGTGATGAAGCTCCTCAACAGGTTCAAGCTATTTTACAACAAGCACCGTTAGTATTAACGAGTGACTTACCAAGATCTCTAGAATCAGCGCAGCAGGCAAGTACGATTCAAAGCGATCCCATCTTCCGAGAACTGGAACTCCCCTTTTACAACATACGCTTCCTAAAGATCAAACCTCAAATGTGGACAGTCTTTTATCGGTTTCTTTGGTTTATTGGTTTATCAAACCAAGCAGAAACTCGAAAGGATGCGAGAAAGCGTGCCAAGTTAGCCTCCGATATTTTAGAGGAATGTGCAAAGGCGAAGGAGCCTCTCGTTTTAGTTGGGCATGGCTTTTTCAATCGCTTTTTAGGACGGGAGTTAGAGAAGCGAAGATGGAAGTTACAGGGAGATAAAAGTTCAGCGAATTGGGCTTGTCATACGTATTGGAAAGATTAGAACTAATCATTTTACTTTTTATTTTTTGCTCGGATTTTACTATGTTGAAATATTTTCAGCAATGTTGTGTGTTTCAAAAAACACTGTGTAGCTAACATAGTTTGCGAGGTTATGAGATTACTAGTTACATGAAGTGATGAATCAAATAATTATTCGCAAGAAAGAGACGCTATCTTAGCAAAATGTAATTGGTCAATTATTAAATTAAATCTGCTAGTTTATGAAGGGTTTTCAAGAAATATAGGGGTTGTCAAAAAGAAAAAAGCAGGTAAAATGGACGCAAGGTTAAAGAAAACATTCGTTTTGCATCATAGAAAAACATGCGAAACATATCATGGAAGTATAGAAAACAAACTGTTCCATACAGGAACTATTACAAGCTGGAAAGGGGAAAGAAACCATGAATCGTTCAGTGGTCTGTCCATGTGAGGGAGTTATCGAGAAAGTATTCGTCAAACATGCATCTCGAGTATATGAGTGGGAGCCAATGTTTGTCATTCGCAACGGACAGGGCAATACCGAGAAAATTACGCTTGGAGTAAGCGGGGAAATTTCTGAACTTCATGTGAAGGAGAATGATCGCGTAACTGGCGGTTACATTCTTGCCTCAATGAAAGAAGATGATTTTGTAACAGGAAGCGACTGATGCTCGCTCATAGCTGAGCACTGTGCTTGATGATCATAGAATGAGCGCAAACTGACGCAAGCTTGTTACGGTTTACCGTAGCGCTTGCGTCTTTCGTTTTTTTGATCCGATATGAGAATAATATCCAACTTATCCATATAATACTTTGTTGATCAAACTTTCTTATTTGTTTCTAACGAATATGTCTTGCAGGATGACTCTTTTTTTAGTAAAGTACACATATATTACACCCGAGATGGACAAATGTTTTTGTATGGAGGACACTATGAAGAAAATTGGACTGTTGCCACGTATTCTTATTGCCATTGCCCTTGGAATTGTTATTGGAGCTTATTTCCCTGAATGGACCGTACGATTATTTGCTACATTCAACGGGATTTTTGGAAACTTTCTAGGTTTCGCGATTCCTCTCATTATTATTGGATTTATTGCACCGGGAATTGGTGAAATTGGGAAGGGTGCAGGGAAGTTAATTGGGGTTACAACGTCAGTTGCGTACCTTTCTACGTTTCTAGCTGGTTTGCTAGCTTTCTTTGCTGCACGAAATTTATATCCTTTATTCCTTGAAACCGGTGGAGCCGCTTCAGAGATGGCGAATCCTGAAGAATCGTTATTAAAGCCTTTCTTCGAGGTTGAGATCCCTCCTATGATGGGCGTTATGACGGCACTCGTTCTAGCGTTTACACTTGGACTTGGCATGGCTGCGATGAAGGGGAATATGCTAAAAGGGGTTATGATTGAGTTTAGAACAATCGTTGAGAAAGTGATTAGCTACGTCATTATTCCATTACTACCGCTTCATATTCTTGGCATTTTCGCAAACATGACAAGTGCTGGACAAGTCCAAACAATCTTAAGTGTTTTTGCCAAAGTGTTCGTCATGATTATTCTTCTTCATATGACAATGCTTTTGATTCAATATAGCATTACTGGTGCAGCGACATCTCGTAATCCTTTTAAGCTTCTGAAAGGCATGATGCCAGCGTATTTTACAGCGCTCGGTACTCAGTCTTCAGCGTCTACAATTCCAGTTACGCTAAGACAAACGAAAAAGAATGGTGTACGAGAGAAAATTGCTGATTTCAGCGTTCCGCTCCTTGCGACTATTCACCTTTCCGGAAGCACGATTACGATTGTCTCGTGTGCGATGGCGGTTATGCTTTTGAATGGACAGGAGCCTACATTCGCTGCGATCATTCCATTCATCCTTATGCTTGGGGTTACCATGATTGCGGCGCCTGGTGTACCAGGTGGTGCTGTTATGGCGGCGATCGGATTGTTAGAAACAATGCTTGGATTCGATTCAACGATGATCTCACTAATGATCGCTTTATACCTTGCACAAGATAGCTTTGGTACAGCTTGTAACGTAACAGGTGATGGGGCTTTGTCAGGCCTTGTGGATCGATTAACATCGAAGAAAGCCACATTAAAAGACACTGCAAAAGCAGGGTAACATTTAGGACAGGCAGATGCCTGTCCTTTTTTTATGTTCTCTCGCAATCCAGTTCGTTCATAATAAGCCACCATTGCTGTAAGGTTAGTTTGAGAAAAAGGATTCTCCTATTATCCTCTCGAAATGAAAGTAGTTGGAGGAGGAGAGGAATATGAAAAATACGATTTTGGAACAAAACAAAGGAAGTTGGAATAAAGTTGCTCATCATTTTAACGGGGTAGATGCGCTACCTGCGTATGGCCCTTTTGCTCAAACGGAGAACGAGCTCCAGCTATTTGATCAGCTTGAGAAAAGTAAAGTACTTGAGATTGGGTATGGTAGTGGGCATTCATTACGGTATATGGCGAATAATGGAGCAGAAGAACTGTGGGGCGTCGATTTATCTGAAGAACAAAAACACAAGGCTGAGGAAACGTTATCAGGTTTATCCCCCAATCTTTTTTGTGCGCCAATGGAAGAAGAGATTGGTCTTCCTAAAAACTATTTTGATTATGTATTTTCTATTTATGCGATTGGATGGACAACAGATCTAAGGAAAACTTTCGCATTGATTTACGCTTACTTAAAAGAGGGAGGAAGCTTTGTTTTTAGCTGGGATCATCCCTTATATGTTCATTTGAAAAGTAAAGAAGGAGCAGTGACACTTAACGGTTCTTATCAAAATGAAGGCCTTCATACATTTGAAGATTTCAAAGGTGAAGGCGTCACAATGACGATCCATAAACGGAAAATGTCCACTTACATAAATGAATTAATCCAGGCGGGGTTTAAGATAAAAAAGGTGATTGAAAGTGATGTCTCTTCTTCTATTTCTGAAGAGGACATAACTGTTTCAGATCGATATTATTCTTTATACAAAGCAAAGAAATTTCCAACAACGATGATTATTAAAGCGGTCAAATAAGTTAGTAAGCTCTGGGTTTTGCGGTAGATATAATCGATTTTCCACCGAATAATATGGAACTTATTGTAAGTTGATCCGTACTTTAAGAGAAGCGTTTCTTTCGAAGAAGAAGCCACTATCTCTTAGAGGGTGTGATTAATCTGGTTGTAAAATTCATTTTTTGCATAGTCTTTTTAATAGTAGCTGTTTCAGTAGCTGGAGCGTTAAGTAAGATTTCTGCATTCATTGAAAAACATTTGTTAAGTAAACTCAGCACTTTCAACCGGTATGGGTTGCTTCTCGTCGTTACGCTACTGTTTGAGAGTGGAATAGTGGCCACCATATCGGTCATGAGCGGCTGGAATTTCATCGATTCATGGTTCGTAGGAAGTATTTTGCTTATAGCTATAATTTGGCTACCCGCTTATTTTAGACCGTTTCAAGAAAATGCAAGTCGCACTGTTGGAAAGTTTCATAGTGGTTTTGAATCAGGTGCGGTTGCGATCCATAGGGGAGGGTCACGTCATCCCTTTTTTGTTGGAACACTTCTTTTTACGACGGTTGGAATCTTTGTTTCTTTCGGATATTATTTTCCATATTTCATATAGCGAAACGAGCACTCTTTGAAAAAAGATAAGTAGAGATGATTACCTTAATCGGTATAGGAAACGGCTGAAAAATGGTGTTTAAGAAGTAAATAAACCGTCATAACGACTATTAGGAGCTGAGTGATTGTTGAAATATTCTCTTTGTATCGGTGCTTATCCTGGTGACGATGTGATTACTCATTTGGAGAAAGTGAAAGAACACGGCTTTCATGGACTCGAATATTATGATTGGACAGAGCTCGATCTAAAAGAAGTGGCTAAAGCACAAAGTCGTATTGGGGTTGGAATTACAGCAACATGTACAAGGTCTTTCAATCTAGTGAATCCCGAAATGAGTGAGCTTTTTCTTAGTGGACTAACTGAAACAATTGAAGCATGCAAAAGACTTGGAACAACTTCAATTATTACACAAACGGGGAACGTTATGATCGATGCGCCTGTTAAGATGCAACAAGAAGCAATGATTGAGACTCTTAAACGGAGTGCAGCGCTATGTGAAGAGTCTGGTATGGTGCTTGAAGTAGAACCTTTAAATGGACTTGTCGATCACGAGGGGAACTTCCTTCAATATTCAGATCAAGCGGTTTCGATCATAGATCAAGTTGATAGTCCTCATGTAAAGCTTCTCTTCGACGTTTATCATCAGCAAATTACAGAGGGGAATGTGATTCGAAACGCGACGAACTATCGGAATCGCATTCATCATTATCATATCGCTGATAACCCTGGGCGAAATCAGCCAGGAACAGGTGAATTAAATTATTTGAATATCTTAAAAGCTATTAAAGAGACGGGGTTTGATGGGTTTATTGGATTGGAATGCGGCTATACGATAGAAACGGATCGAGCTTTAGTAGAGTTTAGAGAGACTATTTTAGAGCACGTTGAATAGTGGTTAGAAATGAGAAAGAGCTACAAAAACCAGTGTTCCACTGGGAGTTGTAGCTCTTTTTGGTATTACCTATTTAGTTTTCGTAATCCGTGAAGGTCGAGTAGACCAAATCCTACTTTCGAGAATATCGGAAGAACGATAAAGGCTAGAGTATCAATGATCCCTGCAGTTACGCCAACTCCTGATGACCCGAAAAACCATGCGGTAGGGTAAAGAACCCAAAAAGATGTTAAGTAAATCGCCACTCGCTTATAATGCTTTGCAAGTTGCTCGTTTGAACCATCCGCTATTCTCTTGAGCGGTCCCCATACAATGACTAATATGATGACAAGAGCCACAAGCCCCATTGTGTACCAAACATATTTTAGTGATTCAGATGAAAAATCTGCAATGAGACCAGTTAAAATCATAAAAACATCAGCTGCAATCAAAGAAGCGATGAGTGTACGATTGATTTTACTTTGGTAGAACATAGCAGTTAAGGCAAGTGATAGTAGTAAGAGAGGAGTGGAGACTACCCAATCTAAATAGCGTGCAAAGTAAATCGTTTTTTCCGGTCTTTCTAATATCCCTTGCCCTAAAGCAATGGATAAATAAGCGACCCCAGACCATCCTGTGATTAGAATAGCGACAACATATTCATACAATGGGACGCCTTTTGGGTTTCGACTTAGGAGATAAAAATAAATGGCGCTTGAGATCATGACGATAAAATAAAAAATGTGTAACGAAATATCAATTGAATTCATGGTTTCACCTCTATCTTCTTAACGTGATATCCATTATCGGCTTTAGAGAAGAATTTATTCATTATTAATAGAGTGATTATAGAATTTTTTCAATAAATACAAAGACTATTTGTATTGAAAGAATCAAATAGGTAGACGGATGGAAGAGAACATTTTAAGATGGAAGTACTGAGTGATAAAGGAGTTACAATATGAATTTCGTTGCACTAGATTTTGAAACGGCTAATTCGCAAAGAGGAAGCGTTTGTTCCATTGGTCTCGTAGAATACGAGAATGGGGAGCTTATTCGAGAGTACTATCGATTGGTGAAACCAAAACAAAATTATTTTGCGGGCATTAACATTAGCATTCATGGGATTACAGAAGAGGATGTAGCTGACGCACCTGAGTTCGACGTTCTATGGAAAGAGGAAATTCGTGAGTTGGTAGAGGGGAAATTCCTTATCGCGCATAACGCCCAATTTGATATGAGCGTCTTACGCGCTGTTCTCGATCAATATAACCTACCTTATCCGATGCTTGCTTATAACTGTACGGTGAATTTATCGAAAAAAACGTGGACATTACCTCGATATAAATTAAATGTTGTCTCTGATTACCTTGGAATCGACCTTGATCATCACCATGCGCTGGATGATGCACGTGCTTCAGCTCTAATTTTCTTGAAAGCGGCGGAGACTTTAAATGCAAGCGATGTAAATGAACTTGTGGAGAGAACAGGTACGGCAAACGGTGTGTTGTTCGATAATGGGTATGAACCAGCAAAGTTAAATAAAAAACGAGTGACAAAGAAAAACCCATCACCAAAAATTCGCTAACGAATTTGGTGATGGGTTTTTTTAACCTATTTTACTTCTGCAATCGTTTAGAAGAAGTGAATGAGGAAGGATAATGTATCAAGCTCTCTCGCCAAGTCAATTTGCTGTAGGTGGATATTGGCGGGAAGTTGCAAGTAGGCAGAAGAAAAATTCATTATCCCAATAATTCCTGTTTCAGATAGTTTTTCAGAAATTAACTGTGCTGAAGCGGCAGGAATGGCGAGAATGGCAACGGTTACGGTAGGGGTTAAGCGGTCATACATTTCATCGATATGATAGACCGGAACACCAGCAATCGTTTTGCCTACTATTTTTGGGTTATTATCAAACGCCATTTTGATTTTAGGAGACGACTTTCGTAAATGGTTATAGTGAAGAAGTGCTGTCCCAAGACGACCTGCGCCAATTAGTGTAGCTTCAGGTTCAGTCTTCTCGTTCACGATCAGGTGAAGGTGGTTGACTAACTTTTTCACTTCATATCCAGCCCCTTTTCGACCTGGGGCTTTTATCTTAGAAAAATCTCTCCTTACAAGGTCTGATTTATAATTAAGTGCATTTCCAATCTCTACAGATGAAATCGATTTTTGTCCCGATTTCTTAACGCTTTTTAAGTAAGAGAGGTAGAGTGGGAGCCGCTTAATGGTTGCATTTGGAAGCTTATTCTCTTCCTTTTTCATAACATTACCTCCGTCAAACTAATACGCTTTCCCTTCTATTATAATCTTAATCTAGCAAAGTGCAATTTGGAAAATAATCCAAAAGAACTAGAGGGGATAACGTGCAATAAAAAAGTTAAGTTAATCCCCAAAAAAAATCGGCCAATCAGGCCGATTTGATAGCAGCTTTATTCATTAAGTTCTTTTTTACATAAATACCAGTCGATGCATTCGAGATCATCCTCATTTTCACGTTGCTTCATAGCTTCCTTTGTCTTTGGAGGAGAAACGAGCACTTTATCTCCTGGTTCCCAATTTGCGGGAGTTGGTGATCCGTGATCATCGGTTGTTTTCAAAGCTTTAACCAATCGCATGATTTCATTCATATTCCGCCCAGTAGTAAGAGGGTAATAGATAACAGCTCGAACCACCTGTTTATCATCTACCACGAAAACGGCTCGGCTTGTTTCAGTTTGACTTTCTTCAGGCATAATCATGCCATATCGAGTGGCAACGTTGCGATCAAGATCTGCAATCACAGGGAATTCGATTTCAGTGTTAAAGTTTTTCTCGATGTTACGCACCCAAGCAAGATGAGAGGAAACGCTATCTACACTGAGTCCAATTAGCTCAACGTCAAGCTGACGTAACTCAGGATAAATTTCCTGAAATGCGACAAACTCTGTTGTGCATACAGGTGTGAAATCTGCAGGATGGGAAAATAGGACAAACCATTTACCTTTATAATCGTCTAATGAAATCTGTCCGTGAGTTGTGTTTGCAGTAAAATCGGGGGCAGGTGAACCGATCCTTGGAAGCTGGTATGTGACTTCAGTTTGTTGTTCTGACATCTCAAAACATCCTCCTTTAATTTGAATCTATGGATGGTGTTCCCTTCTCATTTTGAAATAAACAGTCGATTTTGTGACAAATGTTAAAATTAGTCTTTTTCTTATAGAAAGGAGAAGATAGAATGAGAGAGAGGTAAATGATTCCAAATTATGAGAGGGGAGTAAGGAGATGCAAATCGAATTTCTTGGCACTGGTGGCGCTATGGCGATCCCACGCCCACTCTGTCAATGTGACATATGCAAGGAAGGAAGAGAAAAAGGACTTCCTTACAGTAGATCTGGTCCAAGCGTGTTTATTCATGGGCCCAATGTTTTGATTGATACACCTGAAGATAGTTACATGCAGTTAAATCGATCACGTATTTCAAACATTGATGGCGTCTTTTATTCCCATTGGCACCCCGACCATGTGATGGGGAGAAGGGTACTCGAATCAATGAATGCCGATTGGATTAATCATCCTGCAAAAGGAACAACGACAGACGTTTATCTTCCAGAACAAGTAGCCATCGATTTTCAGACAAGATTAGGCACAGCAGAGCATCTAGCTTTCTTTGATAGTCAGAAGTACATATCGCTTCATGAACTGAGTGATGGAGACAAGGTGAGTCTTAATGGGGTAACGATTACACCGTTTCGCCTTTCAGAGGACTATGTTTATGCCTTTTTGTTTGAGGGAGAGGGCAAACGTATTCTCATTGCGCTTGACGAGTTATTTGGTTGGGAGCCACCTGAGCTTGGAGAATTGGATGTTGCGGTGCTGCCTACAGGTGTTTGCGAATTTCATCCGATCACTGGGGAACGTCAAATAAGCGCTGATCACCCTGTACTTAAAGAAGAAGCAACGTTTCGTCAGACGCTTGAAATCATTGAGAATCTTCAAGTGAAGGAAGTCTTTCTAACACATATCGAAGAACCCGATCAATTAAGCTTTGATGATCTAAAACAAGTGGAAAACACCCTTCTACAAAATAAGAAGATATCCTTTGCATTCGATACGTTAATCGTTGATCTCACGTAAACACCATGGATGCCCAGTTTAGAATGAAAGACAAAAGGGAAACAGTTTTCTAGAAATGAGGTGAGCGTATGGAAATGTCATTTGGCTTTATTGTAAATGTGGTTATCGCCATTTTCTTATTTATAGATGCTAAAAAACGAGATAAGAGTTCCTTCTTTTGGGCCATTATCGGTTTGATATTTGGACCAATCGTACTTGGGATTTATTTCATTCAGACAGGTAGAAAAGGAATCGGTTGGCTTATCGTTGTTCTTGCGGTGATCTGGTATATTATCGCAATCGTCTTTGCCATTCTGGCCGGTATCTTGGGCATCTTGTTTTAGTACGAACCTGAAGCATTTGCTTCAGGTTTTTACATGAATTGGGATGTTCTTTGAAAGTGATAGTTAGAAAACAAGTGAGATATGTCTTAAACAATAGAGCACTTTCGGTGGATGGGCGTCATGGTGTAGAGAAGAAAGTGTAGTACACATTCACCTATCAGTAAGTTCTCGAGGGGGAAGTAATGGATGAGGAAGCAAAAGTGATCGATTGGATCACTTCCGAAGTCGAAACAGAATCATGCACCATGCAGGATTATCCAGTGTATCATTGGGGTAAACGAGTCATCGATCGAAGCGGAGATTATCTCATTGTTTACTTCCATCCGTTGCTTGAAAAAGTGGTCTATACATTCAAAGGCGTGGAGGATTGCTTTTTTATTGCTCATTGATAGGAGTATGTTTTGTGATGTAGAAGAGGTTGATTCCTTGAACGAAAAGGGGAGCGTGAATGTTGATTCGCGCTCCCCTTTTTGTTAGTTCGGTATGAGTTGAATGCCTTCTTCAATTTCTTTTGATGAGAGCAGAGAGAGTTGGTTAAGTAATTCAATCTGAAAATCTCCAGGCCTGTTTCCAACGAGATGAGCGGCTTTTTCACTAGCCACTCCATAGAAAGCAAGAACGCCATAGGCTGCGAGCATAGGATCTGGTTCAATGGCTGCAAACGCTCCAAGCAGGGAAGAGAGAAGACATCCAGTGCCGGTTACTTTCGTTAAAATGGGATGGCCATTTCCTAGTCTTATTGACGTATTGCCGTCTGAAATGGTATCAATTTCACCAGTTACAATCACAACACAGCCAAACATCTTGGCAGCTTTTCTAGCGAGAGCTTCGCGATTTCCGTCCCCTTCAATAGAATCAACGCCCTTAATTGACCATGTTTTTCCTGCAACATTAGCAATTTCTGCGGCATTTCCTCGCAAATATTGAACGTCGACTTCTTTTAAAATGCGGCGAGCAGTTGACGTTCGATAAGGAGTAGCACCGGCTCCAACTGGGTCGAGTATAACAGGGGTGTTCAATTCATTTGCTGCTTTTCCTGCGAGTAGCATCGCTTCAACGGTTTCCTTTGTAAGTGTACCAATATTTAAGACGACAGCTCCAGCAATTCTCGCCATATCTGCCGCTTCCTCTCGTGCATACGCCATTATAGGGCTAGCTCCTGCGGCAAGTAAACCATTTGCAGTAAAGTTCGTAACAACTGTATTCGTTATATTGTGAACGAGAGGAGAAGTCTCTCTTACTTTTGTAATTAATTCTGCTGCGTGTTTCTTATCCATGGCGCACATCCTTTCTGGTGAATCAATGATAAGTGGTTTCATTTCCTCATTGTACCAATAAGAGGAAGAAGTGAAAATAAAAAAGAGGGGGAATGCTCCCTCATCTTCTATCGTTTTGAATACCGATTCCAGAAGCGCAGAATCCATGAAAATGGAAAAGGCAATCGATAGCCGGCTTTTTCAAGTTGTTTAAGAAGGTTAATAAAGGCACCGCCAACGCGTCGTTTTTGCTTGAGCTCTTCTTCATCTCCTTTCACTGTAATCCGATACCCATCATGAAGACCTTCCACTTTCACTTCAGAGCGTCCGAGCTTTTCACTTGTTTCCTTCATTACTTTTTCATCGTTCATTTTTACTGCTCCTTTTTTTCCATAGTCGCTTCTCGAAGGTACCTGCAAGAAGTATGACGAGTAAACTGATTCCTCCAGTAATCATAGTAGGAAGGAGTAATGATTGAATTTCAAAGGCGTGACTAATAAAGAATCCGATTAGACTGAGGCAGAAAAGGATAAATCCATAATGTTTATTCCACAGTAAGCTTTTTGCTTTAACTTCCCGTTGTTTTAACGATTCCTCCCATTGCCGATGTTGGTTGAACTCCTCAGACAATCGATCAAGAGGGTTTTCAATGGAAGTGATTCTCGCATAAAGTTGTTTCAAAATTTTCTTAGGATCATAGCGCTTATCAGTTGATTCTTCCCGATTGATCCATTCTTGCACAATCGGCTTTCCTTCTTCTATTAAATCAATCTCTGGGTCCAATGTGTAAAGGATACCTACAATTGTTGATATCGCTCTTCCTAGAAAAGCAAATTCACTAGGTAGTTGAATGGGCTGTTTATTCACAAGGGTTTGAACTTCTGTCAGAACTTGATCTGCCGTATCTTCATCCATCATCGTTAAATCTTGTTCCACAAATAACGTGACAAGCGTCTGGATAGCTTTCTCAATCTGCCGCTTGTCTGAATTAGGAAGAAGAAACCGAAGCTCTTCAAGGGCATCCGTGACATCACGATACTGATTCAGCACGATTCCAGTAATCAGCTTGCGAATCGATAGAGCATCTCTTGCTTCAATATGACCAACCATCCCAAAATCGATAAAAACAACTGTGCTATCTTCTTGGATCAGAATATTTCCTGAATGTGGATCGGCATGAAACTGTCCCTCTTGAAGAAGCTGATCAAGGTAGCCCTTCAAAAGTTTACGTGCGAGCTCCTGTCGGTTTATGTTCTTTTCTTTAATGTAAGACAGATTCGTAATCCGTGCGCCTTCCATCCACTCCATGACAAGGACTTTTTTCGTTGACCATTCAGATACATAATTGGGTACGCGATAACCCGGGCTGTTTTTGTAACGTTCCTGGAAGTGTAGTCCGTTTTTTAGTTCTTTTTTAAAATCGAGTTCATCTTCGATCACGCTTCGAACTTCATCATAAAGTCTACTAAGATCGAGCTGTTTTCCATAAGAAGTGAATGTATCCATCAACCAAAACACAATTCGGAGCGCTTGGAAGTCAGCTCGTATGATTTTACGGATATTTGGTCGACGGATTTTGATGGCAACATCTTCACCTGATTTTAACGTTGCTCTGTATACCTGACCAATAGAGGCAGAAGCAACTGGTCGTTCCGAAAGGTGATCAATGACATCTTCGTAATCAGATGACCACTCTTCTTCAAGAGTCTTTCTCGCTTTCTCCCAAGAGAAAGAAGGGACGCGGTCAACAAGATCTTCAATTTCTTCAAGAAAAACTTTTGGAAGAATATCAGCTCTTGTTGAGAGGAACTGTCCAAGCTTCACAAGTAAACCTTCAAGACGAATCGCTTTTTCCTTATATTCTTTCGCTTGTTTCTTTAATAGCTTCTGCCAGCGTTCCTGGTCCCATGAATGCTTGCTTTTCCTTCTGAAATGCTGGAGTTGAATGAAGAACTTAACCGACATCCAAACGATCACGACGATCCGATACAGCGAATAATATTTCATATGCGACTCCTACTCCTGAATAAATGGCGTTTAGTCTTTAACATAGCCTATTTTCGTTCATTAGAAACAACTATTACAGCTGAAGAGCACATTAAATATCCCTATCTCTATAAGAGACAGGGATGAATATTATTTTTCCTATTGCGTCAAACGATGTTACATATTAATGAACCTTATTAAATCGGTTCGCTAGCTCATACGAGTGAAATCTTCATTACTTTCGTCTCTTATTGAGCCACTTTTGAATAAGAAAAGCTATGACGGCTGAAATCCCTATGATGATGATCGTCACAAGAAAAGAATTCTCTGCGCTCGTATAATTTCCAAAGCTTGTATAGGAGGGGGATTCGACTAACATTGTTAAAATGATCCCCGATAGAAGTTGTAGAAAAAAGAATAATAATATAAAACTACTTGCAAAATACATATAATTCCTCACGTGAACAGTTCCTTTCCGTGCTCCAAACAGCATATTTAATGACGTTTCCCTTTACATGTGTTCGAATACCCCATTCTATTATAGGGGAGAGGAAATGTTTGTCATATGGTTTTATAAAAAATCTTATATCACGACTAATTTGAGAACGATTTGTATGCGTCCACCAATTTGATTGAATCATACTGTTTCAAGGCTTAAGAAGAAGGGAATCTACGAAAGAGACTTACTATTTCTGGTTTAGGGAGGACGTATCTGTGAAGCGAGCCATGTTGATTATTAATCCATCTTCAGGGAAAGAAAAAGCGATGAAATATGAAGATGAGGCTGTAGCCATTTTAGAACAAAACCATGTAGACGTTACGGTGAAGTATACCGAAAAAGAGGGAGATGCTGTTCGTTTTGCAAGAGCTGCTTGTGAGAATCACTTTAATACAGTTGTTGCAATGGGAGGAGATGGAACGATCAATGAGGCGGTGAATGGTTTAGCGCGTGAAACAGAACGCCCTGATTTTGGTTTCGTACCCCTTGGAACAGTGAATGACTTTGCAAGAGCACTAGACATACCGATGCAACCTAAGAAAGCGCTAGAGGTTCTATCTGAACAGCATACGAAACCGGTTGATATTGGACGTATAAATGATCAATATTTCATGAATGTACTTGCAGTTGGCGCCATTGCAGAAGCTGTATATGACGTTACGGCTGATCAAAAATCCAAATTTGGTCCACTCGCTTATTTAATTGAAGGTGGAAAAGCATTAAAGGATAAAACACCATTCGACTTGAACATTACATACGACGGTAAGCAATGGGATGGGAAAGCTTATTTAATGCTGATCGCGTTAACAAACTCAGTTGGAGGGATACAGTCATTCGCTCAGCATGCAGAGGTGAACGATGGCTACTTTCATGTCTTTATATTAAGAGAGTTTTCTCTTACAAAAGTGTTTAAAATCATACCAGATCTCTTCAGTGGAAAGTTGCAAAATAATGCTCAAGTGGAGTATTTTCCAGCCTCGAAATTAAAAGTGGAATCGGGTCATGAACTTGTTGTAAATATCGATGGCGATGAAGGTATTCACCTTCCGTTCGAAGCAGAAGTGATGCATAACGAATTAAATATTTTTGTACCAAAAGAGTAGGGAAACCTGCTCTTCTTTAGTGCTTATTATTTGAAAAAGCTTTTTCTTCAATTATTCACCTATCCCAATGACTTGCTTCTTAATTTACAGCGATGTGAATATGTTAGTCATGATAAGTATGGGGATGAGGTGAAGAAATGGGACAAAAGGTCTTGTTTTTTGGAGATGTAGGAATTGATGACACGATCGCCCTTTTATTTGCTTATTTATCAGAAGGTGTGGATGTTATTGGTATTGTAGCTTGCTACGGAAACGTATCAAAAAAACAAACGACCCGTAACGTTCGCTACTTACTTGAAGAAGTTGGTCGAACGGATATCCCTGTAATGGGTGGGGCAGAAAAGCCCATGACTGGAGAGGTGCCGATTTATTATCCTAATGTACATGGCCCGGAAGGATTAGGTCCTATTACGCCACCGCCAAATGAAGCTGCCCCTTTAGAGAATTTCTTTCAAGTGATTTCATTAATTGAAAAGTATGACGACCTTGTGATCGTAAACGTTGGGAGGATGACTTCTCTTGCGACGCTTTTTCTCTTGTATCCAGATACGATGAAAGGAATTAAATCTTTTTATATAATGGGCGGTGCATTTAACGTCCCAGGAAACGTGACCCCGAGTGCAGAAGCTAATTTTTATGCAGATCCAGTTGCGGCAAATATAGTGATGAAATATGCTGAGCATGTTTTTTTATTTCCACTAAATGTGACGGAGCATGCGATTGTAACACCGGGAATGGTTAATTATATTCATGCAAAAGGGAAGGCGCCTCTTATGAAGCCACTTCTAGATTACTATTATGAGGAATTTTATAAGAAAATGGTTCCAGACATTGAAGGTAGTCCTGTTCACGATGCGCTTACGTTAATGGGGGTTGAAAAGAAGGACATTTGCTCATTCTACCGCACTCGCGTAGCAGTAGAGATTACGGGAGAAGCCCGGGGCCTAAGTATTGGTGATTTTAGGAAATCATTTGAACAAGAGGAATTTGATGGAAGACCTATTCATTCAGTCGCAATATCGATGAACTATTTTACTTTCTACCAATTATTTATGAGTAGGATGACCGGAGAAACTTTCTAGAGATCTGAAACATTTCCTTGTGTTCTTTCGTAAATGGTGTAGGATAGTCTTAAAAACGAGATTTCTCTCAAACAAAAATTATACCTCTTGTGTACCTAAGCTATTATATTATTCTTGGATTCTATTGCGATCCAGGCGATTCACCCTTATACCATGCCATCTGTTGCGAATAAGTGTAAAGATAGAGATCGCGTAACATATGCGAGAAATGAAGAGGGTGTTGTCATTTGAATGACATTGGAAGAATGGTTCAGCAAATTGAGATATCTGGAACAGAGGTTCTTCGAAAACCAGAAGAGCTGAAGCTAATCGGTAGAGGTAGAAGTGCAGTCGTATTTAGAATACGTGATGAACAAAAGGTTCTTAAGGTTTTCTATCCTGACTGTGCTCATCTTGCTGTGCAGGAAGCTTCGATTTATCAAGTACTTCAAGATAATAACCACTTCCCTTTTTATTATGAAGGAGGAGAGGGGTATGTGGTTTTAGAATACTTGGACGGCATTACATTCTACGAGTGCTTAAGACGAGGGATTATCATCACTGATAATATGTTACTGCAGGTGGATGTGGCGCTCCAGTATGCCCGTTCTAAAGGGTTGAATCCTTCCGATACACATCTCCAAAATGTGATGCTTCTCTCGAATGGAGAAGTTCGCGTCATCGATGTTGTTCGCTTCCGTCAATCAAAGGAGTGTACGCACTGGGATGACTTAAAGATGGCCTATGATCGCTACTACCAACGTCGCTTCTTTCCAAAGAAATACCCCGTTTGGTTCATCGAGATGATCATTCGTCTCTACCGTAAAGGCTTCATCAAAATGAATGAAAGGAAGTGATGATCGATCATGCAGCAATCACGAATGTTTCGATTTTTTATTTGGCTCCTCCTTATTTTTACAGTGATTTGGGTAGGGAGTAAAATCGAATTTATTTTTCGTCCGCTTGTGATACTCGTAACAACTTTAGCTTTTCCAATCATCGCTGCAGGGGTGTTTTATTATATTCTTAGACCTGTTATCACCCTCTTAGAAAAGTGGAAAATTCCTAGACCGCTTGGTATTCTCATTGTCTATCTTGCCCTTGCTGGTGGTGTGACTGGTTTAGTCCTGAGCATTGGTCCTGTTCTAGTTGATCAATTTAATAGTTTGGTACAAGGTGCCCCGACCCTTATCAATGATCTGCAGAAAGCGACCAACGAATGGCAAAGCAATCCATACATAGCGAGAATTCTTCAAAGTGAAATGATTGATATACAGGAGTTAACGGATCGTATATCGGGTTCTATCGGGGAAATTAGCTCCTCTTTCGGAAACTATCTTTTCTCCATATTAAATGTGGTGACAAATGTACTTGTAGGAATTGTGCTTCTTCCTTTTATCCTTTTCTTTATGTTGAAAGATGGAAAGAAACTGATGCCTTCCTTACTTAGTGTTGTGCCTCGAGCTCATCGAAAAGAAGGGGCGAAAATACTAGAAGACATGGATGATGCGTTAAGTGGCTTTATTCAAGGCCAGCTAATTGTTAGCATCTTTATTGGAACCTTTGTTTACATTTGGTATGTGATTATTGATCTTGATTATGCGTTAATTCTAGCGCTCATTGCCCTTTTCCTTAATGTTGTACCATTTATTGGTCCTATCATCGGGACGGCGCCTGGGGTGATTGTAGGATTAATTCAATCACCGCTAACAGCTCTATGGGTTGTCCTTGGAGTGATTGTAATCCAACAAATAGAAAGTAACCTTGTATCACCTCTTGTGATGGGGCGAAAACTTGATATCCATCCACTAACGATTATTTTATTGTTATTGGTTGCCAGCAGTCTTGCTGGATTCCTGGGACTCATTCTAGCGATTCCAACTTATGCGGTGTTAAAAGTAATCTTTACGCATACGTATCGATTAATTAAACTGCAGCAGCGTGGAAAGCATGTAACGACTAAATCATAAAAAAAGAACAGGCACTCCAAATATGATATGATCCCCTCATAGTAGACAGAAAAAAGAAAGCGCACTAAGCTGTCTATTATGGAGGGGATTTTTCTATGGG